>NZ_JBIWLG010000014.1:173110-242547 GCF_044766085.1 Streptomyces sp. NPDC102360 | reverse complement strand
GGACCAGGCGATCCGGGCGGCGTGAGGCCGGCCGTTCCGACGCCTCGGGGCTCTGCCCCGGACCCCGCTGCTCAATCGCCGCAGGGGCTTGAAATGCTCGACCGCCGCAGAGCTTGAATGGATCGCCCCCCTGTAGGGGGAAGGGAAATCACCACGGATTGAGCCCCTCCGTGCGGCGGGCCGCGAACCCCGGGGTCGGGTCCAAAAACACTCGCCGCACCGCAGGAAACCGCTCCCGAATCCGCCGCGCCGCGTCCTCACACGCCCACTCGATCTGCGCCGCGGTGGACGCATCCCGGAAGTCGACCTTCGCCGCGACGAGCGCCTCCCGCGGCCCCTGCACAAGCGTCGTCAGCTCAAGCACGGCCTCGACGTGCGCGACCCCGAGCACGATCTCCCGGATCTCGTCCCGGAAGGGCTTCGGCAACGGCCGCCCCACCAACAGCTCCGCGTTGGAGCGCCCGAGCACCCACGCCACCCCCAGCAACAGCACACCGATGCACAGGGACGCCACCCCGTCCCACACCCCCGACCCCGTGAGCTGGCCGCCGAGCAGCCCACCGGCCGCGAACAACAGACCGGCCAGCGCCGCACTGTCCTCCAGGACGACCGCCTTCACCGCCGTGTCGGGCGTGTGCCGCAGATACATACCGAAGGGCACCCGGATCCGGGCCGCCTCGCCCCGCGCCTGCCTGACCGCGGTGCGCAGCGAGAACCCTTCGAGGACGAACGCCACGGCCAGCACCACGTACGACACGAGGGGATCGCCCAGCTCCTCGCCCGCGACGAGCGTGTGGATCCCGTCGTACAGGGAGAAGACGGCGCCGCCGACGAACGTGGCGACGGCCGCGAGCAGCGCCCACACGTACCGCTCGCCTCCGTAGCCGAGCGGATGCTCCTCGTCGGCGGGCTTGTCGCTGCGCTTCAGGGAGGTGAGCAGCAGCAGTTCCGTGACGGTGTCGGCGAAGGAGTGCGCGGCCTCGGAGAGCATCGCGCTGGAGCCGCTGATGACGCCGGCGACGGCCTTCGCGAGGGCGATGCCCAGGTTGGCCGCCGCGGCGACGAGCACCGTGAAGACGCTCTCCCCGCCCGCTTCTTTCTTGCCGCTCGCACCATCGTCCACCCGTACATCCATGTACGGGACGTTATGTCCGATCAGCGGGAATCGCGAATGCCACTCAGCGTGGAACCCGCACCACGCCCTCCTGGATGACGGTGATCGCGAGCCGCCCGTCCTGCGTGTAGATCCGGGCCTGCCCGAGCCCGCGCCCGCCGGACGTGGACGGCGACTCCTGGTCGTACAGCAGCCATTCGTCGGCCCGGAACGGCCGGTGGAACCACATCGCGTGGTCCAGGGACGCGCCCACGACATCGCCGACGGCCCAGCCGCCCCGCCCGTGGGCGAGCAGTACGGAGTCGAGGAGCGTCATGTCGGAGACGTACGTCGCGAGGCACACGTGCAGCAGCGGGTCGTCCGCGAGCTTGTCGCGCGCGCGGAACCAGACCTGGGACCGCGGGGGCTGCGGATCGCCGACGAAGGCGAACGGCGGCGCGTCCACGTACCGCAGGTCGACGGCCTCACGGGCTTCCAGCAGGCGCTGTACGACGTCGGGTGACAGCACTCCGTCGACGTAGCGCGGGAGCATCTCCTCCGCGGTCGGCAGCGACTCCGGGTCGGGCGCGGGCGGCATGTCCGCCTGGTGTTCGAGACCTTCCTCGTACGTCTGGAAGGACGCGGAGAGGTGGAAGATCGGCTGCCCGTGCTGGACGGCGACGACGCGGCGCGTGGTGAAGGAGCGGCCGTCGCGGATCCGGTCGACGGTGTAGACGATGGGCGCGCCGGGGTCCCCCGCGACGAGGAAGTAGGCGTGGAGCGAGTGCGCGTGCCGGTCGGCGGGGACGGTGCGACCGGCCGCGACCAGCGCCTGGGCCGCCACCTGCCCGCCGAAGACGCGCGGGACGACGGAGGACCGGGACTGGCCGCGGAAGATGTCCTCCTCGATCTGCTCGAGGTCGAGCAGATCGAGGAGGGATTCGAGTGCGTGGTGCATGGGATCAGTTGTACCGAGCGAAGATTCTCGCCGGGTTACAGCCCCATGTTCTTCGCGATGATCGACTTCATGATCTCGCTGGTGCCGCCGTAGATGCGGTTCACGCGGTTGTCCGCGTACAGGCGGGCGATCGGGTACTCGTTCATGAACCCGTAGCCGCCGTGCAGCTGGAGGCAGCGGTCGATGACGCGGTGCGCGACCTCGGTGCAGAACAGCTTCGCGGAGGCGGCCTCCGCGGCGCTCAGCTCACCGGCGTCGAGCGCCTCGAGCGCGCGGTCGGCGACGGCCTCGGCGGCGTCCACCTCGGCCTGGCAGGCGGCCAGTTCGAACTTGGTGTTCTGGAACGACGCCACGGTCTTGCCGAAGACGGTGCGGTCCTGGACGTACTCCTTGGCGAACCGGACCGCGGCCTTGGCCTGCGCGTACGCGCCGTAGGCGATGCCCCAGCGCTCGGAGGGGAGGTTCTTGCCGAGGTAGTAGAAGCCCTTGTTCTCCTCGCCGAGGAGGTCCTCGACGGGGACCTTCACGTCGACGAACGCCAGCTCTGCGGTGTCGGAGGTGCGCAGGCCGAGCTTGTCGAGCTTGCGGCCGATCGAGTAGCCCTCGGACTTCGTGTCGACGGCGAACAGCGAGATGCCGTGGCGGCGGTCCTCGGCGGTCGCCGCGTCGGTGCGGGCGCAGACGATGACGCGGTCGGCGTGCACGCCGCCGGTGATGAAGGTCTTCGAGCCGTTGAGCACGTAGTGCGTGCCGTCGTCGGAGAGCTTGGCCGTGGTCTTCATGCCGGCCAGGTCGGAGCCGGTGCCCGGCTCGGTCATCGCGAGGGCCCACATCTCCTCGGCGGTGACGAACTTCTCCAGGTAGCGCTTCTTCTGCTCGTCGGTGGCGAGCATCTTGATGTACGGCAGGGCGAGGAGGACGTGCACGCCGGAGCCACCGAACGAGACGCCCGCGCGGGCGCACTCCTCGTTCTGGATGGCCTCGAACTTGTGGGTGTCCAGGCCCGCGCCGCCGAACTCCTCGGGCACGTTGATGCCGAACAGACCCAGGTCGGCCAGCTTGGTGTAGAGCTCGCGCGGCACGATGCCCTGCTGGAACCACTCGTCGTAGTGGGGGACGACCTCGGCCTCGATGAAGGCGCGCAGGGTCTCCCGGAACGCCTCGTGGTCCTCATCAAAAACGGTACGGCGCACGGAGAACTCTCCCTCTACGACGAGTGTGCGGACGGCAACCAAGCGACTAAGCGCTTGCTCAGGGGCAGGTTACCCGCGAGTCGCAAGGAGCGTCCAGAGATACAGGTCACTCCGCGGCAGCCACCGGCCTCACCCTGCGACCCCACCGGCCTCACTCTGCGCCAGCCGCCGCGAACGCGCCACGCGCCAGCTTGTGCAGCATCCGCGCGGTAGCCGTCCGGCCGGGCAGCGAGCTCGGGCGGCTCAGGTGCGGCGTCGAGTTCAGCAGCCCGAAGACCGCGTGCACGGCTACGCGCGCGTGCGCCTCCACCAGCTCGGAGTAGACCTTCCGCACCGCCTCCACCCACAACTCCACGTACTGGCGCTGCAACTGCCGCACCAGCTTGCGGTCGCTGTCGCGCAGCCGGTCGAGCTCCCGGTCGTGCAGCGTGATCAGGTCGCGGTCGTCGAGCGCGAAGTCGATGTGCCCCTCGATGAGCGAGTCGAGCAGCGCCTCGGGGCCGTGCTCCGCCTCGGCGACCCGCCGCTTGCCGCCGGTGAGCAGCTGCCCGCTGATCCCGACGAGCAGCTCGGCGAGCATCGCGTCCTTGCCGGCGAAGTGCCGGTACAGGCCGGGGCCGCTGATGCCGACCGCCGCCCCTATCTCGTCCACGCCCACACCGTGGAAACCGCGCTCGGCGAAGAGCCGCGCGGCCTCTCTGAGGATCTGCTCGCGGCGGGTGGGGGCGTCGGTTCTCGTGGCCATGAAGCAATTCTAGACAGGGACGTTAGCGAGCGTTAACCTGATGGAAATCGGTTAACGCTCATTAACAAACATGAGGGGCCGCGGGATGCAGGAAGCACCGGAGCTGACGAGCGCGGCGGAGCCGGCTTCGGAGGCCTGGCGGGCCAATGAGGCGGCGCACCGGGCGCTCGGCGAGGAGCTGCGCGCCAAGCTCGCCGCGGCCCGGCTCGGCGGCGGCGAGAAGGCGCGGGCCCGGCACACGGCGCGCGGCAAGCTGCTGCCGCGCGACCGGGTGGACACGCTGCTCGACCCCGGCTCCCCGTTCCTGGAGCTGGCCCCGCTGGCGGCGGACGGGATGTACGAGGGGCAGGCGCCGGCCGCGGGTGTGATCGCCGGGATCGGCCGGGTCGGCGGCCGCGAGTGCGTGATCGTCGCCAATGACGCGACGGTCAAGGGCGGCACGTACTACCCGATGACGGTGAAGAAGCACCTGCGCGCGCAGGAGGTGGCCCTGGAGAACCGGCTCCCCTGCATCTACCTGGTGGACTCCGGCGGCGCGTTCCTGCCCATGCAGGACGACGTGTTCCCGGACCGCGAGCACTTCGGGCGAATCTTCTACAACCAGGCGCGGATGTCGGGCGCGGGCATCCCGCAGATCGCGGCGGTCCTCGGTTCGTGCACGGCGGGCGGGGCGTACGTCCCGGCGATGAGCGACGAGGCGGTGATCGTCCGCAACCAGGGCACGATCTTCCTGGGCGGCCCGCCGCTGGTGAAGGCGGCCACGGGCGAGGTGGTGACGGCCGAGGAGCTGGGCGGCGGCGAGGTGCACTCGCGGGTGTCGGGCGTGACGGACCATCTGGCGGAGGACGACGCGCACGCGCTGCGGATCGTCCGCACGATCGTCTCCACGCTGCCGGAGCGCGGCCCGCTGCCGTGGTCGGTGAAGGCGGCGATCGAGCCGAAGGTGGACCCGGCGGGGCTCTACGGGGCGGTGCCGGTCGACTCGCGGACTCCGTACGACGTACGCGAGGTCATCGCGCGCGTGGTCGACGGTTCGCAGTTCGCGGAGTTCAAGGCCGAGTACGGGCAGACGCTGATCACCGGGTTCGCGCGGATCCACGGGCACCCGGTCGGCATCGTCGCGAACAACGGGATCCTGTTCGCCGAATCCGCCCAGAAGGGCGCCCACTTCATCGAGCTGTGCGACCAGCGCGGCATCCCGCTGCTGTTCCTCCAGAACATCTCGGGCTTCATGGTCGGCAAGGACTACGAGGCGGGCGGTATCGCCAAGCACGGCGCCAAGATGGTCACGGCGGTGGCCTGCACGCGCGTGCCGAAGCTGACCGTGGTGATCGGCGGCTCGTACGGCGCGGGCAACTACTCGATGTGCGGCCGGGCCTACAGCCCCCGCTTCCTGTGGATGTGGCCCGGAGCGAAGATCTCCGTGATGGGCGGCGAGCAGGCCGCATCGGTGCTCGCGACCGTCAAGCGCGACCAGTTGGAGGCGCGCGGCGAGCAGTGGCCCGCCGAGGAGGAGGACGCCTTCAAGGCGCCGATCCGTGCCCAGTACGAGTCGCAGGGGAACGCCTACTACGCGACGGCCCGGCTCTGGGACGACGGCGTGATCGACCCGATGGAGACCCGCCAGGTCCTCGGCCTGGCCCTGACCGCGTGTGCCAACGCGCCGCTGCCGGAGAAGTCCGCCGGCTTCGGCGTCTTCCGGATGTGAGGGGCGGACCAGACGTGTTCGAGACGGTACTTGTGGCCAACCGGGGCGAGATCGCGGTGCGCGTCATCCGTACGCTGCGGGCGCTCGGCATCCGCTCGGTGGCCGTGTACAGCGACGCCGACGCGGACGCACGGCATGTGCGCGAGGCGGACGAGGCGGTACGGATCGGCCCGCCGGCGGCCACCGAGAGTTATCTGGTGGCGGAGCGGCTGATCGAGGCCGCGGCGGCGACCGGCGCGCAGGCGGTGCATCCCGGCTACGGGTTCCTTGCGGAGAACGCGGGGTTCGCGCGGGCCTGCGAGGAGGCGGGACTCGTCTTCATCGGCCCGCCCGCGGAGGCGATCGCGCTGATGGGCGACAAGATCCGCGCCAAGGAGACGGTGAGCACGGCCGGGGTGCCGGTGGTGCCCGGCGGCCGGGACCCGGAACTCGCCGAAGCAGCACGGAAGTTGGGTGCACCCGTCCTCCTCAAGCCGAGCGCGGGCGGCGGCGGCAAGGGCATGCGGCTCGTCCGCGATCTGGCCACCCTGGAGGAGGAGATCGCGGCCGCCCGGCGCGAGGCGCGGGCCTCCTTCGGGGACGACACGCTCCTCGTGGAGCGCTGGATCGACCGGCCGCGCCACATCGAGATCCAGGTCCTGGCGGACGGCCACGGGAACGTGGTGCACCTGGGCGAGCGCGAGTGCTCCCTCCAGCGCCGCCACCAGAAGATCGTCGAGGAGGCGCCCTCCGTGCTGCTCGACGAGGCCACGCGCGCGGCGATGGGCGCGGCGGCCGTGGAGGCGGCGCGCTCCTGCGGCTACCGGGGCGCGGGCACGGTGGAGTTCATCGTGCCGGGCGATGACCCGGCGTCGTACTGCTTCATGGAGATGAACACCCGCCTCCAGGTCGAGCACCCGGTGACCGAGCTGGTCACCGGCGTCGACCTGGTGGAGTGGCAGGTGCGGGTGGCGGCGGGCGCGCAACTCCCGTTCGGGCAGGACGACATCACGCTCTCGGGCCACGCGGTGGAGGCGAGGTTGTGCGCGGAGGACCCGTCCCGCGGCTTCCTCCCCTCCGGCGGCACGGTTCTGGCGCTGAGCGAGCCCGAAGGTGAAGGCGTACGGGTCGACTCCGGCCTCACCGAGGGCACGGAGGTGTCGTCCCTCTACGACCCGATGCTCGCGAAGATCATCGCGTACGGCCCCGACCGGGACACGGCACTGCGCAGGCTGCGGGCCGCGCTCGGCCGCACGGTGACGCTCGGCGTGCCGACGAACGCCGGCTACCTGCGGCGCCTCCTCGCCCATCCCGACGTCGTGGCGGGCGAGTTGGACACGGGCCTGGTGGAGCGCGCGACGGACGAGCTGGTCGACGCGGAGGTTCCGGCGGAGATCTACGCGGCGGCGGGCGCGCTGCGCCAGGAGCGGCTGGCCCCGGCCGCGAGCGAGGGCTGGACGGACCCGTTCGACCGGCCCACCGGCTGGCGGCTCGGCGGCGAACCGGCGTGGACCGTGCACCCCTTGAGGGTCGCGGGCCACGACCCGGTCGAGGTCCGGGTGCGCGGCGCCGAGGTCCTGGTCGACGGCGCGCCGACCACGCCCGCCCGCCTCACCGCGACCGCGGGCGACTGGCTGGCGCGCGACGGCGACGCCTGGCACGTGCAGGACCACGACCCGGTGGCGGCGAACCTGACCGGGGCGGGGGCCGGCGGCGCGGGGTCCCTGACGGCGCCGATGCCCGGCACGGTGACCGTGGTGAAGGTGGCGGTGGGCGACCAAGTAGCGGCGGGTCAGAGCCTGTTGGTGGTGGAGGCGATGAAGATGGAACACGTGATCACGTCCCCGCACGCGGGCACGGTGAGCGAGCTGGACGTGTCGCCCGGGACGACGGTGGCGATGGACCAGGTACTTGCGGTCGTCGACCCGGCGGACACGGACGCGGCGGACACAGACGCGGCCACCTCGGACACCGCCGGTGCCGGTGCCGGCGAGGAGGCCACGCGATGACCACCACGCCCCCGCTCCCCATGGTCGTCCCCACCCAGGACCTCCCGGCCCGCGTCCGGATCCACGAGGTGGGGGCGCGCGACGGGCTGCAGAACGAGAAGCGGGCCGTGCCCACCGAGGTGAAGGCGGAGTTCATCCACCGTCTGGCGCAGGCCGGCCTCACCACCATCGAGGCCACGAGCTTCGTGCACCCCAAGTGGGTTCCCCAACTCGCGGACGCGGAGGACCTGTTCCCGCTGCTCCAGGACCTCGGGACCGGCATCCACCTCCCCGTCCTCGTGCCGAACGCGCGCGGCCTGGACCGGGCCCTGGCCCTTGGCGCGCACCGCGTCGCCGTGTTCGCCAGCGCCACGGAGTCCTTCGCCAAGGCCAACCTGAACCGGACGGTGGCGGAGTCCCTGGCGATGTTCGAACCAGTGGTGACGCAGGCCAAGGAGCACCGGGCGCACGTCCGCGGCTACCTCTCCATGTGCTTCGGCGACCCGTGGGAGGGCCCGGTCCCCGTCCATCAGGTCGTCTCCGTCGCCAAGTCCCTGATGGACATGGGCTGCGACGAGCTGAGCCTCGGCGACACCATCGGCGTGGCCACCCCCGGACACGTACAGACGCTGCTCGCGGAGCTGAACGAGGAGGGCGTGCCGACAGATCGTATCGGCGTGCACTTCCACGACACGTACGGACAGGCGCTCGCCAACACCCTGGCGGCGCTGCAGCACGGCGTGACGACGGTGGACGCCTCCGCTGGCGGCCTCGGCGGCTGCCCGTACGCGAAGAGCGCCACCGGCAACCTCGCCACCGAGGACCTCGTCTGGATGCTGCGCGGACTCGGCATCGAGACCGGGGTCGACCTCGGCCGTCTCACCGACACCAGCAGGTGGATGGCCGGACACCTGGGCCGACCCAGCCCGTCCCGCACCGTTCGTGCCCTCGCACCCGAGGCCGACGCCGATGCCGACCAGGAGCAGTGAGGCAGCCATGGATCACCACCTCTCCCCCGAGCACGAGGAACTCCGCCGCACCGTCGAGGAGTTCGCGCACGAGGTCGTCGCCCCGAAGATCGGCGACCTCTACGAGCGGCACGAGTTCCCGTACGAGATCGTGCGCGAGATGGGCCGCATGGGCCTGTTCGGGCTGCCGTTCCCGGAGGAGTACGGCGGCATGGGCGGCGACTATCTGGCGCTCGGCATCGCCCTGGAGGAGCTGGCGCGCGTCGACTCCTCGGTGGCCATCACCCTGGAGGCCGGGGTCTCGCTCGGCGCCATGCCGATCCACCTCTTCGGTACGGAGGAGCAGAAGCGGGAGTGGCTTCCGAAGCTGTGCGCGGGCGAGGTCCTCGGCGCGTTCGGGCTCACGGAACCCGAGGCGGGCTCGGACGCGGGCGGCACCCGCACGACGGCCGTGCGGGACGAGGAGACCGGTGACTGGGTCATCAACGGCACGAAGTGCTTCATCACCAACTCGGGCACGGACATCACGGGCCTGGTGACGGTGACGGCGGTGACCGACCGCACGGCGGAAGGACGCCCGGCGATCTCCTCGATCATCGTGCCGTCCGGGACGCCGGGCTTCACGGTGGCGGCGCCGTACTCGAAGGTGGGGTGGAACGCGTCGGACACGCGTGAGCTGCACTTCGACGACGTACGGGTGCCGGCCGCGAACCTGCTCGGCACGGAGGGCAGGGGCTTCGCCCAGTTCCTGCGGATCCTCGACGAGGGGCGCGTCGCGATCTCGGCGCTTGCCACCGGGCTCGCGCAGGGCTGCGTCGACGAGTCGGTGAAGTACGCCAAGGAGCGCCGCGCCTTCGGGCGCGCCATCGGTGGCTACCAGGCGATCCAGTTCAAGATCGCCGACATGGAGATGAAGGCGCACACGGCGCGGCTCGCGTGGCGGGACGCGGCGTCGCGGCTGGTCTGCGGGGAGCCGTTCAAGAAGGAGGCGGCACTCGCGAAGCTGTACTCGTCGACGGTCGCGGTGGACAACGCGCGGGAGGCGACGCAGATCCACGGTGGGTATGGCTTCATGAACGAGTACCCGGTCGCCCGGATGTGGCGGGACTCCAAGATCCTGGAGATCGGGGAGGGGACGAGTGAGGTGCAGCGGATGCTCATCGCGCGGGAGCTGGGCCTGACCAGCTAGCGCCGGTGCGGCCATCTAGCGCCGGTGCGGCCATTTAAGCCCCTGCGGCGATTGAGTTATTTCAAGCCCCTCCGGCGATTGAGGAGCGGGGTCCGGGGCGGACCCCCGTGTCCGGGTCACGGCCCCGGGTGCTCAAAAGATTGGGGCTCTGCCCCATACCCCGCTGCTCAATCGCCGCAGGGGCTTGATGTTCCGCACCTCAAGCGCCGGCGGGGCTTGATTGCCCCGCCCCCTGGACATGCCGGGAACTTAGGTTAACCTACCCTGAGTTCCACACCCGCCCGGTCACCCCTCCGGCACGTCCAAAGGTTGCCCGCCATGCCCAACGCCCTGTCCCGCCCCACCCGCCGCGGCATCCTCGCCGCGACCGGCGCCATCGGCCTCGGAGCCGCGCTCGCCGCCTGCGGCGACGGTGGCTCCAAAGACGGGGGTTCGAGCTCGGCGGGCGCCGCCAAGAAGTCCGGCCCCTGGTCGTACAAGGACGACCGCGGCAAGACCGTGAAGCTGGACAAGGTGCCGACGAACATCGTCGCCTTCACCGGCATGGGCGCCGCCCTCTACGACTACGGCATCCAGGTCAAGGGCGTCTTCGGCCCGACGACCACGAAGGGCGGCAAGCCCGACGTCCAGGCCGGCGACATGCCCGTCGACAAGGTCACGGTCATCGGCAACGAGTGGGGCCAGTTCAACATCGAGAAGTACGCGGGGCTCGCCCCCGAGGTGCTGATCACCACGATCTTCGACGGCGCGGGCACCCTCTGGTACGTCCCCGAGGAGTCCGCCAAGAAGGTCGCCAAGCTCGCCCCGAGCGTCGGCATCTCCGTCTACGACCGCCAGCTCACGACGCCGCTCGAGCACGTCTACAAGCTGGCCGAGTCGCTCGGCGCCGACCTGAAGGCCGACAAGGTCGTCAAGGCCAAGAAGCGCTTCGAGGACGCCGCGGCCCGCCTGCGCAAGGCGGCCAAGGCCCACCCCGACATCAAGGTCCTCGCGGGCAGCGCGAGCCCCGACATCTTCTACGTCTCGGGCACGAACCTCTCCATCGACCTGGAGTACTTCAAGGCGCTCGGCGTGAACTTCGTGGAGCCCTCGGAGGGCGCGAAGAAGGCGTCCGGCGGCTGGTTCGAGAACCTGAGCTGGGAGAACGTCAACAAGCACAAGGCCGACATCATCATGATGGACGACCGCGCCCAGGCGATTCAGCCCGCCGACATCGACGAGCCGACCTGGAAGAAGCTGCCGGCGGTCAAGGCGGGCCAGGTCATCGCCCGCTCCCCCGAACCGATCCTCTCCTACGACAAGTGCGCTCCCATGCTGGAGAACCTCGCGAAGGCCATCGAGACGGCGAAGAAGGTGTCCTGATCCCATGACGACGACGACCGAAGCCCCCGCTGTCGCCCCTTTCCGATTCTTCGATCTGCAAGTGGTCCGCACCCGGCGGCTCGGTCCGTCGCTCCTCAGGGTCACCTTCACCGGGCCCGACCTCGCCGACTTCCACGGCGGCGGCCGGGACCAGTCCCTCTCCCTCTTCCTGCCGCACCCGGGCCAGGTCGCGCCGGTCATGCCGCCCGTCGTGCCCGGCGAGGACGGCCGCGCCTGGCACGCGGCGTACCGGGCGATCCCGGACGGCGAACGCGCGATCATGCGCTCGTACACGCTGAGCGGCCAGCGCCGCTTCCCCGCGGAGGAAGTCGACATCGACTTCGTGCTGCACGACGACGACCCGTCGACCTCGGGCCCCGCCTGCCGCTGGGCCCGCGCCGCGGCCCCCGGTGACCGTGCCGTCGTGCTCGGTCCGGCCGTTTCCGACAACGCCGCGGTGCGCTGCCGGCCCCAGGACGACTTCGACCACATCCTCATGTGGGGCGACGAGACGGCTCTCCCCGCCGCGCTCGGCGTGCTGGCCTGGCTGCCCGAACACGTCTCCGCGCACGTGTACTTGGAGGTTCCGCACCGCGCGGACATCCAGCCGATCATCACGCTCGCGGATGTGGATGTGACCTGGCTGGTCCGTGACGAGGGTGCCCCCTCGGCCGTCGACGCCGTGCGCGGTGCGCGGCTTCCCGAAGCCACAAGTCCGTACGCCTGGCTGTCCGGTGAGTCCGGGGCGATGAAGGAGCTGCGGCGGCATCTGGTGCGTGAGCGCGGCTACGACAAGCGGGCGGTCACCTTTGTCGGGTACTGGCGGCGCGGCATGAGCGAGGACGCGCTGCGGGCGGCGTAACGCCACGGGGCTCCGCCCGGACCCCGCGCCTCAAACGCCGGCGGGGCTTGAACGACAACAGAACAGGGGGCGGGGTCGCGAGCCAAAGTTAGGTTAGGCTAACCTAATCAAAGGGTTCGCGACCCCGCCCTTTTTCCTGCCCCACCCGGGAACCACCCCACCCCACCCGGAGGAACCGTTCATGCGCTCGCACCTGCTCAACGACACCACAGCGGAGCTGTACCGCAACTCCGTGACCGAGGGAGTCGAGCGGGTGGCGGCCAAACTCGCCACCACCACAAGGCCGTTCACCGGCGTCACCCCAGACGCTCTCGCCCCCACCGTCGACGCCGTCGATCTGGACGAGCCGCTCCAGGACACCATCGCCGCCCTGGACGAGCTGGAGGACGTCTACCTCCGCGACGCCGTCTACTTCCACCACCCCCGCTACCTCGCCCACCTCAACTGCCCGGTCGTCATCCCGGCCGTGCTCGGCGAGGCGATCCTCGCCGCGGTCAACTCCTCGCTCGACACCTGGGACCAGTCCGCCGGCGGCACGCTCATCGAGCGCAAGCTCATCGACTGGACCACCGGACGGATCGGCCTCGGCCCGGCGGCCGACGGCGTGTTCACCTCCGGCGGCTCGCAGTCCAACCTGCAGGCGCTGCTGCTCGCCCGGGAGGAGGCCAAGTCGCAGGACCTGTCCAAACTCCGCGTCTTCGCCTCCGAGGTCAGCCACTTCAGCGTCAAGAAGTCCGCGACGCTGCTCGGCCTCGGCCCGGAAGCGGTCGTCTCCGTCCCGGTCGACCGCGAGAAGCGCATGCAGACCGTGGCCCTCGCCGCCGAGCTGGAGCGCTGCCGCGAGAACGGCCTCGTCCCCATGGCCGTCGTCGCGACCGCGGGCACGACCGACTTCGGCTCCATCGACCCGCTGCCCCAGATCGCCGAGCTGTGCGCCCAGTACGGCACATGGATGCACGTCGACGCCGCGTACGGCTGCGGGCTGCTCGTGTCGAACAAGAACCGCGACCGTATCGACGGCATCGAGCGCGCCGACTCGGTCACCGTCGACTACCACAAGTCCTTCTTCCAGCCGGTGAGTTCGAGCGCGATCCTGGTCCGCGACGGAGCCACCCTGCGGCACGCCACGTACCACGCGGAGTACCTCAACCCGCGCCGCACGGTCGCCGAGCGGATCCCCAACCAGGTCGACAAGTCCCTCCAGACCACGCGCCGCTTCGACGCGCTCAAGCTGTGGCTGACGCTGCGCGTGATGGGCGCGAAGGGCATCGGCGGCCTCTTCGACGAGGTGTGCGACCTGGCGTACGAGGGCTGGCAGCTGCTCGCCTCCGACCCGCGCTTCGACGTGGTCGTGGAGCCGAGCCTGTCCACGCTCGTCTACCGCTACATCCCGGCCGACGCCACCGACCCGGCGGAGATCGACCGCGCCAACATGTACGCCCGCAAAGCCCTGTTCGCCTCCGGTGACGCCGTCGTCGCGGGCACCAAGGTGGGCGAGCGCCAGTACTTGAAGTTCACCCTGCTCAACCCCGAGACGACGCTCGACGACATCTCGGCCGTCCTCGACCTCATCGCCGGCCACGCCGAGCAGTACCTGGGAGACACCCTTGACCGCGCATCCTGAGACGACGAAGAAGCACGTCTACGATTTCATCGGGATCGGACTCGGCCCCTTCAACCTCGGCCTCGCCGCGCTCACCGAGCCGATCGACGAGCTGAACGGGCTGTTCATCGAGTCCAAGCCGGACTTCGAGTGGCACTCGGGGATGTTCCTCGACGGCGCCCACCTCCAGACCCCGTTCATGTCGGACCTGGTGACGCTCGCCGACCCCACGTCCGCGTACTCCTTCCTCAACTACCTGAAGGAATCGGGGCGGTTGTACTCGTTCTACATCCGCGAGAACTTCTATCCGCTGCGCGTCGAGTACAACGACTACTGCAAGTGGGCGGCCGCCAAGCTGTCGTCGATCCGCTTCTCGACGACCGTCACCGAGGTGCGCTACGACGAGGCGGCCGAGCTGTACCTCGTGCACACGGACAAGGACGAGACCCATCGGGCCCGGCGCCTCGTCCTCGGCACCGGCACCCCGCCGTACGTCCCCGAGGCGTGCCAGGGCCTGGAGGGTGACGGGGTCATCCACAACTCCCGTTACGTGCAGCACAAGGAGCAGCTCCAGAAGAAGAAGTCGATCACGCTGGTCGGCTCAGGGCAGTCCGCCGCGGAGATCTACTACGACCTCCTCGGCGAGATCGACGTGCACGGCTACCGGCTGAACTGGGTGACGCGCTCGCCGCGCTTCTTCCCGCTGGAGTACACCAAGCTCACGCTGGAGATGACGTCCCCGGACTACATCGACTACTTCCACCAGCTGCCGGAGCAGACCCGCTACTCCCTGGAGGAGCGGCAGAAGGGCCTGTTCAAGGGCATCGACGGCGAGTTGATCGACGCCATCTTCGACCTGCTCTACCAGAAGGGCCTCAGCGGCCCCGTGCCGACGCGCCTGCTCACCAACTCGGCGCTGCGCACGGCCGGTTACGAGAACGGCACGTACACCCTCGGCCTGCACCAGGAGGAGCAGGACAAGGAGTTCGAGCTGGAGACCGAGGGCCTGATCCTCGCCACCGGCTACAAGTACGCCACTCCCGCCTTCCTGGAGCCGGTCAAGGACCGCATCCGCTGGGACGGCAAGGGCCGCTTCGACGTCGCCCGCAACTACGCGATCGACACGACCGGGCGCGGCATCTTCGTGCAGAACGCGTCCGTGCACACCCACTCGATCACCAGCCCCGACCTGGGCATGGGCGCCTACCGCAACAGTTACATCATCGGCGAGCTGCTCGGCACCGAGTACTACCCCGTCGAGAAGACCATCGCGTTCCAGGAGTTCGCAGCATGAGCACCACACACACCACGAACAGTGCCGTCGGGAAACTGTCCCTCCGGCCCGTCGACCCGCAGGGCGACGCCGAGCTGCTGCACCGCTGGGTCACCGACCCCAAGGCCGCCTTCTGGCTGATGCAGGACGCGAAGCTCCAGGACGTCGAGCGCGAGTACATGTCCATCGCGGCGCACGAGCACCACGACGCCTTCCTCGGCCTGCACGACGGCGAACCGGCGTTCCTGATGGAGCGCTACGACCCGCGGTACGTCGAGCTCGTCGGCCTGTACGAGCCCGAGCCCGGCGACATCGGCATGCACTTCCTCACCGCGCCCTCCGACGTCCGCGTCCCGGGCTTCACGCGCGCCGTGATCACGGCGGTGATGGAGCACCTCTTCGCCGACGCCTCGGTGCGGCGCGTCGTCGTCGAACCCGACGTGGGGAACAAGGCAGTTCACGCCCTGAACGAGGCCGTCGGCTTCGTCCCCGAGCGTGAGATCGACAAGCCCGAGAAGAAGGCGCTGCTGAGCTTCTGCACGCGCGCCCAGTTCGAAGCGGCCACGGGAAGGACCACCGGAGCATGAGCATCGCCGACGCCGCCACCCACCTCTCCCCCGAGCGCTGGGCCGAGGCCAACCGCCTCCTCATCCGCAAGGCCCTGGCCGAGTTCAGCCACGAGCGGCTCCTCATACCCGAGGCCGCCACGGGCCCCGACCGGTTCTCCGTCCTCAGCGACGACGGCCTGACCCGCTACGAGTTCACCGCGCGCCGCCTGCGTCTCGACCACTGGCAGGTGTCCGCCGACTCGATCACCCGCCACCGCGACGGCGCCGAACTCCCGTTGAACGCGCTGCAGTTCTTCATCGAGCTGAAGGAGAGCCTCGGCCTCAGCGACTCGACGCTCCCGGTCTACCTGGAGGAGATCTCCTCCACGCTCTCCGGCACCTGCTTCAAACTGACGAAGCCCTACCTGTCCTCCGCCGAACTCGCCGCCTCCGGCGACTTCCAGGCGATCGAGACGGGCATGACCGAGGGCCACCCCTGCTTCGTCGCGAACAACGGCCGCCTCGGCTTCGGCATCCACGAGTACCTCTCGTACGCACCCGAGACCGCGAGCCCCGTCCGGCTGATCTGGCTGGCGGCGAGCCGCGAGCGGGCCGCCTTCACGGCGGGCGTGGGCCTGGAGTACGAGTCGTTCCTGCGCGCCGAGCTGGGCGACGCCACCCTGGAGCGCTTCGACACGGTCCTGCGCGACCAGGGTCTCGACCCGGCCGACTACCTCCTCATCCCCGCCCACCCGTGGCAGTGGTGGAACAAGCTCTCCGTCACGTTCGCCGCCGAGATCGCCCAGCAGCACCTGGTGTGCCTGGGCGAGGGCGACGACGAGTACCTGGCGCAGCAGTCGATCCGCACGTTCTTCAACAAGAGCGCCCCCACCAAGCACTACGTGAAGACGGCCCTCTCGGTCATCAACATGGGCTTCATGCGCGGCCTTTCGGCGGCGTACATGGAGGCGACGCCGGCGATCAACGACTGGCTCGCGCACCTCATCGAGAACGACGAGGTGCTCAAGGACACCGGCCTGACGATCATCCGCGAGCGCGCCGCCGTCGGCTACCGGCACCTGGAGTACGAGGCCGCCACCGACCGCTACTCGCCGTACCGCAAGATGCTGGCCGCGCTGTGGCGGGAGTCCCCGGTGGACTCCCTCGGCGCGGGCGAACGCCTGGCGACGATGGCGTCCCTCCTGCACGTGGACCGCGAGGGCAAGTCCTTCGCGGGCGCCCTGATCGAGCGCTCGGGCCTCACCCCACGCGAGTGGCTGAAGCCCTACCTGAAGTCGTACCTCACGCCGCTCCTGCACAGCTTCTACGCCTACGACCTGGTGTTCATGCCGCACGGCGAGAACGTCATCCTGGTCCTGGACGAGCAGGGCGTCGTCAAGCGGTCGATCTTCAAGGACATCGCCGAGGAGATCGCGGTGATGGACCCGGACGCGGTCCTGCCGCCCGCGGTCGAGCGCATCAAGGCCGAAGTCCCCGACGACATGAAGCTGCTCTCCATCTTCACGGACGTCTTCGACTGCTTCTTCCGCTTCCTCGCGGCGAACCTCGTCGAGGACGGCGTCGTGGACGAGGAGACGTTCTGGTCGGCGGTCGCGGACTGCGTGCGCGACTACCAGGCGGCGATGCCCCAACTGGCGGAGAAGTTCGAGCGGTTCGACATGTTCGCCCCGCACTTCTCCCTGTCCGCCCTCAACCGCCTGCAACTGCGCAACAACGAGCAGATGGTCGACCTGGCGGACCCGTCGGGCGCCCTGCAACTGGTCGGCGACCTGGACAACCCCATCGCCTGACCCCATGACCGGGGAGGGGCTCGGGAGACGGTCCTCCCGAGCCCCTTTCCCGTACGAGAATGGCGGCATGGCGGAAATCATCCAGCGCGACGGCACCTGGACGTATCTCGGCGACACGCTGCGGCTCGTGCCGGGGCGCGACAAGGGCGTGAGCCCGCTCCGCAAGGCACTGGGCGAGCTGACCGTGCCGCTGACGGCGCTCGCCGGGGCCTCCTTCGAACAGGGCAAGAAGACGGGCCGCCTGCGGCTGCGCCTGCGCGACGGCGCGGACCCCCTCCTCCATGCGACCGGCGGCAAGCTGACCGAGGGCGCGGATCCGTACCAGCTCACCGTCGAATCGGACCGCTACGGCGTGGCCGAGTACTTCGTCGACGAGGTCCGCAACGCCCTGCTCCTCGACGAGGTCCCCACCTCGCCCTGCGACACATACCTCGTGCCGGGCCCCGCCGTGCCGCTGTCCGTCTCCGCCGGGGACGGCACGGCGAGCTTCGACGGGGAGCGGGTGCGCCTGGAGTGGAACTGGAAGACGGAAGAGGCCAAGTCCTCGGCCGGCACCCGGGTCCTGGCCCTCTCCGACATCACGGCGGTCGAGTGGCAGCCGGCGATCGGCCTGGAGAACGGCTGCCTCCGCTTCACGGTCCGCTCGTCACCGACGAAGGCGCCACCCAAGTACGACCCCAACTCCATCGAACTCTGGGGCTTCAAGAAGGACCCGCTGATGGCCCTCGTGGCGGCGGCGGTCCAGGCCCGGCTCCCCCACACGACCCCGCCCCCCGCCCTCGAAGAAACCCCACCTCCCCCGCAGCCCCCGGCGGAGGACGACCACGACGCCCTCCTGCGCCGCCTGCGCGAACTGGGCGACCTCCACCAGGCCGGTGTCCTGACGGAGGAGGAGTTCACGACGGCGAAGTCGGCGATCCTGAAGCGCCTGTGACCCGCACCAATCAAGCCCCGCCGGCGATTGAGGCGCGGGGTCCGGGGCAGAGCCCCGTGAGCGCAACCGCTCCTAGGCCCGCACCTTCCGGGCGACCACGAACCGGTCGACCTCCGCCCCGGTCTCCGCAAGCCCCCGCACGGTGAGCCTCGCCGTCCGCCCCACGGACGCCGGCTCCACATCCACCCGCAGGAACGAGTAGTTGGTGTACCGCACCCTCGACCAGTCGACGGTCACCGACTTCTTCCCACCCCCGTCCTGCGTCACATACGACGCGAACGGATCGACCTCCTTCTCGTGCCCCTCGTACGAGTCCTCGACCGGAAACTCGTAGAGCCCCTTACCCGCCGCCCCGGCGGTGACGTACACGACGCCATCCGTCTCCGGATACGCCGTCCCCCCGATCGGCAGCTCCTTGGTGACCTTGTCCCCCTTCAGCACATCCGTCCGCTCGTAGACGTGGTTGTGCCCGTTGATCACAAGGTCGACGGTGTACTTCTCGAACAGCGGCACCCACTCCTTGCGCACACCCCCCTCCGAGGCGTGCGCGGTGGCGGTGCAGTAGGCGCAGTGGTGAAAGAACACAACAACGAAATCGATCCCGGACCCGGCGGCCCGGAACTTCCTCAACTGCCGCTCGAACCAGGTGGTCTGGGTCCCCCCGCTCACCCCGAGATTCGCCGGGATCTCGTACGAGACGTCGTTCGCGTCGAGCGAGACGACGGCCGTGTTCCCGTGCACGAAGGAGTACGCGCCCGGCAGGTTCTTCGGGTCGGGCCCGTTCGTCGGCGGCGCGAACCGGGCCTCCTGGCTCCCGTACCCGTTCGGCGAGTACCAGGCCTCCATGTCGTGATTGCCGTAACTCACCATCCACGGCACGGACTTGGCGACGGTCTCCGTCTGCGCGAGGAACTGGTCCCAGGTGCGCGCGTCGAACGTATCCGTCGTCTTCCCCTGCCCGGAGGGGTCCGCGTAGGCGATGTCACCGGCGTGCAGATGGAAGGCCGGGCCCTGCGCGAGGATCAGGCTGTCGTTGGCGAGCGCGTGATAGCTGACGCCCTGATCGCCGAAGGCGGTGAAGGTGAACGGCTGCGAACGGGCCGGAGCGGTCGTGAACGTACCGATGGTGCCCGCGAACTTCGGCGACGCCGGATCGAAGCCCCGGTGCCCGACCCCGTAGTAGTACGTCTTGCCGGGCTTGAGGTGGGTCAGCTTCGCGTGCACGTAGTACTGGGTGTGGTCGGCGCTGGTACCGACGCCCGCCGGGGTGTACAGCGCCCGCAGCTCGGCCGGGATCTTCCGCGACAGCTCGCCGGCGCTCGCCCCGACCCTGACGAACGGGTCCTTGACCGCGACCGGCACCTGCCAGGACACGGTCATCCCGGTGCGCGCGTCGTCGCCGTACGACAGGTGCCGCCCGAAGGGCGCGACGAGCGCCCCGTCGACGGCCTCCGTGGCGGCCGCCGCCGACCTCGCCGGAGCGGCGCTCGCGGCACCCGGCACGAACACGCCGCCCGCGACCGCGCCGAGCGTGACGGCACCGCCGCGCATCACGGTGCGCCGGGAGAACCGGCTGCGCAGATACTCGTGCTGCTCGGCGAGCGACCGGTCGGCGAGCTCGGCGGGTACGCCCATACGTGGAATGTCCATGCCCGGAAAGATGTCTGAGGCACCTATCCACCAGGAATACTCCGGGTGAACGCGACCACACGATTAAGCCCCACCGGCACCGATCAAGCCCCACCGGCACCGATCAAGCCCCGCCGGCGATTGAGGCGCGGGGACCGGGGCAGCGCCCCGCAACCGCAACCCACGACCACCCGAGGGAACTCCTGCCCGATATCGGGCAGAATTCTTGCGAAACCGACCCGAAACCCCGATGATCGGCTGCGTGCACGAGGAACTTGTCGACCACCTGACACGCAGCACCGCCCTGAGTCGGGGCGAGGCGCTGCGGGTGGTCCAGGACGTGCTCGCCTACTTCGACGAGTCGGCGGAGGACTACGTCCGCCGCCGGCACCGCGAACTCCAGGGCCAGGGCCTGGTGAACGCGGAGATCTTCGAGCGGATCCTGGCGGATCTGCGCTACCGGGCGGTGTCGCCGCCGGAGCTCTCCCTCCGCCAGCTGCGCCGCATCGTCTACGGCTGAGGGGAACTTCTCTACTTATGTGCGGAATCGTCGGTTACATCGGCAAGCGTGACGTCGCGCCGCTCCTTCTCGAAGGACTGCAGCGCCTGGAGTACCGCGGTTACGACTCCGCGGGGGTCGTCATCACCAGCCCCAAGTCCACCGGCCTGAAGATGGTCAAGGCCAAGGGCCGGGTGCGCGACCTGGAGGCGAAGGTCCCGGCCCGCTTCAAGGGCACCACCGGCATCGCCCACACCCGCTGGGCCACGCACGGCGCCCCGTCCGACGAGAACGCGCACCCGCACATGTCGGGCGACGACAAGGTCGCGGTCGTCCACAACGGCATCATCGACAACGCCTCCGAGCTGCGCGCGAAGCTGACCGCCGAGGGCATCGAGTTCCGCTCCGAGACGGACACCGAGGTCCTCACCCACCTCATCGCCCGCTCCCAGCTGCCCGAGCTCGAGGACAAGGTCCGCGAGGCGCTGCACCTGATCGAGGGCACGTACGGCATCGCGGTCGTGCACGCCGACTTCCCGGACCGCATCGTGGTCGCGCGCAACGGTTCGCCGGTCGTCCTCGGCATCGGCGACAAGGAGATGTTCGTCGCCTCGGACATCGCGGCGCTGATCACCCACACCCGCCAGATCGTCACGCTCGACGACGGCGAGATGGCCACGCTCAAGGCCGACGACTTCCGTACGTACACCACGGCCGGCACCCGCACCGCCAACGAGCCGACCACCGTGGACCTCGAGGCCGCCTCCTTCGACATGGGCGACCACGACACGTACATGCACAAGGAGATCTCCGAGCAGGCGGACGCCGTGGACCGCGTGCTGCGCGGCCGCATCGACGACCGGTTCTCCACGGTGCACCTGGGCGGCCTCAACCTGGACGCCCGCGAGGCCCGCACGGTCCGCCGCGTGAAGATCCTCGGCTGCGGCACCTCGTACCACGCGGGTCTGATCGGCGCCCAGTTGATCGAGGAGCTGGCCCGCATCCCCGCGGACGCCGAGCCCGCCTCCGAGTTCCGCTACCGCAACGCGGTCGTGGACCCCGACACCCTCTACATCGCCGTCTCCCAGTCCGGTGAGACCTACGACGTCCTCGCCGCGGTCCAGGAGCTGAAGCGCAAGGGCGCCCGCGTCTTCGGCGTCGTGAACGTCGTCGGCTCGGCGATCGCCCGCGAGTCGGACGCGGGCGTCTACGTCCACGCGGGCCCCGAGGTCTGCGTCGTCTCGACCAAGTGCTTCACCAACACCACGGTCGCCTTCGCCCTGCTCGCCCTGCACCTGGGCCGCATCCGCGACCTCTCGGTCGCCGACGGCAAGCGCATCATCGAGGGCCTGCGCAAGCTCCCCGCCCAGATCACCGAGATCCTGGAGCAGGAAGCGGAGATCAAGAAGATCGCCGAGGAGTACGCGGACGCCCGCTCGATGATGTTCATCGGCCGCGTCCGGGGCTACCCGGTGGCCCGCGAGGCGTCCCTGAAGCTCAAGGAGGTCTCGTACATCCACGCGGAGGCCTACCCGGCCTCGGAGCTGAAGCACGGCCCGCTGGCCCTCATCGAGCCCGCGCTCCCGACCGTGGCGATCGTCCCCGACGACGACCTCCTCGAAAAGAACCGCGCCGCGATGGAGGAGATCAAGGCCCGCTCCGGCCGCATCCTGGCGGTCGCCCACCAGGAGCAGGAGAAGGCCGACCGCACGATCGTCGTCCCGAAGAACGAGGACGAACTGGACCCGATCCTGATGGGCATCCCCCTCCAACTCCTCGCCTACCACACGGCCTTGGCCCTCGGCCGCGACATCGACAAGCCCCGCAACCTGGCGAAGTCCGTCACGGTCGAGTAGGTCCCTCGCGCCGCACAAACGGGTCCCGTACGCGCCACCAAGCGCACGGGACCCGTTTTCGTGAGGGCCGGAGCCGCCCATTGCCCCGGCCCTTGGCTGTCACCCGGCGGCCGTCACCCCCCGGCCAACAGCACGCCACCGCCCCGTATTTACCCTTCACAAGGGCACAAAGCACCTCTACGCGGGAGTAGATTTATCCAACCCTGAAAATCCAACTCGCTTGCCCCGTAAGGGCGTTACGGGATGACGATGACGGGCCGCTGCGCGCGCCGCGCGAGCCGTCCCGCGACCGAGCCGAAGAGCCGCCCGACGAGCCCGTGGGTCGACCCCACGACGATGGCGTCGGCCGAGTACTCGTGCCCGACCTCCTCCAGCTCGTGGCAGATGTCGCCACCACGCTCGACGAGGATCCAGGGCACCTCGGCCAGATACTCCGCACAGGCGAGCTCGAGGCCCAGGACTTCCGTGCGGTGATCCGGCACGTCCACGAACACGGGCGGTTCACAGCCCGCCCACACCGTGGTGGGCAGCCGGTTGGCCACATGGACGATGATCAGACCCGAGCCCGAACGATGGGCCATGCCGATCGCGTAGGAGAGCGCCCGCTCGCTCGATGTCGAGCCGTCGAAACCGACGACGACACCGTGCTTGAAAGCGGGATCACAGGCTTGACGTGTCTCTTCTGCCGCAAGGGGCGTCACCGTGGGGTCGGCGACCTGCCGCTTGCGGTCCGCGGGTTCAGGGATTTCGTGACCGGCCATGAGTGTCTCGGCGTGTACCTCGTGGGCCTCTAAAGAGGGGACGGCAAAAGAGGGGACGAAAACTGATCGGCGGAGCTGTGTCCGGGAATCATCTTCCCAACCCCATACCCCCAAGGGTACGGCGACACTCCTCCTCTGCCCAGACTCTGCTTCCGGGCCCAGAGCCGCGCCTTCGTTCGTCGACGGTCTCGCTCCGCCGCGTTCAGGGGAGCATGCACGAGGGCCGACCGTATGGCAATGGTTGCTGCCCCGTACAGGCGGATTGCGCACTCAACTGGGCGTCTGTCGTCATTCGACCAAGTGACCCCGGCCGGTCGGCGGCGTTGAACTCGCGTACCGAACGACACAGGGGAGCGCGCAGTGCCCGGACCGACCATCGCCCAGCGACCCAGCGCGCCGGCCCACCCCGACGCGCCCCTGCCCGCGCGCTGGGCCGCGTTCAGCTGCGTCCTGGTTCCGCTCGCGCTCGTCTGGTACGGCTCCTCCGCGGCGGGCGCCGTCGGCGCCGCCCTGGGGCTCGCCGCGATCACCGCGGCGTGCCGCGTGCTCCTTGGACAGTCGGAGCGCGGGGCTGCACAGTTGCACAGTGAACAATGCCGCGCGCATCGTGACCGGAGCGCCGGGAGCGGACAGGAAGCACCGGCCGGCCCGCGTCGGGCCGAGTCGGATACGCCCGTTGGCTGACCGTTTTCAACGCGGCGCTCCGATAATTTTCAGCCAACTTGGGTCAGCGGGCCACCCCTTGCGTTTCGCCTCCTCCAACCCCCTTGCCACCAGGGCGGAAACGGCGATGAAAAGCGCTTCCGCCCTACGGGGACCGGCCACGGAGTTGAGGCCCACTTCCCAGCAACGCCCTTGAGTGCGACGCTTCGTGATCGAATGCTTCACGCCAAGTTGCCTTGTCGACAATCTGTCAGGTTCTTAACTGGTCACGACGGCACCATGGGACGCAGTAGATTCGATCTTGACTGTCTGATCTGAAGGCGGCGGGGGACTTCGTGCATCACCGAGGGGAAACGTGCAGGAGCGAACAACCCGTCAAAGTATTGAGGGAGCCGGGATCACCGAGGGGGGCTTAGCAGCATGAGCCACGACGCCACCACCGCGCCGGAGGCGGCGGCTCGCAAGCTGTCGGGGCGCCGTCGACGAGAGATCGTCGCGGTGCTGCTGTTCAGCGGCGGACCCATCTTCGAGAGTTCCATTCCACTCTCCGTGTTCGGCATCGACCGACAGGACGCGGGAGTTCCGCGCTATCGATTGCTCGTGTGCTCCGGCGAAGAGGGGCCCCTGAGGACCACGGGGGGACTCGAACTCACCGCGCCGCACGGACTCGAGGCGATATCGCGAGCGGGCACGGTCGTCGTGCCCGCCTGGCGGTCCATCACTTCTCCGCCACCGGAGGAGGCGTTGGACGCCTTGCGCCGCGCCCACGAGGAGGGCGCACGCATCGTCGGCCTGTGCACGGGGGCCTTCGTGCTCGCCGCGGCGGGCCTGCTGGACGGCCGTCCGGCGACCACGCACTGGATGTACGCGCCGACGCTCGCCAAGCGCTATCCGTCGGTCCATGTGGACCCGCGCGAGCTCTTCGTGGACGACGGGGACGTACTGACGAGCGCCGGCACCGCGGCCGGAATAGACCTGTGTCTGCACATCGTGCGCACGGACCACGGCAACGAGGCGGCCGGAGCGCTCGCCCGCCGCCTGGTGGTCCCACCGCGCCGCAGCGGCGGCCAGGAGCGCTATCTCGACCGGTCTTTACCGGAGGAGATCGGCGCGGACCCGCTGGCCGAGGTCGTCGCCTGGGCCCTGGAGCACCTCCACGAGCAGTTCGACGTGGAGACACTGGCGGCCCGCGCCTATATGAGCCACCGCACCTTCGACCGCCGCTTCCGGTCGCTGACGGGGTCCGCCCCGCTCCAGTGGCTGATCACGCAGCGGGTGCTGCAGGCGCAGCGGCTCCTGGAGACGTCCGACTACTCGGTCGACGAGGTGGCGGGCCGCTGCGGCTTCCGCTCCCCCGTCGCGCTGCGCGGGCACTTCCGGCGCCAGCTGGGCTCGTCCCCGGCCGCGTACCGGGCGGCGTACCGGGCGCGCAGGCCGCAGTCGGGCGAGGGGCAGGGGAACCACGGGAAACCCGAGAAGCCCGACAGGTCGGTCGAGCTCGCCGGCGTGCCGGGCGCCGAGGGGGCACCGGTCCCCGCGCAGTCCCGGCGCACGGCGGCCGCGACCGCGCTCGGCCCGCACGCGGCCTCGATGCCTACGGGCCACTCGGGACTGCCGGGCCCACGCACGGCTTCGTAGCCCCGGAACACGGCACCGGGAGCAGGAGCTGACGCCCGTCGTCTGCCAGTGGGAAGGTCGGACCCGTAGGGTTGGGCGCATGAACGATCGCATGGTGTGGATCGACTGCGAGATGACCGGACTCTCGCTGGCGAACGACGCGCTCATCGAGGTGGCCGCACTGGTCACCGACTCGGAGCTGAACGTACTCGGCGACGGTGTGGACATCGTGATCCGCCCGCCGGACGAGGCCCTGGAGACAATGCCCGAGGTGGTGCGCAACATGCACACCGCCTCGGGTCTCCTCGACGAGCTGGCGGGCGGCACGACGCTCGCGGACGCCGAGGAACAGGTCCTGGCGTATGTACGTGAGCACGTCAAGGACGCGGGCAAGGCCCCGCTCTGCGGGAACTCGGTCGGTACCGACCGCGGATTCCTGCTGCGTGACATGCCGACGCTGGAGGACTACCTCCACTACCGGATCGTCGATGTGTCCTCGGTCAAGGAGCTCGCCAGGCGCTGGTACCCGAGGGCGTACTTCAACAGTCCGGACAAGAACGGCAACCACCGGGCGCTGGCCGACATCCGCGACTCCATCGTCGAGCTGCGCTACTACCGTGAGGCGGTCTTCGTCCCGCAGCCCGGACCGGACTCGGACACCGCGAAGTCGATCGCGGCGAAGCACGTCCTGCCGGCGGAACCTGCTGAATAACCCCTCGTAAGCCCCTGTGTACGGGGTCCGGACCCGCTGGGGAAAAGGTGTGCGCGAGCACCCCTTCGGACCCTGTACACTTTTTCTCGGCCGGTCGGAAGAACGACAAACGACCGGACATGGTGGGTGTAGCTCAGTTGGTAGAGCACCTGGTTGTGGTCCAGGTGGCCGCGGGTTCAAGTCCCGTCACTCACCCTGAAGAATCCGAAGGCCCCGGTTCGTGAGAACCGGGGCCTTCGGCGTTCACCGTCCGCGGGACGTGAACCCGTCACTCACGACGACTCCCGCACCACCAGCTCCGTGGGCAGCACCAGCTGCGGGCAGTCCAGACCCCGCGAGACCGCGGGCCGCCGGTCGGCGATCTCGGTGAGCAGCAGATCCGTCATCGCCCGCCCCATCTCCTCCATCGGCTGGCGGACACTGGTCAGCGGCGGGTCCATGTGCCGGGCGATCGCCGAGTCGTCGAAGCCGACCAGGGCCACGTCGTCGGGGATCCGCCGCCCCGCCTCCCGCAGCGCCTGCCGCGCGCCCGCCGCCATCACGTCGGAGGCGGCGAAGACCGCGTCGAGGTCCGGGCGGGCCGCGAGCAGCTCCGACATCGCCGCCCGGCCGCCCTCCTCGCTGAAGTGGCCCTCGACGATCAGCCGCTCGTCCACCGGCCGGCCCGAGTCCACCAGGGCGTCCCGGTAGCCGTCGACGCGGCGCTGCGCGCCGAAGACGTCGAGGCGGCCCGCGATGTGGGCGATGGCGGTGCGGCCCCGGGAGAGCAGGTGCTCGACGGCGGAGCGGGCGCCCACGTAGTTGTCGGAGTCGACCGAGGGCAGGGTCTCGGCGGCGGAGCGCCGGCCGCTGACCACCGCGGGGATCTCCAGCTGGCCGAGCAGGTCGGGCAGCGGGTCGTCGGCGTGCACGGATACCAGGAGCACCCCGTCGACCCGGTGGGCCGCGAGGTACTGGGCGAGGCGCCGGCGCTCGCGGTCGCTGCCCGCGAAGGTCAGGATCAACTGCATCTCGGTGTCGGCGAGTTCGGCGCCGACACCGCGGAGCACGTCGGAGAAGTACGGCTCGGTGAAGAAGCGGGTCTCCGGCTCGGGCACGACGAGGGCGATGGCGTCCGTGCGGTTGGCGGCGAGGGCGCGCGCCGCCGTGTTCGGTACATAGCCGAGTTCGGCGACCGCCTCCTCGACGGCGGCGCGGGTGGCCTCGCTCACCCGGGGTGACCCGTTGATCACCCGGGAGACGGTGCCCCGGCCGACGCCCGCGCGGGCCGCGACCTCCTCCAGGGTGGGCCGGCCACCACTCCGGTGCCGTGTGCCGTGAGCTGCCATGGTCCGCCTCCCGTTACGCCTGGCCCGGCCAGGAATCTAACAGCCTGATCTTGGAGCGGCACACAGGTCCGACGCCCGGACCGGAACGCCCGGCGCCGCGATCCGGCCCCCGAGGACCGGCCTCAACTCCCCATAACAGGCTGATAACTGAAGACAGATCAGTCTGCACAGGACCTTGACACCCCCGCTGCAAGGTAAGAGTCTTCAACTCATCACCGGTGGGAGCGCTCCCACGGTACCCCACGCTTACACATCCCGCACGTTCCCCGAGCGAGCCGCAGCACCAAAACCGCGGGCCCATTCACCGCAGTTGGCCGGGGTCGGCACCCTCACAGCAGTTGAGTCATTGGAGGACGCAATGCGCACTTCGGGCAACTCTCGCGGCCCAGCCCGCCGCACCGCGCTGGCCTCGGCCGCCGGCATCGCCGCCGCCGCGCTCCTGGCGACGGGATGCAGCGCGAGCGACGACACCGACTCCGGCTCGGACACGAGCTCGGGCGGGAAGATCACGCTGCACGTCGGCACGTTCGGTGTGTTCGGCTTCGACAACGGCAAGGACAGCGCCAAGCTCTACGCCGCGTACGAGAAGGCGCACCCGAACATCAAGATCGTCGAGGACCATGTCACCGACGGTCAGAAGTACTGGGACACCCTGAAGCTGCGCATGTCCCGCAACAGCGGCCTCGCCGACATCCAGGCGATCGAGGTCGGTTACATAGCCGAGGCCACCGGCCCCACCATGGCGAACAAGTGGGAGGACCTGAAGAAGGCGGACAGCGCCCACACCGGCGACTTCCTCGACTTCAAGACCAAGCAGGCCGCGACGTCGGACGGCAAGGTGATCGGCTTCGGCACCGACATCGGCCCGATGGCCGTCTGTTACAACAAGGACCTCTTCAAGAAGGCCGGCCTGCCCACGGAGCGCGACAAGGTCGCGAAGCTCTGGCAGGGCGACTGGTCGAAGTTCCTCGACGTCGCCGCCGACTACAAGAAGAAGGCGCCCGGCAAGACCGTCTTCACCGACTCCGCGAGCGGCCTGTTCAACGCGGTGCTCTCCAGCCAGCCGCAGCAGTACTCCGACGACAGCGGCAAGCTGATCTACGACAAGAGCCCCGGCGTGAAGACCGCCTGGGACCTGGCGGTCAAGGCCGCGCAGGACGGCTACACCGCCAAGCTGCGGCAGTTCGACGAGAAGGGCACCTGGGCCGCCGGGTTCAAGAACTCGAAGTTCGCGACCGTCGCCTGCCCGAGCTGGATGCTCGGCCAGATCCAGAGCCAGGCGGGCGCGGGCAACAAGGGCAAGTGGGATGTCGCCCTGCCCCCTCAGAACGGCAACTGGGGCGGTTCCTTCCTCGGCGTTCCGGCCTCCGGCAAGCACGTCAAGGAGGCCACCGAGCTGGCGGCCTGGCTGACCAGCGCGGCCCAGCAGGAGAAGGTCTTCACGGCGATCGGCAACATCCCGTCCTCCAAGGACGGTCTGGCCTCGGACACCGTGAAGAACGCGAAGATCGACTTCTACGGTGACGCGCCGATCGGGCAGATCTACTCGACGATCGCCGAGGGCATCAAGCCGGCGCCGATCGGCGCGAACGACGGCCAGGTGAAGACCTTCATCACCGACAACGGCGTCCTCGACGTCGAGCAGCGGGGCACCGACCCCAAGAAGGCGTGGGCCAACGTCGAGAAGCTGGTCGACGACAAGATCGAGCAGTGACGGACGGCCGATAGCGGCGCGGTCCCCGCACCCGTCACACCGGATGCGGGGACCGCGCCCTTCGGCCGAGCCCAGCGCACCCGCACGCTCCCGAAACCGGAAGGAAAGCCCGCGTGGCCACCTCCGTCAAGGCGGACGCCGGCGGCAGCCCGCCGTCCGTCCCACCCTCCGCCGCACCGGCCCGGCAGCCCGCCCCACCGAACTGGCGCAGCAGGCTCTACCGCTGGGACCTCAAAGGGTCCCCGTACGCGTTCATCTCCCCGTTCTTCCTCTGCTTCGCGGCCTTCGGCCTGTTCCCGCTGATCTACACGGGCTGGCTCTCGCTGCACAGCGTCCAGCTCGGCGCGGAGGACCAGGCCCAGTGGGTGGGCCTGGAGAACTACAGCCGCCTGATGGGCAGCGAGTTCTTCTGGCGGGCACTGTCCAACACCTTCACCATCGGTGTGATCTCGACGGTGCCGCAGCTGCTGATGGCCCTCGGCCTCGCGCATCTGCTCAACTCCCACATGCGCGGCCGCGGTTTCCTGCGGGTCGCGGTCCTCACCCCGTACGCCACCTCGATCGCCGCGGCGACGCTGGTCTTCGCCCAGCTGTTCAACACCGACTACGGCATGATCAACTCGCTGTTCGACGCCATCGGCATCGGGCCGATCGAGTGGGAGTCGGGCAAGTGGCCCTCCCAGATAGCCATTTCGACGATCGTGACCTGGCGCTGGACCGGCTACAACGCACTCATCTACCTGGCCGCGATGCAGGCCGTGCCGAACGACCTCTACGAGGCGGCCGCGCTCGACGGGGCCTCCCGCTGGCGGCAGTTCATCAGCGTGACCATCCCCTCGATCCGGCCGACGATCCTGTTCACCATCGTCGTGTCCACCATCGGCGCCACCCAGCTGTTCGGTGAGCCGATGCTCTACGGCGGCAGTGTCGGCATCGGCGGCGGCAGCGGCGGGCAGTACCAGACGCTCTCGCTGCTCATGTACCAGACGGGCTGGACCAACAACTCCCTCGGCCGCGCTTCCGCCATCGCCTGGGTGATGCTGCTGATCCTGCTGCTGGTCGGCGCGGTCCAGGCGCTCGTGGCCCGTCACAACCGCACGAAGCTGGGAGGCTGACCCATGACCGTCCAACTCCCGGCACCCGCCGCGGCCCGGCGCCGCTTCGCGCCCGGCGCCGGCGACCAGCGCAGGGCGGGACCGCTCACGTACGTGCTGCTGATCATCGCGGCGCTCGTCTCGCTGTTCCCGCTGTACTGGAACGTGGTGGCCGCCTCGCACGACAGCCAGCGGGTGCAGCAGGCCCCCGCGCCGCTGCTGCCCGGCTCGCACCTGATGGACAACCTGTCCGTCGCGTGGAACCAGGTCCACATGGGCGTCGCCCTGGTCAACACCACCGTCGTGGCGAGTGTGATCAGCGCGAGCACGGTCGTCTTCGCGACCCTCGCCGGCTTCGCCTTCGCCAAGCTCCGCTTCAAGGGCCGCAACGCGCTGCTCGCCCTCGTCGTCGCCACGATGACGGTGCCGCCGCAGCTCACCGTGATCCCGCTGTACCAGATCATCACGGACCTGAAGTGGACGGACACCCTCCAGGCGGTCATCATGCCGTCCCTGGTCGCGGCGTTCGGCGTGTTCTTCATGCGGCAGTTCCTCGTGGAGGCGCTGCCGATCGAGCTCGTCGAGGCGGCGCGGGTCGACGGCGCGAACAGCCTGCGGGTCATCTGGCACGTGGTGTTCCCCGTGGCGCGTCCCGCGATGGCCGTGCTCGCGATGCTCACCTTCGTCCAGGCGTGGAACGACTTCTTCTGGCCGTTCATCGTCCTCACGGACACGGGTACGCCGACGCTTCAGGTCTCCCTGGCGAACCTCGGCGCGGGCAACCACACAGTGGAGACGTCGGTCGTGCTGACGGGTGCGCTGATCTCCACCGTTCCGCTGCTGGCCGTCTTCGCCGTCCTGGGTAAGCACATCGTGGGCGGTATCACCGCCGGCGCGGTCAAGAGCTGAGCCGCCGCCACCACTTTCGGGGTTCGCCCGCGCGAGGGCGGGGCCGCCGCTCCGCCCCCGCGCCACCCCGCCGTGCCCGTCCTTCCTGTCCTTTCCCCACCCCACCTCATGGGAGCGCATCCATGTCTGAATCGATCACCTTCCCGGACGGCTTCCTGTGGGGTGCCGCCACTTCCTCGTACCAGATCGAGGGCGCCGTGCGGGAGGACGGCCGCACCCCCTCCATCTGGGACACCTTCAGCCACACCCCGGGCAGGACCGCCGGCGGCGACACCGGTGACATCGCCGTCGACCATTACCACCGCTACCGCGACGACGTGGCGCTCATGGCCGACCTCGGCCTCGCCTCCTACCGCTTCTCCGTGTCCTGGTCGCGGGTTCAGCCCACCGGCCGCGGGCCCGCCGTGCAGCGCGGCCTCGACTTCTACCGGCGCCTGGTCGACGAGCTGCTCGGCAGGGGCATCAAGCCGTTCGTGACCCTCTACCACTGGGACCTGCCGCAGGAGTTGGAGGACGCGGGCGGCTGGCCGGAGCGGGAGACGGCGTACCGGTTCGCCGAGTACGCGGCGATGGTCGGCGAGGCGCTCGGCGACCGCGTCGAGAACTGGATCACCCTCAACGAGCCCTGGTGCAGCGCCTTTCTCGGCTACGGCTCCGGGGTGCACGCCCCCGGCCGCACCGAGCCGCTCGCCGCGCTGCGCGCCGCCCACCACCTCAACCTCGGCCACGGCCTGGCCACTTCGGCGCTGCGCGCCGTGCTGCCGCCGCGCGCGAGCGTCGCGGTCAGCCTCAACTCCGCGGTGGTGCGCCCCCTTTCGCAGGACCCGGCCGACCTCGACGCGGCCCGTCGCATCGACAACCTGGCCTGCGGGATCTTCCACGGCCCGATGCTGCACGGCGCCTACCCGCAGGGCCTGTTCGCCGACACGGCCCGGATCACCGACTGGGGCTTCGTGCAGGACGGTGACCTGGCCGCCGCCCACCAGCCGCTGAACGCGCTCGGCCTCAACTACTACACGCCGTCCCTGGTGTCGGCCGCCGAGAACGCCCCGACCGGGCTGCGGGCCGACGGACACGGCGAGAGCGAGCACTCCCCGTGGCCGGGCTCGGAGGACGTCGCCTTCCACCAGACGCCGGGCGAGCGCACCGAGATGGGCTGGTCCATCGACCCGAACGGCCTGCACGAGCTGATCACGCGCTACTCCCGGGAGACCGGCGGCCTGCCGCTGTACGTCACGGAGAACGGCGCCGCCTACCCCGACAAGCCGGACGCCGACGGCCGGGTGCACGACCCGGAGCGCATCGCGTATCTGCACGGCCACCTCGCCGCGGTGCGCCGCGCGATCGCCGACGGCGCGGACGTGCGCGGCTACTACCTCTGGTCGCTCATGGACAACTTCGAGTGGGCGTACGGGTACGAGAAGCGGTTCGGCGCCGTGTACGTCGACTATGCGACGCAGGAGCGCACGCCCAAGTCGAGCGCGCTCTGGTACGGCCAGGCCGCGCGGACCGGCACGCTGCCCGCCGTCGACGCGGTGCTCGGGGACGCGTCCCAGTAGACCCCTGGCAGGAGAAGGCCAGGAGGGGAGTGCGGCGCGACGGTACAGGGGGGATCGTCGCGCCGCACGGTTCTGCCGCCGCGCTCGCGTGGCAGCGCCGGGGCGACGCCCTTATCTTCTCACTATGCGTCATATGCCCCTGTATGAGATGACCTGAGCCGCCATGGGTGTGCTCAAGGACCATCCGGAACTCGTCCTGTTCGTGAGCCTCGCGCTCGGCTACCTCCTCGGGAAGCTGCGCGTGGGGCCTCTTACGTTGGGCGGCATCTGCGGGACGCTGATCGTCTCGCTGCTCCTGGGCGCCTGGACCAAGGCGCACGTCTCCGACGACGTGAAGACGGTGTTCTTCGCGCTGTTCATCTTCGCGCTCGGCTATATGGCCGGGCCGCAGTTCTTCCGCAACCTCAACAAGAAGAGCCTGCGCTTCTTCGTGCTGTGCGGCATCGAGCTGGTCTGCGTCATCGGCATCGCGCTCGGCCTGGCGAGCTGGTTCGACCTGGACGTGGGCACGGCCTCCGGCATCCTGGCCGGCGCCGCCACCGAGTCCGCCGTGGTCGGCACCGCCACGGAGTCCATCGGCAAGCTCAGCAACCTCACCGCGGCCCAGATCACCGAGTACCAGGGCAACGTCGCCACCGCGTACACGGTCTGCTACCTCTTCGGCCTGATCACCATCGTGCTCTACACGAGCCAGATCATGCCGATGATGATGCGCATCAACCTGCGCGACGCCGCCCGTGAGCTGTGGGAGCGCACGCGCAGCCGCGGCAGCCTGGAGGCGGACGAGCGCCCCGCCCTGCCGGGCATGGTGGGCCGCACGTACCTGGTGACCACCGCTGACGGCCGTACGGTCGACGACCTGCGCTCCTCGCTCGGCGAGCGGGTCACCGTCGAGGCGGTCAAGCGCGGCAGCAAGGTCATCGACGTCGCGCCCGGCCTGGAGCTCACCCTCTCCGACCTGGTGCTCCTGGTCGGCCGCCGGGCGAACGTGATCGACGCGGGCCGGCTCATCGGACCCGAGACGCCGGGCGTGCCGGGGCTCGACTCGCCGCTCGCCTCCCGCCAGGTGTCGATCACCGACAAGTCCCTGGAAGGGAAGTCCATCGACGAGTTGCAACAGGAGCACCCCGAGTTCTACCGGGACGGCGTCTACGTCACCGACATCACCCGCGGCGACCAGGACATGCCCGCCAACGGCGACACGGCGCTGCACCGCGGCGACGTGCTGACCCTGGTGGGCGCCCGCTCGGGCCTGAACAAGCTGGTCGCGCGGATCGGCTCGGTCGTCAAGAACGACGCCACCGACTTCATCTATCTGGGGCTCGGCATCGCGGCCGGTTCACTGCTCGGGCAGGTCGTGGTGAAGTTCGGCGACATCCCGATGTCGCTCGGCACCGGCGGCGGCTGTCTGATCTCCGGCCTGCTCTTCGGCTGGTTCCGCTCGCGCTCGCAGACCTTCGGCGCGTTCCCGCCGCAGGCCGCCTCGACCATCAAGGACATGGGGCTCGCGGTCTTCATCGCCTGCACGGGCCTCGTCTCCGGTCCGCAGGCCTGGCCGCTGATCAAGGAGTACGGGGCGCTGCTCCCGTTCGCCGGAATCGCCATGGTGCTGATCCCCGCGACGGTCTCACTGGTCGTCGGACGCAAACTGCTCAAGATCGAGAAGCCGCTCCTGATCGGCGCCATCGCGGGACAGCAGTGCTCGACCCCCGCGATCACCGCGGTCACCCAGGTGGCGCAGTCGTCCGTGCCGATGCTCGGCTACACGATCACGTACGCGCTCTCCAACTTCCTGCTCCCGCTGACCGGCCCCGTGCTCGTCGGCATCCTAGGCAACTGAGAGGGCGGTCCTCCGCGTGATCGACTTCCTCAACCGGAACATCTTCCAGCCCTATCCGGAACTCCTGGTCTTCCTCACGGTCGCCTTCGGCTTCCTGCTCGGAAAGGTCCGCTACAAGGCCATCGCGCTCGGCGCCGTCACCGGCTGCCTCATCGCGGGCCTGCTGCTCGGCGCCTGGACCGGGGTCGAGATCAACGGCACGGTGAAGAGCCTGTTCTTCATCATGTTCCTGTTCGCCCTCGGCTACAAAGTCGGCCCGCAGTTCTTCCGCGGCCTCAAGACGGACGGCCTGCCGCAGGTGCTCAACGCCGTCGTGGTCTGCGTGTCAGGACTGCTGATCTGCTGGGTCTTCGCCGCGATGCTCGGCTACGGTCCCGGGCTCTCGGCCGGACTCCTCGGCGGCGCGCTCACCCAGTCCGCGGTGATCGGTGTCGCGCAGGATGCCATCGGCACCCTGCCGGGCCTGTCCGCCTCGGCCGCCAAGAGCGAGGCGAACTTCGTGGCGATCGGCTACGCGGTGACGTATCCGCTCGGCACGATCCTGTGCGCGATGCTGCTCGCGAACATCCTGCCGAGGCTCTACAAGAAGGATCTGGCGGCCGAATCCGCCCTGATGGCAAAGGAGTTGGACGCGCCCGACGGCGATCCGGACCTCGCCGAGGGCTACTACGAGGTCGTGCTCCGCGCCTACACCATCGAGCGCCCCGACATCGTCGGCCGCAGCATCGAGGACTTCGAGAACCAGCAGCGGGAGCTCGGCCACCGCATCTACCTCACACGGGTGCGCCGGGACGGGCAGATCCTCGACCACTCCCAGCAGACGGTGCTCCGCGAGGGCGACGTCGTGGCGGTGAGCGCGCTGCGCGGCTCGCTCGTCGACTACGACGCCCGCACCCACATCGGCATGGAGACCGACGACGTGGAGCTGCTCGGCTATCAGACGGAGTCGCTGCACGTCGTGGCCTCGGAGAAGGCCCAACTCGGCAAATCGGTATCCGAGTTGCGGCGCGAGCCGTTCATGGTCGGCGTCTACATCGACAAGATCTACCGCTCGGGCGCCGAGTTCCCTTACCGCCTCTCCACCAAGGTCGAGCGCGGCGACACACTCGTCCTCACCGGGCCCAAGCGGCTTGTGGACCCGGCGGGCGCGGCCCTCGGGAAGCCGGTGCCGACCTCGTTCGCCACCGACATGGTCTGGGTGGGCCTCGGCATCTTCCTCGGCGGCTGCCTCGGCATCCCGGCGCTGACCGTGTCCGGCGTCCCGATCTCCCTGTCCACCTCCGGTGGCGCGCTGATCATGGGCCTGGTCTTCGGCTACATCCGCGGCAAGTATCCGACGTACGGCAATGTGCCGCCCGGCGCCCAGTGGTTCATGGACACGCTCGGCCTGTGCATGTTCGTCGCGATCGTCGGCATCAACGCGGGGCCGAGCTTCACCTCCGGCCTGTCCGAGGCCGGTTGGGGCCTGCTGGTCTTCGGCGCGGTCGCCACCGTCGTCCCGCTGATCGTCGGCTTCCTGTTCGGCCACTACGTGCAGAAGATCCGCTTCCCGGTCCTGATGGGCGTACTCGCCGGCGGCCAGACGACCACCGCGGCGATCGGCGCGATCAACGAGGCCTCCCGCTCCCAGGTGCCGACCCTCGGCTACACGATCCCGTACGCGGTCGGCAACGTGCTCCTCACCATCTGGGGTGCCGTGATCGTCCTCCTCCAACACTGAGCACCCGCAACGCAGTTAAGGACACGCCATGACCAAGACGACGTTCACGCGCGAACAGATCAAGAGCTACGCCCAGCTCTCCCCTTTCGAGCTGAAGAACATCTTCATCGACCTCGCCGAGCAGGCGCAGGCCGACAAGCCGGGCCAGAAGGAGAAGTCCAGCCGCCAGATGCTCAACGCGGGCCGCGGCAACCCGAACTGGATCGCCACCGGCCCCCGCGAGGCGTACTACGCGCTCGGCTACTTCGCCCTGGAGGAGTCCCGGCGGGTGTGGACCGCCGACAACCTCGGCGGGATGCCGGAGAAGCACGGCGCGTACGAGCGCTTCGACACGTTCGTACGCCGCCACCCGGACCTGCCCGGCATCGAGCTCCTCGCGCAGTGCGTGCAGCACGGCATCCAGCGCTTCGGGTTCGACAAGGACGAGTGGGTGCACGAGCTGACGGACGGCATCACGGGCGACAACTACCCGGTGCCCGACCGGATGCTGGTCCACGGCGAGCAGGTGGTGCGGGGCTATCTCGCGGACGAGATGTTCGACAAGAAGCCGCCGTCGGACAACCTGTCGGTGTTCGCCACCGAGGGCGGCACGGCGGCCATGTGCTACATCTTCGACTCCCTCATGAAGAACGGTCTGTTGAAGAAGGGTGACAAGATCGCGCTGATGGTGCCGGTGTTCACCCCGTACATCGAGATCGCCGAGCTGCCGACCTACGACTTCGACGTCACGTACATCTCGGCCAGCAGCTTCGCCGAGGCCGGGGTGCGCGAGTGGCGGTACCCACAGGAGGAAGTGGCGAAGCTGGAGGACCCGGAGATCAAGCTGGTCTGCCTGGTCAACCCCTCCAACCCGCCTTCGCTTGCGCTGAGTTCACGGGTCGCGACGCAGATCCGGGAGATCGTCGCGTCGAAGAACCCGAACCTGCTCATCGTCACCGACGACGTCTACGGCACGTTCGTCGAGGGCTTCCGCTCGATCGCCGCCGACCTGCCGCGCAACACGCTGCTCGTCTACTCGTACTCCAAGCACTACGGGTGCACGGGCTGGCGACTCGGTGTGATCGGGCTGCACGACGACAACATCATCGACGAGCAGATCGCCGCGCTCCCCCAGGAGGAGAAGGACCGCCTGAACAAGCGGTACGGCTCGCTGACCCTGGAACCGGAGAAGATCAGGTTCATCGACCGGCTCGTCGCGGACTCCCGGCAGGTGGCGCTCAACCACACGGCGGGCCTGTCGCTTCCGCAGCAGGTCATGATGACCCTCTTCTCGCTGTTCAACATGCTGGAGGAGGGCCAGGCGTACAAGGAGCGGATCCGCTCCATCGTCCACCAGCGCCTCGAACTGCTCCTCGAAGGCGCCCAGATGAAGATCAGCGAGGACCCGCACCGGGCCGGCTACTACATCGAGCTGGACCTCCTCGCGGAGGCGGAGCGCGTGCACGGCAAGCCGTTCGCCGAGTTCCTGGAGAAGAACTACGAGCCGGTCGACGCCCTGTTCCGGCTCGCCCAGCAGACGGGCGTGGTCCTCCTCAACGGCGGCGGATTCGAGGGCCCCGAGTGGTCGGTCCGGGTCTCGCTGGCCAACCTCGACGACCTGGACTACCTGAAGATCGGCCACCATCTGCGCGGCATCTTCAACGACTACGCGGGGGAATGGCGGACCTCGCAGGCGTAGGCCCTGTCGTTCGGACCTCCACGCGACACGGAAGCCCCGGCCGGATGGGGGGTGGAGCCGGCCGGGGCTTCCGCTTGTGCGGGGGCGTGTCTACTTGAAGGCCGCGAACGCCTTCTGGAACGCGTCCGCCCCCTGCTCGATCGAACTGCACGTCGGCTGCGCGGAGTCGGAGGCGCCGCCCTCGCACGCCTTGTCACGGGTCGCCGACCACATGGACAGGCCGCCGAGGCCCTTCTCCTTCGCGAAGGAGACGAGCTGCGTGGCGTCCTCGACCTTGAACACCTCGGTCGTGACGTCGTTGACGCCGATCATCGGGGTGATCGCGACGGCCTTCCAGGCGTCCGCGTCCGACAGGCCGAGGGCCGACTTCACCTGCGCCTGCGTGGCGGTCGCCGCCTGCTCGGCGTAGTCGCCCATGTCGCCGCTGTAGGACGCCCCGTAGTCCATCGCCATGATGTTGACGAGGTCGGGCGAGGCGCCGTTGTCCTTGGCGTTCTTGAGGAAGTTCACGCCGTCCTGGGTGAGCCCCTCCGGCATCACCGGCAGCGTCACCGAGACGTTCAGGTCGGCGTTGTCCTTCTGGAGCTTGGCGATCGCCTCGGCGCGCTTGGTGTTGGCCGCCGTGTCGGGCAGCGCGCCGCCCTCGATGTCGAAGTCGACCTTGGTGAGGTCGAACTGGTCGATGACCTTCTGGTACGCCGCCGCCAGGTCGGAGGCCGAGGAGCAGGCCTGCGCCAGCTCGGTGCCGGAGGCGCCGCCGAAGGAGACCCGGACGTCACCGCCGGCTGCCCTCAAGTCACCTATCTGCGAAGCGACTTGGTCACCATCGAGGTCGGTGACGCCACCCCACTTCGGGGCGCAGTCGCCACCGGAGGTGATGAAGGCGAGGTTGTACTCCTTGACGCCGGTGGCCTTGGCGGAGGCGGCGAGGTCGAACGCCGGAGTGAGGGAGGTGTCGACGTAGGGGGCGAAGCCGGCGGCCGCCACCGGAGCCGCGGACGCCCCGAAGGAGAAGAAGAACGCGCCACCGCCCACGACGGCGGCGGCCACGACACCACCCATCGCCTTCTTCTTGCCGCTGAACCTGCGCCGGTGCGTGTTGCTGCTCATCGCATGCCTGCCTTAGCTGTACGTGGGGGGTGGGGGGTACGTGGCAGCACGCTAGCGATCGCGAACCCGTCAATTCGGGCAAGTGGGCGGAGGGTTGAGGATCTTAGGCTTCGCTTAAGAGAGGGATCGGGAGCGGTTAAAGGTCGAGACCATTCCCGGGAGCGTCCGCCGCCTGCGGTCCCTGCCCCGGTGTCCGCGGCGACCCGCGACGGGCCGGTGCCCCTCCAGCTGCAGCCAGATCCGCACCTCGGTGCCGCCGAGCACGGACGAGCCGAGCCGCACGTCGCCGCCGGTGGACTCGGCGACCCGGCGCGCGATGTCCAGGCCGAGCCCGGTCGAGCCGACCTCGATGCCCCCGGTGCCGCGGGCCAGCGCGGCCTCCGGGTCGGCGATCCCGGGGCCCGCGTCGGAGACGAGCACGATCACGGCCCCCTCGGCCCGGTGCACATCGACCGCGAACGCCGTGCCCTCCGGGGTGTGCCGGAACACGTTGCCGAGCAGTGCGTCGAGCGCGGCCGCCAGCTCACCGCGGGCGACCGGTATGCGTACGGGGCGGTCGACCCCGGCGACCCGCACCTTGCGGCCCTCGTCCTCTGCGAGCGCCGACCAGAAGTCCATGCGCTCGCGGATCACCTCGGCGGCGTCACAGCCGGCGCCAGGACCGGCGGCAGCGGTCTGGGGCTTGGCCTCCCTGGCCGTACGGATGATGGTGTCGACCTCGTGCTCCAGCTGCTCCACGGCGGCCCGGGTCTGCTCGGCGGCGGGCCCGTCCCCGAGGGAAGCCGCATTGAGCCGCAGAACAGTCAGCGGGGTCCGCAGCCGATGCGACAGATCAGCCGCCAACTCCCGCTCATTCGCGAGCAGTTGCACCACCTGATCGGCCATCGAATTGAACGCGACGGCGGCGAGCCGCAGCTCGGTGGGCCCGTCCTCCGGCACTCGCGCCCCGAGCTTCCCGTCCCCCAGGTCGTGCGCGGCCCCCACGAGCCGCTGCGCCGGCTGCACCATCCGCCCGCCGAGCCGGTCCGCGACCGCCACGGACCCGATGATCAGCGCGATGCCGACACCCCCGAGCACGACCCACGCGGTCGTCACACCATTGGTGACCTCGGCCTCGGGCACGTAGACCTCGACCACGGCGATCTTGCCCGTACTCACCGCGATGGGCTGCAACCACACCGAGCCGCCCGGCACGTCCACGACGGTGGCCTGCCGGATGTCGAGCTGACCCCGGCCGACCCGCTGCTCGCCGAGCCGGATCGCCCCATGCCCGCCGCCGGCCGGGACATAGACCGACATCCGGTCCTCGCCGCCGGTCTGCGCGGTGGCGAGGGCGCGGTCGAGCTGGTCGCGGTCGGTGGTGATGGACAGGGTGGGGCCGATGGCGGCGGCGGTCCGCTCGGCGTTGGAGAAGGCCCGGTCCCGCGCCATCTCCTTGATCACGAGGCCGAGCGGAACGGCGAAGGCGACCACCACCATCGTCGTGACGGCGAGGCACACCTTGACGAGCGCCCACCTCAAGGCGAGGGCTCCGGCTGCGGGGGCTCCAGCTTCACACCGACGCCGCGCAGGGTGTGCAGATACCGCGGCCGGGCCGCGGTCTCCCCCAACTTCCTCCGCAACCACGACAAATGCACGTCAATGGTCTGATCGTCCCCATACGACTGCTGCCACACCTCGGCGAGCAGCTCCTTGCGGGCGACGACCACGCCCGGCCGCCCGGCAAGAAAGGTCAACAGATCGAACTCGCGCCGCGTGAGATCCAGCGGCGCACCGTCGAGCTCGGCCTGCCGCCGCAGCGGATCGATGGCGAGCCCGCCGACCCGGATCACCCGCGAGGGCGGCTCGGCACCCGCGCTCCCCCGCGAACGCCGGAGCACGGCGGCCATGCGGGCGGACAGATGCTCGGGCGAGAACGGCTTGGTCAGGTAGTCGTCGGCACCGTCATTCAGCAGCCGGACGATCTCGGCCTCGTCGTCCCGCGCAGTGGCGATGATCACGGGTACGTCGGTGATCCCGCGCAGCATCTTCAGCGCCTCGGCCCCGTCGAGATCGGGCAGGCCGAGATCCAGGATCACCACGTCGAACCGGAGATGGGCGACCTCGCGCAGCGCCTCCAGGGCCGTGCCGACGCTGCGCACGGCGTGCGCGGCGTCGGTCAGGTGCCGGATGAGGGCCGAGCGTACGAACTGGTCGTCCTCGACCACGAGCACACTTGCCATGGGACGGCACCGTACGCCATCCGGCGGTTTCCGGGTCTCTTTCGGGTGGTCGTGGGCCTCGCGGGACAGCCGGGGCGGGTGTGGTGCAGTATGGCCCGCGATGCACGAGAGCCCGCCCCCGCCTCCCCGGAGCCAGGACCACCCCGGCCGTCGGCGACTCACCCACGGCGTCGCATGGCTGCTCGCCACCGGGGCCGCGGTGACGCTGTCGTGGTGGGGCGTGCACACGGTGATGGCGGGCACGGTGTACGACCCACCGCAGGCGCTGCCCGTCGCCGTGACGCACGACGAGCAGCACGACCGGAGCGCGCGGCAACCGGAGTCCTCGTCGACACACCGCCCCGAGCCCTCGGCATCCCCCTCGACCCGCAAGCCGTCAGCGTCACCAAGCCGTACGACACCCTCCCCCACGCCCACCCCGCGCACGACCTCCCCCGCCCCGCCGCCCTCCGGCTCCGTCAAGAGCTACGCGACGGCCGGCGGCCGGGCGGTCTTCGACCTCCGGAAGACCTCGGCGACCCTCGTCTCCGCGACACCGGCGGCGGGCTGGTCGGTCCAGGTGTGGAAACAGCCGACATGGATCCGCGTCGAATTCACCTCGGGCGAGAAAAAAGTCTCAGCCTTCTGCACCTGGCACGACCACGAACCAACGGTCGAGGTCGCAAACTACTGACCCGATCAAGCCCCGCTCTGGTGACGAGAGCCAGCGGGGTCCGGGGCAGAGCCCCGATCTTTCCAGCCCCGCCGGCGCTTGAGGCGCGGGGTCCGGGGCGGAGCCCCGTGACGTGGGCAACGGCTAGCGGAAGACCGATGGCGGCGGCGCCGGAGACGCCTTGGCCGAACCATCCCCGACCGCAACCGCCCCACCCGCAAAATCCAAAAGCGCCTTGCCGTACTCAACCCGCCCAGGATGCGAATCCCCCGCCGCCCGCCGCGTCAGCTCAGCCACAGGCAACCCACCCGCAGCAGCGACCAACACCGCGTTCCCGAACCGCTTCCCCCGCAACACCGTCGGATCGGCCACGAGCGCAAGCTCGGGAAAGACCGCCGCCGCGGTGGCGATCTGCCCCCGCAGATACGCGAGCGGCGGACCGTCCGCGATATTCGCCACATACGTCCCGGAGGGCCTCAGCACGCGCCGCACCTCGGCCAGAAACTCCGTACTGGTGAGATGCGCGGGCGTCCGCGCCCCGCTGAACACGTCGGCCACCAGCACATCGGCCCAGTCGTCGGGCAGCTTGCCGAGCGCCTCACGGGCATCCGCGGTACGCACCCGGATCCGGGCCCCCGCATCCAACGGCAAGTGACTGCGCACGAGTTGGACCAGCGCCCCGTCCCGCTCCACGACCTGCTGCGTGGAACGGGGCCGGGTGGCGGCGACGTAGCGGGCCAGGGTGAACGCCCCGCCACCGAGGTGCACGGCCTGCACGGGACGGCCCCGCTCGGCGGCCAGATCGATGACGTGGCCGATCCGGCGCTGGTACTCGAAGGAGAGGTGGGCGGGGTCGTCGAGGTCCACATGGGACTGCGGCGCGCCGTCCACGAGCAGCGTCCAGCCGGCCGGCCGGTCCCGGTCGGGCACCAGCTCGGCGAGCCCGCCGTCGACCTCCTCGACCACGGCCTCCCGCCCCGCGCGCCCCTGCTTCCCTCGTGACCTCACCATCCGGCCATTAAGACAGGTCCACCACAGCCGGGCCACTCCGGGGGCCCACGACCGACCGACCCATCCGGCCGGGGGTCCGGGGGTTGCCCCCCGGGGAGACACAGCCCTCGTGACCTTGCCATCCGGCCATTAAGACAGGTTCATCGCACCCGAGCCACTCCGGCATCCACACCCGAGCCACTCCGGGGCCCGGGCCCCGGCACGTACCGGATCAACGGCAGTTGTCCGCCGCCTCGATCATGCGGGCCGCCTCGTCGAGCGCGGCACGCAGTACCGCGGGGTCGGTGACCAGGTCCGTGGGCCGCTCCGCGGGGTCCGGTGGGAGCAGCCAGCCCGTGCCCTCGACCGGCGGGTCGGGCCGGGCGCCGATCGCGAGGCCGCGGCCCTGCGTGTGCGTGCAGTCGCTGCCGGGCAAGTCCCAGCCGTCGGCGGTGCCGGGCGGGACGAGGAAGCCGAGGGTGTCGCCGCCCCCGTCGTGCAGCACGGGGCCAACCGTTTCCGTACAGCCGCGGCGCAGGATGTCGACCGCCTCGAGGCCCTGCCGGGCCGGCACCGTGACCAGGTCGCAGCCGCCTGGCGGCGGTGCGCTGGACTCCTCGCTCGGTCGATGCCGCACCGTCGTGGGGGTCGTGGGAAGTGACAGCATGGGCTGGGACGCGTTCAACACGTCGGCCCCTCCTCGCTCGTGGGGTTTCGCCGCATGGTTCAACGCGACGCGCTGTCAACAGCTACGGCGGCACGCCGCCGCAAAGGATGGCAGTTCATGGCGGATCGTGGGTGAGATATCCGTTTTGTAGCCAAACCCTGCGTGTCGGGGCCGTGACAGCCGGTACCTTCGAGCCTCGCCGGAACAAGGAAGTCGCGGCAGCCCTCCCTCTCGGGATCCGGGCGCTCCCAACTTCCCTGCCGTCCGGCACGGTTCGCACGGGAGGACCCGCTCATGACGTCGTCGCCGATCGCCTCGGACACCTCGACGCCGCAGTCTCCACGGCCGAACCTCGCCTTCCGAGAGCTGCGTGGCCGGCGCTCGCCGGGCGAGTTCGCGGCCGCGGTGCGGCGCGCGGCCCGGGAGATCGGTGAGCGGGTCAGCTGCGACGCGCGCTACATCGGACGCGTGGAGGCCGGCGAGATCCGCTGCCCCAACTACGCGTACGAGCGGGTGTTCCTGCACATGTTCCCGGGCCGGACCCTCGCGGAGCTGGGGTTCGCGCCCCGTTCCGCGGTACGTGGCCGGGGCGCGCGCCCTGCCACCGCCACCGCCACCGCCGACCCGCAGTACCCGTACGACGAGGAGAGCGACGTGCGACGTCGCGCATTCATGACCGGCATGACCGGCTCGACGGCCACCGTGGCCGTCGCCGCCCTGGCGCCCTTCGGCGTCCCCACGCTTCCCGCGGACCTCGACCGGCATCCGGCGCGAGCCGGGATCGGCGCCGTCGAGGAGGCGATCCGGCGGATCCGGCTGCTCGACGACCGGCACGGCGCCGACGGCCTGTACCGGCGGGCCTCGGCCCCGCTGCGTACCGCCTTCGAACTGCTCGACGCGGGCACGGCCCGGCGCGATGTCACCGAGCGCCTGCAGACCGGGGCAGGCGAACTGGCCATCTCCGTCGGCTGGTTGGCCCACGACTCGGGCCGCTTCGACGACGCGCGCTCGCACTACGCGGAGGCGCTCGCGACGGCGCGGATGGCGGGCGACGAGGCGTTGGAGGCGCACGCGTTCTGCAACACGGCGTTCCTGGCGCGCGACGCGGGGCGCCCCCGCGAGGCGGTACGCGCCGCCCAGGCGGCCGCCCGCGTGGCGTCCCGCCTCGGCTCCCCCCGCCTGCTGTCCCTCCTCGCCCTGCGCGAGGCGGGCGGCTGGGCGGGGTTGGGCGACCAGTCCTCCTGCGAACGTTCCCTCGCCCGTGCGCAGGCGCTGTTCGCGCGGGGGGCCTCGGACGCGGATCCGGAGTGGATGTCGTTCTACGGGGAGGCCGAGATGGAGGGCCTCGAGGCGCAGTGCTGGTCGGCGTTGGGCGGCTGGGACCGCGCGTCCCTGCACGCGCGGCGGGCGGCGGCTCTCCAGGATCCGCACTTCACGCGCAACATGGCGTTGTACACGGCCGAGTTGGCCGACGATCTGGCGCGTGCGGGGCACCCCGACGAATCGGCCTCCGCCGGTCTGCGGGCCCTCAATCTCCTTGAGGACGTCCGCTCTTCCCGTATCGAGGGCATGCTGGCGGCGACGGCCCGCGTGCTGCTGCCGCACCGGCGGGCGGCCGGGGTCTCGGCATTCCTGGACGCCCACGCGGTCGCTCGCCGCTCAGCCTGACCCTCGTTGCGCCCACCCGTCCCCCGCTCCCGGGGCTCCGCCCCGGACCCCGCTGCTCAATCGCCGCAGGGGCTTTATATGCCGGCCGGGCTTGAAGGTGGCGTCGCCGCCTTGGGCAATCTGCCGCCTTGGGCGGCAGGGTGGGCAAGGCGGCGCCACGGTGCAGCGCAACGAAAACCATGGGCGCCGACCCCGGCACGGCTCAAAGAACCCGGTGCCGCGCAACAGAACCCGGGTCAGCCCACCGCCAGGTGGCCCGTCTCGTTCCAGGATTCCAGGGCCGGCTCGCCGTATGCCCATCCCAGTACGGACAACGACGTCGGGTTCAAGCGGATCCGCGCCGCGAAGTCCAGCGGGAGGCCGAGCCAGCGCGCCCCGATCGAGCGCAGGATGTGGCCGTGGGCGAAGACCAGAACGTCCCGGTCGGCGGAGCGCGCCCACTGGACGACCTCGTCGGCCCGCGCCGTCACCTCGGCGAGCGACTCACCCTCCGGCACCCCGTCCCGCCAGATGAACCAGCCGGGCCTGAGTTCCTGGATCCGCGCCGGCGTAAGACCCTCGTACGCCCCGTAGTCCCACTCCATGAGCGCGTCCCACGTGGCCGCCCGCTCCCCGAACCCGGCGAGCTCGCACGTCTCGCTCGCGCGGACCAATGGAGACGTGCGCACCTCCACCCCGTCGAGCCCGTCGTACGGCGCGCGTCCGAGGCGCTCGCCGAGCAGTTTCGCGCCGCGCCTGCCCTCTTCCAGGAGCGGAATGTCCGTCCTCCCGGTGTGCCGTCCGGACAGCGACCATTCGGTCTGTCCGTGCCGGGCCAACAGGATGCGCGGTGCCATGAGGAGGCCTCTTTCGAAACTACGAGCAACTACAACGGGCTAAGGGTGAACATAGGACGAGCGGGAAGGATCGCCCCGTCCATCATCCCGCAATCCACAGGGAGGTCGCCCGAGGGCAACCCGCAACGTGATCGTTGCGTCTAGGAAGGTCAGGGCTCGCCCACGCGGAGCCCCATATACACCGTAAAAGTGAGGCGTGGCCAGAGGCCGCCGCACGAGCGAAGAGGGGGAGCGGCCCGCATGTCGCAGACCGACGAGGCACCGCGCACGGAAGCGATACCCGGCGCCGGGCTCCGCTGGTGGACGGAACTGCCGCTGATCCTCCTCGTGTACGGCGCGTACTCGGCGGGCCGGCTGCTGGCCGGTGGCAACGTGCGGCAGGCCGTCGACCACGGTCTCGCGATCCTCCGGGCCGAGCAGGCCGTGCACCTCAACTTCGAGCATCCGCTGAACCGTCTCTTCACCCGCGAACCGTGGATCGGCGTCCCCGCCGACTTCTGGTACGCCTCGCTCCACTACCTGGTCACGCCGATCGTCCTCGTCTGGCTGTTCCGCCGCCGCGCCGAGATCTACCGGACGGCCCGCACGTGGCTGATGACCTCGACGGTGATCGGCCTCGTCGGCTTCATCCTCCTTCCGACCGCCCCGCCCCGGCTGCTCGCCGCGGGCCACGGCTTCATCGACACGATGGCCCACTACAGCTCGTACGGCTGGTGGGGCGACGCGGCCAGCGCGCCCAAGGGCATGGGCGACATGACGAACCAGTACGCGGCGATGCCCAGCCTGCACGTCGGCTGGGCGCTGTGGTGCGGCGTCCTGCTGTGGCGACACAGCCGCTCCCCGTACCTGAAGGCGGTGGGCGTCGCGTACCCGCTGCTCACCACGGTCATCGTGATGGGCACGGCCAACCACTACTTCTTCGACGCGCTCGCCGGGGTCGTGGTGATGGCCGTTGGCCTGCTCCTGACGAAGCCGGTGCGGCTCGTCGCGGCGCTTCTGACGGACCGGGCGTACGGCGTGCTCGCGGGGGCGGGGGTCACACCTTCCGCCCCGCAGACCCCGATTGTCAGTGGAGAGTGCCAGACTTTCCCGGGTGAGCGAATTCCCCGACAGCGCAAGGCAGCCAGGTCGCAGGACAGCGGCGACGGGGCTGCGGCACCGGCTCGCTGAACTGCGCGGCCCGGACCATCCGCCGCGTCCGCTGGACGCCCGTGCCCTCGCCGCGCTCGCGGCGAACCCGGGCTGCCGAAGGCGGGCACTCCTGGACGGCGCGGGGGTCGACAAGGCGCGTATAGCGGATGCGTTGGGCTCACCGTCCTCGTTCGGCCAGTCCCAGTTCGCCCTGGCCCGCGGCAACGTGTTCGAGGCGCGGGTGAAGTCGGACGGCGGCTCGGAGCTGCTGGGGCTCGTCCACGCACGCGTGGACGGCGCCGCGCCCGAGCCGACCCTCGATCTCGTACGGGTCCCGGATCTGTCGGCGATCGGCCCGGAGGGCCGCACGGCGCGCACGGCGCTCGCCCTCAGGGAAGCCGTCGAGTCGCCGGGGACCTGGACGTTCCTCGACCACCCGATGCTGGCGCTCGACGTGGCGGGCAGCCCGGCGTTCCTGGAGCCGGACGCGGTGGTGGTGCATCCGGACGGCAGCTGGACGGTCGTCGAGATCAAGTCGTTCCCGATGATCGACGGCGCAGCGGACGCGTCGAAGGTGGGCGCGGCGGCCCGCCAGTCGGCGGTGTACGTGCTGGCACTGGAAGAGGTGGCCGCCCGGATGCCGGACGCGGGGATCCGGGTGCGGGACCGGATCGTGCTCGTGTGCCCCAAGGACTTCTCGAACCTGCCGGCGGCGTCGGCGGTCGACGTGCGCAAGCAACGCTCGGTGACGCGCCGTCAGTTGGCGCGCCTGACCCGCGTGGAGGACATCGCGGCGGCGCTTCCGCCGGGCACGGTCTTCGACCCGGAACTGCCCACGGCCGAGCTGACGGCGGCGGTCGAGGCGGTTCCCGCGACGTACGCGCCGGAGTGTCTGGCGGCGTGTGAGCTGGCGTTTCACTGCCGTGATCGGGCGCGTGAGGGCGGGGCAGTGACGGCCCTCGGGCGGCCGCTGCGGGCCGAGCTCGGGTCGCTGGCGACGGTCGACGAGGTGCTTGCCGCGGCGCGCGGGGAGGAGGGGGATCCGGCGGATCCGACGGTGGCGGCGTTGCGCCGGGCGGCGGCGTTGCGGGTGGAGGCGTTGGGGGTGTGCGGTGCTGAGTCCGATGCGCGGCACCGTGCCCACGCCACGGGGCTCCGCCCCGGCCCCCGCTGGCTCTCGTCACAAGAGCGGGGCTTAATGTGCGCACCGGCGTACGAACCCGTAAGGAGACGCCCCTGTGAGTCTGATCGATCACCTGGCCCGGCTGGAGGCCACCAGTACGGGGCGGGCCCAGCGCAGCGCCACCGTGCGGCACCGGCATCTCTCCCAGCGGCCGCTGGTCCTCGTACCGCTCACGACGGCCGGTGAGACCGGTGCGCCGCTCGGTGCGCTCGTCGGGACCGAGCGGACCTCGCCGCGGCTCCTCGTCGTCCCGCAGCCCCGCGACCGCGACCTCCGCTTCGCGTTCCTGACGCAACTGGCCGATGAGGTCCTGCCGTACATCGACACGTACGCCGCCGATGTCGAGGCCGCCGAGCGCAGCGAGGTCGACCCGGAGACCGGCAAGAAGGTCAAGGTCGAGGTCGAACTGTGCGCGGACGCCCCGCAGATGATCGTGCCGGGCCGCGCGGGCATCGAGTTCCTCCGCCTCCTCGGCCGCTCCATGCGCTTTCGCCGCACCGCGGAGCAGGACCCGGAGACGCCCTACCCCGCGCCGCCGCACGTCCCGCTCCTCGGCCGCTGGCTCACGCACTTCGGCGAGCGCGCACGCGTACCCGGCTCATCCCTGCTCCTCGCGATGACGGACCTGCTGTCGCGGCACTGGGCGACGGGCCAGTCGAGCCTGGAGGACCAGCACTTGGGCGCGCTGCTCGCCTGGATCGAGGCACCGGAGGGCACATCGGGGGCCGCCGCCGCGATCAGTGCCGAGCTGGACCGCGACAAGCACGGTCAGCTGCTCTGCCCGCCGGCGGGCCCCGCCACGGACCCCGCTTTCGACAACAAGCTGCTCGCACCCGCGATCGAGCGCTACGACAAGGCCCGCACACGCCACGCGGCAGCGGACGACGCGGTCGAGGCGGAGGGCCGGCTCGCCGAACTGACCGCCGCAGAGCGGGAGATCCACGCCCTGGTCGAGTCCCGTACGCGGCCCACGTGGGACGCTGTGTGGCGCGGGCTCGACCAGCTGTGCACGCTGCCCGAGGGCGCGTACGCGGCGGAGCGCTGGACCCGCGACCGCTGGTCGTTCACCGGCCACCGCGACCGGGTCCTGGCCGGCGAGCCCCCGCAGCCGCGCCGCGACGACGCGGTGACGGCGGCGAACAAGCTGGCCGCGCGCGAGCGCGAGCAGGCCCGCCTGGACGCGCAGGAGGCGCTGGACGACCCGCTGGTGATGGCGGGCCGCCGCCTCTCCGGCGAGGCGTTCGCGGGCGAGGTGACCGAGTTGGTGGCGGCGTACAACGAGAAGAAGCGGCCCCGCCCGCTCGTCACGCTGCGCACGGACGACGGGCCGCGTCTCGGTGCGGGAGTGAAGGTGTACCGGACCCTCGAAGGCAAGCCGCAGACGGCCGAGTTCGTGGAGTACGAGGAGGGTGACACCTCCGCGGTCGTGCTGCGGATCCTGGACAAGATGGGGCGCGGCAAGGAGCCGGCCGAGGGCTCGCTGCCCGAGAAGGGCGAGCGGGTGTGCTGGACGCTGTTCGAGCACGAGCAGCGCGGCGGCCCCAAGCTGCCGGAGCCGGAGGAGACGCCGTGGACGCACGGCGGACCGCCGGGGACGGCCGCCGAGGCGCCCGACACCGTGACTTCGGAGGACGTACTGTGACCGCGACGACCACCGCCCTCAGCCCGTCCGACGCGGCCGGGCAGGCCACCGCCGCCATCCTCCGCGACACCCTGCACGGCACGGCGCGCGGCATCGTCGTCGACTCGCCTCCCGGCGCGGGGAAGTCGACGCTCGTGGTACGAGCGGCGCTCGAACTCGCCGACGCGGGCCGCCCGTTGATGATCGTGGCGCAGACGAACGCCCAGGTGGACGACCTCGTCCTGCGACTCCACGCGAAGAACCCGGAGCTCGCCGTCGGCCGGCTGCACAGCAGCGACCCGGACGCGTACGACAAGGCGCTCGACGACCTGCCGAACGTCCGTCTGTCGACGAAGGCCGGCGATCTGGCCCCGCTGCCGATCGTCGTCTCGACGGCCGCGAAGTGGGCGCACGTCAAGGCCGACGACGCGGGAGGGCCGTGGCCGCACGCGATCGTCGACGAGGCGTACCAGATGCGCTCCGACTCCCTGCTGGCCGTCGCGGGGCTGTTCGAGCGGGCGCTGTTCGTGGGCGACCCCGGCCAGTTGGACCCGTTCGCGATCGTCGGCTCGGAACAGTGGGCGGGCCTCTCCTACGATCCGTCGGCCTCGGCGGTGTCAACGCTGCTGGCCCACAACCCGCAGCTGCCGCAGCACCGCCTCCCGGTCTCCTGGCGGCTCCCGGCCTCCGCGGCGCCGCTGGTTTCCGACGCCTTCTACCCGTACACACCGTTCCGCAGCGGCACGGACGAGGGCGACCGGGAGCTGAACTTCCTTACGGAATCGGACGGTTCGGGCCCCGACCAGGTCATCGACGAGGCGGCGGCCTCCGGCTGGGGCCTGCTCGAACTGCCCGCCGCGCACACGCCGCGCACGGACCCGGAGGCGGTCCGGGCGGTGGCCCTGGTCGTACGGCGGCTGCTCGACCGGGACGGCGTCACGCGCTCCGAGTCCGGCACGGGCTCGCTGACGGCCGAGCGGATCTGCGTCGGCACCGCGCACCGCGACCAGGCGGCGGCGGTGCGGGCGGCGCTGGCGGACCTCGACGTCCACGACGTCACCGTGGACACGGCGAACCGCCTCCAGGGCCGGGAGTTCGACGTCACGGTCGTCCTGCACCCGCTGTCCGGCCGCCCGGACGCGACGGCGTTCCACTTGGAGACGGGCCGGCTCTGCGTCCTCGCGTCGCGGCACCGGCACGCGTGCGTGGTGGTGTGCCGGGCCGGCGTCGCGGACCTCCTGGACGAACACCCGTCGGCGGACCCGGTACAACTCGGCGTGACCGTCAAATTCCCGGACGGCTGGGAGGCCAACCACTCGGTCCTGGCCCGCTTGGGCGAACACCGGGTCCCGTATTAAGCCCCTGCGGCGATTGAGCAGCATCTTTTAAGCCCCGCTCTTGTGACGAGAGCCAGCGGGGTCCGGGGCAGAGCCCCGATCTTTTGAACCCACCCACCCGGCGGAGCCCCTCGCCCTCTTGCGGCCCGACGGACAATGGAAGGTGGCCCGGCACGGAACCGCGGGCCACCCCGGCAACAGGAGGCCGCACCATGGCGGAGCCCGACCGTACTCACCAGCCCCGGCTGCGACCCGCCCCGCTGATCTTCGAACCCGCGGATGCGTCGGCCGACCCGGAGCACTTCTTCGACCTGGAGTCCATCGAGGACCCCCGCGACCTGCTCACCCGCGCCACGGAACTGACGCACGCGTTCCGCTCGGCGGCGGACCGGTCCATGGAGTTCCAGGCCGTCGCCGCGGCCCAGCTCGCCGACCCGCGCCGCTTCGACCGGCTCACCACGGCGGACATCGCGGAGCGCGCGGACTGGACAGAGGACTACGCGAAGAAGATGGTCGAGTTCGGCCGCGATCTGCTGCGCGGGGCTCAGGAGCGGACGACGTAACGAGGGCCGCGCCTCGCCGGTAAAGATCATTTGGCATATGCCAGTGGGGCAAGATACTCCACCCCGCCCACGCCTGTCCCGATTTTCCGCAACCCTTGGCAATCGCCCCTTCACCCCCTGTAGATGTATGAGGCATGAGCACTGCGACGCCTCCGTACTCCCCCCACGTCTCGTCGGCCACGGCCCCTGGCTCGCGTGACCACTTCGACATCTGCGACGTCACGCCCGAGGGTGCCGCCTGGCTCGCCTCCGCCGGGGCGTATCCCCGCTCCACGCTCGCCCACTGGGAGGCGCGGCCCACGGCCCCCGTCGTCCTCCCCTGCGGTTCCGCCTTCGACGTGGTGAACGTGCCCGCGATCTTCGGCCGTCGGATGTTAGACCGGCTCTGGTCCGAGGGACCCGGTTCCGGGCCCGTCGCCACACACCGGGGCCGCATGCTCCTGTTCACCGCGCCGGGCACGGCGCAGCGCCTGCCGGCCCTCCTCCACTGGGAGGAGTGGGGCTCCTCGGTGCCGCCGCTGCTCTACCACGGCGCCGGCGACGCGGTCACGGGCCCGGCCCCCACGACCCACGCCGCGCTCCGGCCCGACCAGCGCCAGGAGTCCCGCTGGGTGGTCGCCCCCGACACCCGTCACCCCTGGCTGCCGGGGCCCGAGGTGATGCGCTGGGCGTGCGTCCGGGCGGCCCGCGCGAGTGCGCAGGCCGCGGTACGGATTTCGATTTTTCCTGCCCCCGATCCTGGTGCTAATGTCTACGACGTCAACCGGCGCCATTAGCTCAGTTGGTTAGAGCAGCGGACTCTTAATCCGCGTGTCCGGGGTTCGAGTCCCTGATGGCGCACATTGTCGAGGGCGGCCTGTGTTCGCGGAAAGCGCGAACCGGGTCGCCATTGTCATTTCTGCGCGGCTTCGCCGCGCGCAGTGGGGGCTTCGCCACCCACACCCCCGGCAGATCAAGCCCCGCCGGCGATTGAGGCGCGGGGTCCGGGGCAGAGCCCCGTGACCGCAACGCCGGTGCCGGTGTGGGATCAACCCGCCGTCGTCACCTTCACCGTCCACGCGCCGGAGGCCGTCCGGCCCTCCGCCTCGACGCGGATGTCGTCACCCGGCACCGTGAAGGTCTCCCCCACCCCGACGGGCGCGTCGGCCAGGGGCGGGTAGACGGACTCGCCGTAGCAGGCCTCCGTACGAGGATGCGCGTCGAGGACCTCTATCGGGCCGCCCCCGGAGGAGGAATCGCTGCGTACGCGGTAGACGAGAACACCCCGACTACAGGTCGCGGCGTCGTTGCCGGACCCACCCCGAGCCTCCAGCGCGATGGCACTGTCGACGCCCGTACGGATGACGGCGAGCTTGGTGCCACCACCCGTACCGAAGGGCGCCCCCGCCCCCCGCGGCTCCGTACCGAGCGGCTCCAGGGTCAACCGCGTCTCACCACTGCGCTTCACACACGCCACCTGCCGCCGCTCCAGCCACCCCAGCTTCCACTTGTGCCACCCGAACAGATCCGGCGAAAGCCCGAACTGGCTGCCCATGACGTCCCAGTCCCCGACGTACGTGTCCCAGTCCCCCTTGCCGTCGGTGGGCCGGTGGTAAAGGTCGGGCAGGTCGAAGACGTGACCGGTCTCGTGCGCGAGGACGTTCCGGTCCGGCGGATGGCGCTCGAAGACCGTCACGATGCGGTGGATGTCCGTGCCGTCCGCCCGCATCGGCCGGTCGAAGTTCACGACCTTCGTCGCGTCGGAGTCGACACCGGGCGCGTCCGGGTCGGCGACGAAGTAGACGACGTCGTACTTGCTGAAGTCCGTGTGCGGATCCGCCGCCTTCAATGCGTCCCGCAGATACGCGCCGCGGTGCGCGGCGTCCCAGTCGCGCTGTATGGCGTACGAGGTCGAGGCGTGCGGCATCTGGACCCACTGCCGCTGCGGATGCGGGACCAGGGAGAACTTTCCGTACGAGGCCCGGTCGAAGAAGCGGCTGGTGGACGGGAAGTAGTCGGAGGCCAGCTCGTCGGGCGTGGCCAGCGGCCGCGCGTCGGGGAACGAGAGGAAGACCATCACGGCGTTGAGGGTCTTCCTGGGCTTCGGGTACGCCGGGTTCCAGCTGTCCAGGCCCTCGGAGTGGTGCGCCGGAGTGCGCTCCAGGGCGCAGGGTCCCGCGAACGGAACGGCCGAGGCCGGTCCGGCGAGCAGTCCCATGGCGGCCACGGCGGCGAAGGCGGTGAGCGCCGCCGCGAGTGCGCGAGGGCGTGGTGTGTCCACTCCCCCGAGTGGCTGCGGACGCGGCAAGTCGACCTCCGGGACGGGAAAGCGGGACACCCAACCCAGAGTGTTGGCGTTTGATGTGATTTGCCCTGTTTATCTGGCCCGGATGAGTGAGTGGACGACACTCCCGCCGATCACGGAACGCCACAGTCGATCGCCCGCGATCTGGGTACGACAGGAGGTGGGGCAGCGGCGAGCAGAAACGATCTACCGGGGTGGGGCACGGCGGCCCGGAACCCGCGTACCCCGTGCTCCAGGCTGGATAGGCCGTCCGACCTGGCCCTATGATCGGCACACTTTCCTGCCGGGACCCGGCCGCAGCAGATCACGCAACCATCCGACGCATCACGGGAGCGAGCGGTGAGCGCACAGCCCGAAGGGCCCACGACCGCGCACTGGGTGGCCCCGCCCGGCCTGCGCCACGACCCCCTCGCGGGGATCCCGGGGCTCACGGAGGACTCCGAGAACCAGGAGACCGCGCAGGCCCTCTACCGGCCGGCGTTCGCGACGTCGCCGCTGGCCATGGCGGTCGTCGACCGCCGTGGCGTGATCGTCGGAGCCAACGACGCCGCGTGCGCGCTGCTGTGCGGGGAGGACATCGGAGAGGACGCCGGGGAGAGCACCGGAGCGGACACCCGGCGGCTCACCGGCCGCGCCGTCGACGAACTGCTCGACCTGCACTCGGACCCGCGCACCGCGGACGCCTACCAGGAGATCCTGCGCGGGCGGCAGGCCCGGCTCAGCCGCACCCGCCGCCTCAAGCACCCCTCGGGCCACTCGATGTGGCTGCGCGTCACGGTGTCACCGCTCCCGGACGCGGAGGCCGTGCTGCTCTCGCTCAGCGACATCACCGCGCACCGCGGCCTCCAGGACCGGCTGCACCACCTGGAGCTGCACGATCCGCTGACCCGGCTGCCCAATCGCGCCCTGTTCTTCGAGCGCGTCTGCGCCGCCCTGGAGACGGGGACGTACGAGAGCACCGGGACGTACGAGAGCGCGGGCGCCACCGGGCGTGTGGGGCTCTGCCTGCTCGACGTCGACGGGTTCAAGGCGGTCAACGACTCCCTCGGGCACTCCGTCGGCGACCGGCTGCTCGTCGCCGTCGCCGAGCGGCTCACGCACTGCGCGGACCGCGCGCAGAGCGCTACGGGCGCCCCGCTGGTGGCCCGGCTGGGCGGGGACGAGTTCGCGCTGCTCGTCGAGGACTCCACCGGTACGGAGCAGCTGGCCGAGCTCGCCCGGTCGGTGCTCGACGCGCTGCGGGAACCCTTCGACCTGGCCGGTCACCAGGTGTCGGTCTCCGCCTCCATCGGCGTGGTCGAGCGGCAGGTCACCGGCACCAGCACGACGGCCCTGATGCAGGCGGCCGACACCACGCTGTACTGGGCGAAGGCGGACGGCAAGGCCCGCTGGACCTTCTTCGACCCGGAGCGCAACGCCCACCGGATGACCCGTCAGGCCCTGTCGTCGAGCCTGCGTCCCGCGGTCGACCGGGGTGAATTCACCCTGGAGTACCAGCCGTTGGTGGAGATGGCGGACGGTGCACTGCGCGGGGTCGAGGCGCTGGTGCGCTGGCGGCACCCGCAGTTCGGCCTGCTGACGCCGAATCGGTTCATCGGACTGGCCGAAGAGGACGGCTCCATCGTGGAGTTGGGGCGGTGGGTGCTGCGGACGGCCTGCGCGCAGGCGCGGCGCTGGCAGGTGGAGCACCCCGAGGCGCCGCCGGTGTTCATGAGCGTCAATGTGGCGGTGCGTCAGATGTGGGACTCGGACCTGGTGGCGGACGTCGCGCAGATCCTCACCGAGACCGGACTCCCGCCGGAACTCCTCCAGTTGGAGCTGATCGAGTCCGCCGTGATGGGGTCGACGGGCCGGCCGTTGCAGGCGCTCCACGCGCTGAGCGACATGGGTGTGCGCATCGCCATCGACGACTTCGGCACCGGGTACTCCAACCTCGCGTACCTCAGCCGGCTGCCGGTGTCGGTGCTCAAGCTCGACGGGGCGTTCGTGCGGGGGTTCCAGGGAGACGGGTCCGCGCCCGCGGAGCCGGCGGACGCGATGATCGTCGAGGCGCTCGTGCAGTTGGCGCACCGGCTCGGGCTCACCGTGACCGCCGAGTGCGTGGAGACGGCGGAGCAGGCGGAGCGGCTGCGCCGGCTCGGGTGCGACACCGGGCAGGGGTGGCTCTACTCGCGGCCGGTGGCGGCGGATCGTATCTCGGGGCTCCTCGCGGAGCGCGGATGATCCGCCGCCGTCACGCGACCAAGGACCTTCAGGCGCTCGGCAACCCGTAGGCGTCCGCGATGAGTTCGTAGGAACGCAGTCGTACGTCGCCGCCGTGGGCGTTGGCCGTGAGCATCAACTCGTCGGCGCCCGTGCGCTTTTGCAGCTCGTCGAGGCCGGAGCGGACCTCGTCGGGGGTGCCGTGGATGACGTTGGAGTTCCAGGAGTTGATGAAGTCCTGCTCCATCTCGTTGAACTGGTACGCCTCGGCCTCTTCGGGGGTCGGGACCAGGCCCGGTCGGCCGGTGCGCAGCCGGACCATGTTGAGGGCGGCCGCGAGCACCTGGCGGCGGGCCTCCGTGCCGTCGTCGTCGGTCGCGAGGGCCGAGACGCCGATCAGGGCGTAGGGCTCGGAGAGCAGCTCGGACGGGCGGAAGTTCTCGCGGTACAGGTCGAGCGCCGGGAGGGTGTTCTGCGCCGAGAAGTGGTGCGCGAAGGCGAACGGGAGGCCGAGGGTCGCGGCCAGGCGGGCGCTGAAGCCGGAGGATCCGAGGAGCCAGACCGGCGGGCGGTTCGGGTCCTGTACGCCGCCGGGGGAGGTGGCCTGGACGGGGCCGGGGACCGCGTGGATGCGGGAGTACGGGTGCCCGTCGGGGAAGTCGTCGTCGAGGAAGCGGGTGAGCTCGACGAGCTGCTGCGGGAAGTCGTCGGCGCCCTCGTTCAGGCGGTCCGAGCGGCGCAGCGCGGCTGCCGTCGCGCCGTCGGTGCCGGGGGCGCGACCGAGGCCGAGGTCGACGCGGCCCGGGGCCATCGCCTCCAGCGTGCCGAACTGCTCCGCGATCACCAGCGGGGCGTGGTTCGGGAGCATGACGCCGCCGGATCCGAGGCGGATGCGGTCCGTGTGGGCGGCCAGGTGGGCCAGGATCACGGCGGGGCTGCTGGAGGCGACGCCCGGCATCGAGTGGTGCTCGGCGACCCAGTAGCGGTGGTAGCCGCGGTTCTCGGCGAGGCGGGCGATGTCGACGCTGGTGCGCAGGGCGTCGGTGGCCGTGCGACCCGCTCCGACGGTGACCAGGTCCAGGACGGAGAGGGGGGTCGGGGCAGTGCCCTGGGCTGCGCCGCGGATCACGGGTCCTCCTGCGAATACGTTCGGTACGGGTGGGTGGTTCGACCCCTCCGTAACGGAGGCCTACTCCGGTTTATTCCCCCACCCCGCCCCTTCCCGAAAGTCCTGCCGGACGGGCCTGCTCAATCGCCGCAGGGGCTTGATAATCAAGCCCCGCCGGCGTTTGAGGCGCGGGGTCCGGGGCGGAGCCCCGGCCTTACACCTGGACCACCGGCTCCTTCGTGAAGAGTGCGCCCAGGGCCGGCGCGTTGACCCGGCGGTCCACCAGGCGCAACGCCTCCCACACCGTGACCTGGTTGGCGGTGAGAACCGGCTTACCGAGGTCGGCCTCCAGGTCACGGACATACGCCGCCGTGTGCAACGCCGTATCCGGCAGCAGCACCGCGTCCGCGTCGGGATGGTCACCGGCACGGGCCATGGCACGCACCTCGTCCCAGCCCCACGTGCCCACCTCCGCCGCCGTGACGATCCCGCTCCCCCGGACCGACACGACCTCCGCGCCGCCCGCCTTCAGGAACGTCGCGAAATGGTCCGCCACGTCCTCCGGATACGTCGCGGCGACCGCCACCCGCCGCGCCCGCACCTCCCCCAACGCGTGCGCGAAGGCGAAGGACGTACTGGAGGCCGGCAGCCCCGCCGCCATCGCGAGGCCGCGGACCTGCTCGTGCGCGCCGTCCCAGCCGAAGACGAAGCTCCCGGACGTGCACGCCCAGACCACCGCCTCCGCACCGGAGAGCCGCAGTTCCTCGACCCCCGCGGCGAGGCGGTCGGGTGCGCCCATCTCCAGCAGCGCGTCGACGCGGTGCGCGTCCTCCCCGATGTCGGTGTGGACGACGGACAGCCGCACATCGCTGTCGATCAGCATCTCGATGCGCGGATAGTCGTCCTCCGCGGAGTGTCCGGGGTACAGAAATCCCAGCGAGGTCATGTCCTACGCCCACCCTTCCTGTTCCTTCGACCGTTCCCTCGGCAGATCCTCCGGAGGCAGCGCCTGCGGCAGGTCCGCCGGGGGCCACACCCGCGCCGCCGGATCGAGCAGCGCCTGGTAGGGCCCCACGGCACGGGTACCCAGTCGGGCGAGGGCTGCCCACATCGTGGCCTGATTGGCCGAGATCACCGGGATTCGCAGCTCCGCCTCGAGCTGCGGGATGACGTCGTACGTCGGCAGGTTGGTGCAGCTGATGAAGAGCGCGTCGGCCCCGGAGCGCCCCGCTTCCCTGGCCATCGCCGCCACGTCCCGGTAGGGCACCTTCCAGATGTGCCGGGTCAGACCGAGGAAGGCCCGCCCGGTGACCGTGATGCCCGCCTCCGCCAGATACTCCTCCAGCGATTCGGTGACCGAGCGCGTATAGGGCGTGACGAGTGCGACGCGGCGCGCGCCCACCTCGGCCAGGGCCTGGAGCATGGCGCCCGACGTGGTCACGGCGGGCAGCTCGCCGGCCCGCCGCATCGCCGCGCACAGCGCCCGCTCCCCCGCGACACCGCCGACGAAGCTGCCGGAGGCGCAGGCGTACGCGAGGACTTCAGGACCGGTGGCGCCGAGCGCACGCACCGCCTCGCCGAGCGTCTCGTGCTCGCTGACGAGCCGCGCCAGATCGAGGCCGACCTCGACGGGTACGAACGGCGTACGGGTGAGATGGAGGGAGATGTGGTCGGGCACCCAGCGCCACAGCTCGCGGTCGAGAGCGAAGTCGAACGGGGCGACGACGCCCACACCGCGCTGCGGTTTCGGTCCCCCCAGGAATGAGACGTCCATGAGCAGGCCCCATGTTCAGCTGACTGATCAATGCCGGTGTGGTGCTTGAGCCGGCGAACCGCCGGGACGTCGGGACAGCGACAGCGCGAAACAAGGTGCAGGAACCCGGTTGAGTACCTCTGTTGTCGACGGTAGGTTCCGGTGCCTGCGGGGTCAATCCGCACATGTCGGCAGGTGCCGTGGACCTTTCCGGTGATCTTTCCGGTGTTCACGAAATAGGTGGCTGTTCCCGACTTCTCGCGTCCAGGAAAGCGGATCTTCATTGCCGGACGGTTTCCCCGCGATGTCCGTGCCTGACGAGGTGATCCTGGGTAGGTCGTCCCCGGCAACGTATCGCGAGCGCTGGTGCTGGAGGGCGGATGACGGGCGAGCTCATCGGACTGACCGCGCAGGACCTCATCGAGGGATATCGCAAGGGAGAGTTCAGTCCGGTCGACGCGACGCGCGCCGTGCTCGCGAGGATCGAGGAGACGGACCCGGCGCTGAACGCGTTCGTGCGGGTCGACGCGGAAGGGGCGCTCGCCCAGGCGGAGGAGAGCGCGCGGCGGTGGCGCGCGGGCGAGCCGACGGGCCTGGTCGACGGGGTGCCGGTGTCGGTGAAGGACATCCTGCTGCAGAAGGGCGCGCCGACGCTGCGCGGCTCCAGAACCGTCTCCGCGGAAGGGAACGCGGAAGGTAATTGGGACGAGGACTCCCCCTCCGTGGCCCGGCTGCGCGAGCAGGGCGCGGTCCTCGTCGGCAAGACGACGACGCCCGAGTTCGGCTGGAAGGGCGTGACCGACTCACCGCTGTCGGGCGCGACCCGCAATCCGTACGACACCTCGCGTACGGCGGGTGGTTCGAGCGGCGGGAGCGCGGCGGCGGTCGCGGTGGGGGCGGGACCGCTGTCGCTGGGTACGGACGGCGGGGGTTCGGTGCGGATCCCGGCCTCGTTCTGCGGGATCTTCGGCCTCAAGCCGACGTACGGGCGGGTGCCGCTGTACCCGGCGTCCGCTTTCGGGACGCTGTCGCACGTGGGGCCGCTGGCCCGCACGGCGGCCGACGCGGCGCTCATGATGGATGTGATCTCGGGCCCCGACCCGCGGGACTGGTCGGCCTCCGGACCGCCGTCCGGCGGCTTCCGGGACGCGCTGCACGGCGGGGTGCGCGGTTTGCGGGTCGCGTACTCGCCGACGCTGGGCGGTCAGGTCGCGGTGCGGCCCGGCGTCGCTTCGGTGGTGCGCGCGGCGGTGACGCGGCTCGCCGAACTCGGCGCGTACGTCGAGGAAGTGGATCCGGACTTCACGGATCCGGTGGAGGCGTTCCACACCCTGTGGTTCAGCGGGGCGGCGCGCGTGGTGCAGCATCTCCCTGCGTCCAAGCGGCAGTTGCTCGACCCGGGGCTGCGGGAGATATGCACCAGGGGCGCGCGGTACAGCGCGCTCGACTATCTGGCGGCGGTCGACGCGCGGATGGAACTCGGGCGGCGGATGGGCGCCTTCCACTCGACGTACGACCTGCTGGTGACGCCGACCGTGCCGATCACCGCGTTCGAGGCGGGAGTTGAGGTTCCGCGACGGTCGGGGCTGCGCCGGTGGACGGGCTGGACCCCGTTCACGTACCCCTTCAACCTGACCCAGCAGCCCGCCGCCTCCGTACCCGTGGGGCTCGACGGGGACGGTCTTCCGGTCGGCCTCCAGCTCGTGGCCGCGCGGCACAGGGACGATCTCGTACTCCGGAGCGCGCACGCGTTGTACGAGGCCGGAGTGGCGAGTCACGCCAGTCCCAATACGGCCTGAATCGCGTGAAGTTGGGATATGGCCGGATTGCAGTGAATTCAGATCTCGGCTTTATCAAGGGCTGAAAACGATAGGCATACCTCTCGGGGCTCCGGGTAATGGCGCGCCATGGCTCCACCACTTGGTAACAATGAGGGATTCATCGCCAGACCAGTACGCCGCCGCTCTCTGCTCTACGGTGCGGGAGCGGCGGCGCTGGGTGTGTTCGGCGCATCGGCCTGTAGCCGCGTGCCGGAGGAGGGGAAGGTCGAGGGCGGGGATCTGCTGGACCGGCTGCGCGACGCGGGCGAGGTCAGGATCGGCGTGGCGGGCGAGGTCCCGTTCGGCTATATCGACGCGAACGGCGAGGTCACCGGGGAGGCGCCGGCGATCGCCAAGGTGATTTTCCCGCGCCTCGGTGTACCCAAGGTGAAGGCGGTACCGACCCAGTTCAGCGCCCTGATTCCGGGGTTGACCCAGGCCCAGCAGTTCGATGTGGTGTCGGCGGGGATGTACATCAACCCGGACCGCTGTGCGCAGGTGCTGTTCTCGGACCCCGACTACCTGATGCCCGACTCGTTCATCGTGCGCAAGGGCAACCCGCACGGCATCAAGACGTACAAGGAAATCGCGGAGAAGAAGCTGAAGTTCGCGACGGGCACGGCCTACGCGGAGATCGATACCGCCAAGGCCTTGGGCATCAAGGACATGCTGATCCTGCCCGACCAGGTCGCCGGGCTCGACGCCGTGCGTCAGGGCCGAGTCGACGCCTTCGCCGGCACGGCCGTCACGGTCCGCAGGGTGATCAAGGGCAAGAGCGGGGTCGAGGGCGTCGCCCCCTTCCAGCCCTACGTGGACGGAAAGCCGGTCTACGGAGCGGGCGGATTCGCGTTCCGGAAGTCGGAGATGAACCTGCGCGACGCGTTCAACAAGGAGCTGCACAAGCTCAAGGACAGCGGTGAACTCCTGCGCATCATGCGGCCCTTCGGCTTCACCGAGAAGGAGATGACCGACCTCACGGTCGAGAAACTCTGCCCCCCTGCCAAGGGAGCCGCCTCATGATGTCCGCCAAGTTCTTCGAGAACTGGTTCCTGCCGGGTATCTGGATCACGCTCGAGATCACGGTCCTCAGCGCGCTCTTCGCCTTCGTCATCGCGTTCATCATCGGCGTCCTGCGCACCTCGAACGTATGGGTCGTGCGGTTCCTGTCCGGGGCGTACTTCGAGATCTTCCGCAGCACGTCCTCGCTGGTCTTCATGTTCTGGATCGCGTTCACCGTGCCGATGCTGTTCCACATCAGCTTCCAACCGATGTTCGCGGGCATCCTGGCGCTCAGCATCACCTACGGTGCCTACGGTTCGGAGATCGTGCGCGGCGCACTCGCCGCGGTGCCGCCCGCCCAGCGCGAGGCCGGCATCGCCCTCAACTTCACGCGCGCCCAGCGCCTGCGCCGCATCGAGATCCCGCAGGCCTGGCCTGAGATGATCCCGCCGTTCAACAACCTGCTGATCGAGCTGCTCAAGGGAACCTCGCTGGTGTCCCTCATCGCGGTGGCCGACATGACGTTCGCGGGCAACCTCAAGCGGCTCGTCTCCGGTGACAGCGCGCCGGTCTACACGCTGCTGCTCGTCCTGTACTTCGTCTTCGCCTTCGTCTTCACCCGCCTCATGCGCCTGCTTGAGCGGCACGCCAAGAGCCGCGTCGGCCAGGCGCCCGAGCAGGGCGGACTGCGCGTGTTCCTCGGCGGTATGCGCTCCAAGTCGACGATCGACGCCGTCACCGGTGCCGGAGGTGCCAAGTGAACTGGGACTGGTCCAACGTCGCGGACTTCATGCCGCAGTTCTGGGACGGCGTACTCGTCACGCTCCAGGCCCTCGTCTGGGGCGCGATCATCGCCTTCGCCCTCGGCCTGGTGTGGGCGATCGCCCAGCGCTCGGAGCAGAAGTGGATCAGCTGGCCGGTGACGGTGGTCACCGAGTTCATCCGGAACACCCCGCTCCTGGTGCAGCTGTTCTTCCTGTTCTACGTCGTTCCCTCCTGGGGCATCTCGATGTCCCCGCTGGTCACCGGCATCGTCGGGCTCGGCCTGCACTACTCGACGTACACGTCCGAGGTCTACCGGGCCGGTATTGAAGGCGTGCCCGTCGGCCAGTGGGAGGCGGCCAAGGCGCTGAACCTCCCCAAGGGGCGCACCTGGCGCGCGGTGATCCTGCCGCAGGCCGTGCGCAGGGTGATCCCCGCGCTCGGCAACTACGTGATCGTCATGCTGAAGGAATCGCCGCAGATCATGGCGATCGGTGCGCTGGACATGCTGGGCGAGGCCCAGGGCTTCAGCCAGACCACCTTCACCTACGAGGCCATCAGCATCGTCGGTGTCGCCTTCATCGTCATCGCCTACCCGGCCTCTCTTCTTCTGCGAGTTTTGGAGCGTCGTCTTGTCCGCTGACAGCAGCACTTCCCAGGAAATCCCGAATCCTGCCGTCGACGGCAGCGAGCTCATCCGCTTCGACAAGGTCACCAAGCGGTTCGGCAGCAACACCGTGCTCGACAACCTGGACTTCTCCGTCGACTCCGGCAAGCACGTCACGCTGATCGGCCCGTCCGGATCCGGCAAGACCACGATCCTGCGGCTCCTGATGACGCTGATGAAGCCCGACGAGGGCACCATCAAGGTCGGCGGCGAGTACCTCACGCACGAGCAGCGGGACGGCAAGCTCGTCCAGGCCGGCGAGAAGCACATCCGCGAGATCCGCAAGAACATCGGGATGGTCTTCCAGCAGTTCAATCTGTTCCCGAACATGAACGTGCTGCGCAACATCACCGAGGCCCCGGTCAACGTGCTCGGCCTGCCCAAGGACGAGGCGGAGCAGCGGGCCAAGGAGTTGCTCGACATGGTCGGGCTCGGCGACCGCTGCGAGGCGTACCCCTCGCAGCTCTCCGGCGGCCAGCAGCAGCGTGTGGCGATCGCCCGCGCGCTCGCGATGCGGCCGCAGGTGCTGCTCCTGGACGAGGTCACGTCGGCGCTCGACCCGGAGCTGGTGGCGGGCGTGCTCGACGTCCTCCGCGACATCGCGCGCACCACGGACATCACCATGCTGTGCGTCACGCACGAGATGAACTTCGCCCGTGACATCTCGGACCAGGTCCTGATGTTCGACTCGGGGCGCATCATCGAGTCCGGTTCGCCGGAGAAGATGTTCGGGGAGCCGGAGCACGAGCGCACCAGGGAGTTCCTGAGCGCGGTCCTGTGACCAGCCGCTCACGGACTGGTGCATGACTTTGGCATATGCCACGGTGGCGCGTTCCTGCTGAGAGGCACGGAACGCGCCATCAATCTCCCCAACCGCCGCCCCCGAAAGGGGTGTTGGCGGCTATCGTGAACCTCGGCCCAGCTGTCCGGAACCGGTCCATGCAGGGGGAAGAACCGTGGCGCTGAAGCACGAGCAGGGTGCGACCCCGCACCAGCCGCACGAGGCGGTGCAGCACGCGTTGCGCGTGCTGGAGACCGTCGCGCACCGAGGCGTGGGCATCACCGACACGGAACTGGCGAGCGCCACGGGGCTGCCCGCCGACCAGCTGACGGTCCTGCTGCGCATGCTGCGCCGCGAGGGGTACGTCCAGCAGATCGCCGACGGGGCGTACATCACCGGCGAGACCCTGACCCGGCTCGGCGCCGCGGAGGGCCAGGCGGCCGCGCTCACCGCCAAGCTCCAGGCCACGCTCGACCGGCTGCGGGACGACGTGGGCGCGGCGGTCTACATGAGCCGTTACGTCGACGGGGAGATCCGGATCACGCAGATCGCGACGGGGCCGCAGACGCCCGCGGTCAACGAGTGGGTGGACTTCCGCGTCTCGGCGCACGCGAGCGCGATCGGCAAGAGCCTCCTGGGGCAGCTGGACATGAACGGGCGGCGCGACCACCTCTCCCGCCACAAGATGGCGCGGCTCACCTCGCGCACGATCACCAGCGAGAAGGTGCTGCTGTCCCGGCTCGCGGCGCAGCCGTCGACGGTGCCGGTGCTCGATCTTCAGGAGTACGCGGTGGGCACGGTGTGCGCCGCGGTTCCCATCACGGCGGGGGCGTCCGTGGGGTGTCTGGCGCTTTCGCTGCCGCTTGAGCATGCGCATCGGTTGCACGATGCGGCGGAGCAGCTCAACAAGGAGGCGGCGCCGGTCCTCCTGTCCTTGGCGATCTGACGCCACACCGGCGTCACGGCCTCGGGGCTCCGCCCCGGACCCCGCTGCTCAATCGCCGCAGGGGCTCAAAGAACCTGCTCAATCGCCGCAGGGGCTTGAAAGATCGCCTCAATCGCCGGCGGGGCTTGATAGATCAAGCCCCGCCGGCGGTTGGTATTTCCAGCCCCGCCGGCGATTGAGGCGCGGGGTCCGGGGCAGAGCCCCGCGGCCGCAACGACGGCGGACATGACGAAGGCCTCCCGCAGTAGCGAGAGGCCTTGTCTTCAGGTGCGCCATCAGGGACTCGAACCCCGGACACGCGGATTAAGAGTCCGCTGCTCTAACCAACTGAGCTAATGGCGCCGGTTGACGAGGTAAATACTACCTGGCCCCTGGGGGTGCTTTTGACCACCGGTGTCACGGGGGCGTGAGGAGGTCCGCGCGGCCGTGCTCCCGGTACTCCGTCGTCAGGGCCGCGTGGTCGTCGGTGGTCAGGCGGCGGTAGGCGGGGGCGCCCGGTGGGTGCCACCACAGGTCGCCGCCGCCCCAGAAGCCCTCGCGGCGCAGCTCCCCCCGCCGCACCTTGTTCGTCGCGGTGACCGGCATCCGCTCCACCACCCGGACGAACCGGGGCGCCATCTTCGTACCGAGGTCGGGCTGGGAGTGGAGGAAGGCGTCGAGGCGGGCCGGGTCGAAGGTGCGGCCTTCGTGGAGCGCGACCGTCGCCATCACCTGGTCACCCGCCACCGGGTCCGGCACCCCGTAGACCGCGACGGCCGCCGCGTCCGGCCAGCGGGCGAGGATGTTCTCGATCATGGCGGGGGCGAGGTTCTCGCTGTCGACGCGGATCTTGTCGTCGCCGCGCCCCGCGAAGTAGAGGAACCCCTCGGCATCCCGGTAGAAGTGGTCGCCGGTCCAGTACCAGCCGTGTTCGCGGACGCGCTCCGCGTACGCGGCGTCGTTGCGCCAGTAGCCCTCGAAGGGCGAGCGGCCCCGGTTCACCAGCTCCCCTATGGCCTCCGCGCCATTGAGCAGGCGCCCGCCCTCGTCGAAACGGGCCGGCGGGCACTCCGTCTTCGTCTCAGGGTCGAGCACCGCGAGGTCGCTGCCGGGGGCCGCCAGGCCGATCGCGCCCGCCGGGGTACCGGCCGTGCGCTGCACCGCGGCGCCGCCCTCCGAGGACCCGTACCCCTCGACGAGCCGCACCCCGAACCGTTCCTCGAACCGCGCCGCGTCCACGGCCCCGGCCTCCGTGCCGAAACCCACCCGGAGGGGATTGTCACGGTCGTCCGGCCGCTCCTCGGTGGCCAGGATGTACTGGACGGCCCGGCCCACGTAGGTGAAGTACGTGGCCCCGAACCGGCGTACGTCGCCCAGGAATCGGGAGGCCGAGAAGCGGCGGCGGAGCGCGACCCCCGCCCCCGCCGCGACGGCCGGCGCCCAGTCCGCGATGACCGCGTTGCCGTGGAAGAGGGGCATGCAGATGTAGTGCACGTCGTCCCGGCGGACCCCGAAGTTCGCCACCAGGGACTGCCCGGCCGCCGCCAGCCGGCCCTGCGTGCACAGCGCCGCCTTCGGGGCCCCGGTCGAGCCGGACGTGAAGTAGAGCAGCATGCGGGTGTCGGGCCCTACCCGGTCGTCGGCCTCCGGCTTCACCCCTTCGTAGGGCGCGAGCAGCTCCTCGTACGCGCCGGTGTCGGTCACGAGGATCCGGATACCCGGCAGGTCGAGACCGTCGAGCAGGGGAAGGTGGGCCCGCTCGGTGACCAGGACACGGCACTCGGTGTGCGTGATGTCGCGGGCGAGTTCGGCGCCGCGCCGCGTCGGGTTGAGGCCGGCGACGGCGGCGCCGGAGAGCGCGGCAGCGCCCAACCACTGGGGAAATTCTGGGGTGTTGTCGAGGAGCAGGCCGATATGGGGGTCCGCCGCCCTCGGCAGCAACTCACCGAGCAGCGCCGCACGGGCCGCCGCCCCGGCCGCGACCTGGTGATGGCTGAACACCTGATCCTCATACGCGAGCCCAACCCTGTGGTCACCCCAGCGCTCCTGAATGAGTTCCGCGAAGGTGTGCCTCGTCATGGTTCCCATGACGAGGACGGTAATTGACGACCCGTCAGATGTGGAGCCCTATGCCTGACCTCCACGGCGCCCGAGCAGCCCCTTCAAGCCCCTGCGGCGTTTGAGCAGGTCTTTCCAGCCCCGCCGGCGTTTGAGGCGCGGGGTCCGGGGCGGAGCCCCGAGGCGTGGGGCCCGGAGGCCCCGGTGCACCGTGGGGCGGCACACCGGGGCCGCGGGCTCAGAACGTGACGTCCGAGCACGCGTAGAAGGCGTTCGCCGTATCCGCAACGGTCCACACCGCGAGGATCACGTGATGCCCCGACTTCCCGGAGGGCAACGTGCCGGAGTGCGACAGCGTCGCCGGCGGCTGCCCACTGAACGGAACCGTGAGGAACGGCGCGGTCTGCAGCGCCGACCGGGTCAGCGGCTTGCTCTGGTCCCAGCCGTCCTTGGTGATGTAGTAGCGGAAGTCCGTGGTCGAGTGCCGCGCGGTGAACTGCCAGCGGAACGTCTGGCTCTGACCACCCGTCACCTTCGTGGCCGGCCAGGCGTTCCCGTTCGGCTGCTTGGCCGCGTCGAGCGCGCTGAAGTTGCCGTGCCCGGCCGAACAGATCTTGCCGTCGGCGGGTCCCGCCGCCGGGAAGCCCTTGGCGCCCTCGACGCTCTGCGGCTCCCACTGGATGTCGCCGCAGCCGCTGACGCCGCCGTTGGCGCACAGCTTCTGTCTGCTGACGGGCAGGTCGGTGTAGCCGTGCCCGCTGGCACCGCCCGCGGAGAGCGCGAACGCTCCCGCGGTCGTCAGGCCGAGCAGGGCCGCGTACGCCTTCGTACGCTTCGAGGTCTTTCGCATGCTGCCGCTCCTGGGGGGTGTTGGGAGTGCCGGAAGCCGTGCGCACAGCGATGGTTCGGATAGTTCAGGTCTAGACCAACGCACAATGTAGAACCGCGAGTTGGACATGTCCAGACCAATCGCGATTCCCGGCACGGCCCCTTCCGCTCACCCCCGGAGCCTCACTCCCCGCGGCCCGTGTAGAACGCCACCGTCAGGTCCTTCACGAGCAACTTGCGCTCGTAGTCGTCGAGATCGACGAGACCGCGCGCCGTCAGCCGCGTCACGGTGTCCTCCACCGAGTCGACGACCGAGGTGAGGACCGTGTCGCGGCGCCGCGCGTCGAGGGCCGCGATCCGGCGGCGCCGCATCGCCGCGGCCACCTCCGGCTCGTACTCGATCCGTGTGGGCTGCGCCGAGAACACCTCGATGCCGACCGGCGCCGCGTCCTCGGCGAGGCGCCGGGTGAGCAGATCGCCGAGGGCCTCGGCGTTGCGCAGCACGGGCGCGTCCCGGTCGCCGACCACGGCGGGCAGCCGGGACAGCACCCGTGCGAGGCCCGCCTCCACGCACTCGCGCAGATACGTCTCGTGGTCCTCGGTACCGAGCGTCGCCCGCGCCGTGTCCTTGATCCGCCAGGCGACGAGCACGACGACGCGCAGCGCCTCGCCATTGGTGTCGACCGCCGGCATCGGCTCGCTGCGCCAGTGCCGAAGACGCAGGTCGACCCGGCGGCGCACGAGCAGCGGGTTCAGCCACAGCAGCCCCGCCCTGCGCACGCTTCCCCGGTAGCGGCCGAAGCGCGTGAGCACCCAGGCCCCGCCGGTGCGCCCGCGCGCGAGCCCGCCGACGCCGAACAGGGCGAGCGCGCCCGACCCGGCGAGCGCCGCCCACTGCGCGGGCCCGAACCCGGCGCCCGCGTAGCCGTCGATGCCCGCGAGGTCGGTCATGATCCGGGGCAGCGCACCCGCCCAGCCGACCGCGGCCGCGGCCCCGGCCGCGCCCACCGCCCCGCCGAACACTCCGAGGGCACCGGGCAGCGCCCGGCAGGACCGCTCCTCCAGATCGGGGTCGACGGAGGGTGCGGGCCGGCGCGGCGTGCGGGCGGGCGCGGGACGGTTCGGGGTCTTCGTGGTCGCGCGCTCGACCTGGGCCTTGGTGACCACGGCGGGCCGCAGCGGCACGGCGACCGGGTCCGGGTCGTCGCGGAAGAGGAGGTGGACCGGGATCTCGGTGGTGGACTCGTTGCGAATGAGCCGCGCGGCGCGCGCCCCTCCGTCGGTTTCGCTCAAGGAACCCTCCGCGTTGCGTTCACGAGCCGTGGTGAGCCGGCCACCCTCGGCTGTTTCGGAGCCATGGCGAGCCGGACGCGCCTCGGCCGTTTCGGAGCCATGGCGAGCCGGACGCGCCTCGGCCGTTTCGGAGCCATGGCGAGCCGGACGCGCCTCGGCCGTTTCGGAGCCATGGCGAGCCGGC
>NZ_JBIWLG010000014.1:98911-173011 GCF_044766085.1 Streptomyces sp. NPDC102360 | reverse complement strand
ACGCCCCTCGGCTGTTTCGGTCGTCACGAGAACAGCCGGCGCCAGGTCTCGGGGCCGGGGTAGCCGTCGGCCGCCTTGCCGCGCCAGCCCTGGGCCCGCTGGAAGGCCTCGACGTTGCGCCGGTCCGCCTCGCTCCAACGCGGTCCCGGGCCATGGCGGTAGAACTTGCCGAATCCTTTCTTCACGAGCTGCTTGCCGAGCCGCGTGACGTCGGAGTTCTCCGCGCCGGGCCGGAACTTCGCCTTACCGGGGAAGCCGGAGGCCCCGGTCCGCTCGGCGCCGCCACTCCCGCTCCCGCTCCCGCTCCCGCTCCCGGCGGACGGGATGCTCCGCCCCTGCCCGGTCGACAGATACGACCAGGTCGTGGGCCCCGGGATGCCGTCCGCCGCCGAGCCGCGCCAGCCCTGCGCACGCTGGAACGCGCGCGTGGCCTTGCGGTCGGCCTCGCTCCATCGCGGTCCCGGCCCGACCCGGTAGAACCGCTTGCCGCCCCGCTCGACGAGCATCTTGCCGAGCCGCGTCACGTGCGCGTTGTTCTTGCCGGGGCCGAAGTACTTGGCGCCGGGGAACTTCGTCGTCGACGCACCAGAACCCGAACTGCCGCCCGAGACCGCCCTGTACCGGTACGCGCGGTAGCTGCTCGAGTGACTCCAGTACGCGTACGGGGTGGACTGCACCCGCGTGCCCGGCTTGGTCTGCTCGTACGCGATGTACCGGGTGCGGGACGCGTCCGTCCAGCCGCCGAAGATCGTGACGTGCGAACCCTTCTCCGGGTCGGCCGGGTTGTGGAAGAGCAGCATGTCGCCGGGTTGCAGCTGCGCCTTGGTGATCCGGGTGCCGTACTGGGCGAGGGAGCCGGTCCACTCGTTGCCCGGCAGCCCCCAGGCCATGGACACGAAGCCCGAGCAGTCCTGGCGGTAGCCGTCCTTCCAGTACTTGTTCATGTTGTACGGGACCTTGGCCTCGACCCACTTCCTGGCGCGGTCGAGGATCGCGGTCCGGGAGGTCTTGCGCAGCGTCGTGGACTGGACCATCGACACGGATCCGGCGGCCGGGGCGGGTGCTCCGTGCAGTGGACCGCTGCCGCCCTGCGGTGTCGCGCCGGCCCCGTCGCCCGGGGGCGGGGTCAGTGGCCTGGCCTCGTGGTGTTCGGCCGCGGCCGCCGGGGTGGTCTGGAGGCCGCCGATGACGGTGCCCGCGGCGGCGGCGAGGACCAGGGCGTGCCGGGCCCCCGCCTTGGTCCGCACCGGGCCCGGCATCGCGCGCCGCCACTCGGCGCAGCCCGCGCAGTCGCAGTCCTCGGCCGGGTCGACGTCCTCGAAGACCGGGGCGCCCATCGGCTCCGCCGTGTCCCCGTGCTCCATCCGCTCCATGCGATTCCCCTCACACTCCGGTGCCGGACTTTGGAATAACGAGCCTCGATTCCGCACGCTGGAAGCGTCTCAACTGTCCCGGCAAATCGCATGTTGACGGTCTGAATGATTGAAATCGCCAGATTTCACCCTTCCTCCCGGCGTGTCGAGTGGTCAAAGGCACCCCAGAGGGTCGGGTAAAGTTGTGCGAGTCAACCGGCGCCATTAGCTCAGTTGGTTAGAGCAGCGGACTCTTAATCCGCGTGTCCGGGGTTCGAGTCCCTGATGGCGCACAGAAACGAAGGCCTCTCGCTACGGCGGGGGGCCTTTCGCATTCAAGCCCCGCCGGCGATTGAGGCGCGGGGTCCGGGGCGGAGCCCCGAGGCCGCAACGCCGGTTCGGCGGATGAGGTCGCGCGGGCCGGAGGCAAGAGGCCGGGGCGTAAACCGCACGTTTCGCTGCGTATCGGCCTTGCGATCATGAACCGGGTCACAGCACTCTGTCATGGAGCCATTGGCTCCCAAGATGCTTACGGTACAAGGCAGTTGAAATGGGCACCGTGTCACACCGGGCCCGAGCCGGTTGCGGAGCACGCGGGGAGGGGGCCCCGCTCATGAAGCGATGTCGAGGGGGGCATCATGCAACCGGAAGGCCGCCGTACCAGTCTTATGTAAATAGGTAAGGGTGGGACGGTGGCCCGCCAGTGATACGTCCGGGGGCACGGTCAGGGGGCCCGTTCCCGGGCGCAGGACCGACGACCACGCGGTGACGCGTGCGGGGGGATGACTCATGACGTCGACGCCGACGGGCGCCCGGCCAGAGCGGGAATTCGACCCGTCCGAGACGACCCAGCTGCGAGTGCCACCGCACCGCACGGGTGGTTTCCGGCGCATCAGGAAATCGTTGCCGCGCTACGACTACGAGCACTACAGCCGGCTCGCCGGGCCACTGACCCAGCCCGATCCGAACAAGCCGTACAAGGTGCGCTACCGCTCGCTGCTCTCACAGGAGCCACACAGGATCCGCGCCGCGCTGATGCTGGGCGCGGCCCCGCTGCTCTCGCTCGTCCTGCTGTTCTGGCTGCTCCAGCCCGCGCACTGGACCGAACGGGACTACCCCGCCTACGACTTCCTGCCCGCACTCGACATCGTGATGCTGGTGGCGATCGGGCTCATCGAGTTCTTCCGCTGCATGAACGTGCTGTCGAACGCGCACGCGACGCTGGTCGCCCGCGACCCGATCCCGGTCGTGCCGGAGACCGGCACCCGCGTCGCGTTCCTCACCTCGTTCGTGCCCGGCAAGGAGCCGCTCGAGATGGTGACGAAGACCCTGGAGGCGGCCGTGAAGCTGCGCCACCGGGGCCTGCTGCACGTCTGGCTGCTCGACGAGGGCGACGACCCCGAGGTCAAGGAGGTCTGCGAGCGGCTCGGCGTACACCACTTCTCCCGCAAGGGAGTTGAGAAGTGGAACCAGCCGAAGGGCCCGCACCGCGCCAAGACCAAGCACGGCAACTACAACGCCTGGCTGGACGCGCACGGGGACGAGTACGAGTACTTCGCCTCCGTCGACACCGACCACGTCCCGCTGCCCAACTACCTGGAGCGGATGCTCGGCTTCTTCCGCGACCCCGACGTGGGGTTCGTGATCGGCCCCCAGGTCTACGGCAACTACGACAACTTCATCACCAAGGCCGCCGAGTCGCAGCAGTTCCTCTTCCACGCGCTGATCCAGCGGGCCGGCAACCGCTACGGCTCACCCATGTTCGTCGGCACGTCCAACGCCGTGCGCATCAGCGCGCTCAAGCAGATCGGCGGCCTGTACGACTCCATCACGGAGGACATGGCGACCGGCTTCGAGATCCACCGGCACCGCAACCCCTCCACCGGCAAGAAGTGGCGTTCCGTATACACGCCGGACGTGCTCGCGGTCGGCGAGGGCCCCAGCGCCTGGACGGACTTCTTCACGCAGCAGATGCGCTGGTCACGTGGTACCTACGAGACGATCCTCAAGCAGTACTGGAAGGGCTTCTTCACGCTCCCGCCGAGCAAGCTCTTCAACTACACGATGATGATCATCTTCTACCCGATGGCCGCCATGAACTGGATCCTGGCGGCGCTGAGTTGTGCGCTGTTCCTGGGTCTCGGCGCCTCGGGTGTGAACATCGACCCGACGGTCTGGCTGATGCTGTACGGCAACGCCTCGGCGCTGCAGATCGGCCTCTACATCTGGAACCGTCGGCACAACGTCTCGCCGCACGAGCCGGAGGGCTCGGGCGGTGTGGCCGGCATGGTGATGTCCGCACTGTCGGCGCCGCTGTACGCGAAGGCGCTCTTCGACGCCGTGCTGCGCCGCAAGAGCAAGTTCGTGGTGACCCCCAAGGGCGATTCGGCGAGCCCCGACCGCTGGTTCGGGACCTTCCGCTACCACTGGTACTTCATCCTGATCTTCGGCGGCTCGATCGGTGCCGGCTTCTACTTCGGCCACTCCCACCCGGCGATGATCACCTGGGCCTGCTTCGCCCTGCTGATCACCGCGGCCCCGATGTTCGCGTGGCGCTACATGCTCCGCCAGGAGAAGAAGAAGCCGAAGCCGCCCGCGCAGACCCCGCAGCAGGAGCCCCCCGAGCAGTCGGAGCGGGCGGCGCCCGCGCGGGCGGCGCACACCGCGCCCCAGCAGAAGCCCAGTTGGGCCGCCCAGCCGCATGACGGGGGCACGCGGGTGGACTGGGGCAACGAACAGACCACACAGATTTCCCTGGGGGGACACAACAAGTGAAAGACGGTGCGAGCCGCCGCCGTGCCCGGCGCATAGTCATCGGCACGGTGGTGGTCCTGGCGCTGGCCGGGATGAACGGACCCTGGCTGTACCGCTTCGGGTCGGCCAAGTATCACGAGTACAAGATCAACAAACCGGAGTACAAGGCCGAGAACGGGCACTGGGACGTCATCGATTTCCCCCAGGACATGCGCCTGAACACGATTCACGCGGCGCTGTTGCACACCGGGAAGATCCTGCTCGTCGCCGGGTCGGGGAACAACCAGAAGAACTTCGACGCGAAGAAGTTCGACACCCGGATCTACGACCCGGTGAAGAAGACCATCAAGAAGATTCCCACGCCGACCGACCTGTTCTGCACGGGACATACGCAGCTGGCCAACGGCAATCTGCTGATCGCGGGCGGCACCAAGCGCTACGAGAAACTCAAGGGCGACGTCACCAAGGCCGGCGGCCTGATGATCGTGCACAACGAGGACCCGGACGCGCCCAGGACCATCAAGGCGGGCACGGTCTTCACCGGCAAGGAGAACGGCAAGTCGTTCGTCGCCAAGGACAACATCACGGTCGAGCGCGCCAAGAAGGTCTTCGACAAGGCGACCGGCCGGTTCCTGCGCAATGAGCCGGGCCTCGGCCGGGTGTACGTGGAAGCGCAGCGGCGCGGCGCCAAGTACGAGACCGGCACCCAGGACAACTACCGGGTGCAGGGTCTGACCGGCCAGGACGCGCGCAATGTGTACGGCATCGCACAGAAGCTCGCCCTGGACAAGAAGGACTTCCAGGGGATCAGGGACAGTTACGAGTTCGACCCGGTCGCCGAGAAGTACATCAAGGTCGACCCGATGAACGAGGCGCGCTGGTACCCGACGCTGACCACGCTCTCCGACGGCAAGGTCCTCTCCGTGTCCGGGCTCGACGAGATCGGGCAGCTGGTCCCGGGCAAGAACGAGGTCTACGACCCGAAGACGAAGAAGTGGACGTATCTGAAGGACGTCCGCCAGTTCCCGACGTATCCCGCGCTGTTCCAGATGGAGAACGGGAAGATCTTCTACTCGGGCGCGAATGCGGGTTACGGACCCGACAACGTCGGCCGCAAGCCCGGTATTTGGGATCTGACGACCAATAAGTTCCAGAAGATTCCCGGGCTTTCCGACCCGGACAGGCTGGAGACGGCCAATACCGTCGAACTGCCGCCCGCGCAGGACCAGAAGTACATGGTGATCGGCGGCGGTGGCGTCGGCGAGTCCAAACTCTCCAGCAAGAAGACCCGGCTCGTCGACCTGAAGGACACGAACCCGAAGTTCGTGGACGGTCCGAAGCTGGACAAGGGGACCCGGTACCCGCAGGCCTCGATCCTGCCCGACGACTCGGTTCTCGTCTCCGGGGGCTCGGAGGACTACCGCGGGCGCGGCGACACCAACATCCTCGAGGCCAGGCTCTACGACACGAAGAAGAACACGCTCAAGAAGGTCGCCGACCCGAACGTGGGCCGCAACTACCACTCGGGGTCGCTGCTGCTGCCCGACGGACGGGTGCTGTTCTTCGGCTCGGACTCGCTCTACGCGGACAAGGCGAACACCAAGCCGGGCACGTTCGAGCAGCGCATCGAGATGTACACGCCGCCGTATCTGTACCGGGACTCACGGCCGTCCCTGGAGGGCGGTCAGAAGACGATCCGGCGTGGCGGCTCGGCGACGTACAAGACGGAGCACGCGTCGTCCATCAAGACGGCTCGGTTGATTCGGCCAAGTGCGTCGACGCATGTGACGGATGTGGACCAGACGTCGATCGCGCTCGATCTGAAGAAGTCGGCCGACTCGGTGACGGTGTCCGTGCCGGGAAGTCGGTCGCTGGTGGAGTCGGGGTGGTACATGCTGTTCGTCACGGATGACGAGGGGACGCCCAGCAAGGCGCAGTGGGTGCGAGTGCCGTAGGCCGATCAAGCCCCTGCGGCGTTTGAGCAGGCCTTTCCAGCCCCGCCGGCGTTTGAGGCGCGGGGTCCGGGGCAGAGCCCCGGGGTTCGGCCCGGGAGCCGCGGGGGGGGGCGCCGGCGGGGCGGGGCATGTGGGGGGGAAAGCCCCCCGCGGGGGGGCGTGACCCCGCCGCCCCCCCCCCCCGCCCGCCCCCGCCCCGGGGGGGGGGGGGGGGGCCCCCCCCCCCCCCCGGTTCGGCCCGGGAGCCGCCTGCTCAATCGCCGCAGGGGCTTAAAAGATGCTGCTCAAACGCCGCAGGGGCTTGAATTCACCCGGCCAGCTTCAGCGCATACTCGCCCCACCACTCCCCCGCCTTCGGACCCCCCTTGCACGTGCCGTCGGATTCGCCGGGGCGTTTGACCCAGAGGTAGGCCTTGACCTGGGGGTCGCCGGTCTTGGTGGTCGGTTCCTCGCCGAGGGCGCGGCCCGGCGGGTTGCACCAGCGTTCGTCCGCGGCGCCGCCCGTGTACGGCCCGTTGCCGTTGCGGCTCGTGTCGACCACGAACGGCTTGTTGCCGATCTTCGCCGAGAGCTCCTTGCCGTACTTGACCGACTCCTCGGTGGTGTAGAAGTTCGACACGTTGACCGAGAAGCCGTCGGCCTGGTCGACGCCCGACCGTTTCAGCGGCTCGTAGATCTGGTCGGGCTTGCCCCAGCCCGCGTTGCCCGCGTCGAGGTAGACCTTCGTGTCCTTCAGCGACTTGAACTTCGCGATGGCGCCCTTGAGCAGGTCGTAGCGCTCCTCGTGGAACTGCTCCGGCGTGCAGTTGTCCACCATGTGCTGCACCGCGTCCGGCTCCAGGATCACCGTCGCGGGGCGGTCCCCGATGCCCGCGGCGACCCGGTCGATGAACTCCCGGTACGCGTTGCCGTCCGCCGCTCCGCCGCCCGAGTACTGGCCGCAGTCGCGGTGCGGGATGTTGTAGACGACCAGCAGCGCGTCCCTGTTCGCCTTCTCGGCGGCCTCGGTGAAGCCGCGTGCCTGGTCCTCCGCGTTCTCCGGCAACAGCCATTCGCCGCTGGGCTGTTCGGCGATCTTGCGGACCTTCGCGGCCTCGCCGTCCTTGCCGTCCTTCGCGAGCGCCGCGACCGCCTTCGCCGCCTTGCTGTCGGGGTTCACCCAGAACGGGTCGGCGCCCTTGGGCTGCTGCTTCACCGGCCCCGTCGACTCGTCCCCCTCGTTGTCGTCCCCGCTGCCGGATGAACAGGCCGTCACGAGCAGCGCCGCCCCCACGACGACCGCTCCAGCCCTCAGTTTCCGGTACATCCACTCCCCCTTGGGTGCACTGTCTGGCTCTCAATCGTGGCATACGCCCCTGTCGCGCCACGAGCGCGTACGCCGCTTGTCAAGGACCTGTTACAGCGGGCACTGCTCGGGTAGGCGGCGACCAGGAACACTCCGATACGCGGGGTGAAAGGGGGCGCGACTTGTCCGGTGAGACGAGTGAACTGCGCCTGGCAGTTGCCCTGCTGGAGTATGCGGAGATCTTCCGTGACACTTTCGACCCGCCGCGCTATCTGCGCCGCCTGACCGAACACTGCGTGGACCTGCTCGGCGCCCTGGGCGCGGGCGTGCTCCTCGCCCGCCCGTACTGCCCCGCCCCGGCCAGCCACCGGGGCCAATACCGCGAGGTTGTACGGGAGTTGGTGGCCCCGGACAGTCCCGCGAGCCCGGCGCACGACACCCTGCGCACCGGCCGGGCGGTGGCCCCCGTGAGCCTGGACTCCGCGACGACCGTGGCGCGCTGGCCCGCGTTCACGGCGATCGCCCGCCGCCGCGGGATCGCCTCCGCCTACGCGGTTCCGCTGCGCGGAGCCGACGATCTGGTGGGGGAGCTCGCGGTCTTCCAGACCGAACCATCGGCGTACGAGGGCGAGTTCGCGATCGCCCAGGTGCTCGCCGACGCGGCCACCACCGGGCTGCACAATCACTGTGTGCAGGCCCGGTACCAGGACCTGACCGAGCAGCTGGGCGTGGCGCTGGCCAGCCGGGTGCGGATCGAGCAGGCGAAGGGCATGCTCGCCGAGCGCTGGGCGACCGCTCCGGACGCGGCGTTCACGGCCCTGAGACGGTACGCACGCTCGAACCGGCTGCCGCTCGACCAGGTCGCGCGCGCCGTGATCCGCCGCACCCTGCCCGACGAGCGGGTCAGGCCCGACTCTCCGTGAACCCTCGACCGCACCCTGTGCCGATCCGCCCAGGCGCTCTAAAGTCGTGATGAGCGGCCCCAGTCCTCGGCCGGTCCGATCGACGGACCACCACATGCCTCCCGTGCCAGGCCGGGCCCTCCCGCAGCCCGCCGCCCGCGCGGTCGAGGACCGGCCCGGCCGGCGGCTCCGGGGGGAGCGGCTACCGGCCGGGCCAGGTGGGCCTCGGCACTCAACTCGCCTTCTGGGGCGCGCTGTCCACGCCCGACCGATACACGTCCGACAGGTACGCGGACACGATGACGTTCGCGGAGTACGTACCCGTGGCCTTGTCGAAGCTGCCGCCGCAGGTGATCAGGCGGAGTTCCGCGCGCTCGGAGCTGTGCGGCCCGTACGCCTTGGCCGGGTCGAAGTCCGCGCGGGAGAACACCCGGACGTCGTCGACGGTGAACTCCGCGACGGAGCCGTCGGCCCGCGTCACGCGCACCGTGTCGCCGGGCTCGGCCTCGCTGAGGTGGTAGAAGACGGCAGGTCTACTCTCGGTGTCGACGTGCCCGACGAACAGCGAGGTGCCGCGCTCCCCCGGCTTGACCCCGTCGCCGTACCAGCCGACGACGCCGGCCCGCGCGTACGGCGGCGGGTCGATGGCGCCGCTCCCGTCCAGGCCGCGGGCCACGACGGGTGCCTGGACGCGCAGCGCCGGAATGTCGACGCGGCGCGGCTCCGCACCCTCGACCGGCCGGCGGGCGGCCGGCAGGTCGACGTCCGATGGGCGGCCGACGGCGGCCGCGTCCCCGGTCGTCGGCGAGGACAGGTTGAGGTCGGTGGCGCCGTGGCCCCACAGCCACAGGCCGAGCAGCAGCACCACCCAGGCGACCCCCGTGAGGAGCCGCCCGGCCCCTTGCGACCGGTCGCTCATGGCGGGTTCAGCGCCTCGTCGGCGAACCGGGCGACCTGCGGCGGCGCACGCTGCGGACGGCCACGGCGACGGCGGCGACCGCGGCGAGGCCCAGGCCGATGAGGGCGTGCCGGGTGCCGGGGCCCTCGCTGGGCGCGGCCGCGGGGGCCCGGTGGACGGCGAGGGCCTGCCGTTCGGCGGTGCCGCCGCCGCCCGCGTGCACGGGGGCGGTCGGGGACGGTGCGGGCGAGGCGCCCGCGGCGGATCCGTCGAGGACCCGGAGGGTGCCGGTGACCTTGCCTTCGACGCCGTCGCAGGTCACCGAGACCGGGTAGGCCTCGGGCACGGCGGAGGACTTCACGCGGGCCTCCGCGAACAGCGTGGGGTCGTCGGCGGAGGGCGCGAGCCGGGCCGGTGACACGAAGGCCGCGGAACTGGCGCTGCCGGTGACACCGTCGCAGCCGATCACCCGCAGGTCGACCTCGGCGCCCGCGGGAGCGGACCGCGGGGTGACGGTGATCGTTCCGCCCCCTTCGGCCGCCTGGGCCGCGGCGGCCGGTGCGGTCACCAGGACGGCCGCCCCCGCGATACCGACAGCAAGCAGTCCTGCACGCATCGTGAACCTCCTCCAGTCAGGCTCACGCTTGTGGCCGCGTTCCGCATCCCGAGAGGCTCCAGTGGCAGGTCACACGTGACGGGGCAGGTGCATACGATGGCAGTCAGTCAGTCGATCGAGCGCCGAGGAGTCCGCACACATGGCAGAGCCCAAGCCCATCGAATCGTGGCTGACCGACATGGACGGCGTCCTCATGCACGAGGGGGTGCCGATCCCGGGCGCGGACGCGTTCATCAAGAAGCTGCGGGACTCCGGCAAGCCGTTCCTCGTCCTGACGAACAATTCCATGTACACGGCCCGTGACCTGCACGCCCGTCTGAACCGCATCGGCCTGGAAGTCCCGATCGAGAACATCTGGACCTCCGCGCTCGCCACCGCCCGGTTCGTCCACAGCCAGCGGCCGAACGGCACGGCGTACGTGATCGGCGAGGCGGGTCTGACGACGGCGCTGCACGAGGTCGGCTACATCCTCAGCGACTCGGACCCCGACTTCGTGATCCTCGGGGAGACCCGGACGTATTCGTTCGAGGCGCTCACCAAGGCGATCCGGCTGATCAACGGCGGGGCCCGGTTCATCGCCACCAACCCCGACAACACCGGCCCCTCGACGGAGGGCGTGCTGCCGGCGACGGGCTCGGTGGCGGCGCTGATCACCAAGGCGACCGGCAAGGACCCGTACTTCGTAGGGAAGCCGAATCCGCTGATGATGCGGACCGGGCTCAATGCCATCGGGGCGCACTCGGAGTCCAGCGCCATGATCGGCGACCGGATGGACACGGACGTGCTGGCGGGCCTTGAGGCCGGGATGACGACGTATCTCGTCCTGACCGGGCTGACCAGCACGTCGGACATCGACCGCTTCCCGTTCCGGCCGACCACGGTGGCCGACTCGATCGCGGACCTCGTCGACCTGATCTGAGGAACGTACGCCGGCGGCCGGTGCTGCCTCTCAGCTGCCGGTCGCCGTCTTCCAGTCGTCCACGTACGTCTGGAGGTTCTTGGCGACGTCGTTCCAGTCCGGCTCGAAGATCTGCACGCCGTCCATGACCTTGGCGAGTTCGACGGCGCTGTCGTCGGTGGCCTTCACATCGGCGCGCGGTGAGAAGCCGCCGCCGACGGAGCTGACCTGCTTCTGCTGCTTCGCGTCGAGCATGAAGTCCAGGAGCTTCTTGCCGTTGGCGGTGTGCGGGGCGTTCTTCACGAGGCCGCCCGCGTACGGCAGGGCGAAGGAGGTCGGCTTCCCGGAGCCCTTCTTCGGGAACCAGATGCCGAGATTGGGCATGTCCTTGGACTGGGCGTAGTTCATCTGCACGTCCCCGTTGGCGACGAGGAGTTCGCCCTTGTCGACCTTGGGCGCGAGCTTGCCGGTGGAGGCGGACGGGCCGACGTTGTTGGCCTGGAGCTTCTTCAGGTAGGCCATTGCCTGCTCCTTGCCGCCGAAGTCGTGCATGGCCTTGACCAGCAGGGCGGTGCCGTCGCCCGCGATGCCGGGCGTGGAGTACTGGAGCTTGTTCTTGTACGTGGCGTCGAGGAGCTGCTCCCAGGTGGTGGGCGGGGTCTTCAGCTCCTTCGTGTTGTGGATGAAGCCGAAGTAGTTGTTCACGACGGACGTCCAGGTGCCGTTCGCCGCCTTGTCGGCGCCGTCGACCTGGTCCGAGCCCTTGGGTGCGTACTTCGCCAACAGCCCCTTTTCGTCGGCCTGTTGGATGAACGGCGGCAGCGTGACGAGTACGTCGGCCTGGGTGTTGACCTTCTCGCGGACGGCGCGCTGCACCATCTCGCCGGAGCCGCCCTCCACGTAATTGACCTTGATACCGGTCTTCTTGGTGAAGTCCTTGAAGACCTTGTCGTACCAGCCGTCGCCGTTCTCGCCCTTGAGGCCGTCGGCGCTGTAGACGGTGACGGTCTTCTCGTCGGACGCGGTGGAGCCGCCGCCGCAGCCGGTCAGGGTCGCGGCGAGGGCGAGAGCACCGGTGGCGGCGGCGACGGTGGTGAGCGTGTGCTTGCGCATGGCGTGATGAACTCCGTTGCTACGTATGGGTCTTCAGCTGGGTCTTCAGCGGTACGAGGCCTTGGTGCGGATCCGCGACATGGCCAGCAGGACGAGCAGCGTGGCGGCCATCAGGACCACCGCGATCGCGGAGCCGGTGAAGAGGGAGCCGCGGTCGGTGGTCGCGTAGATCTGCACCGGGAGCGGCATCCAGTTCGGCGGGTAGAGCATCATCGTGGCGCTCAACTCGCCCATGGACAGGGCGAAGCAGAGGCCCGCGGCGGCATTCAGGGAGGGCAGCAGCAGCGGCAGCTTCACCTTCCACAGGACGTACGCGGGCCGTGCGCCGAGGGAGGCCGCGGCCTGTTCGTACGCCGGGTCGAGGCGCTGGAGGGCGGCGGACACCGACTGGTACGCGAAGGCCGTGACCAGGATCGTATGGGCGATGATCACGATCCAGCGGGTGCCGTTGAGCAGCATCGGCGGCCGGCTGAACGCCACGAGGACGGCGAGGCCGACGACCACGGACGGCACCGCGACCGGAAGCACGAACAGGGCGTCCATGGCGCGGCGCCCGCGCTTCTTGAGCGCGGCGGCGGCGAGCGCGGCCCAACCGCCGACGAGCAGCGCGAGCACGCTCGCGGTGACGGCCGTGACCAGGCTGGTGGTCAGGGCGGTGAGCGAGTCGCCGCTGGTGGCGGCCTCGTAGTGGCCGCCGGTGAGGCCGGAGGGCAGGGCGCCGGACCAGTTCGTGGCGAAGGACGCCGCGAGGACGACGAGCAGCGGAAGGGCGAAGAGCGGCAGGAAGAGGACGAAGAAGAGTCCCCAGGCTCCCCACTTGCCGGCCTTGCTATGTACGAGCACGACGACTCACCACCCGGTACAGGCCGTAAAGGCTCACGGAGACAAGGACGTTGACGACCGCGACGACGCACGCGCCCGGGTAGTCGGACTCGAGGATCGCCTTGCTGTAGACGAGGGTCGGCAGCGTCGTGACGCCCTTGGCGCCGGTGAACAGGACGATCCCGAACTCGTTGAGGCACAGGACGAGGACGAGGCTTCCCCCGGCGGCGAGCGCGGGCAGCGCCTCCGGCAGGATCACCTGCCGCACGATCCGGGCGGGCCGCGCCCCGAGCGACGCGGCGACCTCCAGCTGCCCCGTGTCGACCTGCGAGAACGCGGCGAGCAGCGGGCGCATCACGAACGGCGTGAAGTAGGTGATCTCCGCGAGCAGCACACCCCACGGTGTGGCCAGGAACTGGAAGGGGCCGGACGCGGCGCCTGTGACGTCCGTCCACAGCCCGTTGGCCATGCCCACCTGCCCGTACACGAAGAGCAGGGCGAGCGTGATCAGGAAGGAGGGGAAGGACAGGAAGACGTCGATGAAGCGGGCGACGGCCTTCGCACCGGGGAACGGCACGAACGCGACGATCAGCGCGAGCGCGAAGCCGAGGACGAGACAGCCGACCGTGGCCCCGACGGCGAGCCATACCGTCGTACCGAGCGCCTCGCGGAACGCGGACGACGCGAAGACGTCGGCGTACGGCTTGAGGGACGTGCCGCCGGTGTCGGGGGTGAGCGACTGCTGGACGACGAGGAAGAGCGGGTAGAGGAAGACGACCGCGAGGGCGGCGACGGGCGGCAGGCTCCAGATCATTCGCGGCAGCCGCCGCTGTGGGCAGGCGTTCCGCACGGCGGAACGGGTGGGCACAGCCCCCGGTGCCGGTTCACGTTCCCTGAGGTCCGGGACGGTACTAGCCATCGGCCACCCCCGCGGAGAGCAGCACCGCGTCGTCCGGCGCGAAGTGCAGGGTGACCCGGTCGCCGAGCACGGGCGGATCACGCAGTTCGCGCAGGTCCGCCTTGACCTGATGGCCGTCGACGTCGACGTGCAGGCGGTGGGTGGAGCCGCGCCACTGGACCTCGGAGACCTCACCCGCAAGGGAGTTGGGGCCTTCGCCGAGGCCGACGAGGTGCGGGCGGACGCAGAGTGTGGCGGTGGAGCCGGCGGCGGCGTCCCGGGTCGGGACCTTCAGCTCGGTCGAGCCGAAGGAGACCGTGCCCTTTTCGGCCGAACCGACCTTCACCGGGAGGAGATTGGCGTTGCCGACGAAGGAGGCCGTGAACTCGGTGCGCGGGCGCCGGTACAGGTCCTGTGGTGTGCCGACGTCCTGGAGGCGGGCCTTGTCCATGACGGCGATGCGGTCGGCGAGGGTGAGCGCCTCGACCTGGTCGTGGGTGACGTACAGGATCGACACGTCGGGCAACTCGCGGTGCAGTCGCGCGAGTTCGGCGAGCATTCCGGAGCGGAGCGTCGCGTCGAGCGCGGACAGCGGCTCGTCGAGCAGCAGCACACCGGGCCGGACGGCGAGGGCGCGCGCGATGGCGACGCGCTGCTGCTGGCCGCCGGAGAGCTCGCGCGGGTAGCGCTTGGCATAGGAGGCCATGCCGGTCAGTTCGAGGGCTTCGGCGACGCGGCCGGGCATCTCGCCCTTCGGTACCTTCTGGGCCTTCATCCCGAACGCGACGTTGTCCTCGACGCGCAGGTGCGGGAAGAGCGCGTACTGCTGGACGACCATGCCGATGCCGCGCCGGTGCGGCGGCAGGTCGGTGACGTCGCGGTCGCCGAGGAACACCCTCCCGGACGCGGGCCGCACGAACCCGGCGACGGCGCGCAGCGCGGTGGTCTTCCCCGAGCCCGAAGGGCCGAGGAGGGCCATCACCTCGCCGGGCTCGACGGTCAGGTCGAGGGAGTCGAGAACGGTGGTGCCGCCGTACGCGACCGACACCCGGTCGAACCGGATGCCGCTCAGCTTCTGGTGGTTGTCTCTCACGGCGGCCACGCTCCCGGCGGCGGGTGTCCCGCGCGGAGCGGCGCGGCAACGGGACGGTGAACGGGCACCCAAGCCTGGACCAGACCCGTTACCTTCCTGTTATCAAGATGGGGCGCGGGCGATCAACTGCCGCCGGGAGGCGGCGGGTTACCAGCTGTCCGGGCCCAAACGCGTGGTGAACGAGAACCGGTCCCCGCGGTAAAGCGTCCGCACCCGCTCCGTGGCGCGGCGCCCGGTGTCGTACGAGATCCGGTGGATGAGCAGCATCGGCAGCGCGGGCGGCGTGCCGATGAGCAGGGCCTCGCGCGGGGTCGCGAGCACCGTCTCGATGCGCTCGTCGGCCGAGCCGAACTCGATGCCGAGACGGTCGTGGACGTAGGAGTAGAACGAGGAGTCGGGATCGAACTCGGCGTCGAGGCGCGGCACCCGGGAGACCGGGACGTACGTCGACTCGAGCCCCACGCGCTCGTCGTCGGCGAGCAGCACGCGCTCCATGTGCCAGACGGGTTCGCCGCGGTCGAGGCCGATCTCGGCGGCGAGCGCGGGCGGGCACGGGAAGCGTTCGAGGCCGATGAGGGTGCGCCCCGGGCGCCGGCCCTGTCGGCGCACGCCTTCCGTGTACGAGGCGAGGGACAGCGGCTGCGCCAGTTTCGGGCCGGCGACGACGGTGCCCCTGCCGTGGCGCCGCAGCCGCCCTTCGAGCAGCAGCTCGCGCAGCGCCTGCCGCACGGTCTCGCGCGCCACTTCGTAGCGCAGGGCGAGTTCACGCTCGACGGGAAGGGCCTCGCCTTCGGCCAACTCGCCGAGCAGCGCCGCGATTTGAGCCTTGACGGCGTAGTACTTCGGGATGCGCCCGTGCTCGGGGATGCCGTCGCGCACGGGGGCGCCGGGGGCCTGGTCGTTCGGGTAGTCCACGCGGGGATGGTCGCAGATGTGGATGAACACGTGTGGTGGGTGCATCTGGGCTGCCCTCCGGCCCCTTGGGCCCGGCCGCCGCGCTCTTCGGCTGGGGCGGCGGCCGGGCCGGTGGTGGGGCGGGGCTCAGCGTCCGCCGACGCGGAGCCGCCGGGCTCCCACCACGAGGGTCGTGCCGGCGAGGAGGAGTGTGCCGGCCGCGACCCCCAGTCCGAGCAGGGCGCGCGGGCCCGTCCGGGCGAGCTCGTCCGCGAGGGTCGGGCCCGTGGCCTCTCCCTCTTCGATGGTGAACGGGTAGTCGTCGGACTCGCCCACCCAGTCGCCGTCGTCGTCCTTGCGCCGGACGAGCGCGGCGTTGGCGACGACGTGGTCGGGGCGGGTGTCGTCGGCGAACGCGAGGCGGACGTCGACGGTGACCGTGTCGCCCGCGCCGACCGAGAACCCGGGGAAGCCGTCGAAGACGCCGATGTTCTCGTCCCGGCCGGTCCGCTCGACGGTCACGGGGCGCCAGCGGCCCGCGTCGCGGAACTCCAGCGTGATGTGTTTCGGCGTCAGCTTCCGGGCCTCGTCGACCAGTACGAGGACGGGGTGGAGGTCGGCGCAGCGGGTGGCGGTGGTGTTGGTGAGGTCGAGCGAGAAGTGCCGGGGGGCGTCGCCGGGGTGGTAGGTGGCGGGGCCCTCGCCGATGCGGGTGTCGATGGGGAAGTCGCCGCGCTTCGCTGCCGCGCAGGCTTGGGTGCCGGTGTCCGCGGGGGCCTCGTTCGTGGGGCCGAGGGCGGTGAGGGCGGAGGCGGTGAGGGTGATGGCGGCGAGGGCGAGCGGGCGGCGCAGTCGCATGAAGGCCCTTCACTGGTCGCGGAGTTGACGACAGTCGTGGGCCAGAACGTTGCACGTGCCGTGCGGCTGAGGCGGGTTGGCTGGTCGCGCCGCGCCGCGCGCTTCCCTCGATCGGCCCAGCCGCCCGGTCCCCCGGCACCGTCGTTACGGCCCCGGGGCTCCGCCCCGGACCCCGCTGCTCAATCGCCGCAGGGGCTTAAAAGATGCTGCTCAATCGCCGCAGGGGCTTGATAGCTCAAGCCCCGCCGGCGACTGAGGCAATCAAGCCCCGCCGGCGATTGAGGCGATCCAGCCCCGCCGACGCTCGAGGCAATCAAGCCCCGCCGGCGTTTGAGGCGCGGGGTCCGGGGCGGAGCCCCGAGGCCGTAACGACGGGTGGGCTCAGGGGGCTACGGGTGGCCGAACAAGGGGGCCAGGAGCATGTGGGCCGCGCCCACGACCGCCTGGGTTTCGCCGCCACGAGCCGCCCGCACGGGAATCGCGGGGCCGCCACCCTCACGACGCGCCCGGGCCGCGACGACCCGCTCCACCCCGCGTACGAAACGCCCCTCGTGCGCCGCCACCACCCGCCCCCCGAGCAACACCGCGTCAATGTCGAGCAGGCTCACCAGATTCGCCGCTCCCTCCCCGAGCACCCGCGCCGCCTCATCAAGCCCCCGCTCCCCGCCGGAGGCAACCGCCGCGAGGCAGATCGCCTCGATGCAGCCCCGGTTGCCACAACTGCACAGCGGACCGTCCAGCTGGATCACCTGGTGGCCGAACTCCCCCGCACCGGTGCGCGCACCCCGGTACAGCGCGCCGTCGAGGACGAGCCCCGCGCCGAGCCCCGTACCGAGGTGGAGGTACGCGAAGGAGCGTTCCCCTTCGCCCTCCAGCGCGAGCCCCAGCGCCGCCGCGTTCGTGTCCTTGTCCACGACGACCGGCAGGCCGAGCCGCTCCGCGAGCGCGTCCCGCAGCGGGAAGCCGTCCCACTGCGGGAACCCGGTGACCCGGTGCAGCACCCCGTCGGTGTGGTCGAGCGGTCCCGGCACGGCGACGCCGACGCCGAGGACGGTCCGGCCCCCGTCCGCGTCGAGCAGCGCGTCGACCTCACAGGCGGCGGCCGCGAGCACCGCGTCGGATCCCGCCCCGAGGTCGAGCGGGACGCGTCGGGCCGCGACGACGGCGCCCGACAGATCGGTGAGCACGGTGTGCAGCTCGTCGCGGTCCAGGTGCAGGCCGACCGCGTGCGCGCCGCCCGGGAGCAGCCGCAGGACGGTGCACGGCTTGCCCCCGGTGGAGGCCCGGCGGCCGGCCTCGACGGCGAGGCCGTCCCCCCTGAGCCGCGCCGTGATCTTGCTGACGGCCTGCGGGGTGAGCCCGGTGCGCTCGGCCAGCTCCAGACGGCTTATCCCCGCCTCTCCCGCCGTACGCAGCAGATCAAGCACGAGCGCCGCATTGTGCCCGCGCAGGGCGCTCAGGTTCGCGCCCACCGTCGCCGCCATGGTCCTCCTCACATCCGTGACCAGCCCCCGTGGTCACCATCCGTGACCAGCCTCCGTGGTCAACATCCGTGGCCACCAGCCCATTGTCCCCCGCGCTTGCACTTTGGCAACACCGTTGCTTAAGTGGAGGCATGACTGGTACGAGTGCTCCCCTCCGCGTGGGCCTGGTCGGCTACGGCCTGGCAGGCTCCGTCTTCCACGCCCCCCTGATCGCCGCCACCGATGGCCTGGCCCTCGACACGGTCGTCACCTCCAACCCGGAGCGGCAGGCCCAGGCCCGCGCCGAGCACGGCGAGGACCTGCGCTTCGCGGCCTCCCCCGACGAACTGTGGGAGCGGGCCGACGAGCTCGACCTGATCGTCATCGCCTCGCCGAACAAGACGCATGTCTCGATCGCCACGGCCGCCCTCAAGGCGGGCCTCCCGGTCGTCGTCGACAAGCCGGTCGCGGGTACGGCGGCCGAGGCCCGCGAGCTGGCCTCGCTCGCCGAGAAGCAGGACCTGCTCCTGTCGGTCTTCCAGAACCGCCGTTGGGACAACGACTTCCTGACCCTCCAAAAGCTGCTCGCGGACGGCGAGTTGGGCGACGTCTGGCGCTTCGAGTCGCGCTTCGAGCGCTGGCGCCCGCAGCCCAAGGGCGGCTGGCGCGAGTCCGGCAACCCGGAGGAGATCGGCGGCCTCCTCTACGACCTCGGCAGCCACGTCGTCGACCAGGCCCTGGTCCTGTTCGGCCCGGCCGTCTCCGTCTACGCCGAGTCGGACGTGCGCCGCCCCGGCGCCGAGGCCGACGACGACACGTTCATCGCGATCACCCACGCGAACGGGGTGCGCTCGCACCTGTACGTCTCCGCCACCACCGCCCAACTCGGCCCGCGCTTCCGCGTGCTGGGCTCGCAGGCCGGTTACGTGAAGTACGGCCTCGACCCGCAGGAGGCGGCACTGCGCGACGGCAAGCGCCCGACCGCCGGCGAGCCGTGGGGCGCCGAGGACGAATCGCTGTGGGGCCGCGTCGGCTCCGGCGAGTCCCCGCTGACGGGCGGCGGCCGCCCGCTCGCGACGGTCGACGGCGACTACCCCGCGTACTACGCCGCCGTCGCCGCGGCGCTGCGCGACGGCACCCCGAACCCGGTGCCCGCCACGCAGGCCGCCGACGCGCTCGACGTCCTGGAGGCGGCCCGCGTCTCGGCCCGCGACGGTGTGACGGTGCAGCTGTGACGAATCCCCCCGCCATGGCGAACCCCGAAAACGCCCCACAGATCCCGGAGTTGGAGAAGCAGGAACGCGACCTGGTCCTGACCTCCTTCACGTACGACGACGCCTGGGCCCTCGGGAACCTCCTCGTCGACCTGGCCCGCGAGCGCCGGGCCCCCGTCGCCATCGACATCACGCGCGGCGGCCAGCAGCTGTTCCACGCGGCGCTGCCGGGTTCGGCCCCGGACAACGACGCGTGGATCGCCCGCAAGCGCCGCGTCGTCGAGCGCTACCACGCCTCGTCCTACCTGGTCGGCAGCCGCTTCCGGGCCAAGGGCACGACGTTCGAGGACGCCTCGCGCCTCGACCCGGACACGTACGCGGCCCACGGCGGCGCGTTCCCGATCACCGTACGGGGAGCGGGAGTTGTCGGCACCGTGGTGGTCTCGGGCCTCCCTCAGATCGAGGACCACAAACTGGTGGTGGACGCCCTGGAACGGTTCACCTCCCAGTGAACCGCGGCCGCGGGTGGCCTCTGGTTCAGCCGCGGGTTCCCTCCCGCCGCCTGCGCGCCAGGTAGACCGCGCCCGCGCCCGTCGCCGCGGTGACCGCCGCGATCGAGCCGAGCACCAGAGTGCCCTCGGACGGGGTGCCGGTGTCGGCGAGTTCGCCGCCGTCACCGCCTCCCGTTCCACCTGCACCTCCGGTGGTCCCGCCGCCGCTTGAGCCATTCAAGCCCCGCCGGCGATTGAGGCGCGGGGGCCGGGGCAGAGCCCCGTGACCGCAACCGCGGCAGACCCAGACCGCCCGGGGCCCGTGGTCACGCCCCCCGAACCCCGGCGCGGCGAGCGCCTACGCCCCCTTCAGCTCCTGCCGCTGCCGCCCGAGCCCGTCGATCTCCAGCTCCACCACGTCACCCGCCCGCAGATACGGCTTCGGCTCCGGCTGGCCCATCGCGACACCCGCCGGCGTACCGGTGTTGATGATGTCGCCGGGGTACAGGGTCATGAACTGGCTGACGTAGCGCACCACTTCGGCCACCGGGAAGATCTGGTCGGCCGTCGTGCCGTCCTGCTTCAGCTCGCCGTTCACCCATAGGCGCAGGCCGAGCGCCTGCGGGTCGGGGACCTCGTCGGCGGTCACCAGCCACGGGCCGAGCGGGTTGAACGTCTCGCAGTTCTTGCCCTTGTCCCAGGTGCCGCCGCGCTCGATCTGGAACTCGCGCTCGGACACGTCGTGCGCGACCGCGTACCCGGCGACGCACGCGAGGGCGGCCTCGTGGGACTCGACGTAGCGGGCCGTGTGCCCGATGACGATGGCGAGCTCCACCTCCCAGTCGGTCTTCACGGAGCCGCGCGGTACGAGGACCGTGTCGTCGGGCCCGACGACCGTGTCGGCCGCCTTGAAGAACACGACCGGCTCGGCGGGCGGCTGGGCGCCGGTCTCCGCCGCGTGGTCGTGATAGTTCAGCCCGATGCACACGACCTTGCCGATACGGGCCACCGGCGGACCGATCCGCAGCCCCGACGCGTCGAGGACGGGCAGTTCCCCGGCCGCGACGGCGGCCCGTACACGCTCGATCGCGGCGTCGTCGGCGAGGAGTGCCCCGTCGACGTCCGTGACGAGTTCCGACAGGTCGCGCAGGGTTCCCTCGGCGTCGAGCAGCGCGGGGCGCTCGGCTCCGGCGGGACCGACTCGCAGCAGCTTCATGGTGTAACTCCCTCTGCAGTAGGAGGAGCCTCCACGGCCCGGTGCGGCGTGCAGCCATCGGAGGACTGGTCGATCCTCCAAGGAGAACGTCCAGTCCGCAATACCTCGTTCACGGACTGGACCTGGACGACCGCTGAGCGTTCAGAGCGCCGGCGCGGCCGCCGCCCCACCCGCGTACGGAATGTCCCGGTAGAGCACGGCCCGCTCGATCGAACTCCACGTCGTCGACGTGACGACGTACAGCGCGGCGGCGAGCGGCACGAAGGCCACCGTGAAGAGGGTGAAGAAGGACATCAGCGGCATGAACCTGCCCATCGCCGCCATGCCCGGCACCTGCTGCTGCCCGTCCCCGCCCGGCTTGGGGGCGGACGCCATCTGCCGCTTGGTCCGCCGGTAGTTGAAGGTCGCGACGGTGGCGACGAGCGCGAACAGCACCACGTAGACGAGCCCCTGCTCCCCGAAGAGCCCGCCGTGCGCGAGCGCGTCGTGGAACCGGCCGCCGAGCGGTGCCGCGCCGAGGGTGTGACCGAGCAGCGCGTTGGGCTCGTCGCCGATGCTGCGGTTCGAGAACAGGTGGTAGAGCAGGAAGAACGCCGGCATCTGGAAGAGCATCGGCAGACAGCCGGTCAGCGGGGAGACCTTCTCCTCCTTGTGCAGCTCCATGATCGCCTTCTGCATCTTCTCGGGGCTGCTCTTGTGCTTCTTGCGCAGTTCGGCGATGCGCGGCTGGAGCTTGGCCCGCTCGCGCTGCCCACGGGCCGCGGCCCGCGACAGGGGGTGGACGAGGAGGCGTACGAACGCGGTGAAGAGAACGATCGCCGCGGCAGTGGCGGAGGCGCCGAGGAGCGGCTGGATGAGGTCGGCGAGGTGCTCGACCAGGCTGGCGAAAACGGACATGAACGACGACATGGGTGAGCCCTCCGGGGGTCTCGTCGTGCCGGAAACAGGACGCGGTGTGCGGTTTCGGCGTGACGGACTGCGGACCCGAAGGGTTCTAAGAGTTCTGAGCGCTCTAAGAGTTCGAAGGGTTCAGCAGGCCGTCGGGACGAGACGTCCCGGTGCTCGGGGCCTTGGACGGCCGGAGGCGTCGGGGTCGCGCTGTGGCAGGAACGCGGTGCGCCGCTCGCGGTCGCGGATGGCGGTACGGATACGGGTACGCGCCACGGCGGGCGCGGAGCGCGCGGCCAGGACGGTGCAGGCGGCGAGCGCGGAGCCCGCCGCGGCGGTCGCGAGCGCCACGGCGCCGGCGAGGCTGCCGGTGTCGACGAGCGCCGACGAACCGAGGAGGACGAAGAGCAGCAGGGCGACGGGCCGCAGCGTCACGGCCCCGCTCACGGACCCGCTGGTCGTGCGTGCCATGCGCCTGCCTCCCCTCGCCGCTCGTGCGGTCGGTACGTCCTGCCAGTCATGTCGATACGTCTTGCCAGTTATACAGGCTCGGTCACAACCGGCTGGAGGAGGCGCCGCGGTTCGAGCAGTGCCCGGCTCACCGGATCGGCGGGGTGCCGGTCGAGCCCCGCGCCCGGCAGCATCTCCACGTCCTCGACTTCTACGAGGTCACCGCACACGGCGCACTCACCGACGACCCCGAGCGGCGTCCCGCACACGGCGTGCCGGAACTCACGCATCGGCTGGGTCCCCGGAATGTCCCGCGCCCACGCGCCGAGCGCCCGCACCGCCGGCCACAGCCCACGCCCGAGCCCGGTCACGACGTACTCGTGGCGCGGGGGCGACTCCTGGTACTGCCGCTTCTCCAGGACGCCGGCGGCGGTGAGCGACTGGAGCCGGGTCGCGAGGACGGCGCGCGGGATGCCCAGGTGGACGAGGAAGTCGTTATAGCGCCGCACGCCGTAGAGCGCGTCGCGCACGACGAGCAGCGTCCAGCGTTCGCCGACGATCTCCAGTGCGCGGGCGAGCGAGCACTGCTGCGACGCGTAGTCCTTGCCGAGAGCCATGGCCCCACTGTAGCCACTTTCCGGCTTACAGGTTCAGTGACCGAACCTACCGTGCTACGTTCGTCGAACCCGGTAAGTTCATTCACTGAACCTAAGTCTGGATGGGCCCACCCATGCCACAGCCCGTACACGCGCAGCAGGCGCCGCCCGAGCCCGCCTCCCCGCCGACGGCGCCGCCCCGCCCCACCGCCGCCCTCGCCGTCACGAGCGCGGCGACGGCCGTGGCCCTGATGACGTACACCGCGCCGATGATCACGCTCGCCGACACGGCCGCGTCCCTGCACACGGGGCTGTCCGCCCAGGCCTGGCTGCTGAACGGCACCCCGCTCGGCCTCGCCGCACTGCTGCTGGTCGCGGGCAGCCTCGCCGACGACTACGGGCGGCGCCGCGCGTTCGTCCTCGGCACCGCCCTGCTCGCCGTCACGACGGCGCTCGGCGCGCTCGCCACGAGCACCCTCCTGTTCACGCTCGCCCGGATCGCGCAGGGCGCGGCGTCGGCGGCGATCCTGGCCGCGAGCCTCGGCCTGCTGGTGCACGCGTTCCCGAGCCCTGCGGGCCGGGTCAAGGCCACCGGGGTCTGGGGCGCGTTCGTCAGCGGCGGCATCGCGCTCGGCCCGGTCCTCGCGGGCGCGGTCACGGACCTGGCCGACTGGCGCTGGGCGTACGGGGTGTTGGCCCTGGCCACGGCGGCGGTGGCGGCCTTCGCACCCCGGGCCCTCACCGAGTCACGCTCCCCGCGCGGCGGCCGTCCCGACCTGCCCGGCGCGCTCACCCTCGGCCTCGCTCTGGTCGCCCTCCTCGCGGCGCTCACGCTCGGCCGCGACGGCTGGCTGCGGGCACCCATCGGCGTCCTGCTGGTCGCTGCGGCCGCACTACTGGTGGCATTCGTTCTGCTCGAACGCCGCACCCGCACGCCGATGATCGACCTGTCACTGCTGCGCCGCCCGCTCTTCCTGGCGTCGACGGCGGGCGCGTTCTTCACCGGCCTCGCCGTCGTGGCGCTCTTCAGCTACGTCCCCACGCTCGTGCAGCACACGATGGGCGTGACGGCGATGGGCACGGCGGGCCTGTTCGTGCTCTGGTCCGGCACGTCGTTCGTGGTGGCGCTCCAGGTCAGGCGGCTCGCGGGCCGGGTCTCGCCCCGCCACCAACTGGCCGTCGGTTTCGCCCTGCACGCGCTGGCCGTCGCCACGATGCTGGGCGCGGCCGGCTCCGGCGACTGGCGGCGCCTGCTGCCGGGCCTCGTCGTCTCCGGCATCGGCAGCGGACTCCTGAACGCCGCGCTGCCACTGCTCGCCGTCGAGTCGGTCCCGGCCGGACGCGCGGCGATGGGCTCGGGCGCCAACAACACGTCCCGCTACATCGGTTCGGCGGCGGGGGTGGCCCTGATGATCGCGGTGTCCACGTCGACCGGCACGTCGACGCACGCGCTGGCCGGGGGCACGAACACGGCGCTGATCGTCTCCGGCGTCCTGGCCCTCGTCGCGGCGGGCGTACTGCTGGCGCTGCGGGGGCGTCGGCACAGCTCCTGAACCCGCCCCCGTTGCGGGGGTTGTCCCCACCCCGCACACGGGCGCCACTCCCATGGGCCCACGCGACCCAAGTCCCTAGCGTGAACCGGGAGTTCACGTGAAGGGGACGAGGGGATCCGGGGACATGTGGAAGCTGGCCAGGCGCACCATCCGGTACCGGGGAAAGAGCCTCACGGCCACCTTCCTCGCGCTCTTCCTCGGCACGGTCACCGTGATGACCTGCGGCGGCCTGCTGGAGACCGGCGTACGCAACAACGCGCCCGCGCAGCGGCTCGCGCAGGCCGACCTCGTGGTGACCGGGGACCGCTCGGTGACGCCGCCGGCCGCCAAGGGTGACGACCCCGACGACACCGAGGACCCGGCGATCATGCCCGAGCGGGTTCCGGTGCCCGCTGCGGCGCTCGCCCGGGTACGGGGCGTAGAGGGCGTCGACGAGGCCGTCGCCGAGCGGACCTTCGACGCGGCGCTCGTACGCGACGTACGCGACGGGTCCGCGCCGGTGAAGGCGCAGGCGCACGGCTGGTCCTCGGCCGCCTTCGCGCCGTACGGAATCGTCGGGGGCAGGGCGCCGGCGCGGGACGGCGAGGTGGCGCTCGATGCCGGGACGGCGCGGGCCGCGGGCGTCGGACCGGGCGACGAGGTCCGGATCGCGGCCGGGGGCGGTACGCGGAAGTACACCGTGAGCGCGGTGGTGAAGGCCCGCCAACAGACGGACCGCCGGCACATGGACCGCCGGCACATGGATCGGCAGCACATGGACCGGGCGGCACTGTTCCTCTCCGACGACCGGGCCGGGCAACTCGCCCCGGCGGTCGCGGACATCGCCGTACGCACACGGTCCGGCGCGGATCCCGGTGACGTACGAGACCGGGTCGCCGCCGCACTCGACGGGCAGCCGCTCAGGGTCGTGTCCGGCGACGGCCGGGGCGCCGTGGAGTTCCCCGAGGTGGAGACCGGCGGCAGCGATCTGGTCGCGCTGGCGGGGGTGTTCGGCGGCATGACGACCGTCGTCGCGATCATGGTGGTGTCCGGGACGGTCGCGCTGTCGGTGGGCCAGCGGCGCCGGGAGTTCGGGCTGCTGCGGTCCATCGGCTCGACGCAGCGCCAGCTGCGGCGGATGCTGCTGACCGAGACGCTGATGGTCGCCGTGGCCGCGGCGGGCGCGGGCTGGTTCGCGGGACCGCCGGTGGGCCGGTGGCTGTTCGACCGGTTCCAGGGCACCGGCTTCGTCTCGGACTCGGTGACGTACGCGCAGGGCTGGATCCCGGCCGTCGCCGCGGGCGGCGCGCTGCTGATCACCGCGCTCCTCGGCGGCTGGATCGGCGCCCGGCGCGGGGTGAACGTCAAACCGGTGGAGGCGCTGCGGGAGGCCGAGGTGCAGCTGCGCTGGGCGCACCCGCTGCGGATCGTCCTGGCCGTCCTGTTCCTGTCCGGGGCCGCGGCGCTGGCGCTCCTCACCATCCTGCTGTTCGACGGGCCGATCGCGGGCAGCACCGCGGGGCCGACCGTGCTGTGCGCCGTCATCGGATTCGCCCTGCTCGGACCGGGGCTGACCAAACTGATGGCGTGGCTGATCGGCGGCCCGGTGCGGTGGTTCACCGGAGCCGGCGGGAAGCTCGCCGCCTCGCACGCCCGGGTCCGCGCCGTACGCATGGCCGCCGCGGTGACGCCGCTGATGCTGGCGACGGGCATGGCGACCGGCAACATCTACCTCCAGACCACACAGATCGAGGCCACGAACTCGGCGTACGCGGCCAACCTCCGTGCGGACGCGGTGCTTTCACCGGCGGCGGGCGGCGTCTCTGACGCCCTCCTCGCCGAGGTCCGCCGCACCAAGGGCGTCGAGGCGGCGAGCGCCTACGCCACGAGCACGGGCTTCATCGACGGCGTGACCGACGAGGACGGCATCCCGCTCCAGGGCGTCAGCGCGCGGCAGGCCTCCCGCACCACGGCCGTGGAACCGGTCGCGGGCAGCCTCGAAGCACTCGACGGGAGCACCGTGGCGCTGACCACCGAGCGGGCGCGCAAGCTGCACAAGGCGGTCGGCGACAGCTTCACGCTCCGCCTCGGCGACCGCGCCGAGGTCGACGTCCGCATCGTCGCGCTCTTCGAGGGCCGCCCCGGCTACGAGACGGCCTTCCTGCCCGCCGCTCTGCTCGCGGCCCACACGGACCTGGGGCGGCCCTCGCAGATCCTGGTCCGGGCGCCGGCCTCGGCCGTCCCCGCTCTGGCGTCCCTCGCTCCCGGCCTCGACGTCACCGACCGCCGGTCGCTGATCGAGGCCAACGCCGAGGACGCGCAGACCCAGGCCTGGATCAACTACCTGCTGATCGCGATGATCGTGGCCTACACCGTGCTCGCAGTGGTCAACAGCCTGGTCCTGTCCGTCGGCAACCGCCGCCGGGAGTTCGCCCTCCAGCGGCTGGTCGGCTCCACGAAGGGCCAGGTCATGAGGATGCTGACCGTCGAGGCCCTGATCGTCGCCGCCATCGGCCTGCTCCTCGGCACGGCGGCCGCGTGCACCTCCCTGATCCCGTTCGCACAGGCCGCGGCAAACACCTGGATGCCGTCCGGGCCTTGGTGGATCTACGGTGCGATCGTGGTCGGCGCCGTCACGCTGTCACTGACCGCGACGCTCCTGCCGGCCTGGACGGCGCTGCGCACCCGGCCGGTGGAGGCGGCGGGGGCGCAGGAGTAGCTACCGAACACGAGCTACCCCGCCGCGCCGACCGGGTCGCGGGCCAGTACGACATCGTCCGGCCGCTCGTCACGATCGGCCGGACGCATGTATGTCACCGCGAGCGTCACGGCGAGATTGGCGGCGAGGGCGACGATCCCGGCGTTCATCCCGAACACCGGGTCGTGCTCGCTGAACACGAGCCCGCACACGATCCCGACCCCGACGACGAGCCCGCTCACCGCTCCGACGAAGCTCAACCTCCGCCACAACAGCCCCACCAGCAGCATCGGTACGAGCTGCGCCATCCCTTCGTACGAGATGAGGGAGAGCCGTACGAGGGTGTTGGGCGCGGCGTACGTCAGCACGAGCGCGACCGACCCGGCGACGACCACCACGATCTGCGACCCGGCCTTCTGCGCCTGCGAGGAGGCCTCGGACGACCCCCGCCACCGCGGCACGAGCGACATCACACTGCTCCCCCACATCGTGCCGATGACCAGCATGAACACGGCCATCGGCACGATCGACGACAGCGCGGCGGCGACCCCGACGATCCCCACGACCCACGCGGGAAGGGAGTCGACGACGAGCTTGAGCAGCGCGAGATTCGAGTCGGCCCCGGTGAGCCCCGGGACGACGAACAGGGCCGCCATCCCCAGCAGCATCGGCACGAACAGCAGCACGTTGTACGCGGGCAGCCACATCGCGTTGCGCCGCAGCGCGTCGGCGCTCCGGGCGCCCAGATACCCGGCGACGGTGGTCGGGAAGATGACGACGGTGAGGGCGTTCAGGAAGGTGGTGGTCGCGAACCACCCTTCCCCGTAAGGAGATCCGCCGCTCCCGGGAAGGGTGAGCCAGGCACTCTTCTCCTCCACCAGCCGCCCGAGGAAGTCCCCGTACCCGTCGAAGTAATGAAGAGGTACGTAGACGGCGAGGAAGGCGAGCGTGACGATGACGAGCGCGTCCTTCAGGACCGACACCCAGGCGCTCCCCCGCAGGCCGCTCACGACGACGAAGACGGTGGTGACGGCGAAGCCGATGAAATAGGCCCAGTTGAGGCTGATCGCGCCGTACGAGATCGTCGAGACGACGACGCCCATCCCCGTGATCTGCAACTGGATGTACGGCAGCAGGAACACGGTCACGAGGACGGCGACGGCGGCACCGAGCCACGGTCGCCGGTACCGGTGGGCGACCATGTCGGTGATGCTGACGAGTCCGTGTTGCCGCGCGTACGACCAGAGCATCGGCCCGACCACGTAGCCGACGGCGTATCCGCACGACATGTAAGCGACGACGTACAGAACAGGGGCGCCGTAGTTGTACCCCCACCCGGCGGCTCCGAGATAGCTGAAGCTGGTGTAGCCCTCGCCGGCCATCAGCACCCAGATGAACACGGCCCCGAGCGAACGCCCGCCCACGGACCACTCGGTGAGCCCGCCGCCCTTGCCCTTGCCGCGCACGGCGAGCAGCCCGAGGGCGAGGGTGACGACCATGAAGCCGCCGAAGAGCGTGCTGGCGACAGCCCCGTCGCTCATGACCGCTCCCCCTTGCCCGCCTTGAGCTTCTGGTCCCCGCGCCAGGTCAGCCACACGGCGACAGGGGTCAGAAGTGTCGCGGCGAACAGCCACACGAACAGGAACGGCAGCCCGAACACGACAGGTTCGACGCGGTTCACGAAGGGCAGCGCGCCGATGTAGAGCACGAAGGGGACGAGGAGCCAGAGCAGATGGGGCCGTTTGATCACGAAACGGCAGCTTAACGGGGACGCTCTGTCTATCGGGGACTCATCTTGCTGAGCTTCCCCCACACCACGAGCCGGTACTTGGAGGTGAACTCGGGCGTACAGGTGGTGAGGGTGATGTAGTACCCGGGATTCTCATACCCGGCCCCCGGCACGACACGACTCTGCGGCACGGAATTGATCACACCCCCGTCACCGGCCGAGGTCTGGGCGAGCGTCTTGTCGACGACGTATGTGTACGTGGCGGTCTTCGTCCGGACGGTGAGGGTGTCACCGGGGCGCAGCCGGTTGATGTACCGGAACGGTTCCCCGTGCGTGTTCCGGTGCCCGGCGAGCGCGAAGTTCCCGCCGCCGCCCGGCTGGGCGGTCCCCGGGTAGTGGCCTACGTACCCGTGGTTGAGGACGTTCGCCTTGCTGATGCCCTCGGCGACGGGGGCACGCAGGCCGAGGCGGGGGATGCCGAGGATGGCGTAGGCCTGGTCCCAGTTGGGGCGGGGGGCGGGTTTGGTGTCCTCCCGGGTGACGTCGCCGGGGGTGCCGGTGGGAGTCCCGCTCGGCTCGACGGCACCGGCGACGGGGTCGGGGTCGGGGTCGGGGGCTTCGGACGACCCACTGGTCCGGTCGTCCCCCCACTGTTGCTCCAGGGTCTGCACCTGCCGGTCGGCGCCGGCCCTGGCCTGCCGGTTGGTCCACCACAGCTGGTGCACGACGAGCAGCAGCACGACGAGGCCGAGGGTGACGGCGACCTCGGCCCCGTTCCACAGCACGCGGCGGGCGGTGGACCTGCGGGTCCGCCCTTGGATGACGACGGCAGGCCGATCGGTACGCGTATGTTGCATTCGTTGCATACGTTGCAGCAGCACGCGCGCAAGATAGATCGCGGGGCGCGAAGTCACCAGAGGCGGGCGGCAGGGAGTGTGGTGACTGGTTGTCCGCGACCCGATCGGGCAGGTCCCTGCGAAAGCTTCCGGCAGTACGGTGTCCCCCATGCGCCCCGACACCCCTGCCACGCCCGCCGAGAACGCCGAGACCGACCGCGCGAACCACGTCGCGGAAGCCGAGCGCCTGGAGCGCACGGCGGCGATGTACCCGGAGGACGCGGAGCACCTGCTCCTCCAGGCCGCGGCCCACTACGAACTCGCCGAGGCCCGCGACCGCGCGACGACCCTCTACGACAACCTGCTGTCCGCCGAGGCCCCCCAGTCCCCCACCCTGATCCGCGCGCTCAAGGCGGCGAACCTGTGGGAGTACGGCCACGAGGCGGAGGCCCGGGCGATCATCACGGGTGTCCGCACGGCGGCCCCGCGGGACCCGGCGCCATGGGTGATCGTGGCGGAGTCCCTCGAGGCCCACGACGAGCTGGAGGAGGCCCACGCCACTTTCACGGAGGCCCTCGACCTCCTGGTCCCGGACTCGGAGCGGGAGTCGGGAGTCCCACTGCCGAAACACCCCCTGCTCCTCGGCCGCCACCGCGTGCGCCGCATGCTCGGTTCGGACCACGACACGTGGGACGCCCTCGCCGACCAGGCCAACCGCACGCCGGTGTCCCTCGACGAACTCCACGACCCGAAGCGCACGTGGGCCCTCGGCTCGGAGAACCCGGCGGAACTGGCAGCCGAAATCTCCCGCCTCCGCGCGGAACTGGGCACGTATCGGGAGGCCTTGTCCCGCCCGTTCCCGGTGGCGGTCCTCCACTGGCCGTCGGCCGAATACACGGAACTCCTCTCCGCGTACCCGTCCCTCTCCTCCGAATACCCCTCGTACGAGGCCCACTTGACCGCCACGGAGTCCTCCCTGAGGGAACTGGCATCGTCCGGCACGGCCAACCTCGGCATCGTCACAGGCACGGTCCCCTCCTACGAGGCCTTCGCCGCCTCAGAGGGCTCCTCCCCGGAGGATGTCTCACTGCTCCCGCAGTACGCGACGACGCTGGCGGCGCGGGGGCGCGCGGGGGCGTGGCCGCCGGCGGCGGGGGCGGAGTGTTGGTGTGGGTCGGGGACGGCGTACAGCGCCTGCCACGGGGCGGACCGCTGAAGCGGTCCGCCCCTCACGGCCGGCTTCGGCGCAATGCCCCTATGGTCCGGGCTGCTCGGCACAAGAGGAACAGCGCGGAGGTGTGACACTTGGCGCCGGAATGTCACACCTCCGGGGTAGGACCCGCCCACGCCATCGCGTGACTATCCGGAGAGCTGGGACCAGCGTCGATAAAGGTCGACCGGAAGCGTGTGCTCCAACTCCAGAGTGAGCCGCATCGGACGGTCATTCTCATGAGTCACGTAGGTAGCCGGTCCCACGTAAACGTACGAGGGCGCTCCAAAGCCTTCGTCCTTCTTTGTCTCGCGGACGAACAGGTGCAAGCTGCTACCTCGCTCACGGTGGTTGACGTAGCGATCACCGGTTTCAGACCCTTCAGAAGTACGGCTCTGGGTCTCCCATTGGAAGAGCCTAGGGCTGATCACGCGGTCCTCGTACCTGGTCGTCTCGGAGAAATGTTTCTCGGATTTGACTAGGTCGATGAAGAACACGTCCGCCTGTTCATCCTCGAACCATGTCACTCCAGTGGGCTGGCCCTTGTACTCGCCGCCGAACGCCGCCTCCGCCTCCCTCCTGGTGTAGTGGGCGTGAACGTGCAACGGGTTGGGTCCACCGGCATCAAGCGGGCGAGTGACACGCTGTAGGCGCTCACGGAGCTCAGGCACAAGTTGCTGAAGTTCCGCCCTACGTCGGTGCTCCAGCAGCATTCTTTCCAGTGCCACCTCAGCAGGGCTGGCACGCAGAGCGTCGCCCCACAGGACACTGTTCGCCATAGCGGCAAGCCTACGTAGACGCTCTACAGGCCAGTCGCGGACGCCAGCCTGCAGCCCGTCCAAACCACTGGCCTCAGACAGTAGGCCAAGGTAGGCCAACCGTTCAGGGTCATCTATATGTAGAGAGCGACGGAGCGCCTTGCAAAATTCGTTGTCGGCCGGCCCGGCCGGAGGCACGGACAGGCCCGCATCCTCCCTCAGTTCACTCCACGTACCTCGTTTGGGTCGATACACATCCTCGACCTCGGTACCCGTATTCTCCAGAAACTCACTCAACGACACGTCGCCCAGCCGCTTCAGTTCGGCAACGGACTGCGACCAGCGCGGCCTGAGCGTGCGCTGGAGGCTATCGAGCACGTATTTGCGTGCCACCCGGTCCAGTTGGACAGCACATCCGCTGGGAAGTGTTGGAAAATCTCGCTCAACCTCTCGGGCTACCTGGCGGTGGCTGGCTCCAGTCAGGGCACGCATCGCCGGTTCGAAACGGAAGTCCGCGTGCTGGGCCCCAATGAAGTCCAGCACGGTCAAGCTGGTCTTGTTCTCCGCATGACGCAGACCGCGCCCGAGCTGCTGCAGGAAGACCGTGGCACTTTCAGTTGGGCGCAAGAGCAGAAGTGTATCGACGCGCGGAATGTCAACGCCTTCGTTGAACAGATCCACAGTGAACAGCACCTTGATGCGACCTTGTTCAAGGTCCAACACCGCTTGTCTACGTTCCTGCAAACTTGACTCACTGGTCAGCGCGCGTGACGGCAGGCCTGCCGTGGTGAGCTTCTCTGCCATGTAGCGGGCATGGGCGATAGATACGCAGAATCCGAGGGCACGCATCGCATGCGGGTCGAGGACCTTCTCATGGATCTCGCTCAGGATGATGCGCACGCGCGCATCGTCCCCGGTATACAGCTGCTCCAGATCACGCACCTGGTATCCGCTTCGACGACTGAAGCGCAAGCTTCGAAGATCGGTCTCGTCGTTAATGCCGAAGTAGTGGAAGGGCACCAACAGGCCGCGTTCGATGGCTTCCCACAACCGCAGATCGACTGCAGTGTGACCACCGAACCACCGCGTAATATCGTACTCGTCCGTGCGTTCCGGGGTGGCTGTGAGGCCAAGCAATTCCTTCGGGGCAATGTGAGTGAGAAGGTCCTCATATGTGCGAGCCCCCGCATGGTGAAACTCGTCGACGATCACCATGTCGAACTTTTCCGGGTGTAGATCCTCGTAGCCGGAACTAGCAAGGGACTGAATCGAAGCAAAGACATGCCGCCACCCGCCAGGCCGCTCGCCATTGACGTACATCTCGCCAAAGGCGCCATCCTTCAACACGTGTCGGAAGACCGACCGACTTTGTGTGAGGATCGATTCCCGATGAGCAACGAATAGCAGGCTGTCGACCTTCCCCGCCTGTCGCAGCGCTCGGTAATCGAGGGCGGAGACTACGGTCTTGCCGGTACCAGTCGCCATGACGACGAGGTTGCGGTGGCGCTCATGGAGTTCCCGCTGTGCTTGCAATTCGTCCAGGACCTCCCGCTGATGTGGATGAGGCTGGATATCGAACGGGGCAAGTTCGATGGGTAGTTGAGCCGGTCCGCTACGTTCGGTGCTCAGTGCATCAGCAAGCCGCATGCGGTCTCGCTCATTGTTCGGGTCGTACGGCTCGAACGCTGGATCCGCCCAGTAATCCTCAAACGTATCCGTGATCGACGTGACGAGCGTCGGGGACTCCATCTGGGATAGACGGACGTTCCACTCCAGTCCGTCGACAAGCGCAGCCTTCGACATGTTGGACGAGCCCACGTAGGCGGTGGAGGTACCGCTCTCACGATGGAAGTGCCACGCCTTGGCGTGCAGCCGCGTGGCTTGCGTCTCGTATGAGATCCGTACCTCAGCGCCGAGTTCAGCTAGCGCATCAACGGCCCGCTGATCTGTCGCTCCCATATAAGTCGTCGTGATGACGCGCAGGCGCTTGTCGCGACGATGGACATCCCTAAGCTTCCCCAACAAGAGTCTGAGACCAGACCACTTGATAAATGCACAGATCAGGTCGACTCGGTCGGCTGATTCCAACTCCCGCTGAAGCGCATGCCCGACGCTTTCCCGTGAGCGGTTGGCAAAGAGCGCACTAGTCGCCAGCGAAACATGCGGACGATCCGGGAAGATCTTTTCACCAGGCAGAGGTACTCGCTCTGCTACGGCCAGGAGCAGGTCATTCGTCTCGGCAACCGCAGCCTCTTCTCCGGATTGAGTCGGCGAGAGACGCCCCAACTCCTCGACGATTCGATTGACCGCTGCGACCTGGGCCGCCAACCGCTGAGCAGCACCATCGGCACGCCCATGCTTAGCGTGCGCCCGCAACGTCCTGCGAACCAGATCTCCGACATAGCGACCCAAGATCTCAGGGGCATCTTCTGGGTCCAGAGGTTCGCGCTGCACCCGCCCCTCAGATGCAGCATCGACCGTGCTTTGGTCGAGTTCATTGGTCACAATGTGCTCGTAGAGCCCGGAGGCGAGTGGTCTAGGCATGAGTGCACTGTAGAGGCGTGCACTGACATTTCTTCCAGCAACTGCCCCCACAGGGCCGACGCCAGAGGGCTTGGGTCACCTCACATCATCAACGAGTCACTTCACGATCAAAGCGACGCTCGGCGCCCTCAAGGAGCTCATCTGTGTCGTGCCCATGGGCACGAGCCCAGCAGAGCAGGTCCGCGATCAAGGCGACCGCTGCCGGCTTGTCAGCACCCACCTCCACACGCGTGCCCGCCAGTCCAGCCGCTCCATACATCTGGAGCAGTCCTTCGGCTCGGTCGACAGCCACGCTAGGGACATGCCCTCCCGCTACGTCGATCCCGGTGTCTAGCTCGCACCACATCACCTTGCGCTCGGCCTTGATGAGCACGCCCCATCGATTGGCCACCGCGTCCAGCATCCGAACGCCGCGACCGCTTTCACTGTCGCCCGCAGCAAGGAGAAGCGTGGGCAGCGCCCGCAAATCCGGGTCCTGTACCTCGATGCGGAGGAAGGCGCCGTTCATGAGCAGGCTCAACTCGGTGGGGGTGCCGATACCTACGTGCGTGATCACATTGGAGACCATCTCCGTCACACAGAGCTGAGCAGAGTCGACAAGGTCGTGTAGACCCCAGTGCATGAGGTGCAGCCGCACGATGCGACGCAGGCCGGCCAGTTCCTCAGGCTCAGCGGCAAAGGCCAACTCCCAAGGCTTTCGAGATACGCAGTTCTGCTTGGTCACAGGCTCGCCCTCCCATAGAGGCACAACAAATCCCGCTCCAGGGGCCCGAGTTCGACACAGCCCACTCAACACAGCGTGACCGCATCCGATCCCTACTTGCAATTTGCAGAGCGGGATTCCCACGAACGAGTGATTGGCAAGCACACTCCTTGGCGCGGAGACTGATCCTCGCTAGCGAGGAGGGTGTCTAGATGGCTGGATCTCCGACAGCACGACGTCGGCGACTGTCGTTCGAGCTGAAGAGGCTTCGCGAGTCAAGCGGCATGACTTGCGCGCAAGTTGGCGCCGCCGTCGACTGGAGCGGCTCCAAGGTGAACCGCATGGAGACCGGTCACGGGCGAGTTCAACCGTCCGACGTGGAGGCGCTTTGTCGGCTCTACGAGACCACTGACGAACTGCGGGAGTTCCTGAAGTCCCTTGCGCGGCAAGCCAAGACGAAGGGCTGGTGGCAGGTTCATGGGACAGGCGTCCCGGAGTGGTTCAACATCTACATCGGGTTGGAGCAGGAAGCATCTTCGTTCCGTCAGTACCAGTGCGAGATCCTGCCCGGATTGATGCAGACACCCGCCTACATCCGGGAGTTGCACTTCGCTGGCTCCCACATGAAGCCGGACGACGCTGAGCGAGCCGTCCGCGTACGTCTCGAACGCCAGCAGATGCTGGCAGGTGAGGACGCCCCGGACACATGGTTCGTGGCCAGCGAAGCGACGCTGCGAAACGTGATCGGAGACCGTACGGTCATGCGTGAGCAGCTGGAACACCTGGCGGTGGTGGCACAGTTCCCTGCGGTCACCTTGCAGGTTCTGCCGTTCGACGCGAGTACGTACCCTTTGACCGGATCCTTCACGATCCTGGGCTTCCCCGACCAGGAGGATCCCGACGTCGTATATCGAGACGGCATTACCGACGCCACGTACCTCGAAGGGGAGCACCATGTTCGGGAGTACACGAGAGCCTTCGACGGGCTTCGGGCAGCTGCACTGAGTCCGCAACGTTCCCTTCAGATGATCCAAAGCATCACCAAGGAGTACGCACGGTGACGACGAACGCACGCCAGCACACGTCTGGCGAGGACACCCACCAGCTCAATTGGTTCAAGGCGTCTTACAGCAACGGAGCCGGTGGCGAGTGCCTGGAGTGTGCAGTGGAGTCCAGCCACTCTGTCCTCGTGCGCGACTCCAAGTGCACGGACGGAGCCGTCATCCCCTTCGGGTCCCGCCCCTGGGCCCACTTCCTGCTCTCCCTCCGGGACCCCGCCCCCCACGCCCCTCGGGCCCAACCGTAGAACCCCCGCCCCGCCGCGACGGATTGACGACCAACGCAGGCGCCCGGTGGCGGCGCGCCGCGGTCAGCGCCGTCCGGATCTCCCCCGCCACCCCCTCCGCCCGCCCCCGCAGGTCCTCCGCCGTGACGGCCAGGACCGGGAGCCCCGCGGCGGCGAGGCGGTTGCGCTGCGACAGAGTTCGGCGCCAGGAGGCCGGGTCCAGGTGGTACTCGCGGGAGTCGACCTCCAGGGCCAGGCCCTCCGCCGGCCAGTACGCGTCCGGGCGGGCCAGGAAGACACCCGTGCGCGGATCGTGGAGGTTCGGGTTCCAGAGGGGTTCTGGGAGGGAGTAGCGGCGGATCAGCGCGCGGGCGTCCGCCTCCAGCGGTGAGTGGATGCCCGCCGTCAGGTGGTCCGTCGCCCGCGCCACGTACAGGGCGTAGCGGCGCCGCGACGCGGCCAGCTCCGCCAGCAGTTCCTCCGGCGTGCAAAAGCCCCGCTGCACCGCCTCCGCAAGGAGCGCCGTCACGTCACGTTCGCACGCCAAGCCCGGCACCGCGTCCGCCACCGCCCGCGCGACGGCCGCGCAGCGCAGGCCCGCCATCGGGTGGTTCTCCGGCAGGCGCCGCGTGCGGTGCACCTTCACGTACGACGTTCCGCGCGCGCCCGCCCCCTCGTACGGGACCAGTACGTCCACCCATCGCAAGCGCTCCGGGCGCGGGGCCGCGCGGAAACCGTGTGCCGCCAGTGCCGCGTGCCCGGTCAGCAGGGCGTGCTCACCCGCGTACAGGAGCGCCGCGCGCATGCGTTGGCGTGGGGACGGGGTGCCGGAGTGGAGGAGGTGGACCCGCGGCAGCAGCCGCTGCCACGGGCCGCCGCGGCGGCAACGGTGGTTCGTGGTCGAGTTCGCGCAGCCGAGTTCCATCAGCTGTTCGCGCGTGAGGAGTTGGTCCTGGGTGAGTGCGAGCGGGTGGCGGGCGAGGGTGCGCACGGTGGCGGTGTGGTTCACGTTGGGTTCGTCCCCGCCCCCGGGCGCGCTCACCTCTCCGTATCCGGCCCGTGGCGGGGCGCGGACCAGACTGTGACGGCTCAGCACCGCCTCGTCGCCATTTCGCGTCACAGTCCCGGCGAGGCGTGAGACCCAGATCACATTCCGTGGTGTCACACTCCCGCTCCCGGCTCCGTCACATCTACGTAGCCATCAACAAGCCCGCGCAGGGCGTACACGAGGAGACCGCCATGGAAGCCCGCCTCAACCCCTTCACCAGCCCCCTCGCAGGGAAGGTCATCAAGCACATCAACTCCGCCGGGAAGGTCGTCGCCGACTCGACGCTTCCCGGCGCCACGCAGGAGCTCGTGAAGATTCGGGCCAGCCAGATCAACGGGTGCGGGTTCTGCACCGACATGCACACCAAGGACGCCGCGCACGCCGGCGAGACCCAGCAGCGGCTCAACCTGATCGCGGCCTGGCGCGAGGCCACCGTGTTCACCGACGCCGAGCGCGCCGCGCTCGAACTGACCGAGCAGGGCACGCGGATCGCCGACGCGGCCGGCGGCGTCCCGGACGAGGTGTGGGCGAACGCCGCGAAGCACTACGACGAGGAGCAGCTCCTCGCGCTCGTCTCGCTGATCGCGATCATCAACGTCTACAACCGCATGAACGTCATGGTGCAGATGCCCGCCGGGTCCTACCAGCCCGGCCAGTTCAGCTGACGGACCCAGGGCGTAACCTCACAAATGGGTGGGTCCCGGCCCGCCCGCCGGGCACCACGCCCGGACACCACTACGCAGGAGGTTCACCCCATGGCCCGCTCCCTCCCCACCGCCCCGATAGCCGCCGCCGGACTCGTCGGGGGCTACGCCACCGCCCGGTTCACCAAGAAGCGGCCGCTGGGCGGGGCCGTGCTCGCCGTGGCCGGAGCCGCCGCCGCGACGCAGTGGACGAGGACGCGGGGCGGGAAGGTCGCGGGGGCGCTGACGGGCGCGTACGTCGCCGCGTTCGCCGGGTCGCACCCGCTGGCCAAGAAGGTGGGGGCCTGGCCCGCCGTCTTCGGCGTCGCCGGGGTCGTCGCCGCCTCGTACGTCCTCGTGGACCGCAAGGCCGCCTGACCTGCGACTAAAGGTGCGTCAGGACGTTCACGACCTTGCCCTGCGGGTCCCGTACGAAGAAGCGGCGCACGCCCCACTCCTCGTCCCGCAGGTCGTGGACGATCTCGGCGCCCGCGGCGCGCATCGCCGCGTGGACCGCGTCGACGTCGTCCACCTCGACGCTGATGTCCGGCACCACCGGGGCCGTCGCCTCGTGCGTGAAGAACTGGATCTGGGCCGTGGGGTCGGAGGGGGAGACCAGGGTCATGATCCAGCCCATGTTCATGGCCTCACGGAAGCCCAGCGTTCCGTAGAAGTCGCGGTTCGCCGTCATCGCCGCCTCGTCCGCCACCCTTACGTTCGGGACCGCTCTGCGGATGTGCGCGTCGCCATCAGTCGTCATGGCATTCATCGTCCCCGGAACGTGGCCCTGTACGCCCCCGGCGACACTCCCAGCACCGCCTGGAAGTGCTGCCGCAGCGATGTTCCGGAGCCGAAGCCCGTCTCCGCCGCGACCCGGTCCACGGTGTGGTCCGTCTGTTCCAGCAACTCCCTTGCCCGGTCGACCCGTTGGCGGTTCAGCCAGGTCATCGGGGTCACGCCGGTCTCCTCGCGGAAGCGGCGGTTGTACGTGCGGATGGACATGGCGTCGCGGGCCGCGAGCTGGGCCAGGGTGAGCGGGTCCGCCAGTCGTCCCAGTGCCCACTCCCGCGAGCGGGACGTCGACGTCGAGCCGCCCGTCTCTTCCAGCGGCACCGGCCGCTGGATGTACTGCGCCTGACCGCCCTCCCGGTGCGGGGGCACCACCGTGCGGCGCGCCAGTTCCGCCGCCACCGCCGCGCCGTGGTCCTCGCGGATCATGTGCAGGCACAGGTCGATGCCCGCCGCCTCCCCCGCCGAGGTCAACACCCGCCCCTCGTCTACGTAGAGGACGTCCGCGTCGACCGTCACCGACGGGAACGTACGGGCGAAGTGGGCCGAGGACATCCAGTGCGTCGTCGCCCGGCGGCCGTCCAGGAGGCCTGCCGCCGCCAGGACGAACGAGCCCGTGCAGATCGATACCACGCGCCCCCGGTCGCGGGCCGCCGTCAGCGCGGCCGCCAACTCCTCTTCCAGGCCGCCCGGTTCGAGCTGCTCGTCCAGCTCGTGCGACGCCGGGACGAGGACCGTGTGCGCGGCCGCCACCGTCTCCAGGCCGTGCTCCGCGTAGACCGGGAAGTCGGCGTCCGTGCGGATCCGGCCGGGGCGGGGCGCGCACGTCGTCACCTTGTAGAGGCGCTCGCCCGTGGAGGGGTCGCGGGCCGTGCCGAAGAGCTGGTGGACCAGGCCCAGCTCCATGGGCAGGACCCCGTCCCGTACGAGGACCGCCACCGGCATCGGCGCCGGCACCGGCATCGGCATCGGCATCGGCATCGGCGCTGTCGGACCCTGCGCACGTTGCGTACTCATGGCCAGATCCTTTCACTCCGCACCATCTGGCCACCCAACCACCGGAGGCCCTACGCCCCCAGCGCCCGCGACACCGTGAAGATCAGCAGGCCCGCCAGCGAACCCACCACCGTGCCGTTGATCCGGATGAACTGAAGGTCGCGGCCGATGTGGGCCTCGATCTTGCGGGTCGTGTGCTCGGCGTCCCAGCCCGCGACCGTGTCGGTGATGAGGGACGTGATCTCCGCGCGGTACGTCGTGACGACGTAGACCGCGGCGCCCTCCACCCAGCCGTCCACCTTGGAGCGGACATCCGGCTCGGACGCCATCCGGTGGCCCAGCGAGAGCAGCGACGCCCGTACGCGAAGGCGCAGCTCGCTCTGCTCGTCCTCGGCCGCCGCGACGATCATCTGGCGGACCGCGGACCAGGCCGAGGCGATGATGTCCTGCACCTCGGGACGGCCCAGGATCTCCGACTTCAGGCGCTCCACCCGGTCCCGGGTGCCGGAGTCCGACTGGAGGTCGCCCGCGAAGTCCCCCAGGAAACGGTCGAGCGCGCCGCGCGCCGGGTGGTCCGGCATGTCGCGCATCTCCGTCACGAAGCGGAGGAGCTCCTTGTAGACGCGCTCGCCCACGCGCTTGTCGACGAAGCGGGGCGTCCAGCCGGGGGCGCCGCCCTCCACCGCGTCCATCACCGAGTCCGAGTGCAGCACCAGCCAGTCGTGGGCGCGGGCGCAGACCAGGTCGACGACGCGCTTGTGGCCGCCGTCCGCCACGACCTTCTCCAGCATCTTGCCGAGGCCCGGCGCGATCTCCGCGTTGTCCGCGCGGCGCGTGATCGCCTCGCCGACGATCGCCTGCACGTCGGAGTCGCGGAGGACCGTCAGCGCACCCCTGAGTGCCGTCGCCGCCTCCGCCGTCACCCGATCGGCGTGATCCGGCTCCGCGAGCCACGAACCGAGGCGGCTGCCGATGCCGACGGCGCGCAACCGGTCCCGTACGACATCGCCCGACAGGAAGTTCTCGCCGACGAACTCGCCGAGCGACACCCCCAGCTGGTCCTTCTTGGTGGGGATGATCGCCGTGTGCGGAATGCACAGGCCCAGCGGGTGGCGGAACAGGGCGGTGACCGCGAACCAGTCGGCCAGCGCACCGACCATGCCGGCCTCCGCGGCGGCCGCTACGTAACCGGCCCAGGCGCCCGCGCCCGCGTGCTCCGCCCACGTGGCCAGTACGTAGACGAGCGCGACGAAGACCAGCAGCCCGGTCGCCATCAGCTTCATCCGGCGCACGCCGCGCCGCTTCTCCTCGTCGGCCGCGGTGAACTCGGCGACGAAGCGGCGGGCGGGGCGCGTGGGGCCGGGGGGTGCGGCGGTTCCGGTGGCTCCGGTGGCTCCGGTGGCTCCAGTGGTTCCGTCGGGGGTGGATTGGTCCGATGTGGCGCGGGAATGCTGCCTGTTGTCCGCTTCAGGAGCTTCGATTGCTTTGTCGGCCATACCAGCCTCGGCCATATCGGCATCGGTCATATCGACATCGGCCATCTCGACCGCCTTGCTCGCCCGGGTGCCCGCGGCCCCGCTCTCGGCGCCGCCCGCCCCCTGCGCCCCGCGCTTCACGTCGCCGTCCACTCAGCCCACTCCGCATCGGTCATCGGCCCGACTCGTCGACTTCGACTCGACTGTCATTCGCCTCACACATTGTCCCTTCCTGACCTACTCCCGGAACGAACCAAAGGTTCCCGGCGTCTACCTGTCCGGAGGGGGGCAGTGTCGGCCCCAGCCCGCCCCATGACGCATCATGGGTTCATCACATCGGAGCCTCGGGCTCCCCCTGCCCGAGGAGACACACACCGCATGACCAAGCGTCACGGTTATGCCTTGTTGACCGCACTTGTCGCGGTCGTCGTGATGATCTCTGCCGCCATTTACGTGGGCTTCTCCGGAGTCCTGGGCGGCGACGACAACATAGAGGCCGGCGGCGCGCACCCGCGCGGCTCCGCCGCACCCGCCTCCACCGGCACATGGGCCGGCAGCTGGTCCGCCTCTCCCGCCGGCGGCGAGCCCGGCACGGAGACGAACGGGTTCTTCGGCCACTCCATCCGGAACATCGTGCACACCACCGTCGGCGGCAACGCCGCGCGCATCACCCTCTCGAACCTGTACGGGCAGTCGCCCCTGCGCATCACGCACGCCTCGATCGCCGTGGCCTCGGCGCCCAACAATCCGACGGCCCTGTCCGACACGATGCGGCGCCTGACGTTCTCCGGGAACTCCTCGGTCGTCATCCAGCCCGGCCAGCAGGCCGTGAGCGACGCGCTGCGGATCACCGTGCCGAGCGACTCGGACATGCTGGTCACCACGTACTCGCCGACGCCGTCCGGACCTGTCACGTACCACCCGCAGGCCCGCCAGATGTCGTACGTCGCCCGGGGCGACCGCACCGAGGAGCCCAGCGGCACGCTCTACAACCAGCAGAGCCCGTACTGGCGCTACCTCAGCGCCCTCGACGTGCTCAGCAACGAGGCGCAGGGCAGCGTCGTCGTCATCGGCGACTCCCTCACCGACGGCATCACCTCCACGATGGGCGCCAACCGCCGGTGGACGGACGTACTCGCCGAGCGGCTGCGCACGGAGTCGGGTGCCCCGCGCTACGGCGTCGTGAACCAGGGCATCAGCGGGAACCGGATACTGGCCGACGGCTTCGGCCGTCCCGCGAACAACCCGAGCGGGCTTTCCCGCTTCGAGCGTGACGCGCTCAGCCGCTCCGGTGTCCGCGCCGTCATCATCGACCTCGGCATCAACGACATCCTGCGGACGCCGCAGCAGACCGATCCCGCGAAGATCGTCGACGGGCTGCGGGAGATGACGCGGCAGGCGCATGCGCGTGGTCTGCGGGTCGTCGGTGCGACGCTCATGCCGTTCCAGGGGCACCCCGGGTACCGGCCGGATCTGGAGGCGGTCCGGCAGTCCGTGAACGGGGAGATCCGTTCCGGCAAGGTCTTCGACAGCTACGTCGACTTCGATCGGGCGTTGCGGGATCCGTACAACCCGCGGCGGCTGCTCGACCAGTACGACTCGGGTGACCATCTGCACCCCAGCGATGCGGGGTACCGCAAGATGGCGGAGTCCCTCGACCTGTCGTCGCTGCGGGGGTCGACGGGGGCGGAACTGTAGCCTCCGGCGGGCACCGGGAGCGTTCCCCACGCCACGGGGCTCCGCCCCGGCCCCCGCTGCTCAAACGCCGCAGGGGCTGGACAAGATCGGGGCTCCGCCCCGGACCCCGCGCCTCAAACGCCGGCGGGGCTTGAGAAAGACCTGCTCAAACGCCGCAGAGGCTTCAATCGTCCCGGCGGTCCGACCGCCGCTCCAGCTTCTCGCGGCGGCGGGCCTCCTTGAGGCGTTGGCGCTGCGCGCGGGTGACCTTGCGTTCCACGCCGACGCCGCCCCAGAACGCGAACCCGGTGACCACCACGCGCGGCGCGCCCGCGTCACCCGGGACACCCTCCTCGGTGTGGTCGAAGCCGCCCATGATGCCGATGCCGCGCACCACGACCTCCACGCCCGGCGGCACGACCACGTTCATCCCGCCCATGACCGCCACGCAGTTGATCACGACCTCGCGCGCCTCGAAGTCCGCCTCGCGCAGATCGATCTCGCCGCCGCCCCAGAACGCGAAACAGTTGAACCGCCGCGGCGCCGTCCACCGCCCCTTGCGCTGGAACCCGGACATGATCCCGACGCCCCACGTGGAACTCGCCTCGCCCCGGATCCGCGAGGCCCAGTCGACGGCCCCCTCGGGCAGCGGCTCCTTCACGAAACTCACGGCCCCCGAAGCACCCGCCCCGACCGGCAGGTCCTTCGTCAGCGGCGTCAACTCCCCGTACGTACGCGCCTGGTACACCGCATCGAGCCGCTCGCCGAACTCCTCCATGTCGAGCCGCCCCTCCGCGAGGGCGTCCCGCAGCCGCTCGGCGACCAGTTCACGGTCGGCGTCGGAGGCGCGGAGTTCGGGGACCTGGGGCGTAGAGCCGGATTCGTCCGTCATAGGGGTCAGCGTACGGACGAGGGACGTCAAGGCGCTACGGATGTGTTCCTCGCGTACATCCGCGCGATGACCGCCTCGATGTCCGGCTCGCGGACCGACAGGTCGACCATCGGATACCGCTCGGCGATCCGCGCCACGAGCGGCGCCGCCGACTGCCCCGCCGGGAACGCCAGCCACTGCCGCGCCCCCTCCACCTTCACCACGCGCGCGAACTCCACATCCAGCGGCGGGAGTTCACGCTCCAGGTCCACGACGAGCGTGCGTTCGGCCGCCGCGCCGCCCGTCGCGTGCAGGCCCTCCAGCTCTCCGTCGTACATGAGCCTGCCGTGGTCGATGACCATCACGCGGCGGCACAGCTGCTCGATGTCGGTCAGGTCGTGCGTCGTGAGGAGGACCGTCGTGCCGCGCTCGGCGTTCAAGCCCCGGAGGAATCCTCGTACTTTGACCTTGGACACGACGTCGAGGCCGATCGTCGGCTCGTCCAGGTACAGCACCTCGGGGTCGTGCAGCAGCGCCGCGGCGATGTCCCCGCGCATCCGCTGCCCGAGCGACAGCTGACGTACCGGTGCGTCCAACAGGTCGCCCAGTTCGAGGAGTTCCACGCAGCGCGCCAGGTTCTCCTCGTAGCGGCTCTCCTCGATCCGGTACATGCGGCGCATCAGGCGGTACGAGTCGATCAGCGGGAGGTCCCACCACAGCGTCGTCCGCTGCCCGAAGACCACGCCCATCCGCTGAGCGAGGCGCGCCCGTTCGCGCGAAGGGTCGATGCCGGCGACCCGCACGCGGCCCCCGCTCGGCGTCAGGATCCCCGTCAGCATCTTGATCGTCGTCGACTTCCCCGCGCCGTTCGGCCCGATGTAGCCGACCATCTCGCCGCGCCGCACGCTGAATGTCAGCGAGTCCACGGCCCGCACCTCGCGCCGCTCCCGCCGCATGAAGCCCGTCTTGCGGCGTACGTCGAAGACCTTCTCGACCTCGTCGAGCCGGATGAACTCGTCTCCCATGGGCCCCGTTTCCAACGTCAACTCCCCGTGCTGCGATACGTACGAAGCGCCGCCCGCCAGGCGAGCAGCGCGAGGGCCAGACAGCCGGCCGCCACCAGCGGCGGCGCGAACGCCACCCAGCGCGGCAGGTCGAGCGGGTAGGGGCGGCCCAGGATGTAGAGGCCGGGCAGCCAGTTCACGAAGGCCAGGGGCAGAACGAATGTGACACTTCTCAGCAAAGTGTCACCGAAAACCGTGGGCGGGTAGCTGAGCATGGCGTTGCCGCCGAACGTCGCCGCGTTCTGCACCTCGGACGCGTCCTGCGCGACGATCTGGAACGCCGCGCCCGCGATGAACACGGCCGCGAAGATGGCGCCGCCGCTGACCACCAGGGCCGGGACGAGCAGCACCTTCAGCGGCGTCCACGGCACGTCGATCGCCGTGAGGGCCCACCCAAGCACCACCACGCCCTGCGTGACCCGCCCCAGCCTGCGCAGCGCGAACCGGTCCGCCGCGACCTGCGCGAGCACCGGCGCGGGCCGCACCAGGAACGTGTCGAGCGTGCCGTCCCGCACCCGCTGCCCGAGCCGCCCCACCGACCCGAACGCCAGATCCGCCAGGCCGAAGGACGTGCCCGCCGCCCCGTACAGGAAGGCGATCTCGGCAAGGCCGTATCCGCCGAGCCGGTCCACCTGCGAGAACATCAGCAGGATCCCGACGAACTCCAGGCCGGTCACCGCGAAGTTCCCGAACGCCGTCATCAGGAACGACGCGCGGTACGTCATCGTGGACCGGATCCACATCCCGCCGACCAGCCGGTACGTCCGCGCCGCCTCGGCAAGCACCGTGCCCCGCTCAGCCACCCTGCACCACCACCCTCCGCGTCGCGGCGGACTGCAACAGCCGCCCGGCGCCCAGCAGCGCCACGGCCCACGTCCCCTGGAACAGCAGCGCCCCGGCCACGCCCCGCTCGCCGAGCAGCACATCCGCCGGCACCTGGAGGAGCGCCGACCAGGGCAGCGCGCGGGCGAACTCGCCGAAGGCGCCCGGGAACACGTTCAGCGGCAGCAGCATCCCGGACAGGAACGTCGACACGAGTCCCGACATCTGCACGATCCCGCTGCCGTCCATCAGCCAGAACGCGGACAGCGCCACCAGATAGCGGATCGCGAAACTCACCGTCGCCCCGGCGAGCAGCGTCAGCAGGAACGCCGCCCACCTCAACGGGTTTGTGGGCAGCGCGAGTTGGAAGATGAGCGCCCCCACGGCCATCGGCACGACCCCGCGCCCCAGGAACTGAAAGGCGGCCCGGCCCAGATCCTGCGCCAGCCACCAGCACTGCAGATCCACCGGCCGGTACAGGTCGACGGCGATGTCCCCGCTGCGGATCCGCTCCATCAGATCGGCCTCGAAACCGCCACCGATCTGCAGCACCATGACCGCGAACATCGCCTGCCCGACCCATACGAACGTCAGCGCCTGCGCCTGGTCGTACCCGCCGAGCCGCGGCCGCTCGTCCCACAGCGCCATATAGGTACAGGCGATGATCAGGCCGAACACGGTGTTCGTGAAGACCCCGGCGAGGGTCGCGCCGCGATACGTCGCGTACCGCCTGAACCCTCCGGCCGCGACCGTCGCGTACAGCCGCACTGCTCCCACCAGTCCAGTCCCCCTCGCGAAATAGGCCGAAGCGCAGGAGCCTAGTCAGACCGCGCGTCGCCTGCCACGGATTTTCCGCGCGATGTAGCAGTCTTAGAGGTCTTATGTGCCATAAGAGGCGTACGTGACGTACGACGCGGATCAGGAGTTCCACAGGACATGAGCAGCGACGAGCCGGAGCAGCCGACGGAGCCCCAGGAACCGGGCAGGCCCGATGCGGGCGCCACGCCCGCCGCCGCGGGCGGCAAGGCCAAGCGGCCGGGGCGCACCGGCTGGCGGCGCCTGATCCCCACGTGGCGGATGGTGCTCGGCGGCCTCATCGGCTTCATCCTGCTGTGCGTCGGCCTCTTCGCACTCGGCTACGTCCTCGTGGACATCCCGGCCGCCAACTCGGCGGCGACCGCGCAGAGCAACGTGTACCTGTACGCGAACGGCGACCAGATCGCCCGCGACGGCGAGGTCAACCGGGAGAACGTGAGCCTCACCCAGGTACCCAAATCGGTGCAGCACGCGGTGCTCGCCGCCGAGGACCGCGACTTCTACTCCGAGTCCGCGGTCGACCCGCAGGCCATGCTGCGCGCCGCCTGGTCCACGCTCACCGGCAAGGGCAAGCAAGGCGGTTCGACGATCACTCAGCAGTACGTGAAGAACTATTACCTGGGCCAGGAGCAGACCGTCTCCCGGAAGGCGAAGGAGTTCTTCATCTCCATCAAGCTGGACCGCGAGAAGTCCAAGGACGACATCCTCGAGGGCTACCTCAACACCAGCTACTTCGGGCGCAACGCGTACGGCATCCAGGCCGCCGCCCAGGCGTACTACGGCGAGGACGTCCAGGACCTGTCGGCCGCTCAGGGCGCCTATCTCGCCGCCCTGGTGAACGCCCCGAGCGCGTACGACGTGGCCGCGCACCCCGAGAACAAGGACGCGGCCACCGCCCGCTGGAACTACGTGCTCGACGGCATGGTCAAGGAGGGCTGGCTCGACGCCTCGGACCGCGCGAACATGAAGTTCCCGACGCCCGACCAGGCCAAGGCGCCCTCGGGCCTCTCCGGACAGCGCGGCTACCTCGTACAGGCCGTGAAGGACTACATCACCGACAACAAGATCCTCGACGAGGACACCCTCGCGGGCGGTGGCTACCGGATCACCACCACGCTTCAGAAGAAGAAGCAGAACGCCTTCCAGAAGGCGGTCGACGACCAGCTGATGTCGAAGCTCGACAAGAGCGCCCGGGACATCGACAAGAACGTCCGCGCGGGCGGCGCCGCCATCGACCCGTCGAACGGCAAGGTGCGCGCCATGTACGGCGGCGTCGACTACACGAAGCAGTACGTCAACAACGCCACGCGCCGCGACTACCAGGTCGGCTCCACGTTCAAGCCGTTCGTGTTCACATCCGCCGTCGAGAACGCCTCGACCACGCAGGACGGCCGCCGGATCACCCCCAGCACCATCTACGACGGCACCAACAAGCGGTCCGTAGAGGGCTGGGACGGCGGCCACTACGCCCCCGCCAACGAGGACGACCGCTCGTACGGCAACATCACCGTCTCCACCGCCACCGACAAGTCCGTCAACGCGGTGTACGCGCAGATGGCCGTCGACGTCGGCTCCGACAAGGTCAAGCGGACCGCCCTCGACCTCGGCATCCCCTCCGACACCCCGGACCTGACGGCCTCCCCGTCGATCGCGCTCGGCCCGTCCACCGCGTCCGTACTCGACATGACCGAGGCCTACTCGACGCTCGCCAACCACGGCGAACACGGCACGTACACGCTGGTCGACTCGATCACCAAGAACGGCGAGGACGTCACGCTCCCCAAGAAGGAGACCCGGCAGGCCGTCCCCCGCGAGGCCGCCGACACCACCACGTCGATCCTCAAGTCGGTCGTCGACGGCGGCACCGGCACCGCCGCCAAGGCCGCGGGCCGCCCCGCCGCCGGCAAGACCGGCACCGCTGAGGAGGACAAGGCGGCCTGGTTCGCGGGCTACACCCCGGACCTCGCGACCGTCGTCTCGGTGATGGGCCAGGACCCGACCTCCGGCGCGCAGACCCCGCTGTACGGGGCGACGGGCCTCGACCGGATCAACGGCGGCGGGTACCCGGCGCAGATCTGGGCCCAGTTCACACAGGCGGCCCTGTCCGGCACCCCGGCGAGCGACTTCGACCTGGACCTCCAGAGCGGCGCCGAAGAGGAACCGCTGCCCTCGGACACCGAATCCGCGTCGGAATCGGAATCGGCGACCGAATCGCCCTCGGACACCGCCTCCGCGACGCCCTCGGACGAGGACACCCCGTCCGACGAACCGTCGAGCGAGACACCCCCGTCAGAGGAACCGACCGGCGACGAGGAGACGACCCAGCCCCCGGACACCGGCGGCCAGGACGGCGGCACGGACCCGAACCCGCTCGGCGCCGCGCCCAGATAGCCGAAAAAGGGCTGGTGACCACGGTCACCAGCCCTTGCTCCTGCCCTTGCTGCTGCACTTGCTCATACAGGCGGACGGCTACAGGTACAGCCCCGTCGAATCCTCGGAGCCCTCGAACCGGTCGGCCGCCACCGCGTGCAGGTCCCGCTCGCGCATCAGCACGTACGCGACACCACGCACCTCGACCTCCGCCCGGTCCTCCGGGTCGAACAGCACCCGGTCACCCGGCTCCACGGCCCGCACGTTCTGCCCGACCGCGACGACCTCGGCCCAGGCGAGCCGCTTGCCGACGGCGGCCGTCGCGGGAATCAGAATGCCGCCACCGCTGCGCCTCTCCCCCTCGGAGGAGTCCTGCCGCACGAGCACGCGATCGTGCAACATCCGGATGGGCAGCTTGTCGTCAGGGCTGGTGCTGTGCTTATCGGGATTGGCGCTCACGCCGACGAACCTACCTGCACCACGCGCACTTGTACGCCCCCGGGTCGGCCCTTGGTACGCCCCCGGGTCAGCGCTTACGCCGCCGCGAACCCACCACGAAGAGCCCGGCGACACCGACCACGACGAGCGCGACCGGCACGATCCGCTCCAGACGCGGCGCGCCCTCCTCGGACACCAACTGCCCCTTCACCTCGGAGACCAGCCGGTTCGCCCCGACGTACGCCCGGCCGAGCGTGTGGTCGACCTGCGAGGCGACCTTGGCCTTCGCGTCACCGACGATCGTCTTCGGGTGCACCCGGACACCGATCTCGTCGAGCGTCTCCGCCAGGGTGACGCGACGGCGCTTGATGTCCGCCTCGATCTGAGCCGGGGTCCGCGTATCCGGGGTATCCGACGTGCTGGACTTGTCCGACACCGCGCTGCCTCCAAGGTCGCTGCTCTCACTGCGTATGAGTAATGGACAGTCTGTCAGCTCACCGCCCACCGCACCCCCCGGCACCCCCATTACGCTCAACCGAGTCCAGTTGTCACGACGCCCCAGGAGGCCCCCATGAGCGAGCGACTGCAGCCCGGCGACACCGCGCCCGCCTTCACCCTGCCCGACGCCGACGGCAACGAGGTCTCCCTCGCCGACCACAAGGGCCGCAAGACGATCGTCTACTTCTACCCGGCCGCTCTTACCCCGGGCTGCACCAAGCAGGCCTGCGACTTCACCGACAACCTCGACGTGCTCGCCGAGGCCGGTTACGACGTCATCGGTGTTTCCCCCGACAAGCCGGAGAAGCTCGCCAAGTTCCGGGAGAAGGAGAACCTCAAGGTCACCCTGGTGGGCGACCCCGAGAAGAAGGTTCTTGAGGCCTACGGCGCCTTCGGCGAGAAGAAGCTGTACGGGAAGGTCGTCACCGGAGTCATCCGCTCCACGGTGGTCGTCGACGAGGAGGGAAAGGTCGAGCGCGCCCTCTACAACGTGAAGGCGACCGGCCACGTAGCGAAGATCATCAAGGATCTCGGCATCTGAGAATTCCCGCCACTCTCCGGGCCAACTCCGCGTGCGGAAGTTCGGGCATTGACGGAAGTTAGGGACGAAAGGTTGTGACGAAAGTCCCGAATGCTTGGGACTTTCGTTTGCAACGAACGTCCGTGAGCAGGTGGAGCCTGGAAGCGCTTTGCAGTCAGAGAAGGGATCCACTCCATGACCACCGAAACCGAGGAAGGGCTGGTGCCCGACCCGGAGGCGGTCAAGCGTCACCGCGCCTTGTTCCGCGCCGTCAAGCGGCGCAAGAACCCGCCGCTGCGCCGCACCGACATCACCGTCACCGACGACACCGCGGTGAAGCGCGCGGTGAAGGCGGCGTCACTCGGTAACGCCATGGAATGGTTCGACTTCGGGATCTACTCGTACCTGGCCGTCACCATCGGCCACGTCTTCTTCCCGTCCGGGAACGACACGGTCCAGCTGATCTCGTCGTTCGCGACCTTCGCGGTCTCGTTCCTCGTACGCCCGATCGGCGGCATGGTCTTCGGCCCCATGGGTGACAAGGTCGGCCGCAAGAAGGTCCTCGCGCTGACGATGATCCTCATGGCCATCGGCACCTTCGCGATCGGCCTGATCCCGTCGTACGCCTCCATCGGCTTCTGGTCGCCCGTCCTGCTGATCCTCTTCCGCCTCGTCCAGGGCTTCTCCACCGGCGGTGAGTACGGCGGCGCCTCCACCTTCATCGCCGAATACGCCCCCGACAAGCGTCGCGGCTACTTCGGCAGCTTCCTCGAATTCGGCACGCTCGCCGGCTACGTCGGCGCGGCCGGCCTCGTTACGATCCTGACGACGCTGCTCGGCAGCGACGGCATGGAGTCCTGGGGCTGGCGCGTCCCGTTCCTGGTGGCCGGACCCATCGGCCTGGTCGGCCTCTACCTCCGGCTCCGCCTCGACGAGACCCCCGCCTTCCAGAAGCTGGAGGACGAGTCCTCGCACCGCGCGACCGACGCCGCCTCCTCCGTGGAGACGACCGCCAAGGGCGACCTCGCGAGGATCTTCCGCGACTACTGGCCGACGCTGATCCTCTGCATCTGCCTCGTCGGCGCCTACAACATCACCGACTACATGCTGCTCTCGTACATGCCGACCTACCTGTCGGACGAGATGGGCTACTCCGAAGCACACGGCCTCGTCATCCTCATCATCACGATGATCGTCCTGATGTGCGTGATCAGCCAGGTCGGCAAGCTCTCCGACCGCTACGGCCGAAAGCCCCTCCTCATGGCGGGCATGATCGGCTTCTTCGTCCTCTCGATCCCGTCGTTCCTGCTCGTCCAGAACGGCGCCCTGTGGGCGGTCTCGCTCGGCATGCTGCTCCTGGGCCTCTCCCTGGTCTGCATGCTCGGCACCATGTCGGCGGCGCTCCCGGCCCTCTTCCCCACCCAGGTCCGCTACGGCTCCCTGTCGGTCGGCTACAACCTCTCCGCGTCGATCTTCGGCGGCACGACCCCGCTGGTCATCACCGCCCTGATCGGCCTCACCGGCTCCGACATGATGCCCGCGTACTACGCGATGGCCGCGGCCCTCATCGGCGTGATCGCGGTGTCGTGCATGAAGGAAACCGCGAAGAAGCCGCTGGCCGGCTCCCCGCCCTCGGTGGAGACGGACGAGGAAGCCGCGGAAATGGTCGAGTCCCAGGCCCCGACACCGAGGTTCTGACGCACCTGCCCCACGCGTGTGCGGGGCCATTACGATGGGCCCGCACGCGGTTGTGGCGGAATTGGCAGACGCCCGGGCTTTAGGTGCCCGTGGGAGAAATCCCGTGAGGGTTCGAGTCCCTCCAGCCGCACAGACAGAAAGGGCGCTCCCCCAGGGAGCGCCCTTCGTCGTGCGTGACCGGAGCAGGACTCAGCCCAACAGCTCCTTCACCACCGGCACCAACGCCCGGAACGCCTTGCCCCGGTGGGAGATCGCGTTCTTTTCGGCGGCCGTCAGTTCCGCGGCCGTGCGGGTGTCGTTCTCGACCTGGAGGATCGGGTCGTAGCCGAAGCCGCCGGAGCCCGCCGGGGCGTGGCGGAGGGTGCCGCGGAGTTGGCCCTCGACGACGCGCTCCGTGCCGTCCGGGAGGGCGAGGGCGGCCGCGCAGGCGAAGTGGGCGCCCCGGTGGATGTCGTCGTCGATGTCGCCGAGTTGGGCGAGCAGGAGGTCCAGGTTGGCCTTGTCGTCGCCGTGCTTGCCCGCCCAGCGGGCGGAGAAGATGCCGGGGGCGCCGCCGAGTACGTCGACGCAGAGGCCGGAGTCGTCGGCGACGGCCGGGAGGCCGGTGGCCCGGGCGAGGGCGTGGGCCTTGAGGAGGGCGTTCTCGGCGAACGTCACGCCGGTCTCACGGACGTCCGGGACCTCCGGGTACGCGTCGGCGCCGACCAGCTCGTGGGGCAGGCCGGCGTCGGCGAGGATGGCGCGGAGTTCGACGATCTTGCCGTTGTTGCGGGTGGCGAGGATGAGGCGGGTCATGCCCCCAGTGTTCCAGGAGGGGGCGTCAGGACGACGTGCAGACCTTCGTCAGTTCGCCCGCGGCGTCCGTCACCGGGTTGACGTCCGGGGTCTCGTCGCCGTTCTTGATCGACGTACGGACGTTTCCCACCGCCTTGTTGAGGTCGTCGACGGCCTTCGAGACGTCGGCGTTGTCGGTCTTGTCGCCGATGTCGTCGAGATTCTTGTCGATCTTGTCGAGGGACTCGCCGGCCTGCGTCGGGTCGTTGGACGCGTTCTCCACGGCCTGCTGGAGGTCGGCCACGCTGTCGGCGATGGAGTCGGCGGTGCGGGCACAGTCGAGTGCCTTGTCGACGGCCGAGCAGCCGACGGTGGCCGGGATCGCGACGAGTGCCGCGGTGGCGGCCAGTATGGCGAGACGGCGGTGGCGCGCGGGCATGGAAGGGTCCTCCCCCTGAAGTACGGACGGCTGGACGGCAGTTGGTGTCGTGCGCCGTCCACCCATCCGTAGTGACGCAGTCGATGGCTGTGCGGTTGCTGTGCCCGGCCAGACTACTTGGGGAGTTCTTTACCTGGTCGAAGACCCAGGTGGCGGCCTAGGAGAGGGTCTCTTCCAGTGCCTTGCGCTGGATGGCCGCGAGCTCGTCGCAGCCCGAAACGGCAAGGTCCAGAAGGGAGTTGAGCTCGTCGCGGGCGAAGGGCTCGGCCTCGGCGGTGCCCTGGATCTCGACGAAGCGGCCGTCGCCGGTGCAGACGACGTTCATGTCGGTGTCGGCGCGCACGTCCTCCTCGTAGGGGAGGTCGAGCATCGGGACGCCGCCGATGATGCCGACGGAGACGGCGGAGACGGTGCCGGTGAGCGGCTTGCGGCCGGCCTTGATGAGCTTCTTGCCCTGGGCCCAGGTGACGGCGTCGGCGAGGGCGACGTACGCGCCGGTGATGGCGGCGGTGCGGGTGCCGCCGTCGGCCTGGAGCACGTCGCAGTCGAGGACGATGGTGTTCTCGCCGAGGGCCTTGTAGTCGATGACGGCGCGCAGCGAGCGGCCGATGAGGCGGCTGATCTCGTGCGTGCGGCCGCCGATCTTGCCGCGGACGGCTTCGCGGTCGCCGCGGGTGTTCGTGGAGCGCGGGAGCATCGAGTACTCGGCGGTGACCCAGCCCTCTCCGCTGCCCTTGCGCCAGCGCGGGACGCCTTCGGTGAAGGAGGCGGTGCAGAAGACCTTGGTGTCTCCGAAGGAGACGAGGACGGAGCCTTCGGCGTGCTTGCTCCAGCCGCGTTCGATGGTGATCGGGCGGAGCTGTTCGGGGGTGCGGCCGTCGATGCGAGACATAGGGAAGAGCGTATCGGGTGCGCCGAAGGCCCCGCCCGGGTGCGTGGGGGCGGGGCCTTCAGGGGTGGACCGTGCCGGTCAGTGGCAGGTCACATCATGTCTTCGATGTCGGCGGCGATGGGGTCCGCGTCGGTGCCGATGACGACCTGGATCGCGGTGCCCATCTTGACGACGCCGTGGGCGCCGGCGGCCTTGAGCGCGGCCTCGTCGACCAGGCTCGGGTCGATGACCTCGGTACGCAGGCGGGTGATGCAGCCCTCGACCTCTTCGATGTTGTCGAGTCCGCCGAGGCCGGCGACGATCTTCTCTGCCTTCGTGGCCATTTCGTTCTCCCTGTGTTCTCCGGGCCCGCCTCTGGGCCGCTTTGTCACGGTAACCCACGGTTGGCCCATCTTCGCGGGCGGTGAACCCACCCGTGACGAAAGATGACGAGCACGGACCGACCCGTCCTCGCGACTGGTCTACACCAGTATCCAACTACTGCCAAACGTGGCTTGTTCCGGGAGGACGCCCATGAGCGCGAACGCTGCCGCCGCACCACGACCGAGCCCGTGGAGCAACTTCTTCCAGGGGCTCCAGAAGATGGGGCGCAGCCTTCAACTGCCCATCGCCGTGCTCCCGGCGGCGGGCATCGTCAACCGTCTCGGCCAGCCCGACGTCTTCGGTGACGACGGCCTCGGCTGGACCAATGTCGCCAAGGTCTTCTCGGGCGCGGGTGGCGCGCTGCTCGACGCCGACCTCGGTCTGCCGCTGCTCTTCTGCATCGGTGTCGCGATCGGCATGGCCAAGAAGGCGGACGGTTCGACGGCTCTCGCGGCGGTGGCGGGCTTCCTCGTCTACCGGGGCGTGCTGCACCAGTTCCCGATCGACTGCCCGGACGGGTCGAAGACGGTGGCGACGGGCTGCCTGGCGGACGGGGCAGTGACCGCCTCGACGTTCCAGAACCCCGGCGTGTTCGGCGGCATCATCATGGGGTTCCTGGCCTCGTTCTTCTGGGTCCGGTACCACCGCACCAAGTTGGTCTCCTGGCTCGGCTTCTTCAACGGCCGCCGGCTCGTCCCCATCATCATGGCCTTCGTCGGCATCGTCTTCGCGGCGCTGTGTCTGTGGATCTGGCCCGCGATCGGCAGCGGCCTGGAGAGCTTCTCGAACTGGCTGGAGAGTCTGGGCGCGATCGGGTCCGGCATCTTCGGTGTCGCCAACCGGGCGTTGCTGGTGATCGGCCTGCACCAGTTCCTCAACGTGCCGCTGTGGTTCCAGTTCGGCTCGTTCACGAAGCCCGACGGCACGACCGTGCACGGCGACATCAACATGTTCCTGAGCGGGGACCCGAACGCGGGCATCTACCAGTCGGGCTTCTTCCCGATCATGATGTTCGCCCTCCCCGCGGCCTGTCTGGCGATCGTGCACTGCGCGCGGCCGGAGCGGCGCAAGGTGGTGGCGGGCATGATGCTGTCGCTCGCGCTGACCTCGTTCGTCACCGGCATCACCGAGCCGATCGAGTACTCCTTCGTCTTCATCGCGCCGGCGCTGTACGCGGTGCACGCGGTCCTGACGGGTGTGTCGATGGCGGTGACCTGGGGCCTCGGGGTACACGACGGGTTCAGCTTCTCCGCGGGTCTGATCGACTACTTGATCAACTGGAATCTGGCCACCAAGCCATGGATGATCATTCCGATCGGCCTGTGTTTCGCCGTCCTCTATTACGTGATCTTCCGGTTCGCGATCACGAAGTGGGACATCAAGACACCGGGCCGCGAGCCCGAGGAGGAAGTCGAGGACATCACCAAGGCATAACGCTTTCGGCTCGTCCCCGAGCTTCTCCGCGAAGGGCCCCCTGACCACTCGGTCCGGGGGCCCTTCGAGTGCGGGAATCAAGGGTTCCTTATCCCGCCTTCACCGTGCTACAACAGGTCTACACCACTGAGTGGTGTAGACCATCTGCTTTTCATGGAGGAAGTTGATGAGCACCGCCAGCGCTACGGCGGCCCCCGCGAAGAAGCGGGGTTCCGGCCTGTTCCAGGGCCTCCAAAAGGTGGGCCGCAGCCTGCAGTTGCCGATCGCGGTGCTTCCTGCCGCCGGCATCATGGTGCGGCTCGGCCAGGACGACATCTTCGGCAAGGACGGCCTCGGCTGGGACAAGGTCGCCGCGGTCTTCAACAACGCGGGCAGCGCCCTGACCGGCGCCCTGCCGATCCTGTTCTGCATAGGTGTGGCCATCGGCTTCGCCAAGAAGTCCGATGGCTCGACGGCGCTCGCCGCCGTCGTCGGATTCCTCGTCTACAGCAAGGTCCTTGAAGCCTTCCCGGTCACCGAAGCGGTGGTCAAGAAGGGCGAGGACGTCGCGGCGACGTACAACGATCCGGGTGTCCTCGGCGGCATCATCATGGGTCTGCTCGCCGCGATCCTGTGGCAGCGCTTCCACCGCACCAAGCTGGTCGACTGGCTCGGCTTCTTCAACGGCCGCCGGCTCGTCCCGATCATCATGGCCTTCGTCGGCATCGTCGTCGGCGTCTTCTTCGGTCTGGTCTGGGAGCCCATCGGCAACGGCATCTCCAGCTTCGCCGACTGGATGACCAGCCTCGGCGCCGGTGGTGCGGCCCTCTTCGGCGGAGTGAACCGCGCGCTCATCCCCGTCGGCATGCACCAGTTCGTGAACACCGTCTCCTGGTTCCAGCTCGGTGACTTCACCGACTCGGCCGGCCAGGTCTGGCACGGCGACATCCCGCGCTTCCTGCACGGCGACCCGAGCGCCGGCATGTACCAGTCCGGCTTCTTCCCCATCATGATGTTCGGTCTGCCGGCCGCCGCGATCGCCATCGCGCACTGCGCGCGGCCCGAGCGCCGCAAGGCCGTGATGGGCATGATGGTCTCGCTCGCGCTCACCTCGTTCGTCACCGGTGTGACCGAGCCGATCGAGTTCTCGTTCATGTTCATCGCGCCGATCCTGTACGTGCTCCACGCGCTGCTCACGGCGGCCTCCATGGCGATCACGTGGGGCCTGGGCGTGCACGACGGCTTCAACTTCTCGGCCGGCTTCATCGACTACGCGCTGAACTGGAACCTGGCGAGCAAGCCATGGATGATCATTCCGATCGGCCTGCTCTTCGCCGTCGTCTACTACGTGGTCTTCCGCTTCGCCATCGTGAAGTTCGACCTCAAGACCCCGGGCCGCGAGCCCGAGGAGGAGGTCGAGGACCTCACGAAGGCGTGAGCCTCACCCGCAGGGCATGACGAAGGCCCCGGAACCCGATGGGTTCCGGGGCCTTCGCACGTCTGTGGCTGCCTGTGGCCCGGACGGACTTCTCAGATCTCGTACGTACGTCCCGGCGCGGCCAGCTCCACCGGACCGTCGTACACCGCGCGCGCGTCCGTGACGTTCACCTGCGGGTCGGTCCACGGCGGGATGTGCGTGAGGACGAGCTTGCGGGCGCGGGAGCGCTGCGCCGCCTCCCCCGCCTCCCGCCCGTTGAGGTGCAGCGCCGGGATGTTCTCCTTGCCGTGCGTGAACGCGGCCTCGCACAGGAACAGGTCGCTGTCCTCCGCCAGTTCGTCCAGCGCGGCGCACGGCCCGGTGTCCCCGGAGTACGTCAGGGAGCGCCCGCCGTGCTCGACCCGGATCGCGTACGACTCCACGGGGTGGCACACCTTCTCCATGCGGACGGAGAACGGCCCGATCTCGTACGAACCCGGCTTCACGGTGTGGAAGTCGAAGACCTCGCTGAACGCGGAGGCCGAGGGCGTGTCGGCGTGCGCGGTGGTCAGGCGCTGCTCGGTGCCCTCGGGGCCGTAGACGGGCATGGGGTCACAACGGCCGCCGTCGTGGCGGTAGTAGCGCACGACGAAGTACGCGCACATGTCGATGCAGTGGTCCGCGTGCAGGTGGGAGAGGAAGATCGCGTCGAGGTCGTACAGACCGACGTGGCGCTGCAGCTCGCCCAGGGCGCCATTGCCCATGTCGAGAAGCAGCCGGTAGCCGTCGGCCTCGACGAGGTAGCTCGAGCAGGCCGAATCCGCGGACGGGAACGACCCCGAGCAGCCGACGACGGTGAGCTTCATAAGAGCCTTCAACCTCCGCGCTGGCGGTCGGAAATGCGGGGTGGAACCGTGGGCCTTCAGGCCGGGGCCTGTGCCGGGGCAGGCCCGAGGGGGTCAGTCGAGCGTAAGGCGCAAAAGGGCGGGTGGCTCCTCCGTCACGGGCTGTTGTGGGCGAACTCACCTGCGCTGTCACCGGTTCGGAGGGCTTTCGGCCCGCTTCCTGGCCGCGGGAGCACCCCGCGCGTCCCACCGGTACCGTCATGCCTATGGACACGTCCTGGTGGCTCGCGCTCGCTGCCGTCGTACTGCTCGCGCTCGTCGCGACGCTGGTGGACGGGTGGGGGCGGCGCGCTCCGCGGAGCCGGGCGCCTCGGGTCAGGGGCGGTGGGCCGCAGCCCGGGGACATCTGGTGGGCGCTTGTGCCGTACGAGGACGGGCCCGGCGGGAAGGACCGGCCGTGTCTGGTGCTCTCGGTGCGGCGTGGGGTGGCGACGGTCGCCAAGATCACCAGCCGGTATCACGACGAGCGGCCCGGGGTGATCGCGTTGCCGCCGGGGTCCGTGGGGGATGCGCACGGGCGGGCGAGTTTCCTGGAGACGGATGAGCTTCGCTCGGTGCCGGTGGGGGATTTTCGGCGGCGGGCCGGGGTGATCGATCCGGGTCTTTGGGATCAGGTGCGGCACCTGGGGCACTAGGCGGGATCAAGCCCCGCCGCATTCAAGCCCCTCCGGCGATTGAGGAGCGGGGTCCGGGGCGGAGCCCCGCGTCCTCAACCACGGAAGGGCGTAACAGCGGACTACGCCCACAACTGGCCGTGCAGTACCTCGATGGCTTCCTCGGTCGTCGCCGCCGTGTAGACCCCCGTCGACAGGTACTTCCAGCCGCCGTCGGCGACGACGAACACGATGTCGGCGGACTCCCCCGCCTTCACCGCCTTCTTGCCCACACCGATCGCCGCATGCAGCGCCGCCCCCGTGGACACACCCGCGAAGATGCCCTCCTGCTGGAGGAGGTCACGCGTGCGGGCCACCGCGTCGGCCGAGCCCACCGAGAAGCGGGTGGTCAGGACGGACGCGTCGTACAGCTCCGGGACGAAGCCCTCGTCCAGGTTGCGCAGGCCGTAGACGAGGTCGTCGTAGCGCGGCTCGGCTGCGACGATCTTGACGTCGGGCTTGTGCTCGCGCAGGTACCGGCCGACGCCCATGAGCGTGCCGGTGGTGCCGAGGCCCGCCACGAAGTGCGTGACGGACGGGAGGTCGGTAAGGATCTCCGGGCCCGTCGTGGCGTAGTGCGCGCCCGCGTTGTCCGGGTTGCCGTACTGGTAGAGCATCACCCAGTCCGGGTGCTGCTCGGCCAGCTCCTTGGCGATGCGGACCGCCGTGTTGGAGCCGCCCGCGGCCGGCGAGGGGATGATCTCGGCGCCCCACATGGCGAGCAGGTCGCGGCGCTCCTGCGAGGTGTTCTCCGGCATGACGCAGACGATGTTGTAGCCCTTGAGGCGGGCGGCCATCGCGAGCGAGATGCCGGTGTTGCCGGAGGTGGGTTCGAGGATGGTGTCCCCGGCCTTGATCCGGCCTTCCTTCTCGGCCTGTTCGATCATGTGGAGCGCGGGGCGGTCCTTGATCGAGCCGGTCGGGTTGCGGTCCTCCAGCTTCGCCCAGATCCGCACGTCGTCGGAGGGCGAGAGCCGCGGCAGGCGCACCAGGGGGGTGTTGCCCACCGCGGCCAGCGGGCTGTCGTAGCGCATGAGCCCGCTCAGCGCATTCCGCCGGCCACGGCCGGCAGGATCGTGATGCTGTCGCCGTCGGCGAGCTTGGTGCTGATGCCGTCGAGGAAGCGGACGTCCTCGTCGTTCAGGTAGACGTTCACGAAGCGGCGCAGCTGGCCGTTGTCCACGATGCGGTCGGCGATGCCCGCGTGCCGGGTGTCCAGGTCGGCGAAGAGTTCGCTGAGGTTGGCACCGGCGCCTTCGACGGCCTTCTCGCCGTCGGTGTAGGTGCGGAGGATGGTCGGGATGCGGACCTCGATGGCCATGCTGGGCTCCTGTCGGGAGTCGGAAGTCGTGTGGGTGAGCGCGCCTGGGCGCGGGCGTTTCCGGTCAGGTGCGTGGGTGGCTGGAGCTGCGGGCCCGCGGCGGGTGCCCGGCGGTCCGGCTCAGCGCGGACAGATGGCGCTGGCGAGGCGGCACAGGTCGACGTGCAGCCGCGCCACGAGCAGCATGCCCGGCGTCTTTTCGCTCACGTCGTGGGAAACCATGGGCTCATCGTATCGATTCCCGGTCCGGATCCCGGAATGTGATCTCACCATGCGGTCGAAATGCGTCCGGTGAATGAGAACTCCGAGGTCGGGGTCGTCTCTCGGGCGGGGTCGGGGCCGTCTCTCAGGCGGTGATCTCGACCTCTTCCTCGGTGATCTCGCCCTCGACGATGCGGTACGAGCGGAACTGGAAGGGGCCCGCGTCGTCGGTGTCGGCGGTGGAGACCAGCACGTAGTGGGCGTTCGGCTCGTTCGCGTACGTGACGTCGGTGCGCGAGGGGTACGCCTCGGTGGCCGTGTGCGAGTGGTAGATGACGGCCGGCTCCTCGTCGCGGTCGTCCATCTCGCGGTAGAGCTTCAGCAGGTCACCTGAGTCGAACTCGTAGAACGTGGGCGAGCGGGCGGCGTTCAGCATCGGGATGAAGCGCTCGGGACGGCCCTCACCGACCGGGCCCGCGATGACGCCGCAGGCCTCGTCGGGGTGGTCCTTGCGGGCGTGCTCGACGATCTGGTCGACCAGGGACTGGGAAATCTTCAACATGCGGCCAGCATAAGCAAGTGGGCCTCCCCGTACCGGAGTGCGGTACGGGGAGGCCCACTTGGTGAGACGCGGTGCGTCAGTTGCGCTTCGCGAAGGCGGCGCTCTGCGGGTTGCGCTTCTTCAGGAAGAAGTACGCGACACCCAGGATCGCGGCCCAGACCGGAGCCGCGTACAGCGAGACGCGCGCGTCGGGGTCGATGCCCATCAGGACGATGACCATGAAGATGAACGCGAGCGCGAGGCCGCTGACCCAGACGCCCCACGGAGCGCGGAACTCGGACTTCGGGAGCTCGCCGCGGTCGGACTTGAGGCGGTAGCGGATCTGGCAGATCAGGATGATGATCCAGGCCCACATGCCGGAGATGGTGGCGAAGGAGACGACGTAGTTGAACGCCTCGCCCGGCCACTGGTAGTTGATCCAGACGCCGACCAGCATCATCGCGGCGGAGAACGTGGTGCCGATGACCGGCAGACCGTTCTTGCTGAGCTTGGTGAAGAAGTTCGGGCCCTGGCCGTTCTGCGCGAGGTCGCGCAGCATGCGGCCGGTGGAGTACATGCCCGAGTTGCAGGAGGACAGCGCGGCGGTCAGCACGACGAAGTTGACGATGGCGGCGCCGACGCCCAGGCCCATCTTGTCGAAGGCGTGCACGAACGGGCTCTCGCCGGCCTTGAACGACGTCCACGGCACGACCGAGAGGATCATGATCAGGGCGCCGACGTAGAAGACGGCGATGCGCCACGGCACGGTGTTGATCGCCTTCGGCAGGACCTTCTTGGCATCCTTGGCCTCGCCCGCGGTGACGCCGACGAGCTCGACCGCGAGGAACGCGAACATCACCATCTGCAGGGTCATCAGCGTGGAGCCGATGCCGTTCTCTCCGGCGAAGAAGCCGCCGAGGTCCCACAGGTGCGAGACGGAGGCCGTGTCACCGGCGTCGGAGAAGCCGATGGTGAGGATGCCGGCGCAGATCAGGATCATGCCGATGATGGCGGTGACCTTGACGGTGGAGAACCAGAACTCCAGCTCACCGAAGAGCTTCACGGAGATCAGGTTGGCGCCGTAGAGGATGACCGTGAAGACGAGTGCGGACACCCATTGCGGGATGTCCCACCAGAACGTCATATAGGTGGCCGCCGCGGTGACCTCGGTCATTCCGGTGATGACCCAGAAGAGCCAGTACGTCCAACCGGTCGCGAAGCCCGCGAAGGGGCCGATGAACTCGCGCGCGTACTCCGAGAAGGAGCCGGACACGGGGCGGTACATGAGGAGCTCGCCGAGAGCCCGCATGATGCAGAAGATGACCACGCCGGCGACCGCGTACGCCAGGATCAGGCTGGGCCCCGCCTTGGAGATGCCCTTGCCCGCGCCGAGAAAGAGGCCGGTCCCGATGGCGCCGCCGATGGCGATCATCTGGATCTGCCGGGCCCCGAGTCCCCGCTTGTAACCCTCGTCGGTCTCGGCCTGCGCGGCCTCATTGCCGTCGTGCTGCTCGTCGACCTGCACTGAGGTCATTTGTGCGCCTTTCTCCATGCCGATCCGTGCCGTACTCGGCTCGGATCGACTGTGACGATCCTTTGGGGTCTGGGCCCCTGGATGGATGGAGCTTTGTGCCTACCGGCGGTCGGCCGGTCGGGGCGCCCTCTGACTGGACAGGGGTGGCGTCCGTCAGGTGGTCGTGAAGATTTATCACGGCGTTCATCGGGGTCGACCGAGACGCATGTGGCGTACGCCACTGGGAAAACAGGACAAAACAAATCACCGCGCCGCAATGTGGGTGGGTGTGGTGACGGGATCGTTATACGGATTTGAGGACCCGCTGAGCGAACAGCACAACCTGACCGGCGGTCAGGCCATCAGGGTCTCGACGAGAGTCTCCTGAAGCCCGCCGAGCCACAGATACGCCATCACCATCGGCTTGCGCGCGTCGTCGTCCGGGAGCCGGTAGAGGAGGTCCGTGTCCTCCTCGTCGGTGATGTCGAGGCGGGTGCCGATCGCGAGGCGCAGATCGTTGAGCGCCCGCATCCACTGGATGGACTCCCCCTGAGACAGCTTCAGGACCGCCCCGCCGTCGCCGGCCGGGCTGAGCGTGTCGAGCGTGCGGATCACCGCGAGGGCGTCCTCGCGCTTGCCGGCCCGCAGATCGTTCTCGGTGAAGCGGCGGAACTCCGAGGAATGGGCGCGCAGCTCCTCGGCGTCCTCGGCGGTCCCGCCCTCGGCGCCCGGACCGCCGTACGCGTCGGGGAAGAGGCGGCGCAGGACCGCGTCGGACGGCGGCTCGCTCGGCCCCTCGGCGAAGAGCTCCGCGAGCGGGTCGTCGCTCACCTCGCCGCCGGGCCCGGGACCGACCAGCTCGAGGAGCTGCACCGCGAGCGAGCGGATGATGGAGATCTCGACGTCGTCGAGGGCGACGGCCGCGCCGCCGCCGGGGATCGGTTCGAAGTGTCCTGGCATCGGGATGCTGCTACTTCCGATCCTGTTGAAGCGTGGCCCACAGGCCGTATCCGTGCATCGCCTGCACGTCGCGTTCCATCTCCTCGCGGCTGCCCGCGGAGACGACGGCCCGGCCCTTCTGGTGCACGTCCATCATGAGTTTGGTGGCCTTGTCCTTGGAGTACCCGAAGTACGACTGGAAGACGTACGTCACGTAACTCATGAGGTTCACCGGATCATTGTGGACGAGCGTGATCCAGGGGACGTCCGGCTCGGGGACGACGGACACGTCCTCCGTCGTCTCGGGCCTCTCGATCTCAAGGGGTGTTGGAGCCGTCACAGGGCCCATGCTGCCACCACCACCCGCCCCACGCACAAACGGACGCAGAAATCGTCACCTTGACGTTAATCGGGGGTAGCATCCATCCTATGAACACAGCGGACCTGGGCCTGCCGGTGGACGTTCCGTCGACAGCGCTCTTCACCGACCACTATGAGCTGACGATGCTGCAGGCGGCCCTGCGCGCAGGCACCGCCGACCGGCACTCGGTCTTCGAGGTCTTCACCCGGCGGCTGCCCGAGGGGCGCCGCTACGGCGTCGTCGCGGGCACCGGGCGCGTCCTGGACGCGGTCGAGAACTTCCGCTTCGACGCGCAGGTGCTCGACTTCCTGCGCGAGCGCGACGTCGTCGACGAGCCGACGCTCCAGTGGCTCGCGGACTACCGTTTCTCCGGCGACATCTGGGGCTACCCCGAGGGCGAGGTCTACTTCCCCGGCTCCCCCGTGCTGCGCGTCGAGGGCTCCTTCGCCGAGTGCGTGCTCCTGGAGACGGTGATCCTCTCGATCCTCAACCACGACTCGGCGATCGCCGCCGCCGCTTCCCGGATGTCCTCGGCCGCCGGCGAGCGGCCGCTGATCGAGATGGGCGCCCGCCGCACGCACGAGCTGGCCGCCGTGGCCGCCTCGCGCGCCGCGTACGTGGGCGGGTTCGCGACGACCTCCGACCTGGCGGCGGGGTTCCGGTACGGGATCCCGACCGTCGGCACCAGCGCGCACGCCTTCACGCTGATCCACGACACCGAGCGGGACGCCTTCCGGGCCCAGGTCGACTCCCTGGGCAAGGGGACGACGCTGCTCGTGGACACGTACGACGTGCAGGAGGCGGTCGCGACGGCCGTCGAGATCGCGGGGCCCGAGCTGGGCGCCGTCCGGATCGACTCCGGCGACCTGCTGCTCGTCGCGCACCGGGTGCGTCAGCAGCTGGACGAGCTGGGCGCAGAGAACACCAAGATCGTCGTCACCTCCGACCTCGACGAGTACGCCATCGCCTCGCTCGCCGCCTCTCCCGTGGACGCGTACGGGGTGGGTACGCAGCTGGTGACCGGGTCCGGGCATCCGACCTGCTCCATGGTCTACAAGCTGGTCGCGCGCGCCGAGTCCGCCGACCCGAAGGCGCCGCTGGTGCCCGTGGCGAAGAAGTCGGCGGGCGGGAAGACCTCGGTCGGCGGCCGCAAGTGGGCCGCGCGCCGGCCGGACGCGGACGGGGTCGCGGAGGCGGAGGTCGTCGGCACGGGGGCCGTCCCGGCGGAGCTTGCCGACCGGCAGCTCCTCGTCGAGCTGGTCAAGGGCGGCGAGGTGCTGGCCCGTGAGCCGCTCGACGCCGTGCGCGAGCGGCACATCGCGGCGCGCGATCTGCTGCCGCTGTCGGCGACTCAGCTGTCCAGGGGCGAGCCGGTGATTCCGACCGAGTACGTCTAGAGCCTTCCAGGGCCTGTCGTTCTCCGTGCGCTCCCCATGCCCTCTCCCGCAACGCACTTGAAGCTTCTACGCTCGTAGTCTCCAAGCAGAAGGACAGCAATCATGCGTCGCGCCCTGATCGTCGTGGATGTGCAGAACGACTTCTGCGAGGGCGGCAGCCTCGCGGTGGCGGGGGGTGCCGATGTCGCTGCCGCGATCACCGATCTCGTCGGGCAGGCCGGCGGCGGGGGCTACCAGCACGTCGTCGCCACGCGTGACCATCACGTCGACCCCGGTGACCACTTCTCGGAGACGCCGGACTTCGAGCGCAGCTGGCCGCGGCACTGTGTCGCCGGGACGGAGGGGGTGGGGTTCCATCCGAACTTCGCCCCCGCGGTGGCCTCCGGCGCGATCGATGCGGTGTTCGACAAGGGGGCGTACTCGGCCGCCTACAGCGGGTTCGAGGGGGCGGATGAGAACGGGGTGCCGTTGGCGGAGTGGCTGCGGCAGCGGGAGGTGTCCGAGGTGGATGTGGTCGGGATCGCGACGGATCACTGCGTGCGGGCGACCGGGATTGATGCGGTGCGGAACGGGTTTCGTACGAAGGTGCTGCTCGACCTGACGGCCGGGGTGGCGGTTGCCTCCACGGAGGCGGCGCTCGATGAGCTGCGCTCGGCCGGGGTGGAACTTACGGGTAAGCCCGTCGTGGCCTAGGTCGCGGGGCTCTGCCCCGGGCCCCGCTGCTCAAGCGCCGCAGGGGCTTGAAAGATCGCCTCAAACGCCGGCGGGGCTGGAAAGGCAGGCCCGTCCGGCAGGGCTTTCGGGAAGGGGCGGGGTGGGGGCTTGATCAGGCGCCTGCCGCGCTGACTCTCCCCGGCAACAGCGCGCGTATCGGGTGCCACAGCTCGCCCGTCGTCGCGTCCGGGGCCGTGCGCCAGATGAGGCCGTCGGGGTGGTGGAGGACGGCGGTTATCTCGTCCGGGGTCGGTGGGTGGGCGTTGCCGCGGAGGTAGACCGCGCGCAGGCCCAGGTTGCGCAGGCGGGTCAGGGCCCGGGGGCGGCTCACGGCGTGCACCAGGACCCGCACGGCGCCGTTGGCGGAGCCGGGCGCGGGCAGGGTCAGAGCGACCACCACGGTGCCTCCCGGCAGCTTGCAGAACCCTCCTGCGGACATGACTGTCACACCCCCGTGAGACGTAGTGTCAATAAGGAACTCACAGGACGCACCTAAACACGACCGGCCGCGACCCCGCTAGAGGGTCGCGGCCGATGCGTTTCTGACCTGCGGGTTTACAAGATCAGCGTCCTGAAGGGCCCACCTTGATCGTCATCGAGGAGCCGTCCCGGGGCTGCTTCACGATGCTGATCTTGGTGTTGGTGTCAGTTGTGCGCACGCTTCCCGTGGGGTTCTCGGGGTACCAGTACGTGCCCTTGTGATCGTCGAAGACGGGCGTTCCCGACTGCGCCGGGATCCTGGTCTCGACGCCCAGCTTGTGGAGCGTCATGCCGGGGACCGGATAGCGGCCGAAGGCGGCGTCGTACGGCGTGATCTTGTTGGTGATCAGCTTGCCGTCGGACCACTTCAGCGGCTTCGCGTGCGCGTCGACCGGGAGGATCAGGCCCTTGCCGGGGTGCTGGCCGACGTTGTTGTTGCGCTGCGAGGTGTCCCACTGCCAGATCATGAGGCCGGGGCGGTACGCGTAGTGCTCGACCCGGTTCTGCTTGGCCCCGCCGTCGCGCCAGCCGAAGTTGTACGGGCCGACCTCAAGGGTCTTGTCGTACGAGACGTACTGGCGGTTCTCGGCGATGTAGAACTGCGGGTAGTCGCCGGAGATGGACGCGCCCACGCGGGAGAAGCCGCGTGTGGTCCAACCGGCCTGCTCCGTCTCGGCGTTGTCCGTGAAGAGGGCCGCACCGTCCGCCTCGACCGTGAAGTTGTCGAAGGCGAAGCCCATTTGGGCCACTCCCCCGTCGGTCTTGTAGCGGAAGCGGACGTCGATCTTCTGGCCTGCGTAGTCGTCCAGCGGGTAACTCAGGTGCTGGAACTTGCCGTTGGTGCCCGTCAGGGCCGGCTTGTCGCCGCCGTCGCGCGGGATCGGCGAGCCGTCGGCGGTGCCGTCGACGGTCTTCCAGCTCGCGCCGCCGTCGGTGGACACCTGCGTGTAGAGGTAGTCGTAGTCCTTCTCGATGTCGTACCAGCCGTCGAGTTCGAGTGAACCGGTCTTCTTGCCGGTCAGGTCGACCGTGCGCGACAGCGTGTTGTCCAGGTCGTCGCCGTAGTCCGACCACCACTGCTTCGCGCCCTCGGCGGGCTTCACGATGTCCGTGGTGACGTTCTTCTTCGGCAGTTCGACGACGAGCGCCTGCTTGAGCTTGGTGTTGTACTCCGAGACACCCAGCTTGTGCGTCGACCTGGTGGCGGCCTTCGCCTTGTCGTAGTTCAGCCAGCCGAGCTGGAGCTTGTCCCAGGCCGTCATGTCGCCCGGCATGTCGCCGATGGCGTCCTTGCCGGTGCCGAGCCAGGAGCCCGCGGACATCAGCGACCAGAAGCCGACCGAGTTCTCGCCCGTGTACGTCGTGTCGTACAGGTCGGGCAGGCCCAGGTCGTGGCCGTACTCGTGGGCGAAGACGCCGAGGCCGCCGTTCTCCGGCTGCATCGTGTAGTCGCCGACCCAGATGCCGGTGTCGCCGATCGGGGTGCCGCCCGCCTTGAAGCCGGACGGGCCCGTGTCGCCGTCGTCACGGGAGAAGGCGTAACCGCGGTGCGCCCAGAGGGAGTCGCCGCCCTGCGCGCCGCCGCCCGCCGAGCCGTCCTCGCCCGCGTGCACGATCTGGAAGTGGTCGATGTAGCCGTCGGGCTCGTTGAAGTCGCCGTCGTTGTCGTGGTCCGTGCGGTCCCACTGGTCGTACTGGGCCATGTCGGCCTTGATGTCGGCGTCGGACTTGCCGGCCGCCTTCTGCTGTGCGACCCAGGCGTTGACGCCGTCGCGGACCAGGTCCTCGACGTTCGGGCAGTTGTCGGCGCCGCAGTAGTTGGAGCCGTAACGGGCCTCGTTCCAGTCGACCTTGACCCAGTCGGAGACCTCACCCTCGACCGAGTAGCGGCCCGAGGAGGTCTTCTCGTAATAGGTCTTGAGGGACTCGGCGCCCTTGCCGGAGGCCGTCTTGCCGGATCCGAAGTAGAGGTCCTTGTAGTGCTGCGAGTTGTAGTCCTTCTGCCAGGCCGTGCTGTTGTCCTTGGCACGGTCCGGCTCGGCTATCCGGTTGTGCAGCGGTCCGGGCGTGCCGCCGTACTTGGGCTTCAGCTCGTCGGTGTCGTCGTCCGCGCGGTCCACCAGGGTGGTGTCGTCGACCTTGTCGCCGAACTCGGCCAGGATCGTGAAGATCTTGTCCGTGCGCTCGCGGCCCAGCTCGACGTACTTGCCCTTCGACAGCTCCACGACCTTGGAGCCGTGCTTCTCCTGGACCTTCGACGTGCCCTGGAGGACCTGCTGGAGCGCGGCCTGCCGTTGCTTCTCCTGCTGCTTGCTGAACGGGCCGTCGAAGACGTGCCCCTTCCCCCCGTACGTCTTTCCGTCGGCGGTCGCGCTCGTCGCGGCCGGGGTGTCGGCCTGGGCGCCGGTCGCCGCGAGCGAGCCCGTGGCCGCGGTGGCGGCGAGGGTCGCGAGCACGGCGACCGATCTCAACGCCCGTCTCTTGATGGTCACTTGAGTGGTCCCCTCCTCCGTGGCGTGTGCGCCACGCGTCACAAGTGACGCTATTTGAGCGGAAGTAGAGGAGAAATAACAGACCTTGACTGAGGTGTTCGTTCTGCACTATGCAGAGCGCCCGGTCCGAAATGCGGACGTGCCGGCCGCGGCCGTCCGCACGAGCAACAGGCGCGCCTTTCCGCCCATTTGGCATACGCGGTGACTCCGTGCGCCCCCCATGCTCCGGCAGCAATGCTTAGGGCATGCTTACCGGGTGCTCTGCTCGGGCACAGGTCCGAATAGTCCCCCGATGTCACGAGGACGGATCTCACCATGCCTCGCCCGACTGTCGCTCAGCTCGCATACGGTTCGGCCACCGTCGTCTGCTCCACCATCGCCATGGTTCTGCTGTCCCGGACGGAGTCGGGGCCCGGCGTCCCGGTCATCGCCGTCTCCGCGCTCATCCTGGGCCTGTTCGTGGCGATGTCGGTACCGACCCGCAAGCGGGAGCCCTCCGCGGGGGCGGCCGCCGCGGGCGAGCGGGTGCCCGCGCAGCGCCTCAGCACCACGCTCCCCTCCCCCTCGGCCCCGACCGAGGCCTCGCGCGCACGCGAACCGGCGGGCCCGTGAGACACGGACCCGCCGGTTCATCGGTGCGGTGTCGGGTCAGGCGGCGCTGACCACCACGGTCTTCGCCGCCTTGTCGTGCAGACCCTGCTTGTAGGGCTTGTCGAAGAAGCTCCAGCCGCCGCAGATCGCCGTCCAGATGCAGGCGCAGCAGAACACCGCGGGCACCCACAGGACGGCCGCGCGCAACAGGTTGGTCTGCATGCTGGGTGTCGCGCCGTCACTGAGGTTGGCGACGCGCAGCTTCAGCAGCTTCTTGCCGAGCGTCTGCCCGGTCTTCGCCATCATGATCGTGTCGTACCCGACGTACAGAATGGCCCCGATGAGCGACTGGCCGAACCGCTTGCCGGCGTCCATCTCATCGGTGTCGATGTTGTACTGGCCGACCCCGAAGAGCCACGACAGCAGGCCCACGACGATCGCGATGAGGATGATGTCGATGATCCTCGCGAGGACGCGCTTGCCGCTGTCGGCGAGCGGCGGCATCCCCGCGAGCGGATCGGCCGCGCCGTAGCCACCACCGTAGGGATCACCGCCGTACGGGGGCGGGGCGCCGCCTCCGTTCGGTGGCGGTGGCGGTGGTGGGGGCGCCGAATCGTAGGGGTTCTGGGGGTTGTCGTACGGCGAGCCGCCACCCTGGTCGGTCGGCGGCGGCTTGCGGAACGGGTCGTCGTCCGGCGGCTGGCCGGACCCGGGCGGCGGTTCGGTGCTCATGGCCCGAGTGGAACGCGAACCCCGCCGCGCTGCACGCGGCGGGCCGCCGTCCGGATGACCCGGGGCCCTCCCGACGGATCTTGAAGGACCCCGGCTGTCAGTCGGCCGCTACGAAGGTGCGCGCCGCCTTGTCGTGGAGGCACTGGCGCCACGGGCGGTCGAAGGCGCCCCACAGGACGCCGAGCACGCCCACGACGAGGACGCCGGGCACGCTGTAGGCGAGCCAGCGCTTGAGGGCCGATACGAACGTCGGGGCCTCGTGCTCCTCGATGTCACGGACCGTCAGGCCGAGCAGCTTCTTGCCGAGGGTCTGGCCCCACTTCGACGTCGGCAGCGCCTCGTAGAGCGTGCCGACCACGAGCAGCACCGCGAGGATGACGCCCAGGTAGCTGCCCGTCGTGCCGTCGAGCAGCCACACCGTGACCTGGTGGCCGGAGGCCTTCGCCTCGTCGATCTTGCCGTTGATGTGGTCGGCGGCCTTGGTGCCGAGCGGCACGGCGACGGTCGCGGTGACCGCGCCGACGACGACCGAGTCGATGAGCCGGGCCGCGAGCCGCTTGCCGAGGCTCGCCGGGCGGGCGGCCGCGGCGGCCTGCGCCGCGGCGAGGAACGGGTCGCTGGCGACCGGCTTGAACGGGGCCACCGGGCCGTTCGGATCGGCGGCGGGCGCGGGCGCCTGCCCCTGAACCTGCCCCGGGCCCTGCCCCTGTCCTGCCAGCTGGTGCACCTGCTGCGGCCACGAAGGGGAGCCGCCGCCGGGCCCCTGCGTCATGGGGCTCTGGAGGTGCGCCTGCGCCTGGGGCGGCTGCTGGTGCGGCGGCTGTTGAGGCTGGGGCTGGTGGGGCTGCTGAGGCTGCTGTTGCGGGACGTTCGGCTGGGCCGGGGCGGCCGGGGCCTGCGGGGCGGGCTGCGGGTTCAGTCCTGCGCGGGACTGCGCCTGGGACTGCCCCGGCGTGGTGGCCCCGCCCTGGCCGTCCTGCTTCGGCAGCGCCCGGAACGCCATCGTGCCGTCGGCGGGGGCCGGCTGCCCGGCTCCCGGCTGCCGCATGGCGCGGAGCTTGACCGTGCCGTCCGTGCGCTCCGGCGGCGCGGACGCCTCCGGGGAGGACTGCTCGGGGGTCTCGGCACCCGGGTCCGAGCCCCAGGAGACCCGGTGGGCCTGTTCGGCGCCGAAGCCCGCCTGCCGGGCGGTGTTGGCCTGCCAGGCGGACGCGGGCTCGGGCGACGCGGGCGCGCCGTGGCTGTGGTCATGCCCGTGGTCGTGCCCGTGGTCCGAGGGCCCCATCTCCGTACGCACGGAGGGCTCCTCGTCGAGGAAGACGGGTCCGGTCTCCTCCGCGGGAGGGGGTTCGGACACCGAGGTGGGGGCGGCGGAGCCCGCTCCGGGCGGAGCCGGAAGGGATTGCCCGTCGGAGGGGGCGGGGCGGCTGGTGCCCGGAACCCACGCAGCCCCGTTCCAGTACCGGACATATCCGGGAATGGACGGATCGGGGTAGTAGCCGTCGCGGGGCCTGTCGTCACCGGGGGCCGGGGTTGGCGCACTCATGTCCGTCGTCCCGTATCTGCTCGGGGGTCTTGTTGTGGGTTCCACATCTATCAGACCGCCGCGCCCGCCCGTGCCGCTCCGCCGTTACGGACCACTTTCCGGGGAACCCGGTGCCCGCTCCGGAACACCGGGAAATATCTTCGTCGAACTCGCGTAATGCTCCCGGCAGATCGTGCTCTCACCTTCCAACGGGCCCGCTCCGGACCCGTACGACGGAGAGGAAGCGCACGACATGCACACCGTGGTGGAACGCGAACTGGAACTGAAGCTCGTTCTCTCGCCGGAGCGGAGCATCCCCGTACCGGCCCGACTGACCTACCGGACCGACGACCCCTACGCCGTCCACGTCACGTTCCACATCGGCTCGCATCACCCGGTCAACTGGACCTTCGCCCGCGAACTGCTCGTGGAGGGCGTGTTCCGGCCCTGCGGTCACGGGGACGTGCGGGTGTGGCCGACGAAGGTGGACGGGCGCAGCGTGGTGCTGGTGGCGCTGAGTTCACCGGACGGGGACGCGCTGCTCGAGATGCCGGCCGCGCAGGTCTCGGCCTGGCTGGAGCGGACGCTCCGGGCGGTGCCACCCGGCACGGAGACGGATCAGCTCGGCATCGACGACGCCCTGGCCGAGCTGCTCACCCCGACGCCGGCCACCGACGACCTGTACCTGCGCGACCCGTGGCCGGGGGACGAGTCGTCCGCCGGGGACCTGTGAGTGCTCCGGCACGGGGTCAGGGTCACGCGGAAGGTGTGCCCGGGTCCGGCACGGCGGTGACCGAGGGGACCGCCGGGGCGGGGCCCGAATCCGCGACCGCCGTGCCGATCCCGAGGCCGACGGAGGACAGCGCGATGGCGCCGACCAGTACGGCGGCGGTCGTCCTGCGGCGGCGGGCGGACTTGTCGTGGTTGCGGCTGGCGGTGCTGTTGCTCATCGGCTGGACCTCATCGGGCTGCGGGATGCCGGCCGGCGCCCTGACGGCCGGCCGTGCGACCCGTTCAGGATCCCGCCGGGCGACGCCCCACCGCATGAGGCTTTCGTCCTTTATGTCACTCATACGCGTGCGGGGACGCACGCTCCGTGATCAGAACAGCTTGCCGGGGTTGAGCAGGGCCAGCGGGTCGAAGGCCGCCTTCACCGCCTGCTGCATCTCGACGCCCACCGGGCCGAGTTCGCGGGCGAGCCACTCCTTCTTGAGCACGCCGACGCCGTGCTCGCCGGTGATGGTGCCGCCGAGTTCGAGGCCGAGCGCCATGATCTCGTCGAAGGACTCGCGGGCGCGGCGTCCCTCGTCGGCGTCCTGCGCGTCGAAGCAGACGGTGGGGTGTGTGTTGCCGTCGCCCGCGTGCGCACAGACACCGATGGTGAGGTTGTACTTCTCGGCGATCCGCTCGACGCCTTCGAGCAGTTCGCCGAGCCTGGAGCGCGGCACGCACACGTCGTCGATCATCGTGGTGCCCTTGACCGCTTCGAGGGCGGTGAGCGACAACCGCCGCGCCTGGAGCAGCAGTTCGGACTCCGCGGCGTCCTCGGCGGGCACGACCTGGGTGGCGCCCGCGGCCTCACACAGCGCACCGACGGCGGCGAGGTCGGACACCGGGTCCGGGGTGTCGAAGGCGGCGAGGAGCAGCGCCTCCGTGGTCTCCGGCAGGCCCATGTTGGCCATGTCGTTGACGGCCTTCACCGTCGTACGGTCCATGAGTTCGAGCAGCGACGGTACGTGCCCGCCCTCCATGATCCGGCAGACCGCGTCGCAGGCGGCCTCCGCCGAGGCGAACTCGGCTGCCAGCACGAGCTGTTGGGGCGGCTGCGGCTTCAGCGCGAGCGTCGCCTTCACGACGATACCGAGGCTGCCCTCGGAGCCGACGAAGAGCCGCGTCAGGTCGTAGCCCGCGACGCCCTTGGCGGTGCGCTTGCCGGTGTGCAGCAGCCGGCCGTCGGCAAGGACGACGTCGAGCCCGAGCACATACTCCGCCGTCACCCCGTACTTCACGCAGCACAGGCCGCCGGAGGCCGTGCCGATGTTGCCGCCGATGGTGCACATCTCCCAGCTGGAGGGGTCCGGCGGGTAGTAGAGCCCGTGCTCGTTCACCGCGCGGGAGAGCGTGGCGTTGATGACACCCGGTTCGACGACGGCGATCCGGTCGACCGGGTTGATCTCCAGGATGCGGTCCATCTTGACGAGCGAGAGGACGATGCAGCCCTCGCTCGCGTTGGCCCCGCCCGACAGGCCCGTGCGGGCGCCCTGCGGGACGACCGGGACGCGCAGCGCGGTCGCCGTGCGCATCACGTGCTGGACCTCTTCGACGGTGCGCGGCAGGACGACGACGGCGGGGGTGCCGGCGTCGCAGAAGCTCGCCATGTCGTGGGCGTACGAGGCGGTGACGTCGGCGTCGACGATGACGGCTTCCGCGGGCAGGCCCGTACGGAGCTCTTCCATGAGGGTGCGGCTCATGATCACACCCTCGCACTCCGCCCCCACCGTGTGAACCCCCAACCCTGCGGCTCCCTTGAGACCGGTGCGGCACATCAAGCCCCTGCGGCGATTGAGCAGCGGGGCATGGGGCAGAGCCCCAATCTTTTGAGCCCCTGCGGCGATTGAGCAGGCGGCTCCGGGGTTGACGCCTCGGGGGGGGGGCCCCCGCCCCCCCCCCGCCCCCCCCCCAGGGCCCGCGTTGAACCCCCCCGGGCGGGGGGGGACGCAG
>NZ_JBIWLG010000014.1:0-98901 GCF_044766085.1 Streptomyces sp. NPDC102360 | reverse complement strand
CCGGCCCTCCCCTGGTTTGTTGCCGCGGGAGGCGCCTCCCCCCCCGGCGGCGCGGGGGTGGCCGCCCGGGGCCCCGCCCCCGGACCCCGCTGCTCAATCGCCGCAGGGGCTTGATATGGCCGCACCGGGCTTGGGGGCATGAGAGCCGGGCTCAAGTGGCGTCAGACCAGCGCCGTACCGATCAGGCCGTTGCGGGTGATCAGGGCGGCGAGTTGCTCCTCGGTCAGAGGGTCCGTTCCGGCGGGACGCCGGGGGAGGACCATGTAGCGGGTCTCGGCGCTGGAGTCCCACACGGTCACCTTGGTGGCGTCGGGCAGCGTCACCCCGAACTCGGCCAGTACGGCCCGGGGTTCACGCACCACCCGCGACCGGTACGCCTCACTCTTGTACCAGCCGGGAGACGGACCGAGGAGCCGCAGCGGATAGCAGGAGCAGAGCGTGCACACGATCATGTTGTGCACGGACTCCGTGTTCTCGGTGACCCGCAGCCGCTGGGGCTGAACTCCACCGGCGGAGAAGCCCAGTTCGGCCACGGCCGTCGACCCGTCCGCGAGCAGCCGCGCCTTGAACGCCGGGTCGGTCCAGGCGCGGGCCACCACCTTCGCCCCGTTGAGCGGCGAGGCGCCCGCGAGGAAGCCGTCGATGACCTCGTCGACCGTCTCGCCTCCGACGATGCCCTTCTCCTCCAACAGGCTTTCCAGAACCCGCACTTGGCGGGAGATCACCGCATCGTCGTGGTTACCGCTCATCGCCGGGACCCGCCTTCCGCAAGTAACTCTCGGACAGGTCGAGGACGACGTCGTGCCCGCCCTCGCCCCACAACTCCCGCGCCGCGAACCGCACCGCGTAGATCATCTCGACGGGCGCGTCGTCCCGCCCCTGCGCGCGCACGTCGGCGAGCGGCGCCCGGCCCTCCGGCTCGACGACGACGCCGAGCTTGCCGCGGGCGTAGCGCGGCAGACGGGTGTGGTGCGGCGGGTCGTGCCGGTACGTACGGACCAAGTCGCCGGGTACGTAGGCGGGTTGCTCGGACTCAGACACGGTCGAGCACCCCCTCCTCGATCACGCCCTTGCGTTCGAGGAGCGTCCGGATCGCGTGGAACCAGCGCTCGTAGTACGAGGCCGCCAGGTACTCCTGGGGCGGCATCGTCTCGATGGTGTCCCGGAACTCGTCGAGGTTGAAGACCTTCTGGACGAGCAGCGCGCGCTGGAGCGCGAAGACCCGCGCCTCCCAGTCCGCGTGGAAGGGTTCGGCGTCATCGGTGGTGTCGATGGCGCCGAACCCTGTCGTTCCGCCTACATCGTTCATCCTGGCCATACGGGCCAGACTAAGCGCGCTCCCTGGAAGAACTACAGATTTCCGCGCTTCTCCTGCTCCCGCTCGATCGCCTCGAAGAGCGCCTTGAAGTTGCCCTTGCCGAAGCCCATGGAGCCGTGCCGCTCGATCATCTCGAAGAAGACGGTCGGCTTGTCCTGGACCGGCTTGGTGAAGATCTGCAGCAGGTAGCCGTCCTCGTCGCGGTCGACGAGGATCTTCTGCTCGCGCAGCGTCTCGACGGGCACCCGGGTCTCGCCCGCCCACTCGCCGAGGGTGTCGTAGTACGAGTCCGGGGTGTCAAGGAACTGGACTCCGGCCGCGCGCATGGCCTTCACCGAGGCGACGATGTCGTTCGTGGCGAGCGCGATGTGCTGGACGCCCGCGCCGCCGTAGAACTCCAGGTACTCGTCGATCTGGGACTTCTTCTTGGCGATGGCGGGTTCGTTGATGGGGAACTTGACCTTCAACGTCCCATCGGCCACCACCTTCGACATCAGCGCGCTGTACTCGGTCGCGATGTCGTCGCCCACGAACTCCTTCATGTTCGTGAAGCCCATGACCTTGTTGTAGAACCCGACCCACTCGTTCATCTTGCCGAGTTCGACGTTGCCGACGCAGTGGTCGATGGCCTGGAAGGTGCGCTTCTCCGGCGGCTCGACGATCGGGGCGGCCGCGGCGAAGCCGGGCAGGTACGGGCCGTCGTAGCCGGAGCGCTCCACCAGCGTGTGGCGGGTCTTGCCGTATGTGGCGATGGCGGCGCGCACGACGGTGCCGTGCTCGTCCTTCGCCTCGTACGGCTCCACGAGGCCGCGGGCGCCGTGCTGCGTCGCGTAGGCGTACGCGGCGCGCGCGTCGGGGACCTCGATCGCGAGGTCGACGACGCCGTCGCCGTGCGCCGCCACGTGCGCCTCGAGGAAGCGGCCCCACTCGGTGGAGGCCTTGATGACGGACGTGAAGACGAAGCGGGCCGAGCCGTTGGTGAGGACGTAGGAGGCCGTCTCGCGGCTGCCGTTCTCCGGTCCGGAGTAGGCGACGAGCTTCATGCCGAAGGCGGTCGAGTAGTAGTGCGCGGCCTGCTTGGCGTTGCCCACGGCGAAGACGACCGCGTCCATCCCCTTGACCGGGAAGGGGTCGGCCTGCCGTGCGGTGTCGGGGGTGTGGTGTGTGGTCTGCGTCATACCGTGAGACTCCCGCCGGTTCGCAAGGTGCGCAATAGTTTGCGTTTTCGCTGGGCAATGTGACCAGTGCACGGTCCGTTTCTGCGGACTGCTTGTACAGGGTGACCACCCGGAGACGGGGCCCGAGACGGGAGACGCACATGGCGATCGACGATCTGGACGGGCGGCTCATCGTGCTGCTCGCGCGCGAACCGCGGATCGGGGTGCTCGAGATGTCCCGCCGGCTCGGCGTCGCGCGCGGCACCGTACAGGCCCGCCTCGACCGGCTTACCTCGAACGGAGTCATCCGCGGGTTCGGCCCCCAGGTGGACCCGGCGGCGCTCGGCTACCCGGTCACCGCGTTCGCGACGCTGCAGATCAGGCAGGGGCAAGGAGCCGACGTCAGGACCCATTTGGGCGGCGTCCCCGAGGTCCTGGAGCTGCACACGACGACCGGCAGCGGGGACATGCTGTGCCGGCTCGTGGCCCGCTCGAACGCGGATCTCCAACGTGTGATCGACCGGGTTGTCGGTTTTGATGGCATCGTCCGGGCTTCCACGGCGATTGTCATGGAAAATCCTGTTCCGCTGCGGATCATCCCGCTCGTGGAGCAGGCGTCAGGAGATTCCTGACGGCTATCCGAGCACCGCCCGGGAGTGAGGTGCGATGAACTTCTGGGACTACCTGGGCGCCCGGCACCAGCAGCTGCTCGCCGACGCTTATCAACACGCGAGCGCCGTCTTCCAGTGCATGGTCCTCGCGACCTTGATCGGCATCGTCATCGGCATCGTCTCGTACCGCAGCGAATGGGCCGGGAACCTGGCGACGACCGCCACCTCGACCATTCTGACCATCCCCTCCCTCGCCATGATCGGTCTGCTGATCCCGATCGTGGGCCTGGGCGTCGCGCCGACCGTCATCGCGCTGACCCTGTACGGGCTGCTGCCGATCGTGCGGAACGCGATCGTGGGCCTGCGCGGCGTCGACCCCGCGCTGATCGACGCGGCGAAGGGCATCGGGATGTCCCGGACCGCCCGCCTGTTCAAGGTGGAACTGCCGCTCGCCTGGCCGCCGATCCTCACCGGGATCCGGGTCTCCACGCAGATGCTGATGGGCATCGCCGCCATCGCCGCGTTCGCCTCGGGCCCCGGACTCGGCAACGAGATCTTCCGCGGCATCGCCTCCCTGGGCAGCGCCAACGCGCTCAACCAGGTGCTCGCCGGAACGCTCGGCATCATCATCCTCGCCCTGCTCTTCGACGCCGCGTACGTCCTCATCGGACGGCTGACCATCCCGAGGGGGATCCGTGCCTGACACCACGACGACCGAAGCCCCCGAGGCGTCCGGGACCCCGCAGCCCTCCGGCGCCAGTATCGAGCTGGAGAACCTCACCAAGCGCTACCCCGGCTCCAGCGACCCCGCCGTGGACAACGTCAACATGGAGATCAAGCCGGGAGAGCTGATCATCTTCGTCGGCCCGTCCGGCTGCGGAAAGTCCACGACGCTGAAGATGATCAACCGCCTGATCGAGCCGACCGGCGGGCGCATCCGCATCGGCGGCGAGGACGTCACCGACATGGACCCGGTGAAGCTGCGCCGGAAGGTCGGCTACGCGATCCAGTCCTCCGGGCTCTTCCCGCACATGACGGTCGCCCAGAACATCGCGCTCGTGCCGAAGATGATCGGCTGGTCCAAGTCGAAGATCAAGGCGCGGGTGGAGGAGATGCTCGACCTGGTCGGGCTCGACCCCGCCGAGTACCACAACCGCTATCCGCGCCAGCTCTCCGGCGGCCAGCAGCAACGCGTCGGCGTGGCCAGGGCGTTGGCGGCCGACCCGCCCGTGCTCCTGATGGACGAGCCGTTCGGCGCCGTCGACCCGATCACCCGCGACCATCTCCAGGACGAGCTGATCCGGCTCCAGCACGAGCTGCACAAGACGATCGTGTTCGTCACGCACGACTTCGACGAGGCGATCAAGCTCGGCGACCGGATCGTGGTGCTCCGCGAGAAGTCGCACATCGCGCAGTTCGACACCCCGGAGGCGATCCTCACCAACCCGGCGGACGACTTCGTCTCCGGGTTCGTGGGCGCGGGCGCCGCCCTGAAGCGCCTCAACCTCACCCGCGTACGCGACGTGGAGGTCACCGACTATCCGACGGTGGGCGTCGACGACCCGCTCCAGGACATCTTCAACAAGCTGCGGGCGGCCGGCACGAACGAGCTGCTGCTGCTCGACAAGCGCGGCCGGCCCTACAAGTGGCTGCGCCGCGGCGACCTGATGCGTGCCAAGGGCTCCCTCGCCCGCGCGGGCACCCTCGTGCACGACACCGTGACGTACGACGCGACGCTGCGCGACGCCCTCGAAGCGGTCCTCACGGACAACGCGGGCCGCGTCGCGGTGACCGGGCGGCGCGGCGCGTACGAGGGCGTCGTCGACATGGAGACGCTGATGAACTCCGTGCACGAACTCCTGGAGGCCGACCGCCTCGAAGCGGTCGAGCACCAGCACGAGCTGGAGGAGAAGCGCGCCGAGCAGACGCATCAGGAGCAGGAGGGCTCCCAGGGCACCGACGGGGAGGTGAAGGCGTGAGCACACCGTCCCGAAAAACGCCTCCGAAGGGCGCGCGCCCCGAGGGCGAGCACGAGGTCAAGGGCCTCGCGTTCCGCGACGAGGGCCAGGGCGAGCAGGAGGCGCCCGCCACGCCCGCCCGGAAGGAACCGTCCCGCATCACCTGGAAGAAGCTGACGTTCCTTCCGGTGTTCCTGATCCTCGTCCTGCTGATCACGTGGCTCTGGTTCCGCAACGCGGACCTCGACACGATCTCCGAGAACGCCATCTCGGGCGGCGCGGTGGGCAAGGCGCTGCGCCAGCACATCAGCCTGACGGTGATCTCGACGTTCTTCGTGCTGATCATCGCGATCCCGCTGGGGATCCTGCTGACCCGCAAGATGTTCCGCAAGGCGACCCCGTTCGCCCTGGCGCTCGCCAACATGGGCCAGGCGACCCCGGCCATCGGCCTGCTCGCCCTGCTCGTCATCTGGCTGGGCATCGGCGAGCGGTCGGCCCTGATCGGCATCATCATCTACGCGATCCTGCCGGTGCTCTCCAACACCATCGCGGGCCTGAAGGCGAACGATCCGACGCTCCTCGAAGCGGCGAAGGGCATCGGCATGTCGCCGATGGGGGTGCTCCGCAAGGTCGAACTCCCCCTCGCCGTCCCGCTGATCCTCGCGGGCGTGCGCACGGCGCTCGTCCTCAACGTCGGTACGGCGACGCTGGCCACCTTCGGCGGTGGCGGCGGCCTCGGCGTCCTCATCACCACCGGAATCACCAACCAGCGGATGCCGGTCCTGATGCTCGGCTCGATCCTGACGATCGCGCTGGCCCTGCTCGTCGACTGGCTGGCGTCGCTGGCCGAACTGCTGCTGCGCCCGCGCGGGTTGGAGGTGCGCTCATGAAGCCCGTGAAGCCCGTGAAGCACATGAAGTACCGCGTACGGGTGGCCGTTGCGGCGAGCTGCGGGATCGCGCTCCTCGCGAGCGGCTGCGGACTGACCAGTGGCAGTCCGCTCGTCGACGACGTGCAGCCCGGTTCCATCGGCAAGGACAAGCCGCTTCAGGGCGCTGACATCACCGTCACGTCCAAGGAGTTCACCGAGCAGCTGGTGCTCGGCGCGATCATGGGCATCGCGTTCAAGGCGGCCGGTGCGGACGTCCTCGACCGGACCGGCATCCAGGGCTCCATCGGCGCCCGCGAGGCCATCAAGTCCGGTGACGCCGACGCGATGTACGAGTACACGGGCACGGCCTGGATCACGTACCTCGGCAACTCGGACCCGATCGCCGATCCGCAGAAGCAGTACGAGGCGGTGGCCAAGGCCGACAAGAAGAACGGCATCACCTGGCTGCCGCAGGCCGCGCTCAACAACACGTACGCGCTCGCCATGAACGACGCCAACTTCAAGAAGTACGGCACCAAGACGCTCTCCGACGTCGCCGCGCTCGCCAAGAAGGACCCGAAGGCCGTCACGCTCTGCGTGGAGAGCGAGTTCGCCAACCGGGCCGACGGTCTGCCCGGCATGCAGAAGGCGTACGGGATGAACGTACCGGCCGCCAACATCACGCAGATGGACAGCGGCATCATCTACACCCAGGCGTCCAAGGGCAGTTGCACCTACGGCGAGGTCTACACGACCGACGGCCGGATCAAGGCGATGAACCTGAACGTCATGGAGGACGACAAGAAGTTCTTCCCGAACTACAACGCGGCGCCCTCGATCAACAGCAAGGCGCTCAAGAAGTACCCGGCGATGGCCGACATCCTGGAGCCGATCACGAAGAAGCTCGACAACACCGTCGCCCAGGACCTCAACGCGAAGGTGGACGTCGACGGGCAGGACCCGCACGACGTGGCGAAGGACTGGCTGGTGAAGGAGGGCTTCGTCAAGTGACCTCTTGAGGGGTCAGCATTCCGGGACCGTGCCCGAGCCCTTCTCCATGTTCGTCAGCGCGGTCATCGTGCCCTTGAGCGTGCTCACCGAGATCAGCTTCATCGACTTCGGCGCCGAGGCCTTCGCGTCCGAGCACTCGGCCTTCGGTACGAGGAAGACCGTGGCGCCGTCCCGGTCGGCGGCCTGCACCTTCAGCGATACGCCGCCGACCGGGCCGACCTTGCCCTTGTCGTCGATGGTGCCGGTACCCGCGATGGACTTCCCGCCGGTGAGGTCGCCGCCGCTGCCGTCGCCGTCCAGCATGTCGATGATGCCGAGGGAGAAGAGCAGGCCCGCGCTCGGGCCGCCCACGTCGCCGAGCTGGAGATCGACCTTGATGTCCTTCGAGGGCTTGCCGAGGTAGGACAGGGCGGCCTCGGTCGCGGCGTCCTGCGAGCCCTTCATCTCCTGCTGGTTGTGCTGCTCGACCTCCTTGGTCGAGTCGCCCGACGGGTACACGGCGTCGCGCGGCATGACGGCCCGGTCCTCGGCGAACCAGCCGTCGAGTACGTCGCCGAGGTGCACGGAGGCGTCGGGGCCCGTCGCCACGATGGTCACCGCGCGGAGTTTGCCCTCCGTGGGGCGGGTGGGGGCGCCGCTGATGTCGATGACGGGTTTGCCGTCCGACTTCCCCAGGACGTTCGTCGTGGGGCCTGGCTGGGCCACGGAGAACGGGAGCGGCGCGAAACCCGCTGCCGCGAGGAGCGCGATCACGGGGGCGGCGCAGACGGCCAGGGCGGCGGGGCGGCTGAGGCGATTGAGCACGGGTTGACTCTAACGTGGCGTTGTTGTTCCACCGGCGACGGTGTTGCGGTCGCGGGGCGCCGCCCCGGACCCCGCGCCTCAATCGCCGGCGGGGCTATTTATAGCCCCTGCGGCGATTGAGCAGGCCCGTCCGGCAGGACTTTCGGGAAGGGGTGGGGTGGGGCTTGAAGGGGTTAGCGGAGGGCGTCCGCCACTTCGCGGGCCGCGTCGAGGACTCGGGTGCCGACGCGTTCCGGGACGGAGTCCGAGAGCATCACCACGCCCACGCTGCCCTCCAGACCGGTCACCCCGAGCAGCGGCGCAGCCGCACCGCTCGCGCCGGCTTCCAGCTCCCCGTGCGTGAGGGTGTAGCCGGACTCGGGGAGCACGCCCTGGCGGGCCCCGAGGATGGCGCGGCCCGCGGCGCCCCGGTCGAGCGGGTGGCGGAAGCCCGTGCGGTACGCCACGTGGTAGTCGGTCCAGGTCGGCTCGACGACGGCCACGGCGAGGGCCTCCGTGCCGTCCACCAGAGTGAGGTGGGCCGTCGCTCCGATGTCCTCGGCGAGCGCACGCAGCGCCGGGAGGGCGGCTTCGCGGACCAGGGGGTGCACCTGGCGGCCGAGGCGGAGGACGCCGAGGCCCACGCGGGCGCGGCCGCCCAGGTCGCGGCGGACGAGGGCGTGCTGCTCAAGCGTGGCGAGTAGACGGTAGACGACCGTCCGGTTGACGCCGAGCTTGTTGGAGAGCTCGGTGACGGTCAGGCCGTGGTCGGTGTCTGCGAGCAGTTTGAGGACGCGCAGTCCCCGGTCGAGCGTCTGGGAGGTCTCCGCGGTCACGACGCCCACTCCTTAGTGGTGAGGGACGACGGCCTCCTGCGCGGGGGTCGCGTCACCTGTCCCGTGGGCGACGCGCGTCAGAGGCCGCCGGTCGGTGATCAGGCGCTGGGCTGCTTACGGCTGTCTTGTACGCACCGGCTGCGCTCCGCGGCGGCTCTGCCACGGGGCGTGTGCGTTGCCCGGAATGTAGCGAGGTCGTCCCGCTGAGCGGAAGACTCCGTCCAGAATCCGGGCAGTAAGCCGTCGGGGTTGTGCCCGATTGCCCGCACTTGATCCCCATGTCACTTCATGCGGGTGGCCCATTCCTGCACCTTGGCGATGCGCTGGCGCAGCTGTCCGCCGGTCGCCTCCGCGCTCGGCGGCCCCCCGCACACCCGGCGCAGCTCGGTGTGGACGACACCGTGCGGCTTCCCGCTCTGATGCACGTACGCGCCGACGATGGTGTTCAGCTTCTTGCGCAGCTCCATCAGCTCCTTGTGGGAGACGACGGGGCGGCGTTCCGCGGGCAGTTCGAGGAGGTCGGCCTCGCTGTCCGGCTTCTTCTTGCTGTGCGCGATCTGCCGCGCCTGCCGCTTCTGGAGGAGCTGCTGCACCTGGTCGGGTTCGAGGAGCCCGGGGATGCCGAGGTAGTCCTGCTCCTCCTCGCTGCCGGGGTGCGCCTGCATGCCGAAGTCGGCGCCGTTGTACGTGACCCGGTCGAAGGTGGCCTCGGACTCGAGGGCCTCGAAGGAGAACTGCTCCTGCTCCCCGGTGTCCTCGTCCTGCTCCTTGTTCGCCTCGTCCATCTCCTTCTCGGACTCGGCGTAGGGGTCCTCCTCCTGGTCCTTCTTCGGCTTGTCGAGGACGTGGTCGCGCTCGACCTCCATCTCGTTGGCGAAGCCGAGCAGGTCGGGGACGGTGGGCAGGAAGACGGAGGCCGTCTCGCCGCGGCGCCGCGATCGCACGAAACGGCCCACGGCCTGCGCGAAGAAGAGCGGGGTGGAGATCGTCGTGGCGTACACGCCGACCGCGAGGCGCGGGACGTCGACGCCCTCGGACACCATGCGGACGGCGACCATCCACCGGTCGTCGCCCGCCGCGAAGTCGTCGATCCGCTTCGAGGAACCGGTGTCGTCGGAGAGCACGACGGTCGCCTTGCTGCCCGTGATCTCCCGGATCAGCTTCGCGTACGCGCGCGCGGAGTCCTGGTCGGCGGCGATGACGAGGCCGCCCGCGTCCGGGATGCCCTTCCTGACCTCGGTGAGGCGGGCGTCGGCGGCGCGCAGCACGCTCGGCATCCACTCGCCGCGCGGGTCGAGGGCGGTGCGCCAGGCCTGGCTGATGGCGTCCTTGGTCATCGGCTCGCCGAGCCGGGCCGCGATCTCGTCACCGGCCTTCGTGCGCCAGCGCATGTTGCCGCTGTACGAGAGGAAGATGACGGGCCGCACCACGCTGTCGGCGAGCGCCTGGCCGTAGCCGTACGTGTAGTCGGCGGCCGAGCGCCGGATACCGTCCCGCCCCTCCTCGTACTGGACGAAGGGGATCGGGTTGGTGTCGGAGCGGAACGGCGTACCGGTGAGCGCGAGACGGCGGGTGGCCGGCTCGAAGGCCTCCAGGCAGGCCTCGCCCCACGACTTCGAGTCACCGGCGTGGTGGATCTCGTCGAGGATCACGAGCGTCTTGCGCTGCTCGCTGCGGTTGCGGTGCAGCATCGGCCGCACGCCCACACCCGCGTACGTGACGGCGACGCCCTGGTACTCCTTGCTGAGCGGACCGGCGCTGTACTCGGGGTCCAGCTTGATCCCTATGCGGGCGGCGGCCTCGGCCCACTGCTTCTTCAGGTGCTCGGTCGGCGCGACCACGGTGACCTGCTGCACGACGTGGTGGTGCAGCATCCAGGACGCGAGGGTGAGCGCGAACGTGGTCTTGCCTGCGCCCGGGGTCGCGACCGCGAGGAAGTCGCGCGGCTGCTCCTGGATGTACCTGTCCATCGCACCCTGCTGCCAGGCACGCAGCTTGTTGGCCGTGCCCCAAGGGGCGCGGCCGGGGAACGCGGGTGACAGATGGGCGGACGAGGCAGAAGGAGTGGTGGATGTAGTAGTCACGGTCTCCGGTTACTCAAAGCTGGACGGCACGGCTACGTATGACAACCGGGCCACCCTACCGGTGCCGAGGTTGACGGGCGCGCTGGGCGAGGCCGGACGGGGCCCGGTTGGGACGCGCGTCACAGATCAACTCGCCGACCCCTACGGGCAGTCAGGGGGACGTCACCGGAGCGCGCAGCCGCGAGGCCACCCATACGCCCACGAGCGCGACGGCCGACATCGGCAGGAACACGGCGGCGAACGCGGCCGGGTGCGAGCCCCCGGCCCCCTGCACGACACCGTGCCCCACCGCTCCCCCGCCGAGCGCCGCGAAGGCGGCGCCGCCCGCGGCGAGCAGCAGCGCGTTGGAGAGGCCGTCGGAGATCTGGAGCGCGGCGGAGTTCGTCCCGGCCTCCTCGGGCGCGGACAGCTGCAACAGCAACACGGACGTGGACGAGATCACGAGCCCCATCCCGAGGCAGCCGAAGGCCCAGGCGACGGCCACGGTCCACACGGGAACGGCCTGGATCAGCACGCTCGGCGCCACGGCGACGGCCGCGGCGACCAGCACCATGCCCCCGGCGACGAGCCGCTCCCGGTACGGCTCGACCCGCGGACGGGACTGCAACCACGAGCCGAACGCCCAGGTGCCACCGCCCGCGGCGAGCGAGAGGCCGGCGAGGGTGGGGCTGAGGCCCCGCTGCGTCACCAGCATCAGCGGCACGAAGGACTCGGCCGCGATGAACGACCCGGCCGAGATCCCGCGCAGCAGCACCACGGACGGAAGGCCGCGCGCCGCCCGGTACGTGCCGCGGGGCAGCAGCCCGAGCACGGACGGCACGAGCAGGGCGACGCCGACGGCGGCGGGCAGCAGGGACAGCGGCCGCAGGTCCTGGGCGGCGTACTGGAGCAGCCCGGCGCCGATCGAGATCCCGAGGGCGAGGCGGATGCGCCGTCGGTCGAAGCGCGCGGGCGCCGTCCCCTCGGGTGGCCCGCCGGCCCGCCGCCGCACCTCGGGAAGCGCGAGCGCGAGCGGCGGCACGACGAGGATCGGGATCCCGAGGAAGACCCAGCGCCAGCCGAGGTGCTCGGTCACGGCCCCGGACGCCAGCGGTCCGACGATCGACGGCACGACCCAGCTCGCCGCGAACGCCGCCATGATCGCGGGCCGCAGCCGCTCCGGGTAGGCCCGGCTGACCACCACGTAGAGACCGACGATCACCAGGCCGCCGCCGAGCCCCTGCACGGCCCGCCCGGCGATGAACATCCACATGGTGCCCGCGGTCCCGGCGAGCACCAGCCCCGCGGCGAAGGACCCGATCCCGGCGGTGACGGGTCCGAGGGGCCCGCTCCGGTCGGCCCACTGCCCGGCGAGCACCATCCCGAACAGGCTGGTCGTGAAGAAGCCGGAGAACGCGAAGGCGTACAGCGACACCCCGTCCAACTCCCGCGCCGCGACGGGCATCGCGGTCCCCACGGCGGTCGCCTCGAAGGCGATGAGCAGCACGACGGTGACGATGCCGATGCTGAGTGCGCGATGGGTGCGGCCGAGGACACCTTCGGTCTCCGACGCGGCGACGATGGTGTCGTTTTCGAGGGTGGCCATGCGGTTCAGAGTAAGGGGTGATTCCGGCGCTGACCCCTGTCGGGAGGCGGGGCCGGGGTGGTCCCTTGGTCGTAGGCCACGGGGCTCCGCCCCGGACCCCGCTGGCTCTCGTCCGAAGGGCGGGGCTTGAAAGATGGCCTCAATCGCCGGCCGGGCTTGAAATGCGCGCCTCAATCGCCGGCGGGGCTTGAGCAGGCCCGTCCGGCGGGGCTTGAGATTTCAAGCCCCTGCGGCGATTGAGCAGGCCCGTCCGGCAGGACTTTCGGGAAGGGGCGGGGTGGGGGGTTGCATGAACGGCGTGTGGCAGTCACGTTGCGGCGGTGGCGGAAGCCTTGAGGGGTGGCGGAGCGGACCCGTAGCGTGAGCGGCAGCTTGGCCGTGTGCCCGAGTGGCTTAGGGATTCGCCTGCAAAGCGAAGCACACCGGTTCGATTCCGGTCACGGCCTCTGTGCACGACGAAGGGGCGTCCCGCTTTCCGCGGGGCGCCCCTTCGTCGTACGGCGAGGTGTCGCTCAGCCGGTCGGCTCCGCCACCGCCGCCTGCGGCCTGATCGGCAGCCGGTTGACGGGGCGGCCGGTCGCCGCGCGGACCGCGGAGGCGACCGCCGCCGGGGACGCGACCACCGGTGCCGCGCTCGCGGACTTGGCGCCGAAGGGGGCGACCACGTCGCGCTCCTCGACCAGGTTGACGATGTGGATCTCGGGGGCGTCGAGCGAGGTGGGCAGGGCGTAGCCGGTCAGGTCGGGGCGGCGGACGATGCCCTTCGAGGTGCGGAGGTTCTCCGTGAGGGCCGCGCCCACGCCCTGGGTGACGCCCGCTTCGATACGGGCCGCGAGCTGGGCGGGGTTGAGGATGCGGCCGACGTCCTGGGCGACCGCGAGTTCGACCACGCGCACCGAGCCGAGCTCCACGTCCACGTCCACCACCGCGCGGATCGCGCAGAAGGCCATGCCGACGAAGGCGTCGCCCTGGCCCGCGGCGTCGAGCGGCTCCGTGGGGTGCGGGCGGCACTGCGCCGTGGCCCACAACTCCTTGCCGTCCATGGCCTCTTCGACGGTCGTCGAGAGCACGCCGTCGTAGGACGTGATCTTGCCGTCCGCGATCTGCAGCAGCTCCGTGGACATGCCGAACGTGTGCGCCAGGGGTTGCAGAAGCTGGGTGCGGACCATCTTGGCCGCCCGCTCGACCGCTCCACCCGACACCCATGTGTGCCGGCCCCGGCAGCCCGGTCCGGCCGGCGGCTGATCGGTGTCGACCGGCGCCACGTGGACTTCCTCGATACCGAGCGTCTCCTGGACGATCTGGCGGGCGAGCGTGGCGAAGCCCTGTCCCGTCTCCACGGCGGCGCAGATGACCGTCGCGACGCCGCCCTGGACCTTCACGGTGGCCGTGGAGACCTCGTCCGCGCCCTCCGCGCCCAGCATGTGCACCATGCCGATGCCGTAGCCGACGCCGCGGCGGATCGCGGCCGGGTCGCCGACGCCCTCGGGCCCGCCGGGGAGCAGCCAGTCCTCCTCCGCCGTGTCCATGGGGAGCGGCGGCAGCGGGAAGTCCCTGACGGAGGTGAGCAGTTCGGCCACGGGCGCCGGGCACGTCACCGTCTGCCCCGTCGGGAGGATGTCGCCGGTCGCCAGTACGTTGCGCAGGCGCAGCTCGGCCGGGTCGACGCCCAGCTTCTTCGCGAGCTTGTCCATCTGCGCCTCGTACGCGGCACAGACCTGCAGCGCGCCCTCTCCCCGTACGTGGCCGGAGGGCGGGTTGTTCGTCCGTACCGCCCAGCCCTCGATGAAGGCGTGCGGCACCACGTACGGGCCGCAGGCGAAGGACACGGCCGCCGCGAGCGCGTCGGACGACGTGTCCGCGTACGCGCCCGCGTCCAGCAGGATCTGGGCCTCGACCTTGACCAACCGGCCGTCCGCGTCGGCGTGGTGGCGGTAGCGGAGCAGGGTGGGGTGGCGGTGCGGGTGGCCGAGGAAGGACTCCTCGCGGGACGCCGCCAGCTTGACCGGGCAGCCGGTGTGCAGGGCGAGCAGGCCGAGCGGGAGGTGGAAGCCGGAGTCCTCCCGGTCGGCCGTCGCGCCGGGCACGCCGGTGACGACGACCTTCACGCGCTCGCGGTCCAGGCCGTAGCGGGCCGCCGCGAGGTCGCGGTCGCCGTGCGGGTCGGTGGAGGCGATGTAGAGCTCGACGCCGCCGTCGGGGCGGGGCACGGCGAGGCCCGCCTCCGCGCCGATCGGCGCGGGGTCCTGGCGGCCGATGCGGTAGAGGCCCTCGACGATGACCTCGCCGGTCGCCTCGGCGTCACCGTGCTGGAGCGGGATGTGGCGGATCAGGTTGCCGTCGGGGTGCAGCGGCTCCGCCCCGAAGGACTGCTCGGGGTCCGTGACCGGGTCGAGGACCTCGTACTCGACGACGATCGCGGCGGCGGCCATCCGCGCCGTGTCCGGGTGGTCGGCCGCCACGGCCGCGAGCGCCTCTCCGTGGTGGCGCACCACTTCGGAGGCGAACATCGGGCGGTCCGACGCGCGGTGCCCTGACAACGGGCCGCCGGGGACGTCCTCGTGCGTGACGACCGCGAGGACGCCGGGCATCTCGCGCGCGTGGCTGGTGTCGATGCTCACCACGCGCGCGTGCGCGTGCGGTGAGCGCAGGATCGACGCCCAGAGCAGGCCCTCGGCCCACAGGTCGGCGGCGTACGGGAACGTGCCCTCGGCCTTGGCGTGCGCCTCCTCCGAGGGGAGCGACGTGCCGAGGCCGTGCGGGAAGCTCTCCGCTTCGGGGGCAGCGGGGGCCACGGAGGTCGTGGCCGTCTCGTTCGTCATGCCTGGCCTCCGTCCGGAAAGTCCTGGAAGTCCTGCGGGTTCTGCGGGTTCTGCGGGGGTGTGTCGGTCTGGAGGTCCTCGGTCGTCAGCGGGCCCGCCTGGCGCGGGATCAGCGGCTCTTCCGTGCCGCTCTCGGCCGACGGGGCCTCGGCCGCGGTGTCCGCCGCCGCACGCCGCTCCTCGGCCACCTGGCGCACCGCGTCCACGACACCCCGGTAGCCGGAACAGCGGCACAGGTTGCCGCACAGCGCCTGGCGGGTCTCCAGGGCGGTCGGGTTCGGGTTGCCCTCAAGGAGGTCGTGCGCCGTCATCGCCATGCCGGGGACACAGAAGCCGCACTGCACCGAACCGCACGCGGCCAGCGCCCGCTGCACGTCCGAGGGGCGGCCGTCGGTGGCGAGGCCCTCGACCGTACGAACCTCGCTGCCCGCGGTGGTCGCCGCAGGCACCAGGCAGGAGGCCACGAGGCGGCCGTCCACCTGCACGTTGCACGCGCCGCACTCGCCCTGCGAGCAGCCGTCCTTGGCCCCCGCGAGCCCGAGCCGCTCGCGCAGCACGTACAGCAGCGACTCCCCGATCCACGCGTCCGTGACGGGCCGGTCCGCCCCATTGACCCGCAGCACGTAGCTGGCCAGGGGGTGATCGTCGTGAAGCGGAGGCCGAGCGGCGGCCTCGTCTTCCGGCTCCTCCGGGGCGGCGTCAACCTCGGCCACGGGTTCATCGGCCGGTACGGGCTCCGGGGCAGAGCCCGGCAATTCAAGCCCCGCCGGCGATTGAGGCGCGGGCTCCGGCGCAGAGCCCGGCAATTCAAGCCCCGCCGGCGATTGAGGCGCGGGGTCCGGGGCAGAGCCCCGCGACGCAGGCTCGGCCGACCGCTCCGGGGCCTCCGGCTGCGCGGCCCACGGCGCAGGCGCACCCCCCGGCAACGTCGCCGGCGGCACATGCCCACCCCACTGCTTCGCCATCGACGACGCCGTGAACTCACCCGACTCCTCCGGGAGTTCACCACCGGCCAGCGGAACGGACCACTGCCCGGTCTGCCCGTGGTGCGGCACCTGCCCCATGGGCTCGGCCGCCACGGACTCGGCCGCCACCGACTCGGCCGCCACCGACTCCGCCCCACCGCCGGAGGCACCCGCACCGGGACCGACCAGGTTCTCCGGCAGCACCCACACCCCGGTCGCCGCGGGATCCGTCGCGGCCGCACCCGTGGCCGGACCCACCGTTATCGGCGGCGGCACGTAGCCGTGCCCCGGCGCGGCGAGCGGCGCCGCGTCCGGGAAGCCCTCGGGGGGCAGCTGCACGAAGGCCGTGGCGTCGGAGTCGTACTCGCCCTGGGGCACCGGCTCCCAGCCGTCGGGGCCGGGGTACTCGTTCGTCACGACAGCGCCCTCCCAAGTGCACGTCGGGCCAGCACGGCGACGGTGCGCCGCAAATGCAGTACGGCGGGCGGCAGCTGTTGCTGCGTGCCGTCCGGAGCGGGCTCCGGGTCGGGGACGCAGGCCGCGGCGACGTACTCGCCGAAGGCGTGGACGGCCTCCGGTACGAGGGCGCCGCGATCGCCGTCCCAGTCGATGAGCGAGGCCACCCACTGCTCGGCCTCAAGGGGCCGCAGCGGCATCGGCGCGATGGCCCCGACCGCGCAGCGCACCCCGCGCCGCGCCGGGTCGAGGACGAGCGCCACGGAGGCCATGGCGCGCCCCGGGCCCGTACGCCCGGTCGCCTTCAGGAAGACCTGCGGGGCGTGCAGCAGGGGCACGCGCACGAAGCCGATCAGCTCGCCGGGGGCGAGCATCTCCATGCCGGCCAGCAGGTGCGAGACCGGCACTTCGCGTCTCGCCCCGCCCCGCCCCGCGATGATCAACGTGGCTTCGAGCGCGGCCAGCACGGGCAGCGTGTCATTGGCGGGCGCGCCGGAGGCGATGTTGCCGCCGAGCGTGGCCGCGTTGCGGATCTGGGGCGGTCCCGCGGCCCGCGCGGCGGCGGCGAGGCCGGGGATCAGCGCGGCGAAGTCGGGGCGGCCGATGCGCGCGTGGGTGAGGCCCGCGCCGAGCAGCGCGTTCCCGTCCTGGTACTGCCAGCCGCGGATCTCGCTGATCCGGCCGAGCCCGACGAGGGCGGCGGGGCGCAGTCCCCCCGCGTTGACCTGGGCCATGAGGTCCGTGCCTCCGGCCACCGGTACGGCGGCGGGCATGGCGGCGAGCGCCGCGACGGCCTCGTCCAGCGAACCCGGAAGTACCGCGGCCTGTGTCGTCGCCTGCGGTGCGTGCGTGGTCAAACCGGCTGCCCCTTCCCGAAGTCCGGCCGCGTGCCTGGCAACGGCGCCGGTCCCCGCGTGGTCCGCGCGTGACCGCCGTTCCCGCCGTTACGCCTGTTCCGCCGTACGGTACGTGCTGACAGGCCGGACGTGGCAACTCTGGCACATCTTCCGTCCGGCCCGGAGCGGGGGTCCGGTAGGAGGCATTCGCCCCTTCCACCTCACGGATGACCGATATCGCACCAGATCACCTGTGGGAGCGAATTGGCACTCTGCGCCCACGTATGAGGTGAGGTGAGCGGGGACGCGAGGTCCTCGCCGCCGCGCAAGCTCACACGTTCGGGGGTTCCCCTTCGAAGGGACGTCCGAGTACACCCGGGCGCCGCTGCCACGGCAACGGGCCGCCGGGCGGCCGGTAGCCGACGCCCAGGGCGTCAAGTCGCCGGTAGTGCGCGGCCATTCGGCGCTCGAAGTCCGCGAAGTCACGCGCACCGGGTTCGGGCAGCTCGCTCCACGCGACCTCGCTGAAGGCGGAAAGCCGCGGATACACCTGGTAGTCGAGGCGCCGCTCGTCCTCCGTCACCTCGGTCCACACGTTGGCCTGCGTACCGAGGACGTGCCGCGCCTCCTCCTCGCTCAGCTGCGGAGGAACCGGTTCGAAGCGGTAGACGTCCTCCAGGGTGCGTACGTAGCCGATGGGGACCGGTTCCTCGTCGCCGGGGGCCTGGCGGTAGTTCAAGTAGACCTGCTGCTCGGGGCACATGACGACGTCGTGGCCCGCCCTCGCCGCGGTGATGCCGCCTTCGTAGCCGCGCCAGGAGGAGACCGTGGCGCCGGGCGCGAGGCCGCCTTCGAGGATCTCGTCCCAGCCGATGAGGCGCCGTCCACGCGCGCCGAGCCAGGTGTCGAAGTGCCGGATGAACCAGGACTGGAGCTCGTCCTCGTCGGCCAACCCCAGTTCCTTGATGCGGGCCTGGGCCGTGGGCGACTGCTTCCACTGGTCCTTGGGGCACTCGTCGCCCCCTACGTGGATGAAGGTGGATGGGAACAGGTCGAGGAGTTCCTCGAAGACGCCCTCGTAGAAGCGGAGGGTGTTGTCAGTGGGGGCGAGTACGTTCGGATTGACGCCCCAGGTGTCCCAGACGGGGAGGGAAGCCGTGTCGACGACATCGCTGTTGCCGAGTTCCGGATACGCGTGGATGGCCGCCTGCGAGTGGCCCGGCAGGTCGATCTCGGGGACGACCGCGATATGCAGCGCGTCGGCGTAGGCGACGATTTCGCGGATGTCGTCCTGGGTGTAGAAGCCGCCGTGCGGCTTGTCCTCCCACAACTCCGAGGCGCGGTGGCCGAATTTCGTCCGTGACCGCCAGGAGGCGTCCTGCGTCAGCTTCGGGTGGCGCTTGATCTCGACGCGCCAGCCCTGATCGTCGGTGAGGTGGAAGTGCAGGACGTTGAGCTTGTGGGCGGCCATCAGGTCGAGTTGGCGCAGCACCCCGGCCTTCGGCGTGAAGTGCCGGGCGACGTCGAGCATCATGCCGCGCCAGCGGAACCGGGGCGCGTCGTCGACGGTGACGTACGGAACGGACCAGGTGCGTCCGGGGAGCGGGGCCCGGCGGTACGCGTCGGGGCCCAGGAGTTGACGCAGCGTCTGGGCGCCCCAGAAGACGCCTGATGCGGAGCCGCTCTCGATCGTGACGCCCGCGTCCGTCACGCGCAGCCGGTAGCCCTCCGGTTCGAGGGCGAGGGTGGGGTCGACGCGCAGGACGATGACGTCGCCCTCGTCCGCGCCCTTGGGCGGCAGGGCGAGACCGGTCGCCGCGCCGAGTGTCGCGCGCAGCCATCGCGCGGTGCCCTGGGTCCCCTCCCCCGCAGCGATGCCGGTGTGTTCGCCGAGCGCGCGGCGGGCGTCGCCCGCGTGCGCGCAGCGACGGGGTGCGGGGATGAGATCCATGATCGGAGGCTAAGAGGACTGGACCAATTCCCGCAATGGTGCGGCGGACGCGCGAAACCCCGGGCATGCGTCACCGCACGACCGGGGTTCACAGGGACTCACCGGGACTCGCCCGGACCCATCGCGAAAGGACCGGGCCCATCGCGAAAGGAGGGGCGCCTACTTGTCCTTGCCGCCGCCGTCCTTGCCGCCCTTGTCCTTGTCGCCGCCGGCGCCCATGGACTCGTAGATCTCCTTGCACATGGGACACACGGGGTACTTCTTCGGGTCACGGCCCGGCACCCACACCTTGCCGCAGAGCGCGACGACGGGCGTGCCGTCCAGCGCGCTCGCCATGATCTTGTCCTTCTGGACATAGTGGGCGTAGCGCTCGTGATCGCCATCGCCGCTCGACGTCTGCGGCGTCGGCTCTACGAGGGTCCCCGTACCTGTCCCGCGCTCGGGCTCAAGAGTGCTCATAACCGCCAAGGGTACTTAAGCCCGCCCCGTGCCGGAACGAGGTCAGTTGAGCGAGGGATCGTCCGGATACGTGGCCACCATCGCCAGTTCGCCGCGCTGGCGCCGCAGGACCGCCCGCCACAGCCCCTCGGGGCGGGTGGCGGAGACATCACCGGGCTCCGACTCGACGACGTACCAGGCGCCCTCGGTCAGTTCGCCCTCCAGCTGCCCCGGCCCCCAGCCCGAGTAGCCGGCGAAGATCCGCAGGGAGCCGAGCGCCGCCGCGAGCAGCTCCGGCGGGGCCTCCAGGTCGACGAGGCCGATCGCGCCGTGCACCCGGCGCCAGCCGAGGGGCGCCTCCCGCTCGTCGTCCCCGGGGATGACCGCGACACCGAGCGCCGAGTCGAGCGAGACCGGGCCGCCCTGGAACACGACCCCCGGCTCACCGGCCAGATCGGCCCAGCCCTCCAGGATGTCCCCGACGTCCACCGGCGTCGGCCGGTTCAGCACGACGCCCAGCGAGCCCTCCTCGTCGTGGTCGAGGAGCAGCACGACCGCCCGGTCGAAATTCGGGTCCGCGAGGGCGGGTGTGGCCACGAGCAGCCGCCCTGTGAGCGAGGACACCTCGGTCATGCATGACATGATCCCGCATCCGGCCGCTGTAGGGGGAGCCAAGCGCAACAACCGCGTGAACGCAGCTCAGCGCGCGGGGAAGCGGAAGGCCGGCACTTCACAAAACCGTCACGCTTTGTGCTTTCCCCTGCGCGCTTCGTGTTGTAGCGAACTCATGACGCTCCCTGGCACCCACAGGCCTACGAATAAGGGGCGTGCCCCCCTTACCCTTGAGCCTGGCCCAGCCCTTCTCTTCGGAACGCGAGATTCATGACCGTCACCGACGATGTCCTCCTTGTCCACGGCGGAACCCCGCTCGAGGGCGAGATCCGTGTACGCGGCGCGAAGAACCTCGTGCCCAAGGCCATGGTCGCCGCGATCCTCGGCAGCGCGCCGAGTCGGCTGCGCAATGTCCCGGACATCCGCGACGTGCGCGTCGTACGCGGCCTGCTGCAGCTGCACGGCGTGACGGTCGGCCCCGGAGAGGAGCCGGGCGAGCTGGTGATGGACCCCTCGCACGTGGAGTCGGCGAACGTGGCCGACATCGACGCGCACGCGGGCTCCTCCCGCATCCCGATCCTGCTGTGCGGCCCGCTGCTGCACCGCATCGGCCACGCCTTCATCCCGGGTCTCGGCGGCTGCGACATCGGCGGCCGGCCGGTCGACTTCCACTTCGAGGTGCTCCGCCAGTTCGGCGCGACCATCGAGAAGCGCGCGGACGGCCAGTACCTGGAGGCCCCGCAGCGCCTGCGCGGCACGAAGATCCGCCTCCCCTACCCCTCCGTGGGCGCCACCGAGCAGGTCCTGCTCACGGCCGTCCTCGCCGAGGGCGTCACGGAGCTCTCGAACGCGGCCGTGGAGCCGGAGATCGAGGACCTGATCTGCGTCCTGCAGAAAATGGGCGCGATCATCGCGATGGACACCGACCGCACCATCCGCGTCACCGGCGTCGACAAGCTCGGCGGCTACACGCACCGCGCCCTCTCGGACCGCCTGGAGGCGGCCTCCTGGGCGTCGGCGGCGCTCGCCACGCACGGCGACGTCTACGTCCGCGGCGCCCAGCAGCGCTCGATGATGACGTTCCTGAACACGTACCGGAAGGTCGGCGGCGCCTTCGAGATCGACGACGAGGGCATCCGCTTCTGGCACCCCGGCGGCCAGCTGAAGTCGATCGCGCTGGAGACGGACGTCCACCCCGGCTTCCAGACGGACTGGCAGCAGCCGCTCGTCGTGGCCCTGACGCAGGCCACGGGCCTCTCGATCGTCCACGAGACGGTCTACGAGTCGCGCCTGGGCTTCACGTCCGCCCTGAACCAGATGGGCGCGCACATCCAGCTCTACCGCGAGTGCCTCGGCGGTTCCAACTGCCGCTTCGGGCAGCGCAACTTCCTGCACTCCGCGGTCGTGTCGGGCCCGACGAAGCTGGAGGGCGCCGACCTGGTCATCCCCGACCTCCGCGGTGGCTTCTCGTACCTGATCGCGGCGCTGGCGGCCCAGGGAACGTCCCGTGTCCACGGGATCGACCTGATCAACCGCGGCTACGAGAACTTCATGGAGAAGCTCGTCGAACTCGGCGCGAAGGTCGAACTCCCGGGCAAGGCCCTCGGCTAGCCGTTCCCGCTCGCACCACCGCATCGGGCCTCCCCGGAACCTTCCGGGGAGGCCCGATGTGCTGTTTTTTAGGGGCGCGGGGCTGTGTCCATATGCGGCTCCGCGCCCCTAAAAGCAAAAAGGAGCGGCCCCCCGGAAGAATCCGGGGGGCCGCTCCTACGCCGAGGACCTACTTGCCCTTGGCGGCTTCCTTGAGCTTGGAGCCCGCCGAAACCTTGACGCTGTAGCCGGCCGGGATGTTGATCGGCTCGCCGGTCTGCGGGTTACGGGCGGTGCGAGCGGCACGGTGGGTGCGCTCGAAGGTCAGGAAGCCGGGGATGGTGACCTTCTCGTCGCCCTTGGCAACGATCTCGCCGACGGTCTCGGCGAACGCGGCCAGCACGGCGTCGGCGTCCTTGCGAGTCACCTCGGCGCGGTCGGCCAGCGCGGCCACCAGCTCACTGCGGTTCATGTTTGTACTCCCGTGTTCTTCTTGCCGTTGAGGCGTGCCACGCGACCAGGCCGCGTGTTGGGCAACAGCAAAGTTGATGCTGCCAGGGTCTCGGTCAGGCCCAGGACCCGGGTCCGTCTTCCAGACCCTTGCGCCTGAAGAGGCATCCTGCCCCTACCCACGGCGGTAAAGCCAATCCGGCACCCCTTGGGGTCACACGGAAAGCGCCACCGCGCCGGTGAGAGGCGGGCCCGGGGGCCTGTTTCCCGGCCAGCCTATGGGGCCCGCGGGCCCCGTAAACCGCGACGCGCCGGTAATCAGGCGGTCGTGGCTCCCGTCACAGCCACTCCGGCGGCCTTCGCGGCGTCCCGGACGGCTCCGGCGACCGCTCCGGCCACCTTGTCGTTGAAGACGCTCGGAATGATGTAGTTCGGGTTGAGCTCGTCCTCGGTGACCACGTCGGCCAAGGCCGTCGCGGCCGCCAGCATCATTTCCGTGTTGACCGTGCGCGACTGGGCGTCGAGCAGGCCGCGGAAGACACCGGGGAAGACCAGCACGTTGTTGATCTGGTTCGGGAAGTCGGAGCGGCCCGTGGCCACGACCGCCGCCGTCTGACGGGCGATCGCCGGGTCGACCTCCGGGTCCGGGTTCGCGAGCGCGAACACGATGGCGCCTTCGGCCATCGCGGCCACGTCCTCGCCGTTCAGCACGTTCGGGGCCGAGACGCCGATGAACACGTCCGCGTCGACGACCGCTTCCTTCAGCGTGCCGGTCAGGCCCTCGGGGTTGGTGTTGTCGGCGATCCAGCGCAGCGGCGAGTCGCTGTCGGCGTCCTTCAGGTCCTCGCGGCCCGCGTGCACGACACCGTGGATGTCGGCCACGACCGCGTTCTTGACGCCCGCCGCGAGCAGCAGCTTCAGGATGGCCGTACCGGCGGCGCCGGCGCCCGACATGACGACGCGGATGTCGCCCATGTCCTTGCCCGCCACGCGCAGCGCGTTGGTCAGCGCGGCGAGCACGACGATCGCGGTGCCGTGCTGGTCGTCGTGGAAGACGGGGATGTCGAGGGCCTCGCGAAGCCGGGCCTCGATCTCGAAGCAGCGGGGCGCCGAGATGTCCTCGAGGTTGATGCCCGCGAAGCCGGGGGCGATCGCCTTGACGATCTCGACGATGGCGTCGGTGTCCTGGGTGTCCAGGCAGATCGGCCAGGCGTCGATGTCGGCGAAGCGCTTGAAGAGGGCCGCCTTGCCCTCCATGACCGGCATGGCGGCCATCGGGCCGATGTTGCCGAGGCCGAGCACCGCGGAGCCGTCGGTGACGACCGCGACGGTGTTGCGCTTGATGGTCAGGCGCCGGGCGTCCTCGGGGTTCTCGGCGATCGCCATGCAAACGCGGGCCACACCCGGCGTGTAGACCATCGAGAGGTCGTCACGGTTGCGGATGGGGTGCTTGGACTGCATCTCGATCTTGCCGCCGAGGTGCATCAGGAACGTACGGTCGGAGACCTTCCCGAGCGTCACGCCCTCGATCTTGCGGAGCTCTTCGACGATCTCGTCCGCGTGGGACGTCGACGTGGCCGCGATCGTGACGTCGATCCGGAGCTTCTCGTGACCGGAAGCGGTGACGTCGAGGCCGGTCACCGAGCCGCCGGAGGACTCAACGGCGGTGGTCAGCTGCGAGACGGCGTTACCGCCCGCGGGGACCTCCAACCGGACCGTCATCGAGTAGGAGACGCTGGGCGCCGTTGCCATGGCCGACTTCCTCTGCTTTCACTCAGTTCGCCACGTGGTGTCCGCCCCGGCCGCACCGGTTGACCCGCTTGTCCGGCTGGGGGTCCGGGGGTTACCCCCCGGGAGAAGGCAGCACCGTGTAGCTGTTGCCGTCCGATGGTCCCACCTACCGGTGAGTACGTGGTAGTCGCATCGGGTTTTGAAGCTAACGTTCATTCATCTTTTGGAAAGTAGTTTCCACCATACGAGAAGTCGGGGGAAACGGGAAGAGGGAACAGAACGAGGCCCACGTCACGGAAATGACGTGGGCCTCGCCTCACATTCATGACACCGACCCGCCATGCTCGCCTCGCGGCAAGTGGTCCCTCTAAGGGACGATGGTTGGGCCCGGGGGCTTGGATCGAGCCGGTGCCGTCATCAACGGTAACACCGGAGACAGCAGGGGCAAGGGTCAGTCGCGGAGCAGGTCCGGCACCCCGTTCGCGTCCGGTTCGTCGCGTTCGCCGGAGACCACCGTGAGCTGCTGCGTGGCGCGGGTCAGGGCGACGTACAGGACGCGCAGGCCCGCCGGGGACTCGTCGGCGATATCGGCCGGGGAGACCACGATCGTGGCGTCGTACTCCAGGCCCTTGGCCTCCAGGGAGCCGAGCGCCACGACGCGCTCGCCGAGCCCGGACAGCCAGCGGGCCGCCTCGTCCCGCCGGTTCATCGCCACGACGACGCCGACGGTGCCGTCGACCTGCTCCAGGAGTCGGGCGGCCTCTTCGCGAACCGTGTCGCCGAGCTTGGCGCGTACGGCTACGAAGCGCGGCTCCACGCCCGTCGAGCGGACCGCCGAAGGGGACTCGGAGCCGGGCATCGCGAGCGCCAGGACCTTCGCGGCCAGCTCGGCGATCTCGGACGGGTTGCGATAGTTCACGGTCAGCGTGAAGCGGCGGCGGGGCCGGGAGCCGAGGGCCTCGTCGCGGGCGGCGCCCGCCTCCTCCGGGTCGGACCAGGAGGACTGGGCGGGGTCGCCGACGATCGTCCACGTCGCGTGCCGGCCGCGGCGGCCGACCATCCGCCACTGCATCGGCGTGAGGTCCTGCGCCTCGTCGACGATGACGTGCGCGTACTCGGTGCGTTCCTGGGCGAGGCGCTCGGCGCGCTCGCGCTGGGACTCCTCGCGCTGCGGCATCAGCTCCTCGAGGCCGGTGAGCTGGTCGAGCGGGTCGTACTCGCGCTTCTTCTTCGGGCGGGCCGGGGCGCCGAGGACTGCGGTCAGCTCGTCGAGGAGGGCGACGTCGTGGACCGAGAGGGCGTCGCGCCTCAGCGATCTGGCGAGCCTGCGGATCTCGCCGGGGTTGAGGATCCGGCGGGCCCAGCGGCCCAGGCGCCGCTCGTCGGACATGGCGGACAGGACCGAGCGGGGCGTCAGCTCCGGCCACCACGCGTCGAGGAACTGGATGAACTCGTCCTCACTGCTCACGTCCTCGTCGAAGGAGGAGCGCAGTTCGGCCGCGAGTTCGGGGTCGGAGTGCCGGCTGCCGGCGCCCGACCGGTCCCAGAGCGCGTCGAGGAGGAGCTTGCGGGCGCGCGGGCGCAGGTGGTTGACGGGGGCGGTGCCGCCGAGGGCGGACTGCCGGATCCGGTCGAGACGGTCCGCGTCCAGCTCCAGGCGGCGGCCGAAGGCGACGACGCGCAGGCGCGTCGGGGTCTGCGCGGGACCGGCCTCGGGTTCGTCGTCGTCGCCGAACGCGAGCTGTTCCTGGACGGCGGGCCGCTGCGGGCGCCCCGACTCCAGGGCGCCGCGCGCCGCCTTCCGCAGCAGCCGCGGCATCCGCGACGAGCCCTTGATCCGGGCCACCGCCGGGGAGTCGTAGACCGTGGCCTCCGCCCCGTCGACCAGCGAGCCGACCGCGCGGATCGCGACCTGGCCCTCCTCGCCGAGCGAGGGCAGCACGCCCTCGGTGTAGGCGACCAGGAGCGGCGTCGGCGAGACGATCAGGATGCCGCCCGAATACCGGCGGCGGTCCTGGTACAGGAGGTACGCGGCGCGGTGCAGCGCCACCGCCGTCTTGCCGGTGCCCGGACCGCCCTCGACGTAGGTCACGGACGCGGCGGGGGCCCGGATGACCTGGTCCTGTTCGGCCTGGATGGAGGCGACGATGTCGCGCATCGAGTGGCTGCGGGCCTGGCCGAGCGCGGCCATCAGCGCGCCGTCGCCGATGGCGGGCAGCCGCTCGCCGTCCAGGTACGCGGTCAGCTCCGGACGCATCAGGTCGTCTTCCACGCCGAGCACCTTGCGGCCCTTGGAGCGGATGACGCGGCGGCGCACCACGCGGCCCGGGTCGACCGGCGTGGAGCGGTAGAAGGGCGCGGCGGCCGGGGCGCGCCAGTCGATGACGAGCGGCGAGTAGTCCGCGTCGAGCACGCCGATGCGGCCGATGTGCAGCGTCTCGGCGATGTCGGCCGTGTTGTCCTCGCGGACGGCGCCGTCGGCGGGTTCGAGCGCCGTGTACGCGCCGTCCGGGCCCTTCTTGCCGTCCTTGCCCTGAAGCAGGTCGATGCGGCCGAAGAGGAAGTCCTCGAACTCGTTGTTGAGACGGTTGAGGTGGATGCCCGCGCGGAAGACCTGCGCGTCGCGCTCGGCCAGCGCGCCGGGCGTGCCGACCTGGCCTCGCTTGGTGGCGTCCTCCATCAGGAACTCGGCCTCGTGGATCTTCTCTTCGAGGCGTCGGTAGACGGCGTCGAGATGATTCTGTTCGACGCCGAGCTCACGGTCGCGCACCGAGTCCGCGTTCGCGTCCTCCGCTGCGTCCGTATCCGATTTCACCGCTGAATCGTGCGGAGCCTGAGCGGCCACCGGGCCCCCTTCTGACGTGCTGGGCAGCCGTCAAAGGTACGCGAAAGGGGCCCCGTAGGGCTACGTGCGCGCCCGCGCGGTCAGGCGTTCACCTCCACGAGCCGTTTTCCGTCGAGCGTCTCGACCTCGAAGTGGTCGATCTGGCCCCGGTCGAAGGCCGCGCCCCCGTGCACGTACAGGGGGGCCTTCGCGTCCGTGTTCGTACTGTTGTCGATGCCATAGCCCCATTTGGGGACGGCCCAGGTAGTGACGGTCTCGCGCTCGCCGTTCTTGCCGACCGCGACGAGGGAGCACTTCAGCGGGCCCTTGACGTTCTTCAGTTCCAGGACGGTGTGGGTGCCCCAGGCCTTCTTCTCCATGCCGATCGTCGCGGTGACGTTCGTCGTGGCGTCGGTGGCCTTCACCTTGTCGGGCATGTGGTTGAAGAAGGCGTCCTTGGCGGGACTGGTGGGGTGCGCCTGCGCGACGTTGCCGCCGTCGCCGTCCGTCACGGCCAGCACCGTCAGCGGGCCGCCGATGATCAGTGCCGCGGCGGCCGCGACCAGGAAGAGGCCGCGCTTGCGCTTGTGCCTGCGGCGGCGCCCCAGTTCGTCGGCGAGGGACTCCGCGAGGTGGGGGCTCGGGCGGGCCGCGAGGGAGTCGCCGATTCCCGGGGTCGGCTCGCGCGGGGCGCCGCGCTCGGCCGGCAGGTCGGCGAGGGCGGCGAGCATCGGCTCCATGCCCGCGAACTCCTCCAGGTTCCGCGCGCACTGCTCGCACGTCGCCAGGTGCGCCTCGAACGCGCTCGCCTCGATGTCGTCGAGGATGCCCAGCGCGTAGGCGCCGACGGTCTCGTGCACGTCGCCCGCCGGCTCGTGCCCGAAGGGTCCGTACGTTCCGTGCCCCGTCGTCATGCCGTCACCCCCCGCTCCTCCAACGCCAGCTTCATCGAACGCAGCGCGTAGAAGACCCGCGAGCGCACCGTGCCGCTGGGGATGCCGAGTGTCTCGGCAGCCTCGCTGACCGTACGTCCTTTGAAGTACGTCTCCACGAGTACTTCCCGGTGGGCCGGGGTCAAGTCCTCCAGGGCGTCGGAAAGGGTCATCAGCCACAGCGCCTTGTCGATCTCGTCCTCCGCGGGGATGACCTCCAGCGGCGACGGATCGACCTCCTGCGGCCGGGCCTGCCGACTGCGGTGGCCGTCGATGACGATGCGCCGTGCGACCGTCACCAGCCAGGGGCGTACCGAACCGGTCGCTCGGTTGAGCTGGCCGGCGTTCTTCCAGGCACGGATGAGCGTCTCCTGTACGACATCCTCCGCGCGCTGCCGGTCGCCCGCCACCAAGCGGAGCACATAGGCCAGAAGCGGCCGTGCGTGCTCGGCGTAGAGCGCGCGCATCAGCTCCTCGTCCGGCTCGGGGGGCCGGGGAGCGCGATGTCGGGCCCGGGGCGGGCGTTCATCGGCCACGGCGGAATCCTTGCGCACGCCTACCTCCGGTGTCCCCTGTTCGGCCATGTCTCTCGGCTGGGCTCACGGGAGGGATACGCAGACGAACTCACGGATGTTCAACGGGACTTGCGGAACACACCTCAAGCCCTCGCCAGCGCCGCCGCCCTACGCCGGTGCCGGGCCACCCGCTCACGGTTGCCGCACACCTCGCTGGAGCACCAACGGCGCCTGCGGCCACGGGACATGTCCAGGCTGCATCCCCCGGGGAGTAACCCCCGGACCCCCAGCCGCAAAAGCCACCACACCGGGCCCCGGGCAGCCACGACAGACCGCGCTCCCAGCACTCAAGCCCTCGCCAGCGCCGCCGCCCTACGCCGGTGCCGGGCCACCCGCTCGCGGTTGCCGCACACCTCGCTGGAGCACCAACGGCGCCTGCGGCCACGGGACATGTCCAAGTAGATGATGGGGCAGGTGTCGCCCTCGCACTGGCGCAGGGCGCCGCGTACGGCCGGGTCGGTGAGGAGGTCGACGGCGTCGCGTGCGACGGCCGCGAGCAGGGCCGGGCAGCCGGGTTCGATGTGCAGGGAGCGGACGAGGGTGCCGTCGGCGGCGCGTACGGCGCGGGGTGCGGGCGGGGCCGCGCGGGCGAGCAGGTTGACCCGTTCCAGGGCGGCGGAGGACGGGCGGCCGGAGAGTTCCCCGCGCACCAATTGGCCTACGTGACCGCGCAGTTCACGGAAGGCGGCGAGCCAGGCGGGCGAGCGGTCCGCCAGTGCGACGGCGGCCGGGACGAGCCCCGCCCCGACCAGCCAGGCGCGCAGCAGGTCGGGGCTCGTGAGGCGTTCGTCGGGGTGCGCGGTCGCGAGGAGGTCCAGGCAGAGACGCCCGGAGTCGAAGCGCAACTCGTAGGGGGCGGGGGCAGGCGGGTGGGGCCCTGTGGGTACTGCTGCCATGCCCTCTACAGTGCCCGCCCGCGGGCGCGGCCGGAACCCCTGCTGCCGGAACGGGGTTGACGGGTCAGGAGCGCCCGTACGCCGGTGGGTTGTCGTGCAGGATCCGCTGGAAGAGGACGTGGTCGCGCCAATCTCCGTTGATGTGGAGGAACTTGGGCGCGAGCCCGATCCGGACGAAGCCGCACTTGGCGAGCACGCGCTGGGACGCCTCGTTGTCCGTGAGCGTGCCCGCCTCGACGCGGTGCAGGCCCAGTTCGTCGCGGGCGGCGCGGCAGATCTCCTCGACGGCGGCGGGGACCAGGCCGCGGCCCCGGTAGTCGGCGTCGACCCAGTACCCGAGGTTGGCGCTGCACAGGGGGCCGAGGTGGATGCCACTGAGCGCCGCACGGCCGACCACGCGCCCACCGGCGGCCCGGTCGAACAGCAGCCACGTCGCCCCGCCGGGCTCTGCGATCCGCTCGGCCTGCCCCCGCGCCGTGTAGTACTCCTCGGAGCGGTACGGCTCCCAGGTCTTCATGAACTCCCGGTTGCGGACGACGGCATCGGCGAGCGCGGGGGCGTCCTGGGGGACGGCGCGGCGAAGTTCTATGTCGGAACTGATCAGCATCGTCGTACGGTAACCACTTCCAGCCCCTGCGGCGATTGAGCAGGCGGCTTCCCGGGCCGAACCCCGGGGCTCCGCCCCGGACCCCGCTGCTCACCCGCCGCAGGGGCTTAAATGGGGTCACGCGTCCGCGTACTTCGCGTCCGCCGCCGGATCCAACGCCAGCCGATACCCCCGCTTGACCACGGTCTGAATCAGCTTCGGCGCCCCCAGGGACGACCTGAGCCGCGCCATCGCCGTCTCCACCGCATGCTCGTCACGCCCCGCCCCCGGCAACGCCCGCAGCAGGTCCGCGCGGGACACCACCCACCCGGGGCGCCGCGCCAGCGTCCGCAGCAGCGACATGCCCGCGGGCGGCACCGGGCGCAGCTCGTCGTCCACCACCACGGCCTGCCCGCGGATCTGCATCTGGTGGCCCGCGATCGGCAACGTACGCGCGCGTGCGGGCAGTTCCTTGCACAGCAGCTGCACCAGGGGCCCGAGTCGGAAGCGCTCCGGCTGCACCGTGTCCACTCCGTGCGCCTGCAGCGGCACCGCCGTGACCGGTCCTACGCACACCGCGAGCACGTCGTGGTGGAGGGCCGCGAGCAGCTCCGGCATGAGGCCCCGCTCCTCCGCCCGGCGCAGCAGCGCCGTCGCGGCGGGGGCCGAGGTGAACGTCAGCGCGTCCACGCCGCGCGACACCGTGGCGTCGAGGAGGCGGTCGACCGGGCCGATGTCCTGCGGCGGGAGCCAGCGGTAGACGGGGACGCCGACCACTTCGGCGCCCGCCTCGCGCAGCGCCTCGACGAAGCCGGGGAGCGGCTCGCCGTGCAGCTGCACGGCGACGCGCCGCCCCTGGACTCCCTCGTCGAGCAGCCGCTCCAGGACCTCGGCCATGGACTCGGACGAGGGCGACCACTCCTCCGTAAGACCCGCGGCGCGCACCGCGCCCTTCACCTTCGGGCCGCGCGCGAGGAGCTCGACGCCGCGCAGGCGCCCGATCAGGTCCTCGCCCAGGCCCCAGCCGTCGGCGGCCTCGACCCAGCCGCGGAATCCGATGGCGGTGGTGGCGATCACCACGTCCGGCGCGTGGTCGATCAACTCCTTGGTGGCGACGAGGAGTTCACTGTCGTCCGCGAGCGGCACGATCCGCAGGGCGGGCGCGTGCAGCACCGAGGCGCCGCGCCGCTGGAGCAGCGCGCCCAGTTCGTCGGCGCGGCGCGCCGCGGTCACGCCCACGGTGAAGCCCTCGAGCGGCCCGTGGGCCTGCTCCGGCCTCGTGGCCTGCTGTTCCTCGTCCATGCTGGTTCTCGCCCCGCTCGACGTATGTGCGTGCACCGGGTCCACCGATGCGTCGTCCGAGCCTGTCAACGCTCCGTGTCGGACCCGGATCAACGTTATTGCGTCCGTGTTACGGGGGCCAATGTCACACCTCGGCGTAGCTGAGCTGCGGCTTCGCCTCCGCCGTGGAGCCGGCGACGGTGCGCGAGGCCGAGCGGCGAAGGTATACGGCCCAGGTCACCGCGAAGCACACGGCGTAGAAGGCGAGGAAGGCGACGAAGGCGCCGGTGCCGGTGCCCGCCGTCTGGAAGGACTGCCGGAACGCCAGGTTGATGCCGAGCCCGCCGAGCGCGCCGACGGCGCCGATCAGCCCCATGGAGGCGCCGGAGAGCCGCCGCCCGTACGCGGCCGCTTCCTCGCCCGTGAGCCCCTTGGCCAGCGCCTTCGTCTGGAAGATGCCGGGGATCATCTTGTACGTCGACCCGTTGCCGAGCCCGCTCAGGACGAACAGGGCGATGAACGCGACGGTGAACAGGGTGAGCGACTTCTCGACCGAGGCCAGGGTCACGACGGCCGTGGCGAGGGCCATGCCGACGAAGTTCCACAGCGTGATGCGCGCGCCGCCGTACGTGTCGGCGAGCTTGCCGCCGACGGGCCGGATGAGCGAGCCGAGCAGCGGGCCGATGAAGGTGACGCCGGCCGCCTGGAGCGGCGTACGGCCGAACTGGGTCTGCAGGACGAGGCCGAAGGCGAAGGAGTAGCCGATGAAGGAGCCGAACGTGCCCACGTAGAGGAACGACATGATCCAGGTGTGGGGGTCGCGCGCCGAGTCCTTCGCGGCGCCGGTGTCGTTCTTCACGGTCGCCAGGTTGTCCATGAACAGCGCGGAGCAGACGGTCGCGACGACGATCAGCGGGATGTAGATCCCGAGCAGCACGCGCGGGCCGCCGCTCGCGCCGATCACGGCGAGCGCGACGAGCTGGATGACGGGGACGCCGATGTTGCCGCCGCCCGCGTTCAGGCCGAGCGCCCACCCCTTCTTACGAAGGGGGAAGAACGAGTTGATGTTCGTCATGGAGGAGGCGAAGTTGCCGCCGCCGACGCCGGTGAGCGCCGCGCACCACATGAAGGTGGTGTACGAGGTGCCCGGCTCCATGACCGCGAACGCGGCGACGGACGGCACGAGCAGCATGCTCGCCGAGATGATCGTCCAGTTGCGGCCGCCGAAGACCGCGACGGCGAACGTGTAGGGCACGCGCGCGAAGGCCCCCACCAGCGTCGCCATCGACACGAGGAAGAACTTCCCCGCCGGGTCGATCCCGTACTCGGGCCCCATGAACAGGACCATCACCGACCACAGGGTCCAGATGGAGAACCCGATGTGCTCGGAGAGGATGGAGAAGACGAGGTTGCGCCGGGCGACCTTGGCACCCGTCTCCTCCCAGAACACTTCGTCCTCGGGATCCCACCGCTCGATCCAGTTCCGGCTCCGGGTCTGTTCCTTGGGGCCAGGCATCTCACGCCTCCAGGTCACGGTTCGCAGCTGATGTGACCGAAGGTAGGGAGGCCTGATTTCCGGTTTGTGGCGTGGAGTGACCGGCGGGGAACTTTGCTCTCACCTGACCGGTGGGCAGTTGGTGAGGCTCGGGCGGAGCTTCATGAGCGCGCCGCCGGGCCCTCCAGCGTCTGCGGGTCGAAGAGCAGTACGGCGCCGGCGAAGAACAGCGTGAGGAACGGGCCGATGAGGTACGGGACCAGGACCGTGAACACCGCGGAGCCCGTGCCGCCGGCCGGCGCCATCAGCTCGACGGTGAGCGCCTCCATGCCCAGGTAGTGCATGGCGCAGACGGCTACGCCCATGAGCAGACTGGCGCCGAGGCTGATGAGGATCCCGCGTACGTTCATGATCAGCCACAGGGCGGCGGTGGCCGCCACCACGGCCACGGCCACCGAGGCGGTCACGATGGGCGCGCTGTAGTGCAGGGTCCCGGAGAACTCCATGGCGGCCATGCCCAGGTAGTGCATGGCCGCGACGCCGAGCCCCATGAAGAGGCCCGCGCCGAGCAGGACCGGCGTGCGCTGCCCGCCGTAACCGGCGGCGAAGACGCCCACGCCGACCACGAGCACCGCGACGGCGAGGCTGAGGAAGGTGAGCCGCGCGTCGTAGTCGATGTGCGCGCCGTGCACCTGAAAGCCCATCATCGCGATGAAGTGCATGGACCAGATGCCGACGCCCAGCGAAAGCGCGCTGTACGCCAGCCACTTGGGCCGCCCCGAGTCGAGGTGCCGCGCCCGCACCGTGCAGCGCAGCCCGATCCCGCCTCCCAGGCTGGCCACTAAGAACGCTGCCACCGGGGTCACCGCCCCATAGCCGAAACCGTCAACCGTCGCCTGCACGCCACACCTTCGCCCCGGTCGCCCCACCGACGCTCATCCGTCGCGAGCACCGCCGGACAACGGTATCGAGCCCGTCCGCCACTTGAACGCCAAATCTCCACATCGCCATCACATCGTGACCCGATGGCCCGCCAGGAGACGGCTCGTCAGGAGACAGTCCGTCAGGAGTGCCGAGCCTTCTTCCGGCCCTTGCGCGACCCGTCCGGCCACAGGCGTGGCCCGCGCTTCGCCGCCAGGTCCTCGACCCACCCGGTGGAGACGATCGCGAGGCCGATGAGCGGCCAGACGAGGACGAAGGCCCAGAGCATGTACGTCGAGTCCAGCGCGGAGCTCAACCGGTCGTCCATGAAGGGCAGTTGGTAGAGCAGGTCGATCAGCGGGAACGTCGCCATGATGAGCAGGTTGTGCCACAGATAGATCGTGACGGCCCGGTTGTTGGCCAGCGTCACCAGACGGTCCCAGCGCGCGAGCCGGCCGGGCAACTGCTGCCAGGACGGCGCGTACTGGAGCAGGATGACGACGAACCCGAGGGACCAGGCCGCCTGGGCGAGGGGGATCTCGTTGAGGTCCCAGCCCTCCTCGGAGAGGTGGCCCGAGGCCCACCACAGGCCGAAGCCCATGAGCAGCGCCGCGCAGGACACGGCGGCGTAGCGCGGCACCTTCTGCAGCACGCCCTCCTGGTGCGCGAAGCCGAGGACCCAGCAACTGCCGTACACGGCGAAGTCGGTGACGGCTTCGCCGGTACGGCCGGGGATCTCCACCAGGCCCGTGCCGATCACGGCCGTGAGGGCGAGCGGGGCGCACAGCGTCGCCATCGACACGAGGAAGAACTTCTCCGCAGGGTCGATCCCGTACTCGGGGCTCATGGACGGGTCCATCACCGACCACAGGGTCCAGATAGAGAACCCGACGTGCCAGGCATCTCCCCCCCCCCCCCACACATCACGGTTCGCGACTGACGTTCCCGGAGACAGGGAGGCGAGATTTTCGGTTCGTGACCGGAAGCGACCACTGGGAAACTCCGCTCTCACCCGAGCCGGAGGGCGGCGGTGAAGGCCGGGCCTACAGGAACAGTGTGTTCCGAATATGAGGCTTGCGCACAGGATCACCGAACGTCATCATTGGTCCGCTGAAGCGCCCGAATCCCGGCGGCACGCGTTCTTTCTCATTCCTCCCGTTTCTTTACGGGCGCCTCGAGAACGGCAATGCCGCCGGTTGATCTGCCGTGGAACTTCCTTTCCCCACCCGTGCGCGGGCCGGCCGAGCCATGCCCGCTTTCTATCGAGAGCGATATGAAGAGACCGATATGGACGACGGTCGTCATCGCGATGACGACCGCGGCTCTCGGCGCGCTGCCGGCCCAGGCCCATGCGACAGCGCCGGAAGACACCACGACCGCGGCGAGCGGCCCGGTCGCCCCGTCGCTGTACGCAGCGACCTCCGGCGGCGACAAGGTCCGCGTCAACGTCATCACCGAGAATCGCGCCGAGCTGAGCGGTGTGGCGAAGTCCGGTGAGACGGTGCAGTCCTTCACGCATCTGCCGATGGTGACCCTCAAAGTCGACCGTGCCGGCCTGGACGCGCTGACCGTGAAGGCGGGCGTCGTCAGTGTCACGGAGGACAAGCCCGTCCCGCCATCCCTGGACCAGAGCGTGCCCCTGATCGGCGGCGACGCGGCGATCAAGGCGGGCTTCACCGGCAAGGGCAGCGCGATCGCTGTCCTGGACACCGGCGTCGCGACTCACCACCCGTTCCTGAAGGGCCGGGTCACGGCCGAGGCGTGTTTCTCCCCCACCGACCCCGACTACGGGTCCACAAGCCTGTGCCCCAACGGCGCCGAGGAGCAGGTGGGCGTCGGCGCGGCCGATTCCGAAAGCGGACCGTGCGCGAGCCTCACCAGCTGCGACCACGGAACGCATGTCGCGGGCATCGCGGCGGGCGACGGGACGGGCGTCGCGGGCGCCCCCGCTTCCGGTGTCGCCCCCGGCGCCAGCCTCGTCGCCGTCCAGGTGTTCAGCAGGTTCGACAACGACGCATACTGCGGATCCGGCGCGTCCCCGTGCGTGCTCAGCTTCACCAGCGCGCAGGTGGCGGGCCTGGAGAAAGTCTGGGCCCTCAAGCAGGCCGGAACCCCGATCGTCGCGGCGAACCTCAGCCTCGGCGGCGGCTCGCACACCGCCTCCTGCGACACGGACGCGCGCAAGCCGGTCATCGACAGCCTGTTGGGAGCCGGGGTCGCCACGGTCGCCGCTGCCGGGAACAACGGCCTCGAAGGCGTCAGCTCCCCCGCCTGCGTCGCCTCGGCCATCGCAGTGGGCTCCATCACCGACGAGGACGAGCTGTCCGACTTCACCAACCGCGGGCCGATGCTCGACCTCCTCGCCCCCGGCACCGACATCGTCTCCTCCGTCCCGGGTGGTGGCTACGCCTCGAAGGACGGCACCTCCATGGCAGCCCCGCACGTAGCTGGCGCCCTCGCCGTGCTCCGACAGGCGTACCCCACCAAGAGCCTCGACTCTCTCGAATCCCTGCTCAAGGCCACCGGAAAACCCATCGCCTACGAAGAGGCCACCACCGCCCGCGTCGACGTGCGCGCCGCGATCGCCGATGCCGTGCGGGTCCCCGCTGACAAGCCCCGCCCCACCAAGATCATCAACGACACTGACCATGCCGTTCCGGACACGGGGACGGTCCAGTCGCCGATCACAGTGACCTCGACGCCTGGCAACGCCCCGAAGGCGCTGCAGGTGTCCGTGAACGTCACGCACGACTGGCTCGGCGAGGTGAAGATCGACCTCGTCGCCCCCAACGGCAACACCTACGCCCTCAAAGCCACCAACGGCACCGACCCCGGCGGCACCCTCAACAAGACCTACACCGTCGACGCCGCCGCATCCCCAGCCAACGGAACCTGGAAACTCCAAGTCCAGGACAAATCCACCGGCGGCACCGGAACCCTGAACAGCTGGTCCATGACCTTCCCCTCGCCCTTCGTGAAGAGTGGCGCCGCCGCCGTTCCCGACGCGGGAACGCTGAGCTCCGCGATCGCCGTGGACGGAATGAGCGGCAACGCGTCCGGAACACTGCAGGTGTCCGTGAACGTCACGCACGACTGGCTCGGCGAGGTGAAGATCGACCTCGTCGCCCCCAACGGCAACACCTACGCCCTCAAAGCCACCAACGGCACCGACCCCGGCGGCACCCTCAACAAGACCTACACCGTCGACGCCGCCGCATCCCCAGCCAACGGAACCTGGAAACTCCAAGTCCAGGACAAATCCACCGGCGGCACCGGAACCCTGAACAGCTGGTCCATGACCTTCCCCTCGCTCCACAACCAGACTACTTACGCCGTGCCCGACGCTGGTTCCGTCCAGTCGCCGATCACCGTGACCGGCGTCTCGGGCAATGCCTCGAAGGCGCTGCGGGTGTCCGTGGACGCGACGCACGACTGGCTCGGCGAGGTACGGCTTGTCCTGGCCGCCCCGAACGGCAACACCTACGTCCTCAAGCCAACGAACGGCACCGACCCCGGCGGCACCCTCAACAAGACCTACACCGTCGACGCCGCCGCATCCCCAGCCAACGGAACCTGGAAACTCCAAGTCGAGGACACGTCCACCGGCGGCACCGGAACCCTGGACGGTTGGGCTCTCACTTTCTGATGCCTTCCGGTATTTCCATGAATAATCCCGACCGACGGACCGTTGGCCGGGATTATTTGCGGCTGGGCGACGGAGATAAGCATTCCGCCTCAGAAGTAGCTCAAATAAACCAGATTCCCGTCCGGAGCGGAAACACCCATGGTTCACTTCTCCTGTGACGCGGATTCGATGGAGATACCGCGGCGAAAAAAGAAAACAGGGGGATCACATGTCCGTACGTACCAGATTCGTCGCCGGCGCCGCCGGAATCATTCTGCTGGGCTCGGCCGCCCCGGCACTCGCCGACGACCTGCCGAGCGGCACCTCGGACACCCAGGTGGTGGACGGCTCGGTGGTCGCCGACGGAGCGGCGGTCGAGCCCGGTTCCGTGACCGACACACCGCCCTCGGTCGACGGCGCGCTGGAAGGGACCGACGTCGCCGACGAGTTCATGGAAGAGGACGCCGAGATCCCCGGCGAGGTGGAGACGGACGGTGCCCCGGACCCGGTTTTCACCGGCTCTGACGACCTTTCCTCGCCCACCGGTCAGTACTGCGGGTCCCCGTTCAACTTCGTACACATCAGCAAGAACAAGAAGAACACGATGTCCGTGAAGTACCGCACCTTCGTCACCAACAACACGTCCTCGTCAAAGGACTTCAAGTTCACGTCCAAGAAGTCCGGCAGCACCACCCTGGGCGCCTCGGTCACCATCGGCACCGAGTTCAAGGCCATGTGGCTGGCCAAGGTCAGGGCGGACATCACGGCATCGGCCCAGCGCTCCTGGACATCTGAACTGGGCGTCGAGGTCGGCGGCAAGGTGAAGGCACACTCGACGGTGAACGGAAAGTACGGGATCAAGAAAGAGAAGGTGTACGGCTACACCGCCACTGCCTACAGCAACTGCACCGTCGGGAACAAGCGGTACATGACTGTCTGGGCTCCGTACAAGGAGGGCTGGGTCCTCAGCTGAGTGGCAGCCTCAGTTAAAAGGCACTGATCGTGCGCCCTGGATCGTTCATCGAATCCAGGGCGCCCCTCTTCAAGGAGGCCTCATGCGAAAACGCATCGTCGTCATTTCGCTGCTCGCTCTCTTTCTCCCCGCGTGCTCTGCTGCCGACAAGCCGGACCACGGCACGAACACCGGCGCCCGGTCCTCCGCAACGTCCTCCGCTTCCGCGACACCCTCCGTCACTTCATCTCCGCTGGATCTCAAGCTGCCGAAGAAGGCCGTGTATCTCCTACCGGTCACGTCGGGTACGAAGAGTTCGGCCCTGAAGCCCTTCACGGCGGAGGGAGGCGTCTACACGGTGCACGTGACGTGCACGGGTCAAGACGAGATCGCGATCAAGTACCGGGGAAATCCCGAGAAGACGAAGATCACCTGCGGCGGCCCGGTGACCGTCGGCCGCGTCTACGCGGACAAGGAGAAGCAATACCTTTCCATTCGCTCACCAGGCCATGACGTCCGCTGGTCCATCGCGGTACTCACAGGCGCGCACAAGCTGTGAGCATCGGGCGGGCCGTCACATCAGGCACGACCCGCCATGACACGCTCGTCCGGCTCGGGCAGCCACGCGTGTTCGGGGCGCTCCAGCCACCGGCTCTCCCGCGCCATCGTCTCTGCAGCGGACCGCAGCGCCTCGATCCCCGGATGCCTACGCCCCTTTCGCCACACGAGTGACACGGGCGACAGCGGCACCGGATCGACGAGCGGTCGCAGCACCGACCCCGGCATGGCCGGAAAATCCACGCCCGTGAGGACCGGATTCCGATACTTCGTCATGATCCGGCGGAACTCCTCCTTGCCGACGGCGAGCGGCGCGGGCGGCGCGACCTGGATGCCCTGGCCCTCGAACAACAGCCGGGCGAGATCGGTCCATTCGGGCGTGCGGGGGTTTCCGGCGCCCGCGTAGACCGTCTCACCGGCGAGCCGGCCCAGGGGCACGGCGTCGAGCGCCACCAGCGGATGGTCCTCGGGCAGCATGATCGCCATCGGCTCGTAGCGCACGGGCTGCTGGGAGAGCCGGGCGCGCACGGCGGGGTCGAGTCCGCCGAACCGGCCGAAGGACACGTCGAGGCGCCCCGCGAGGAGTTCGGCGGCGGCCCAGGTCAGACCGCTCTCGTAGCGGGCCATCAGCTCGTGGCCCGGGGCGAGTTCGCGGGCCCGCGCGAGCACCCGCTCGTGCACGAGACCCGGGCTGTTGACGTCGACGAGCAGCGGCCGGTCGGCGGCAGCGGGCCCGGTGAACGCCGCGAGCAGTTCGTCCTGCGCCGCGATCACGCGCCGCGCGTGCGGCAGCAGCCGGGCCCCGTCCGTGGTGAGCGTCACCTGCCGGGTGGTGCGGCCGAAGAGGCCGACGCCCAACTCCCGTTCCAGGCGCCGGATGTCGCGGCTGAGCGCCTGCTGGGCGACGTACAGCCGGGCGGCGGCGCGGGTGAAGTGCAGCTCGTCGGCGACGGCGAGGAAGGCGCGCAGCAGGCGGGGTTCGACGTTCGCTGGGGGCATCGGGCGAACTTACAACGCAGGCGCGTGAAAATTAACAACACAGGGGCGTGAATTGGCGCCGAGTAGGTGTTGGACCGCGCACGTGACCTGCGGCGACTCTCTTCGCATGCCCACAGCCACCTCTGTCGCCGCCTACACCCGCCTCTTCACCATCCCCGGCGCCCGCGCCTTCACCCTCGGCAACCTCATCGCCCGCTTCCCGCAAGGGATGTTCAGCATCAGCGCGGTGATGCTGATCTCCGGCGTCCGCGGCTCGTACGGGCTCGCCGGGGCGGTCACCGCGTCGGCCCTGGTCGCGAGCGCGTTCATCGGGCCGTGGCTCGCGCGCATGGTGGACCGGTACGGACAGGCCAGGATCGCCGTGCCCGCGACACTGGTGGCGGCGACCGGCGCACTCGCACTCCTGGTGTGCGTACGGCTCGACGTCCCCGACTGGGTGCTCTTCGCGGCGTATCTGCCGACGTCGGCGCAGCCCAACACGGGCGGCATGTCACGGGCCCGCTGGTCGCACCTGCTCGACGGCGATCCGGGAGCGCTGCACACCGCGAACTCCTTCGAGCAGGCGGCGGACGAGCTCTGCTACATGCTCGGCCCGGTGGTCGCCGCGTTCCTGTGCAGCGCGCTGTTCCCGGAGGCGGGCGCGCTCGTCGGCACGATCCTGATGGTCACGGGCATCCTGGTGTTCACCGCTCAACGCGCGACGGAACCGCCCGCCCACGTGCCTACGAAGGCGACGAAAACGCCACTACGCGCGCGTGGCATGCCGTCCCTCCTTGTCGTCTTCCTCGCGACGGGCGCGATCTTCGGCTCCCTCGAAGTCGTCACGGTGGCCTTCGCCGACGAGCTGGGCCACAAGGCGTGGGCGGGCGGCATCCTGGCGTTGCAGGCGGCGGGTTCGTGCGCGGCGGGCCTGGTCTTCGGCGCCGTGAAGCCGACCGGTCCTGCGGCCCGCCGCCACCCGGTATGCGTCGCGGCGATGGCGGCGCTGATGACGCTGCCCCTGCTCGCGGCGGCGCTCACGGGCTCGCTGTACGTCCTCGGGGGCGCGCTCCTGATCGCCGGCATGGCGACGGCCCCGACGATGGTGACGGGCATGACGCTCGTCCAACAGCGCACCCCCGACGGCCAGTTGAACGAGGGCATGACGCTCGCGGTGACGGCCATCCTCGGCGGCATCGCGTGCGGCTCGGCGACGGGCGGCGCCGCGGTGGAGCACTGGGGCCCCACCGCGGCGTACACGGTGCCGGTCACGGCGGCGGCGTGCGCGCTGCTGCTCGCGCTGTACGGCTACGTACGCGTCGGCCGTTGACGGATCTGTCGTCAGCCGGTCAGCACACGGCCGGCTTGCGCCACGAGCACTCCAGGCCGCCGTCCCTCTCGGCGGCCGGGACGGCGCGCGTGGACTTCGGTACGACGGCCGTCGCCTCCTTGGACGTCGACTTCGCGAGGGTCACGACGATGGCGTCCTCGAGCGGCTTCACGGAGTCGACGAGGTAGTTGTTCTGGACGACGCCGTAGACGAGCAGCCGCCCGTCGGCGTCCTTCACGTAGCCGGAGAGCGCGGACGCGCCCGTCAACGACCCGGTCTTCCCACGGGCGTTGAGCGCGGCGGGCGTGTCGCACATCCGGCTCCGCAGCGTCCCGCCGACGAACCGGTCGGGATCGCAGGCCACGGGCAGCGACTTGTACCAGTCGGCGTACCAGGGCTCGTCCTGTACGGAGAGGAGGAGGTCGGCGAGCTGGCGGGCGGCGAAGTTGTCCTTGCGCGAGAGCCCGGACCCGTCGACCTGCCGCAGCTTGGTGGCGTCGACCCCGGCGCCCTTCAGATAGTCCGCGACGGCGTCGATGCCGTCGCCCCAACTCCCGGGCTTCCCCGTCGTCTTGTACCCCATGGCCTTCGTGAGGGACTCGGCGTGCATGTTGTTGGACAGCTTCATGAAGGGGATCAGCAGATCCTTCAGGGGCATGGAGTCGTGCGTGGCGAGCCGCTTCGCGCCCTCGGGCGTGGCCCGTCCCAGCTTGGTGGAACCGCCGACCTTCACCCCGTGCGCGGCGAGCGCGTCCCGGAACACGGCGGCCGCGTACCCGGTCGGCTCCCACACGGTCACCCACTCCTTGGTGGTGTCCCCGCCCACCGGAACGGTGCCGCTCACGGTGATGGTGTTGGTCCCGTGCCGCCGCTCGACGGCCACGGTGTCGTCTCCCCCGGCCCCGACGGTGGACGCCTTCAGGTCGATATCGACGTAATGGTTCTTCGGCGTGACGCTGACAGCGGGCCGGTCCCCCGCCTCGGCGCCGGGCTTCACCTCGACGATGACGGTCCCGGTGTCGTAGTCGGTGTCGGGCGCGACGCTCAGCGCGCTGATCTGGGCGGCGTAGTACGAGGACTCGTCGTCGCCGCCCCAGGTGTCACCGATCCGGTGGTCGTCGAACCGGGTGTCGTCCGCGACGAGCCGCCCGCTCACCCGCTGCACCCCGGCCGCGGCGACGTCGGCGGCCAACTTGTCGTAGTCGGCGGCGAGGGTCGTCGGGTCCCCGGTGCCGCGCAGATACAGATCCCCGTCGAGCACCCCGCCGCGCACCCGCCCGCCGGCGAGCACGTCCGTGCCGAACCGGTAGTCGGGGCCGAGGACGCCCATGGCCGCGGCGGAGGTGGCGAGCTTCGTGTTGGAGGCGGGCATCAGCCGCCCGGTCGGATTGTGCTGGTACAGGGTCTCCCCGGTCTTCGCGTCGGCCACGACGACACTCGCGGCGCCGCCCTCCATCCGCGAATCCCCGAGAATCGTGTCGATGGCCTCCGGCAGCCCACTGGGCGTGGAGTCGGCGCCGGCGGGCGCTCCCCACGACAGTCCGGCGGCGGCCACGACGAGCACGAGGGGCCAGGCCCATTTACGGGCTCTGACAGATTTACGGGCTCTGACAGACGACTTTCCATCACGTCTACTCATGCCACAGGAGCATCCCGGAACCGCAGGGCCCCGCCAAGACCGCCTGACACACGACGAAGGCCCGGCTGTGGTTCACAGCCGGGCCTTCGTTTACATGGGGTGGTGGAGATGGCGGGAATCGAACCCGCGTCCAACGGTGCAGCAGCAGGGCTTCTCCGTGTGCAGTTCGCTTCGCTTTTCTCGGCCCCGGCGATCACGCGAACAAGTCGCCGACGGGCCCAGCCACTGTTTGATTTCCTTTTCCGCCCCGTGGCCGGACGGAAAAGTTTAGTTCCCTAGATTATGCCAGGATCCGGGCCGGGAACACTCCCGGGCTGACACCCTTTAGGGTCCCTCACTCACTGCTTATTAGGCAGCGAGGGCGAAGGACTGGGAATCGCTCTTAGAATTGGCGATTATTGGTTGCGACATATGGTTAACGAGATCATTGCCGCTTCCTCGACACGCTTCACCTGCTTCGACATCCGCTGTCGAAACCGATCATCCCCATGTTGTTTTTTCAAAGGTGGACCTTGCGGTCCGTGTCCCTACGGTGAGGAACAGTGCCCATCGTACGTGACCAACGCCCGACGATGCCAGCGTATTCCTGACGGGCCCGACGGGCGTCAGCCCATCCGCTCGTTGTTGCGCTGCCGCCGCTTCGCCGACGCGATCGCCCGGTCCGAGTCCCGCCGGTCCTGCTTCTCGCGCAGCGTCTGCCGCTTGTCGTACTCCTTCTTGCCCTTGGCGAGCGCGATCTCGGCCTTCGCCCGGCCGTCCTTGAAGTAGATCGCCAGGGTCACGATCGTGTGGCCGGTCTCCTCGGACTTGGACTCCAGCTTGTCGATCTCCTCGCGGTGCAGCAGCAGCTTGCGCTTGCGACGCACCGCGTGGTTCGTCCAGGTGCCCTGGTTGTACTCGGGGATGTGGGCGTTGTGCAGCCACGCCTCACCCCCGTCGATCTGGACGAAGGCGTCGGCCAGCGAGGTGCGGCCCTGCCGCAGCGACTTGACCTCCGTGCCGGTCAGCACGATGCCGGCCTCGTAGGTGTCCATGATCAGGTAGTCGTGGCGCGCCTTCTTGTTCTGCGCGACCATCTTGCGCTTGCCGTCCTTCTTCTCGGACGACGCCCCCTTGCCCTGCTTGGGCTGGGACTCCTTCGGTACATACATTGCCTTGGCCATAGTGCTGGCCATTTTCGCACTACGAGGGGGCCCCGAGGCCAGTCAATACTGTCTCCGCCCGCCGCAGGGTGTCCGCGTCGGCCTCCAGATCGGGGGTGATGCCGCGGCCGTCGACCGCGCGGCCCGAGGGGGTGCGGTAGTGCCCGACGGTGAGCTCCGCCACGGAGCCGTCGGGCAGCCGGCTCGGCATCTGGACCGAACCCTTGCCGAAGGTCCTGGAGCCCACGACGACCGCGCGGCCGCGGTCCTGAAGGGCGCCGGTGAGCAGCTCGGCCGCGCTCATCGTCCCGCTGTCGACGAGCACGACCACCGGTCTGGTCGTGTCGGCCCCGCGCTGTGCGTGCAGGGCCCGCTGCGCCCCGCGTACGTCGTACGTCGCCACGAGCCCGCCGTCGAGGAACGCGGAGGACGCCCTGACCGCCTCGGTGACCAGTCCGCCCGCGTTGCCCCGCAGGTCGAGTACGACGCCCGAGCGCGCGGGTGCCGCGCCGACTGCCGTGCGCACCTGGTCGCCGACGCCCTTCGTGAAGGCGCTGACCTTCACGAGCGTCGCGCCGTCGGGAAGTCGCGTGGAGGTGACGGAGTCGGTCGACAGGTTGGCGCGGCGCAGGGTCTCGCTCCACGCGCGCGTGCCGCGCTGGAGGCCGACGTGGACAGGGGTGCCCGCGTGCTTGCCCCGCAGGAGCGCGAGGACTTCGGTGACGGGGTGCCCGGTGACCGGCTCGCCGTCGACCGCCGCGATCCGGTCGCCCTCGCGGATGCCGGCGTGCTGCGCTGGCGAGCCCTGCCGGACCTTGGAGACCTGCACCCACCCGTCGGCGGTGCGGCGGGCCCGCAGGCCGATGCCGGTGTACTCGCCGTCGAGGGCCTGCTCGAACTCCTCGTACTCGCCCTGCGAGTAGACGGAGCCCCAGCGGTCGCCGCTGCGGCTGACGGCGTCCTGGGCGGCCTTCGTGGGCGATTTCCCGTCGGCCATCGCCTCGGCCGCCGCGTCGCGCGGATCGGTCGGTCCCGCGATGGGCTTCTCGTGCGCGGCGACGAGCGAACTGTCCGCGCTCTCCTTGGGTCTTTGGTGCTCCCCCGGCCAGGAGCCGGTCGCGGCGCCCGCCGCGAGGACCGTCATGAAGATCAATGTCAGGCTCGCCCCGCGGCCGATGCGGCGGGGCCTGGAGTACAGCTCCGGACCTGACATGTCGGTGAGTCTAGGACAACCGAGGGCGCCGTACGGGGCGTTGACCCGCACGACGCCCCGTGGCGCGAAGGACTCTCGTCACACCTTCAGGTACTTGCGCAACGCGACGAACGCGGCAAGCGCCGGCATCAGCACACTCACGGCGAGGATCAGCGGCAGCTTCGTCAACACCGAGTCCCAGCCGATGAAGTTGATGAGCTGCAGCTTGTCGGAGAGGGCCACGCCGTTGTCGATCACGAAGTACTGGCCGGCCGCGAGGAAGACACAGGCGATGCCGCCGCCGATGAGCCCGGCGACCGCCGCCTCCATGATGAACGGCGCCTGGATGTAGAAGCCGGACGCGCCGACGAGCCGCATGATCCCGGTCTCGCGACGGCGGCTGAACGCGGACACCCGGACGGTGTTCACGATCAGCAGCAGCGCGACAACGAGCATCACCGCCATCACCGCGCTCGCCGCGTAGTTCAGGTAGCCGAGCAGCCGGAAGAGGTTGTCGAGCACGCCCTTCTGGTCCTGCACGGACTGCACACCGGGCCGCCCGTTGAACGCGGTCGCGATGACGTTGTACTTCTCCGGGTCCTTCAGCTTGATCCGGTACGACTCCTGGAGCTGGTCCGGCGTGAGCGAGCTGGCCAGCGGGGAGTCGCCGAACTGCTCCTTGTAGTGCTTGTACGCCTGGTCCTGCGATTCGTGCGCCACGGAGTCGACGACGGGCAGCTTCTTGAGGTCCCGCTGGATCTCGTTCTTCTGCTCGGTCGTGACCGGGCCCTTGGCGCAGTTCGGGTCGGAGTCGGCATCTCCCTTGTTGCACAGGAAGATCGAGACGTTGACCTTGTCGTACCAGTAGCCCTTCATCTGGTTGACCTGGTCGCTCATGAGCAGCGAGCCGCCGAACAGGGCGAGCGAGAGGGCAACCGAGATGATCACGGCGAAGGTCATCGTGAGGTTACGGCGGAGTCCTACGCCGATCTCCGACAGAACGAATTGGGCACGCATAGCGTCACTAACGCCTTTCGCAGCTTTCTTTTCTCGGTACTTCTCGCGGTTCTCGGTGCGGTCAGTGCTGGTAGCCGTACACGCCGCGCGACTGGTCGCGCACGAGGCGGCCGTGCTCCAGCTCGATGACGCGCTTGCGCATCTGGTCCACGATGTTCTGGTCGTGGGTGGCCATGATCACGGTGGTGCCGGTCCGGTTGATCCGGTCGAGCAGCTTCATGATGCCGACCGAGGTCTGCGGGTCGAGGTTGCCGGTCGGCTCGTCCGCGATCAGCAGCTTCGGCCGGTTGACGAAGGCGCGCGCGATGGCCACGCGCTGCTGCTCACCACCGGAGAGCTCGCCGGGCATCCGGTCGTCCTTGCCGCCGAGGCCGACGAGGTCGAGGACCTGCGGCACGGACTTGCGGATCTCACCGCGGGACTTGCCGATGACTTCCTGGGCGAAGGCGACGTTCTCGCCGACCGTCTTGTTGGGCAGGAGCCGGAAGTCCTGGAAGACCGTGCCGAGCTGGCGGCGGATCTGCGGGACCTTCCAGTTGGATACGCGGCCGAGGTCCTTGCCCAGGACGTGCACCTGGCCGTGGCTGGCCCGCTCCTCGCGCAGCACGAGGCGCAGGAACGTCGACTTGCCGGAGCCGGACGAGCCGACCAGGAAGACGAACTCACCACGCTCGACCTCCAGGGAGACATCCCTGAGGGCGGGCCGGGTCTGCTTGGGATAGACCTTGGAGACGTTGTCGAATCGGATCACGGGTGCACCACGGGTAGCCGGAGATAGGTGTGCGTGACCATACGCGAAGCCGCGCACGGAGCGCAGGCGCCGTCCCTCGTTGAGCGTTTTGTCCCGCCGCGATGCCGGATTCGGCGCCGGAATTGTCCGCCCCGTACCTGGTCAGGGGCGGTACTTCCAGGGGGACGCGCCGAAATTCCGGGAAACTGGCACAGTGGTAGGGGGAACGGTTGCGTTTCCCGGAGCGTTGAGCGGAGAGAACCCAGGGGTGCCCGGTGGCAAGCTCCGCCGCGCGGGAGGAGGAGAAGCGCATGACCTACGACCGATTGGTGTGCGCGAACTGCGCGGCCCCGGTGAGCGAGGGCCGCTGCCCGGTGTGCCGGGCGAATCGCGACCGGCTTCAGCAGCAGAACCCGTGGGCCGCGCTCAGCCCCATGGCGCTGGTCGCCCTGGTGGCGGTGCTCGTGGCAGCGATGGCGCTCCTCGCCCATCAGACGGTGTAGCCGCCGCACACAGACATGCGAAAGGGCCCGGAGCCGATCGGCTCCGGGCCCTTTGCGTGTGCGCAGTACTACGCGGCGGCGCCGCCGCGGTTGTTCGCGAGGCGCGGCAGGAGTCGGAAGCCGACACCGCCCGCGATCATCGTGGCCGCACCGATCACCAGGAACGTGGTGCCGGAGGAGCCGGTCTCGGCCAGCTCGCCGCTCGGCTTGGCGGCGGCACCGGTCTGCTCGGTGGGAGCGGAACCGGTGTCCTGCAGGCTGTCCTTGCCCTGACCCTGCTCGACGGGGTTGTTGTTGCCGTCGGGGTTGGTGTTGTCGCCACCGCCGGTGGAGGAGCCACCGGTGCTGGAGCCGCCACCCGTGGAGTCGTCGCCACCGGTGGAGGAACCACCAGTCGAGGACGAACCGCCGGTGGAGTCGTCGCCGCCGGTGCTGTTGCCACCGGAGTTGCCGTTGCCACCCGAGTTGCCGTTGCCACCGGTGGAGTCGTCGCCGCCGGTGGTGGCACCGCCGGTGGAGTCGTCGCCGCCGGTCGTGGCGCCGCCGTTGCCGTTGCCCTCGGTGACACCCGCGACGCCACCGTTGGTGTTGCCCTCGGTGACACCGGCGACGCCGCCGTTGGTGTTCCCTTCGGTCACACCGGCGATGCCGTTGCCCGGGTCGTCGTCGCCGGGCGGCTGCTCGTCGTCCGCGCCGTCGTCCTCGGTGGGCCAGCAAATAATTCCGAGCGGGCCGCAGGTCTCGCCGCTCTTCTCGTCGACGGTGGCGGCGGATGCCGCACCCGCGGCGGTCAGCGAGGCACCGGCCGCAATCACCGCGCCGGCCGCTATCCGCGCAACGCGGATCCGCGTCTTCTTGGTCATCTGTCTGCTACCCCCAGTAGCCAATCGTCAGTGGAGCAGCGCCAGGGACCGCGTTCAACCGGAGACAGCAGAGGCCTCGTGCACCCCTCCCCCGTTCACACGCGTCCCACTAATACGCATGCCGCGCACAACCCTTTCCACTTTTGGGATCAACGTCAAGGGCGTTGCGCACGTTATGTCCACAATTGAGGTGGATCGACCGCCATACGAACATGTGACTGTGACGTAAATGCCTGGCCAGTCTTCACAAGTGCGGCACATTTGGATTCGGGTGCGCCCAAAACGAAAGGCAACTGCCGCTCATCGAGCGGCAGTTGCCTTTAATTCGTTGAATCCTGGAGTTACTTCTCCTGCTGCTTGCGCCAGCGAATTCCGGCCTCGATGAAGCCGTCGATCTCGCCGTCGAGAACGGCCTGCGGGTTGCCGACCTCGAACTCCGTACGCAGGTCCTTGACCATCTGGTACGGGTGCAGGACGTACGAACGCATCTGGTTGCCCCAGGAACTGCCGCCGTCGCCCTTGAGGGCGTCCATCTTGGCGCGCTCCTCCTGGCGCTGGCGCTCGAGGAGCTTGGCCTGCAGCACGTTCATGGCCGTGGCCTTGTTCTGGATCTGCGAGCGCTCGTTCTGGCAGGAGACCACGATGCCGGTGGGGATGTGCGTCAGACGGACCGCGGAGTCCGTCGTGTTCACGCCCTGGCCGCCGGGGCCCGAGGAGCGGTAGACGTCCACGCGCAGGTCCGACTCGTCGATCTCGACGTGGTCGGTCTGCTCGACGACCGGGAGCACCTCGACGCCCGCGAAGGACGTCTGGCGGCGGCCCTGGTTGTCGAACGGCGAGATGCGCACGAGGCGGTGCGTGCCCTGCTCGACGGAGAGCGTTCCGTAGGCATAGGGGACCTTGACCGCGAAGGTGGTCGACTTGATGCCGGCCTCTTCCGCGTACGAGGTCTCGTAGACCTCCGTCTTGTACCCGTGCCGCTCGGCATAGCGCAGGTACATGCGCTGCAGCTGCTCGGCGAAGTCCGCCGCGTCGACGCCGCCGGCCTCGGCGCGGATGTTGACGAGGGCCTCGCGGGAGTCGTACTCGCCGGAGAGGAGGGTGCGGACCTCCATCTCGTCCAGCGCCTTCTTCACGCCCTTGAGCTCGGACTCGGCCTCGGCGCGGGTGTCCGGATCGTCCTCCTCCTCGGCCATCTCGAACAGCACGCCGAGATCGTCGAGACGGCTGCGCAGCGCCTCGGCCTTGCGGACCTCCGCCTGGAGGTGGCTCAGCTTGCTGGTGATCTTCTGCGCCGCCTCCGGGTCGTCCCACAGGGACGGCGCGGCCGCCTGCTCCTCGAGCACGGCGATATCTGCCCTCAGCTTGTCGAGGTCCAGGACGGCCTCGATCGACTCCATGGTCGAGGAGAGGGACTTCAGCTCTTCGGATACATCGACGACTGCCACAGGACAAGCGTAAGGGGTGGCGCAAGTGATCGGTGTCGGCCGCCCCCGGGTCGGCCTATGGCTCGCTCGGCGCGGAATTGTTGCTGTCCGATGGGGGTGCCTCGTCGGAGCCCGAGGAGGTGGCCGCCCATACGCCGCCGCCGACCGCGGCGACCAGGACGAGTCCGGCCACCCCGAACGTGATCCGTCTGCGTGCCCGTCGAGGTGGCGCGTTCCGGTTGCGGGCCGAGCCGGGCCGGGGCGAACCGTGGGCGCGGGGCGCGCGGGCCGTGCCGCGGGCGCCGCCGGCCAGTTCGTCCGGCGCCGGGACCCTCATCGACGTATGGGTGTCGCGGTTGGAGTCCTTGGGCGCGGAGCCGGGGATCAGGGAGACGGCGCCGCGGCGGGGCCGCTCCGGCGGTTCCTCCGGCGTCTCGGTCCGCTGCTCCGGTTCGTCGTCGGGGGCGGGCTCCGTCTCCGGCTCGTCCACGTCGAGCGGGGGCAGGCCGGTGAGCATCGGCTGGAGTTCGCGCAGGCGCGCGGCCAGCTCGGAGGCGCGCAGGCGGGAGGCCGGGGCCTTGGCGAGGCACTGGATGAGCAGCAGCCACAACTCGTCGGGGATGCCGGGGAGCGGGACCACCGTCTCCGTGACGTGCCGGCGCAGGATGGCCCCGGGGTGGCCGCCCCCGAACGGCGTGAAGCCGGCGAGGAGTTCGTACAGGACCGTCGCGAGCGCGTAGATGTCGACGGCCGCGCGCGCGGGCAGTCCCTCGATGACCTCGGGGGCGAGGTAGTCGGGCGTACCGATGATCTTCGTTGCACGGGTGCGGCGCGGGGTGTCGATCAGCTTGGCGATGCCGAAGTCGGTGAGCAGCGCGGGGTGGGAGCCGCCGGGGCCGAGCTCGCCCTGCATGTCGAGCAGTACGTTCTCCGGCTTGACGTCGCGGTGCACGATGCCCGCGGCGTGCGCGGCGGCGAGGCCCTCGGCGATGTCCGCGACCACGGCGACCGCGGCCTCGGGCGGCATCCGGCGCTCGCGGTCGAGCCGCGTACGCAGGTCCGTCCCCCGTACGAGGTCCATGACGAGCGCCAGGTCGTTGCCGTCGACCACCAGGTCGCGCACGCCCACCACGCGCGCGTGGTCGAGGCTCAGCAGGGCGGTGCGCTCCTGGACGAAGCGGCCGACCAGTTCCTGGTCCGCGGCGAGGTCCTCGCGCAGCAGTTTGATGGCGACCGGACCCTCGGGTCCCTCGCCCAGCCACACCGTGCCCGCACTGCCGCGCCCCAGGATCTGGTGTGCGGTGTACCGGCTGCCGATCTTCCGTGCCAAGGCTGCTCCTACAGACGCGTGTTGGCGCCCAAGCTACGCGGCTCGGACGCCAACCTACGCATCAGAGGGGGAATTCACCCGCTGGGTGTCGACAAATCGCCAACGTCACGCACCAGTTGCCATTCGGCGACCGGCTAGGGCCTGTCCGGCGGATCATGGCGCATGCGGGTGGCCTCGAACGATCGGTGCAGGCAAGCGGGCTCTGGTGCGTGCAGCTGCAAGGCGGAGGATTGAGGCATCGCGGAGCGATGGTGATTGACGACAACGCCGCAGATGGGCGTGCCAGAGCCCGCGACCGCGCCATGATCCGCCGGACAGGCCCTAGTTGCCGGTCTTGCTCCCCAGATCGCCGATCCAGCCGGACACCGTGGAGAACCAGTCGGAGATCTGGGCCCAGTAGCCCTTGCCGGTGCCGATCCAGTCCTGGAGCGGGGTGAACTCCCAGACCAGCCAGCTCACCACGAAGAGCATCACGATCATGAACAGGCAGCCCTTGAGGCAGCCGAGGCCCGGGATCCTCATCCGGTTGGGGCTGCGGCGGCGCGGCTCGCGCGGCTCCGGTGCCGGGCGCGGGGCCTGGCGGGGCGGCGGCTGCTGCGGCGGCGCGTACTGCTGGGGCTGCTGCTGCGGCTGTCGCGGCGCGTACTGCTGCGGCTGCTGGTGCTGAGGCTGTTGCTGCTGCGGGCGCGCGACCTGGCGCTGCGGGCGGCGGCGCAGCGGGTCCTCGTTCGGGTCGAGGTACTGGACCTGCGTCTGCTCGTTGCGGTCGCGGGCCGCGCGCAGCTGGTCGCCCCAGGCGTCGGGCATCTGCTCCGGCGGGCCCTGCGGCATCGGCGGCATCACGGCCGTCGGATCGGCCGCGCCTGCGTTCTGGTCGTTGCCCTGCTGCTGCATGACGCTGGTGGCCGCGTTCGGGTCGTACGCCGACGCCGCCGCGGCACCGGCCGCCGCCCCTGCCGCTCCGGCGAAGCCCGCCGCCGCTGCGTTGTTCGGCAGCACCTGCGTCGGGTCCGCGTCCGAGGTGCCAGGGGTGCCCGGCACCTGGGCCGGGGTGGGGTCCGGCATCAGGAGCGCGCCGACGCCCTCGGCGGCGGCGATCTGCGCGCTGTTCGCGTGCACGCCGATGCCCTCGGCGACGGTGCGCAGGCCGCGCGCGAGGTTCTCCGCGCTCGGCCGTTCGTCCGGGTTCTTGCGCAGGCAGCGCTCAATGACCGTCCACAGCGGGTCCGGGACCGTCGAGGGACGGCGCGGTTCGGCGCTGAGGTGCTGGTGCAGGACTTCGAGCGCCGAGCCGCCGGAGAACGGCGGCCGGCCCGTGACCAGCTCGTACAGCAGGATGCCCGCGCCGTAGATGTCGACGGCGCTGGTCTGCGGGCGGCCCTCGGCCGACTCGGGCGCCACGTAGGCGGGCGTGCCGACGAACTCGTGGGTGCGGGTCAGGCCCGGGGAGTCGGCGAGGCGGGCGATGCCGAAGTCGGTGAGCATCGGGTACATCTCACCGCCGTCCTGCTTCAGTAGGACGTTGGCCGGCTTCAGGTCCCGGTGCACCACACCGTCGGCGTGCGACGCGGCGAGCGCGTCGGCGATCTGGGCCGTCAGGAGCGCGGCGCCGACCGGTGAGAACGGCCCGTTCTCACGCAGGTAGCGGTGCAGGTCCGGGCCCTCGACGAGGTCCATCACCAGGGCGAGCAGCTCGCCCTCGACGACCAGGTCGCGGGTGCGCACGATGTTCGGGTGGGTGAGCCGCAGCAGGACGGAGCGCTCCCTGAGGAAGCGCATCACCACGTCCGCGTCGTTGGCGAGCTCTTCCTTGAGGACCTTGATCGCGACGGTCTCGCCGGGCTGCCCGGCGACGGCCGCCTCCGCGCCCGCCGTCTCGCGCTGGCGGGCTCGCCAGACGGTGCCCGTGGCGCCGCGTCCGAGCGGCTCCTCGAGCAGGTACTTGCTGCCTACCGGCCGCACGTCATGCGCTCCCTGCATCGGTACTTGCTTGGCCCACCTGGTTCCGGGTGTTCCGACCCACTCTAGTGGCGGATTCCGCGGTACTGGGCTGTCGATCTTCTGTGGCTTCGGCCGTGACGGGCCTACCCGTGTTCGACGGAAAGACGCACGGCTGGGGCGGTTGGTTGCCGGGAGACGACGTGACCGATCTCAAGCAGGCAACGAGCAGGCACTTTTACGGGCAGAGCCGACCAATCAAGATCACTTACGGGTGGGGGGCGGGCGTGTTGTCAGCGGCAAGTGCAAGGATGCCTTCAACACTGGCTGACGTGCCCGTGGCGGTGGGGGGAATCTGCGGTGGGGGACCGCGGGGCAGCCCCTCGTTTCCGGGCGCCCGCGCAGAAGGGACCGCAGGCGGCGATGCAGATCCGGCTTACCGTCGTAGACCCCCTGGGCACGCGCCCCGACATGCTCGCACGTGGTGACGACACGCTCGCGCGCGGTGTCGACGTGCTGGTCACCGCCCCCGCGGGCACGGCACTCGCAGCGGTCGCCTCCGGCCTGGCCACGGCCGTCGCGGGCGGCGAGGCGGGGTCCGCGACGTTGTACGCGGGCACGGAGCGGCTCGACGCACAGCGCTGCGTCATAGGTGAGCCCCCGCTGATCGACGGCGCGGTGATCGCTCTCGGCGCCCCCGTGGACCCGGGTCCCGAGCCGGACGACGCGGCGGCCCAGCTCCATGTGGTGGCGGGTCCCGACGCGGGCGGCGTCCACCTGCTGCACGGCGGCCAGATCCGCATCGGCCGCTCCGCCGACGCGGACGTGTCCCTCGACGACCCGGACGTGTCACGCCTGCACTGCGCGGTGACGCTCGGCACCGACGGCCGGATCTCGGTGGAGGACCTGGAGTCGACGAACGGGACGTCGGTGGACGGCCGCCCCCTCGGCTCCCGCCCCGTCCGCCTGTCCCCCGGCTCACTGGTGCGCCTCGGCGAATCGGCGCTGCGGGTCTCCGTCGCGGGTGACGCCGCCCGCCCCAGGCCGCTGCGGACGGCGCCGGACGGCGAGGGGCACGTACGGGTGCTGTTCGCCGAGCAGCCGGTGGACGCGCCCGCACAGACCTCCGCGCCCGACCCCGCCCAGGAGACCCGGCACGCATACGGGGACTCCGCCTGGGGCGCGGCCAGTGATGCCGCTCAAGAGGGCGCACAACCGCTGGTGCCCGAGCCGGAGCCGGACGAAGAGGCGGACGGCACGCGCGTGGGCACCCCCGCGCGCGGGACCTCGCTGCCGCGCGCCCCGCGCAAGCGCGGTGGGCTCTCGCGGCTGCTGCGCCGCGGCAAACGTGACGAGCGCGATGGCTTCGACATGGACGACCAGCATCACGAGATCCACGAGCCGCACGTGCTGCGCACCCCGCAACGCTCCGAGCCCGCCGCCGGCCCCGCCACGTCTCCTGAGACTCCCCTGTACGAGGAGGAACCCAGGCCCGTCGCAGGCACCGCCGAAACCTGGCCCGACGCCGCCGCGCTGCTGCTCACCGCGCTCGGCCCCGGGCCGCGACTGTGGGAGCGCGGTCCCGGCCACGCGGAGGCGCTCGCGGTGCGGCTCGGCAGCGTCGACCGGCCGGGCCCCGGCGGGGTGGGGCTGCTGCCCGCGGTGCCGGTGACCGTGGGCCTCGCCGAGGCCGGGGCCCTGGGGCTCGCGGGGCCGCGCGCGCGGCTCGCGGGTCTGGCGCGCTGCGCCGTCGCCCAGCTCACGACGCTGCATGCGCCGGAGCGCCTGGAACTCGTACTGATCTCGACCGACCGGGCGCGCTCCCTGGAGGAGCGGGTCGCCGACTGGTCCTGGCTCGGCTGGCTGCCCCAGGTCCGGCCCGCCCACGGCCAGGACTGCCGGCTGCTGCTCGCGTACGACCGGGAGCAGGCGGCGGCCCGTACGAACGAGCTGCTGCGGCGCCTCGACGACCACGCGGCGGGGTTCAGGCCAGCGGCGCAGACGCCCGACGAGCCCGTGGCCGCCACGGTCGTCGTGATCGACGGCGACCCCGGGAGCGCTTCGCTGCGCGAGGCCACGGTGCGGCTCGCCGCCGAAGGGGCCGCGGCCGGGATCCACGTGGTGTGCCTGGCCGAGGCGCCCGCCGCCTCGCCCGCGTCGCCGGCCACGCAGAGCTACGAGGCGGCCTGCGCGCAGAGCCCGGCGTTCCGCGCGTGCGGTGCGGTGGCGCTGCTCAGCGGCGACGTCGCGACGACACTTCGCCTGCACCGGGCGGCGCAGGGCCAGCTCGTCGGGCACGGGACGGTCGGTACGGCCGACGCGGTGTCGCTCGCCTGGGCGGAGCGGTTCGCGCGGGCGCTCGCGCCGTTGCGCACGGACGCGGTGGGCGGCTCCGGTGACCGGCCGGGCTCGCGCGTGTCGGCACCGCTGCCCCAAACCTCCCGTCTCCTGGACGAGTTGGGGCTCGCGCGTGCCACCCCGGCGTCCCTCATGGCGCGCTGGGCGGCGGCCGGGGACGATCCCGAATCGATCGGCGGACGGGTGTGGGCGGTGCTCGGGGCCGGGCCGCGCGGACCGCTGACCGTGGACCTGGCCGCCGAAGGGCCGCATCTACTGGTCGAGGGACCCGCGGGAAGTGGCCGTACGGAGCTGCTGCGTTCGGTCGCCGCGTCGCTCGCCGCGGCGGAACGTCCCGACCGGCTCGGGATGGTGCTGGTCGACGGGGCGTCGGGCGGGGAGCGGGCGGAGGGGCTGCGGGTCTGCACGGATCTGCCGCACGTCACGACGCACCTCGGTGCCAACGATCCCGTACGGATGCGGGAGTTCGCCCAGGCGCTGAGCACCGAGCTGAAGCGGCGGGCCGAGCTCATAGGGCGTACGCACTTCGCGGAGTGGCACACGCAGCGGGCCGTGTCCGGGCGGGTCGTGTCCCAGCGCGGGGCGCCGTCCTCCGAGAGTGCCGGGGATGTGGACGTGCCGCCGAGTTCGACGATGCGGCTCCGTCCCGGGGCCACGCGGGAGAGGGCGGAGGCCGGGCCTCCGCTGCCGCGGCTCGTGGTCGTCGTGGACGACCTGGACGCGTTGCTGTCGCCGCCGCTCGGGTCGATGGGGCGGCCGGCCGCGGGGTCCGTGGTCCGGGCCCTGGAAGCCGTCGTGCGGGACGGGGAGCGGCTCGGCGTGCACCTCGTCGCGGCGTTCGCCCCCGGCGGGGCCGGGGGGTGGACGGCCCGGCCGCGGGTGGTGCTGGACGCGCCGGGGGCCGGGAGTGAGGATCCTGCGCCGGGGCGTGGGGTGTTGCACGGGGCGGACGGGCGTGACGTCGAGGTGCAGGCGGGCCGGGTGACCGGCCGCATTCCTCGTACGGCCACGCAGCGGCCCACCGTGGTGGCGCTCGAGTGGGCCCGCATGGGCGACCCCCCGGACCGCCGCCCGGTCCGCGAACTGGGCAACGGGCCCACGGACTTGGCCCTCCTGGCCAGCGCACTCGAACGCGCCGCACGCTCCGTGTCGGCGACCGAGGTCCCGTCCCTCCTCTAGCCGGCACACGGGGCCGTGCCACTTCGGCAGCACCGGGCCGAGCCCTACGTAAGGGTTGCGCCACACCGGCAGCACCGGGGCCAGGCCCCACGCAAGGCCGCACCCCGTACGGCAGCACCGGGGCCGAGCCCTGCCGTACGGGGTGCGCCGCACCGGGGCGCCGCCTTGCCCACCCTGCCGCCCGATGGGGTATCCCCTGCTCGAGGTTGTTCGAGAGCTTGGGGAAGGCAGATTGCCCAAGGCGGCGACGGCGTCGACCGCAATGGGCAGGAAGCCGTGGCTGACGCCAAGTTGCCGAAGGCGAGGTGCGGCCGACCGCAACGGGTGGCACCCCGTCGGGCCGACGCCCCCGGAGGGGGCGGGTGGTGGGAGACGAGCGGGGCACATCAAGCCCCCGCGGACGGGTGGGCCTATCAAGCCCCTGCGGCGATTGAGCAGCGGGGTCCGGGGCGGAGCCCCGTGGCCGTAACCCCGGTTCGGCGAAACCAGCCCCGCGAGCTCCGCAAAATCAAGCCCGCCCTCGGGACGAGAACCCGCGGAGCCCCGTGGCGTGGGGCCGGCGGCCGCGGCATCGGGCGCCGCCTGCCCAACTTCCCGCCGCCCGCGCCGGCTTGACGCATCACGACCCCGTCACGATCACCCGCTTTACAGCACTGGCACCCTTGCCGCTCCTCCCTGGCCGGGCGTAGACCAGTGCCCACGGGACAGCGCTCAGTACGTACGTTCAGCGTTCAGGACGAGAACGGGGCAGTGATGGGCAGCACTCGCAGCACTCTTCACACGCGCATACGCATACGCACCCACGGCACCCACCGGACCCGCAGGGCCCTCGTGGGCATCGCCATCGGTTCCCTCGCACTCACGCTCACCGCCTGTGGAGGCGACGACGACAACGGCAAGTCCGGCGGAGACGGCAGCAAGTCACCCGCGTCCTCGCTCAAGCTGCCGAAGCTGAACGGCAAGTCACTGGAGATCGCCGCCGTGTGGACCGGCGACGAGCAGAAGAACTTCAAGCAGGTGCTCGCGGAGTTCGAGAAGCGGACGGGCGCCAAGGTCACCTTCGTCCCCGCCCAGGACCCGATCATCAACTTCCTCGGCTCGAAGGTGGCCGGCGGCGCCCCGCCGGACATCGCGATGCTGCCGCAGCCCGGCGCCATCAAGCAGGCCGTCGACAAGAAGTGGGCCAAGCCGCTGGGCGCGGACGTCCAGGCGCAGCTGAGCAAGAACTACGCCCAGGGCTGGCAGGACCTCGGCAAGGTCGGCGGCAAGAGCTACGGCGCGTACTACAAGGCGGCCAACAAGTCCCTGGTCTGGTACAACACCAAGGTCTTCGAGAACGCGGCCGCCAAGGAGCCGAAGACCTGGAAGGAACTCCTCGCCACCTCGCAGGCGATCTACGACTCCGGCGTCACGCCGTTCTCCGTCGGCGGGGCCGATGGCTGGCCGCTGACCGACTGGTTCGAGAACATCTATCTGTCGCAGGCGGGGCCCGAGAAGTACGACCAGCTCGCCAAGCACGAGATCAAGTGGACCGATCCGTCCGTGAAGGACGCGCTCACCACGCTCGCCCAGCTGTGGGGCAAGAAGGACTTCCTCGCCGGCGGCAACAAGGGAGCCGTGCAGACCGAGTTCACGAAGTCGGTCGAGCAGACCTTCACCGGTGGTGAGCAGCCCAAGGGCGCCATGGTCTACGAGGGCGACTTCGCGCAGGTCAACATCCAGCAGACCAAGGCGAAGGTCGGCACGGACGCGAAGGTGTTCCCGTTCCCCGCGGTCGGCTCCGGTGACAAGCCGGTGGTCAGTGGCGGCGACGCGGCAGTCATCCTCAAGGACTCCGAGGCGGCGCAGGCGCTCGTGACGTGGCTGGCATCCCCGGACGCCGCGACCATCCAGGCCAAGCTGGGCGGCTACCTCTCGCCCAACAAGAACGTGGACCTCGCCTCGTACCCGAACGCGGTGCAGCGCGAGATCGCCAAGGCTCTCGTGGGCGCGGGCGACGACTTCCGCTTCGACATGTCGGACCAGATGCCGCAGGCGTTCGGCGGGACGCCCGGCAAGGGCGAGTGGAAGGCGTTGCAGGACTTCCTGATGAACCCCAAGGACATCGCGGGCACCCAGCAGACCCTGGAGGCCGAAGCGGCCAAGGCGTTTAAGGACTGACGCGGCGATGACCTCCGCCACCGGCGGCGGCACCCCGGATTCCGGGGCTGCCGCCGCGACGTCACCACGCATCCGTAAGAGCGTCACCGGCACCCGCAAGTCCGTCGCCGGGCTCTTCCTGCTGCCCGCGCTGATCCTGCTCGGCGCTCTGGTCGTGTACCCGATCGGGTACTCGGTCATCCGGAGCTTCTTCAACGCGTCGGGCGGCTCGTTCATCGGGTTCGACAACTACGAGACGCTGTTCACGCGCGAGGACACCAAGGCCGCGATCAACAACAACATCTGGTGGGTGGTGCTCGCCCCGACGGTCGCCACGGCGCTCGGCCTGATCTTCGCCGTGCTCACCGAGCGGATCCGCTGGGCCACCGCGTTCAAGCTGGTCGTCTTCATGCCGATGGCCATCTCGATGCTGGCCGCGGGCATCATCTTCCGGCTCGTCTACGACCAGGACCCCGAGAAGGGCGCGGTGAACGCGGTCATGACGGGGGTGCACGACACGTTCGCCGACGCCTCCGCGTTCCCGAAGGCGCATCCGCGGGGCAACCAGACGCTGACCGGGAAGCCGGGGGGCCCGTACCTCACGAAGGAACCGGTGCGGGCCGGAACTCCCGTGCTGCTGCCCCTCGTTGGTGTCGCCGCCGACCAGATGCCCAAGGACGCGAAACCGGCGAAGGAGCCCGCCGCCGGGAAGGCCGGGGTCACCGGCACGGTGTGGCAGGACTTCACGCTCGGCAAGGGCGCGGGCGGCCTCAACAAGGTCGACGCGACCGAGGACGGCTACCCCGGCATGCGGATCGAGGCCGTCAAGGAAGGCAAGGTCGTGGCCTCCACGACGGCCGCCGCCGACGGCACCTTCGCCCTCCCGGCCAAGGCGGACGGCGCCCAACTCCGGCTTCCCGCAGCCAACTTCAAGGAGCCGTACAACGGCGCCGACTGGCTCGGCGACAAGAAGTTCTTCACGGTCCACCTCGGCGGATTCGATCTGTACCTCAACATCGTGACGACCTCGATCATGGTCGCGTACGTGTGGATGTGGGCCGGGTTCGCGATGGTGCTCATCGGGGCGGGGCTCGCCGGCATCCCGCGCGAACTCCTGGAGGCCGCCCGCGTGGACGGCGCCTCCGAGTGGCAGGTGTTCCGCCGGGTCACGGTGCCGCTGCTCGCGCCCGTGCTCGCGGTCGTCCTCGTCACGCTGATGATCAACGTACTGAAGATCTTCGACCTGATCTTCATCATCGCGCCGGGCTCCTCGCAGGACGACGCAAACGTGCTCGCCCTGCAGCTGTACCGCTCGGCGTTCAGCGAGGACAACGAGGGCCTGGCCAGCGCGATCGCGGTGCTGCTCCTGCTGCTCGTGATCCCGGTGATGTGGTTCAACTTGCGGCGGCTGCGGCAGGAGACACGGCGATGAGCACTCTCGACGAGAGCGTCAAGGCCCCACGCTCGCTCGCGCGCCGGATCGGCGACCTGCTCAGCGGCGGGTTCGTCCAGTTCGTGCTGCTGCTGGTCGGCGCGCTGTGGCTGGTGCCCACGATCGGCCTGCTGTTCTCCTCGCTGCGCTCCCCGGAGGACATGGCGGACAGCGGCTGGTGGACGGTGTTCAGCAAGCCGGCGCAGCTGACCTTCGAGAGCTACAGCAGCCTCCTGGAGAACTCGGACATCACGCGTTCCCTGGTCAACACGGCCCTGATCACGGTGCCCGCGACCCTGCTCGTGATCGTGATCGGCTCGCTGGCCGGCTACGCGTTCGCGTGGATGGAGTTCCCTGGCCGCGACTGGTGGTTCCTGATCGTGGTCGGGCTGCTCGTGGTTCCCGTGCAGGTCGCGCTGGTGCCGATCGCCCGGCTCTTCGGCGACATCGGCATCTTCGGCTCGATCCTCGGCGTGATCCTCTTCCACGTCGGGTTCGGGCTGCCGTTCGCGGTGTTCCTGCTGCGGAACTTCTTCGCGGAGATCCCGCGCGAACTCCTGGAGGCGGCCCGCCTGGACGGCGCGGGTGAGGTGCGCGTGTTCGTACGGGTCGTGATGCCGCTCGGCGCCCCCGCGATCGCCTCGCTCGGCATCTTCCAGTTCCTGTGGGTGTGGAACGACATGCTGGTCGCGCTGATCTTCACGGACACCGACAGCCAGCCGATCACGGTCGCGCTGCAGACCCAGGTGCGGCAGTTCGGCAACAACGTCGATGTGCTCGGTCCCGGCGCGTTCATCTCGATGGTGGTCCCGCTGGCCGTGTTCTTCGCGTTCCAGCGCCAGTTCGTGTCCGGAGTGATGGCGGGCGCCGTCAAGTAGGGCGGCGCATATGACCCGGGAGGATAGGAACAAGACACACAACCGGGATTTATCGAGCGAGAGGGTCTCCCGTTCCATCCCGGCCACCGCCCGGACACCCCGTGCACCTACCCAGAGCTGATGGCCTCCCGGGGCCGGCCGGCGAGCGCGTCGTCCGCCGGCCCCGCACCCACGTCATCCGTACTGGAGCTGACATGCAGCACGAGTCCCACACCGCGCCCGCCGAGCTGCCGCGCCCGGCCGCGCTCGACGACGTCAAAGGCTGGTTCCACAACATCGACCAGGTGCTCTTCGACTGGTTCCTGAGCCGGCAGCGCGCGCTCGGCCAGGGCGGGGATCTCCTCGAACTCGGCGTCTACCTGGGCAAGAGCGCCATCTTCATGGGGCAGTACCTGGAGGAGAAGGAGACCTTCACCGTCTGCGACCTGTTCGACTCACCCGCCGACGACAAGGCGAACGACAAGGAGATGAACAAGTCCTACAGCACCCTCACGCGTACCGCCTTCGAGGCCAACTACCAAGCGTTCCATGACGAGTTGCCCGAGGTGGTGCAGGGCCCCTCGCACGTGATCACGTCCCTGGTCGCCCCCGCCACCTGCCGCTTCGTTCACGTCGACGCCTCGCATCTGTACGAGCACGTGCACGGCGACATCGAGGCGTCCCGCGAACTCCTCGGCGAGGACGGCATCGTCGTACTCGACGACTTCCGCGCCGAGCACTGTCCCGGCGTCGCGGCCGCGACGTGGGGCGCCGTCGCCACGACAGGGCTCAAGCCGCTGTGCATCACGGCGACCAAGTTCTACGGGACGTGGGGCGCGTTCGAGCCGGTACGCACCGAGCTGGGCGCGATGCTCGCGGGGCGCGACGACTTCTGGCACGGCGCGGAGGAGGTCGCCGGGCACTCGATGATCCGTATCGACGGCCGGAAGGCAAAGCGCCCGGCCCAGCCGGTGTCGCGCCACGAGCCGGCCGCGTCGGCCGTGCCCACGCAGACCCCGCGCGCGAAGGGCCTGCTGCGCTCGCTGCTGGGCCGCTGACGCGGGAGCCCCGCCCTTCGTGGACCGGGACCGCGGGTCCTCACCCGCACGGCCCACGAAAGGCGGGGCGGACCGCCTCGGCGGGGCACGCATGCCCCATGCCGTACATGACGACCACCGCACTCGTCCGGGGAACGGCGCGCGGCGCGACGGCGCTGCGCGGCGGCCGGTTCTGGCGCCCGACGCCGTTCTTCGTCTTCGGCGGCCTGTTCTGGCTGCTGCTGACGCTCGCGTACTGGTGGGTGCCGATGGCCTACGACTACGGGCTGCACGCGGCGGTGATCGAACGCCTGAAGGTGAGCCTGCTGCACCCGCGCCACCCGCTGGTCGACCTGCCGGGCGCGGGCAACTGGTACGTCTCCTCCCCGTACGCGATGGTGGAGGGCGCCTTCGCGCGGGCGACGGGCCTGACGGGCTGGGAGGTCATGAAGCTCGCGGGCCCCGCCAATCTGCTGGTCCTGCTGACGGGCCTGCACCGCTTCGTCCGCACGCTCACGCAACGCCAATGGGCCCCGGTCCTCGCCCTGTTGACCCTGACGCTCCTCTGGGGCACGAGCACGCACTGGCAGACGGAACCGCTCGCGCTGCGCTCCCTGATGATCGACCTCGGCTACCCGTCGACGTTCGCGATCGGGCTCGCGTTCTGGGTGTGGGCGGGAGCGTGGCGGCTGCGACGGGAGTGGGCCAGGTGGACCGTGGCGGGGGTCGCGGCGGTGGGCCTGGTGTGGCTGTGGCCGGACTCGGACCCCGTGTCGCCGCACGTCCCGTGGCTCGCGCTGACCGGCCTCCCGCCGCTGTGGCTGCGCCTGCGCCGCGACCGCGGGGACCCGCTCGTCCTCCTGTGCGCGGCCGGCATCGCGGCCCTCGCGTACGCGGCTCTGGCCCACCCCTCCGCGTACGGCGCGGCCATGGTGCTCACGGTGGTGCCGCTCCAGCTCGCCCTGGCGATCGCCCTCGCGGCGCCCCGACCGTGGCCACGGCGGCGCAGGGTGCTCGGCGCGCTGGCGGCGGCGGGCGCGGCACTGGGCTTTCTGGCCACGGTCCTCGACCCGCCGCCGAGCTGGCCCGCGTACACCTGGGCGGCGCAGCACATCCCGCCCGGCGACGTGGTTCTGACGAACGGCTACCGCCCGACCCGCTCCCTGCCCGGACACGGGCCGACGCTGGTCGCGCCCGCCCGCCCCGACCCGGTCGTCGACAGCGCCGACCTGGACCGGCGCCGGGCGGCGGTGCGCGCCTACCTCTCCCCCGCGTCCACCCGCGCCGAACGGCAGGCCGTCGCCGACCGTTACCGCATCCGCTGGCTGCTGCTCGACCGGGCCGAGCGACTGCCGCCGGAGGCGGTACTGGTGGCGTGGAGTCCGCAGACGGGCGAGGTACTCGCGCGGATCAACGGCGGTTCATCCAGAGCCAGTTGACTCTCGACGCCCCGGCGTTCCGGCACCCCGGCATCCCTACTCGACGACGAGCTGCACGTCGATGTTGCCGCGCGTCGCGTTCGAGTACGGGCACACCTGGTGCGCCTGCTCGACCAGCTTGCGGCCGGTCTCGGCGTCGACCGACTCGGGCAGCTCGACGCGGAGCACGACGGCGAGCCCGAAGCCCTCGCCCTGCTTGCCGATGGAGACCTCGGCCGTGACGGCGGCGTCGGCGACGTCCACCTTGGCGCTCCGGCCGACGAGCCCGAGCGCACTGCCGAAGCAGGCGGCGTAACCGGCGGCGAAGAGCTGCTCCGGGTTGGAGCCCTGACCGTTGCCGCCCATCTCCGTCGGGATGCCGAGCTGAAGATCGATCACGCCGTCCGAGGAGACGGCGCGCCCGTCGCGGCCGTGGGTGGCGGTGGCGACGGCGGTGTAGATGGCGTCCATGGGGGACCTGCCTCTCGGTCGATGAACCTCTTGGTGAGTCACTTCCTACCCCTCAAATAGAGCACACAATTCAGTTGTGCACAACTGAATCGCGCGAGCGCTACCCTGGATGCATGCCCAGCACGCCGAGCACTCCCAGTACCCCCAGCGCCGACGAATTCCTCCGGCTCGACCGCCAGATCTGCTTCTCGCTCAACGCGGCGTCGCGCGCCTTCGGCGGCATCTACCGGGTACTGCTCAAGGATCTGGGCCTCACGTACCCCCAGTACCTGGTCATGCTGGTGCTCTGGGAGGCCGCCCCCGAGGAGGGCCCGCTCCCGGTCAAGCGCCTCGGGGAACGCCTCCGCCTCGACTCCGGCACACTCTCCCCGCTCCTCAAGCGCCTGGAGACGAACGGCCTCGTACGCCGCGAGCGCAGCGCCACGGACGAACGCTCGGTGACGGTCGCCCTCACGACGTCCGGCACGGCACTCAAAACCCACGCTTCCGAGGTCCCCCGCAAGATCGCCACAGCAACAGGCTTCGACCTGAAGGAAATAGAAGACCTCCGCTCCCGCCTCGACCGCCTGACCCACGCCTTGGACTCCGCCGCCCTCTGACACCCAAGCCCCGCCAATTCAAGCCCCGCCGGCGATTGAGGCGCGGGGCCCGGGGCAGAGCCCCGTGACGTCCACCCCGGCGCGGCGCCACTACACCGGAACCCGAGGAACCCGCCCCCCGGACCCTCCGGAAGAGCTGCGCCGCCTCCCCCGCAAGACCCACCCCCACCGCGATCGCCAACGTCACCGCCGCCGCATGCACAAGCCCCCCGACCCCCGCCGTGGTCCGCCCGGAGGCAAGCGCGGCCAACGCCACGTACAACGCACTGCCCGGCAGCAACGGCGCGATACCGGGAACGACGAGCGGCAGCGCGGACTCCCGCCGCCGCCGGCCCACGGCATGCGCGGCGCACCCGACCCCCGCCGCCACCACCGCCGTACCGACGAGCGAGGGAAGCCCGAGGACGGCGAACTCGGCCGCCACCATGAACCCGCCGAGCCCGAGCAGCGCCGCGGGCACCCAGTCGCGCCGCGGCGTCCGCGCCCGCGCCGCCACGGCCACCGAGAACACGGCGGCACCCACGACGGGCGCCCCCAGATACTCGGCCCGCTCGGCCGTCGGCACTACCGGCGCCTCGAACCCGACGAGCCGCCCTACGCCGAGCACGGCCACCACACCCGTGACGACGGCGGCGAACACCAGCATCGCGTCGAAGAGCCGCCCGAGGGCGGTCAGATAGTGCCCGGTGAGCGCGTCCTGCACGGCGCTGACGAAGGTGACGGTCGGCAGCAAACCCAGCACCCCGGCGACCACGACGGACTGCACGGTCGTCGGCGGCGCGCTGTGGCTGATCGCGACGGCGAGCACGGCGGTCGGCATCGCGGCGACGGCCGACCGGTAGAACGCGGGGACGCCGTTGCGCCCCAACCAGCCGCTCAGCAGCGCCCCGAGCAACCCGGCGACGAACGCGCACACCGAGGTCAGCGCGCCACCACCGAAGGCGATACCACCACCGGCCGCGACGAACCCGGTCTGCACCGGCACGCGGCACAACGCCCACCGCCCCCGCTCCACCGGCGCGTCGAGGATCCGGGCGATCGCGGCCCGCGCCTCGCCAAGGTCCAACTGCCGCGCGCTGATCCGCTCCACGAGCGCGTGAATGCGCCCCAGCATCCGGAAGTCGGTGGCGTGCTTGCGGATCACCCGGTTCGCGTGCAGCGGCGTCAGCTCGCCGGGCGCGTGCGCGGACAGCGACACGGAGGCGAGCGTGACGCCCGGCTCGCAGTAGCTGAGCCCGTACGTCTCGGCGACGACCAGCATCCCGGCGACGGCTTCCTCCGCGGAGGCCCCGTACGACAGGAGCGCCTCGCCGAGCCGCGTCGCGAGCTCGGCGACGCGGGCGCCGTAGGCCTCCATGTCGGCCCGCCCGTCGTCGTGCAGCAGCTCGCCGCCGTACCCGTAACTTCTGATCGGTTCGATGCCGCGCAGCCGGGGCAGCGCTTTGGTGAGCCAGGGGTCGGAGCGGTCGACGGAAGCGACGGAAGCGACGGAACGAGTCCTCGAAAGCATACAAATGGAGCGTAACGGACATCACACTTAAACGACTTAAGAGTTTCGTGCCAGGATGCGCAGCGATGGACGGACCCAAGAGCAGGGCCACGGAAGGCAGAGCCGCGGACGGCAGGGCCGCGGACGGACACCTCGCACACCTCCGGCGGCTCCGCGCCGCCAAGGACGTGATGGACCGCGACTGGGCCGACGAGACCCTGGACCTGGACGCGGTGGCGGCCCGCGCCGGCTACTCGCGCTCGCACTTCGTCCGCGTCTTCAAGACGGCCTACGGACGGACCCCCGGCCAGTACCTCTCCCAGCGCCGCATCGAACGCGCGGCGGAGATGCTGCGCACCTGCGACCTGAGCATCACCGAGATCTGTCACCTGGTCGGCTTCGCCGGCCTCGGCACGTTCACGACGCGCTTCAAGCAGCACATGGGTCAGACCCCTGGCGAGTACCGCCGGTCGAAGATCGCCCGCGGGGCGGCACTCATCCCGGGCTGCTACGCCCTGCTGTGGGCAGGCGGCTTCCACCCCACCAAAGACAGCAATTCTGAAGAAGCCGACTGACACTCCCGCTGCCTACGGTGGACCGACCAGGACAAGCACACCGCGGGAGCACCCATGATCAAAGGCGTCGGCATCACCACCATCTGGACGCTCGACCAGGAGCGTACGAAGACGTTTTTCACCGAGAAGCTCGGCATGGAGCTCCGCACCGACATGTCCATGGGCGACTCCCGCTGGATCACCGTCGGGGCCAAGGGCCAGCCGGAATTGGAGCTCGCGCTCATGCGCCCCGACGGCCACGGTGTCGACCCCGAGTCCGCCAGGGCCCTCGCAGAACTGGTCACCAAGGGCGTCCTCGGCGGCGTCGCGCTGCGCACGGACGACTGCCGCGGCGACTACGAGACGTTCAGGGCGCGCGGCGTCGAGTTCCTCCAGGAACCGAAGGAACGCCCGTACGGCACCGAGGCCGTCTTCCGCGACGACAACGGCAATTGGTACTCGCTGACCGAGCGCAACGAGGAACTCGACCTCACCAAGGAGTGGGCGTGAGTACGCAGCCGTCCCCGGCGCCCGCACCCGACAACACGGCGGAGCGCTGCGCACTGTGGCGCGCGATGCACGTCCAGGTCGACGACGCGCCGCACGTACTGGAGGACGAGGTGGGCCTGCGCCTCCTCGCCCCCGCTCCCGACTGGCGCGAGCGCCCCGACATGGAGCCGACGGCGACCCGCGGCTTCCGTGCCGCGATGGTCTCGCGGGCCCGCTTCATCGAGGACCTCGTGGAGCGGGAGTCGGAGCGCGGCGTCGACCAGTACGTCATCCTCGGCGCGGGCCTGGACACGCTGGCCCAGCGCCGCCCCGGACTCGTCGCCCGCCTCGACATCTACGAGGTCGACCAGCCGGGCCCGCAGTCCTGGAAGCGCGCCCGCCTGGAAGCACTCGGCTACGGCGTGCCGCCCCGCCTGCACCTCGTCCCCGTCGACTTCGAGGCGCGGGAGTCCTGGTGGGACGGGCTCACGGCGGCCGGTTTCGATCCGCGCCGGCCGGCGGTCGTCGTCTCGACGGGCGTCGTCATGTACCTCACCCGCGAGGCCACCGCCGCCACCCTGGAACAGATCGCGCAGCTGGCCCCGGGCTCCACCCTCGCGCTCTCCTTCATCCTCCCCGCCGACCTCCTCGACGCGGCGGACCGGTCGGGCATGGAGACCAGCAAGAAGGGCGCGAGCGCCGCCGGCACGCCCTTCCTCAGCTTCTACGCCCCCGAGGACATGCTCACCCTGGCCCACGAGGCAGGCTTCAGGACGGCCGAACACACCCCGGGCACGCACCTCGCGACCCGCTACTTCGCGGCGCGCGAGGACGCCCTGCGCCCGTCGAGCGGCGAGGACTTCCTCCTGGCCACCACCTGACCCGCGAGCCGCCGACGCCGGGACTGTGACGTGCAATGACGACCGGATCGTCATTGCACGTCACAGTCCCTCACAGCTCCTTGAGCGCCGCGGCCGTCGCCGCCGACAAGCGCTGAAGGTGCCCCTTCGGCAGCTTCGGCGTGCGGACCACCACCGCGCGCCAGTACAGCGGGCCCGAGATCAGGTCGAGCGCCAGGTCCTCGTCGAGGCCCTCGCGCAGCTCCCCGCGCTCCACCGCCGCCCGTACGATGCCGCTCGCCACTCCGTGCTGACCCTCGCGCAGCGCCTTCTGCAGGGCCTCGGCGATCTCCGGATTGCGGGCCGCCTCCGCCTGGAGGTCGGGGATGACCTGGCCGGCCACGGGGTGACGCAGCGCGCGTGACGTGACCTCGTAGAGGAGACGGAGGTCGGCCTCCAGGGAGCCGGTGTCCGGGGCGGGCAGGCCCTGCACGGCGATCGCCGAGACCAGGTCGAGGACCAGGTGGAGCTTGGACTTCCAGCGGCGGTAGACCGCCGTCTTGCCGACGCCCGCGCGGCGCGCGATGCCCTCGATGGACATGCGCGCGTAGCCGACCGAGGCCAGCTCCTCGAAGACGGCCGCGCGGATGGCCTCCGTCACGTCCTCGCGCAGGACGGCCGCGCCGGCGGGGGCCCTGCGGCGCGTCGGCTTCGAAGAGTCGGCGTTGGTCGTCATATGGCAAAGCATAGGACGGCCACGACGAAACGGTTGCGTTCCGACGTCGATCCGCCCTACTCTCACGTCACGACGATACGGGCCCGTCCCGACGTGAACGGCAGCTGAACAGCCGGAGCCGAACCCCCGACCGAAAGCAGCGGATGTGAGCCAGGTCCTGGACACGCCTTCCCCGCAGGAGGCACCGCGGTCCGTCCCCGTCCCCGAGGATCCGGCGGCCCTGGCCGCCCGGTACGGGCTGAGCGTCAGCGGCGCGCGGCCCTCGCTGCCCGCGTACGTACGTCAGCTCTGGCAGCGCAGGCACTTCATCACGTCCTTCTCGACCGCCAAGCTCACCGCCCAGTACAGCCAGGCGAAGCTCGGGCAGGTCTGGCAGGTGCTCACGCCGCTGCTGAACGCGGCGGTGTACTACCTCATCTTCGGCAAGCTCATGGGCACCAGCCGGGGCGTGCCGGACTACATCCCGTTCCTGGTCACGGGTGTGTTCGTGTGGACGTTCACGCAGTCGTCCGTGATGGCCGGGACGAAGGCGATCTCCGGAAACCTCGGGCTCGTGCGGGCCCTGCACTTCCCGCGGGCGGCGCTCCCGGTCTCGTTCTGCCTGCAGCAGCTCCAGCAGTTGCTGTTCTCCATGTGCGCGCTGGTGGTCATCCTGCTGGCGACGGGCGTGCCGCCCGCGCCGTCCTGGGTGCTCGTGGTGCCCGCGCTCACGCTTCAGTTCATGTTCAACACCGGGCTCGCGCTGATCATGGCGCGGCTCGGCTCGAAGACCCCGGACCTCGCGCAGCTGATGCCGTTCCTGCTGCGTACGTGGATGTACGCGTCCGGCGTGATGTGGAGCCTGACCCGGCTGACGGAGGGGCGCGGCATGCCGGCGGTCGTCACGACGCTGCTCCAGGCCAACCCGGCCGCCGTCTACATCGACCTGATGCGCTTCGCGCTCATCGACAGCTTCACCGCGGGTCAACTGCCGCCGCACATCTGGGCGCTGGCGGCCGGCTGGGCACTGCTCGCCGGAATCGGCGGGTTCATCTACTTCTGGAAGGCCGAGGAGACGTACGGACGTGGCTGACAACACCAGCGAGCAACGAGTACCCACCGTCATCGCCGACGGCGTCGACATCGTCTATCGCGTCAACGGGACCGGCGCGGGCCGCGGCGCCGCGACCGCCGCCCTCAACCGCATCCTCGGCGGCAGGAAGAAGGCCGAGAAGCGGGCGGGTGTGCGGAAGGTGCATGCCGTGCGGGACGTCTCGTTCACCGCCTACCGCGGCGAGGCCATCGGGCTCATCGGGACCAACGGGTCGGGGAAGTCCACCCTGTTGAAGGCCGTCGCCGGGCTGCTGCCGACCGAGAACGGGCACATCTACACCGACGGGCAGCCCTCGCTGCTCGGCGTCAACGCGGCCCTCATGAACGACCTCACCGGCGAGCGCAATGTACGGCTCGGCGGGCTCGCGATGGGCATGTCCCGCGAGCAGGTGCGGGACCGGTACGACGAGATCGTCGACTTCTCCGGGATCAACGAGAAGGGCGACTTCGTGACGTTGCCGATGCGGACCTATTCGTCCGGCATGGCGGCTCGGCTGCGGTTCTCGATCGCCGTCGCGAAGGAACATGACGTGCTGTTGGTCGACGAGGCGCTGGCCACGGGCGACCGGTCGTTCCAGAAGCGGTCCGAGCAGCGGATCAAGGAGCTGCGGCAGCGTGCGGGGACCGTTTTCCTCGTCAGCCACAGCAACAAGTCCATCCGCGACACCTGCGACCGGGTGCTGTGGCTGGAGCGCGGCGAGCTGCGGATGGACGGGCCGACCGAGGATGTCCTCAAGGAGTACGAGGCGTTCACCAATGCCGCGGGCCCGGCCAAGCCGAAGCCGAAGGCCAAGGCGAAGGCGCCCGTCGCCGCGTAGGTCCTCTCCGTACGGAAAAGGGGGCGCCCCGGGCCGGATTCCGGCCCGGGGCGCCCCCTTTCGCGTATCCGCTACGAGTGCGTACGCAGCAGCGTGCGCATCGTGCGCATGGCGACCGAGAGGTTCGCCAGGTCGAACGAGTCCGAGCCCTGGATCTCCTCCAGGGTCGAGCGCGCCCGGCCCAGGATCGCCGCGTTCTTCTCCTCCCACGCCTTGAACCGCTGCTCCGGCGTCGAGGTCCCGTTGCCCGCCGCCAGCACGTCGGCGGTGAGCGCGGCGTGCGCCGCGTACAGGTCCTCACGGATCGACGCGCGGGCCATGGACTGCCAGCGGTCGGAGCGCGGCAGCTCGATGATGCGGTCCATGAGCTGGGTGATGGAGAGCCGGTCCCCGAGGTCGTAGTAGACCTCGGCGACGGACAGCGCGTCCTTGCCCGTACGGTCGGCGATCTGCACGATGTCGAGCGTCGGGAACGCGGACGAGAACCCGGCGACGCGCTCCGCCAGCTCCTCCGGCACACCCGCGCCGGTCAGCTCGTCGACGATGCCCTGGTACCACTCGGCGTCGGCGCCGCGCAGCATCTTCGGCATCTCGGCCCAGACCTTGGTGACGTCTTCCTTGAAGAAGTCGATGGTCTCGGCCAGCTGGAGCGGCTGCGGGCGGTTGTTGAGCAGCCACCGCGTGCCGCGCTCGACGAGGCGGCGCGAGTGCAGCCGGATCCGGGTCTGGACGTCGGCGGCGACGACATTGTCGAGCGCCTCGACCGCGTCCCACACCTCGCTGAGGCCGAAGATCTCGCGCGCGGCGAGCTGCGCCCGCACGATCTCCTCCAGGGACGCGCCCGTCTCCTCACGGAGGCGGTGCAGGAACGTCGAACCGCCCGTGTTCACCGTGTCGTTGACGAGGACCGTCGTGATGATCTCGCGGCGCAGCGCGTGCCCGTCGATCGCCTCGGCGTACTTCTCGCGCAGCGGCTTCGGGAAGTAGGTGTGCAGCAGGCGGCGCAGGTAGTCGTCGTCGGGCAGGGACGTCTGGATCAGCTCGTCCGCCGCCGTGATCTTCGTGTACGCGAAGAGGACGGCGAGCTCCGGCTGGCTCAACCCCCGGCCGGAGTTGAGGAGTTCACGGATCTGCCGGTCGTTCGGCAGGAACTCCAGGCCCCGGTCGAGGTGGCCCTGCTTGCCGAGGCGGCGCATGAACCGCTGGTGGGCGTGGAGCAGGGACGGCGCCTGGGCGCAGGAGTTGGCCAGTGCCGTGTTCTGCGCGTAGTTGTTGCGCAGCACCAGGTGGCCGACCTCGTCCGTCATGGCGGCGAGCAGCTTGTTGCGCTGCTTGACCGTCATGTCGCCGTCGGAGACCAGACCGTTGAGCAGGATCTTGATGTTCACCTCGACGTCCGAGGTGTTGACGCCGGCGCTGTTGTCGATGGCGTCGGTGTTCACCCGGCCGCCGCTGCGGGCGAACTCGATGCGGCCCAGCTGGGTCGCGCCGAGGTTGCCGCCCTCGCCGATGACCTTGGCGCGCACGTCCTGGCCGTCGACGCGGATCGGGTCGTTGGCCTTGTCGCCGACGTCCGCGTTGGACTCGACCGACGACTTGACGTACGTACCGATGCCGCCGTTCCACAGCAGGTCGACGGGCGCCTGGAGGATGGCCTTCATCAGCTCGGCCGGGGTCATCTTCGCCTGGCCGGACTCGATGCCGAGGGCCTCGCGGATGTGCGCGTTGAGCTGGATCGACTTGGCGGAGCGCGGGAAGATGCCGCCGCCCGCCGAGATCAGCTCCTTGTTGTAGTCCGCCCACGAAGAGCGCGGCAGCTCGAACATCCGGCGGCGCTCGGCGTAGCCGGTGGCCGCGTCCGGCTTCGGGTCGATGAAGATGTGCCGGTGGTCGAAGGCGGCGACCAGGCGGATGTGCTCGGAGAGCAGCATGCCGTTGCCGAACACGTCACCGGACATGTCACCGACGCCGACGACCGTGAAGTCCTCGGACTGGCTGTCGACGCCCAGCTCCCGGAAGTGCCGCTTCACGGACTCCCAGGCGCCGCGGGCGGTGATGCCCATGCCCTTGTGGTCGTAGCCGGCCGAGCCGCCGGAGGCGAACGCGTCACCGAGCCAGAAGTTGTACGACTCGGCGACCTGGTTCGCGATGTCCGAGAAGGACGCCGTGCCCTTGTCGGCCGCGACCACGAGGTACGTGTCGTCCTCGTCGTGACGGACGACGTCGGCGGGCGGCACGACCTCGCCGCCGACCAGGTTGTCGGTGATGTCGAGCAGCGCCGAGATGAACGTCTTGTAGCTCGCGATGCCCTCGGCCATCCAGGCGTCGCGGTCCACCGACGGGTCGGGGAGCTGCTTGGCGACGAAGCCGCCCTTGGCGCCGACCGGCACGATGACGGTGTTCTTCACCATCTGCGCCTTCACCAGGCCGAGGATCTCCGTACGGAAGTCCTCCCGCCGGTCCGACCAGCGCAGGCCACCGCGCGCGACCTTGCCGAAGCGCAGGTGCACGCCCTCGACGCGGGGCGAGTACACCCAGATCTCGTACGCGGGCCGCGGCGCGGGCAGGTCCGGGATGGCCTGCGGGTCGAACTTCATGGAGACGTACGCGTGCGGCTTGCCGCCCAGCGCCTCCTGGAAGAAGTTCGTGCGCAGCGTCGCCTTGATGACCGTGAGGAAGGACCGCAGGATCCGGTCCTCGTCGAGGGACGCCACCTGGTCGAGGGCGCCGTCGACCTCCTCGAGCAGCCCGTCGATCAGCTCGGTCCCGGCGCGCTGCCGGTCCGGCGACATCCGCGCCTCGAACAGCGACACCAGCAGGCGCGTGGTGTGCACGTTCGTCCGGAGGGTGTCCTCCATGTAGTCCTGGCTGAAAGTGGACCCCGCCTGGCGCAGGTACTTGGCGTACGCGCGCAGCACCATCGCCTGACGCCAGTTCAGACCGGCGCCCAGGACGAGGGAGTTGAAGCCGTCGTTCTCGGCGAGGCCGGTCCAGGTGGCGGCGAAGGCGTCCTGGAAGCGCTCGCGGCCGTCGGCCCCGAGGTCGTCGCCGTTGCCGTTCGCCGGCTTCGGCATGCGCAGGCCGAAGTCGTAGATCCACGCGGTCTTGCGGTCGCTGCAGCGCAGCTCGTACGGGCGCTCGTCGGTGACCTCGACGCCCAGGCGCTGGAGCACCGGCAGGACGGCGGAGAGCGAGACGGGCGCGCCGATCCGGTAGATCTTGAAGCGGCGCTCGCCGGGGGCCGCGCCCACCGGCTCGTACAGGGAGAGCTCGAAGTCCTTGTTCTCCTGCGTGAGCTGTTCGAGGTGGACCAGGTCGGCCACGGCGGCGCGCGGCGAGTGGTCGGCCTTGAAGCCCTCGGGGAACGCCTGGCCGTAGCGGCGCAGCAGTTCGGCGGCGCGCTCCTCACCGCACTCGGCGTTCAGCGCCTCCCCGAAGCCGTCGGCCCAGGAGCGGGCGGCCTCGACGAGGCGGGCCTCGATGCGGTCCTTGTCGGCGTCGGAGAGCTCCGGCAGCTCGGTGCCCTGCGGAACGCGGACGACGAAGTGCAGCCGGGAGAGGATCGACTCGGTGTTCCACGCGGTGAAGTCGACGCTGGTGCCGCCGAGCTCCTCCTTGAGGATGTCGATGATCCGCAGCCGCACGCCCGTGGTGTAGCGGTCGCGCGGCAGGTAGACGAGCGCCGAGTAGTAGCGGCCGTACTCGTCCTGGCGCAGGTAGAGCCGCAGCCGGCGGCGCTCCTGGAGGTAGAGGACGGACGTCACGATGGAGCGCAGCTCGTCGGCGGGCGTCTGGAACAGCTCGTCGCGCGGGTACGTCTCCATGATCTGCATCAGGTCGCGGCCGTCGTGGCTGTTGGGCGAGAAGCCCGCGCCCTTGAGGACTTCCTGGACCTTGCGCCGGATGACGGGGACGCGGCGCACGCTCTCGGTGTACGCGGCGGAGGAGAACAGGCCGAGGAAGCGCCGCTCGCCGACGACATTGCCCTCGGCGTCGAACTTCTTCACGCCGACGTAGTCGAGGTAGCTCGGCCGGTGCACGGTGGCGCGGCTGTTGGCCTTGGTGAGGACCAGCAGGCGGTGCTCGCGGGCCTTGGCCCGGGCGTCGACCGGCAGGCGGTTGAAGGACGGCGAGACCGGGTGGTGCTCGTCGCGCTCGTGGTGCGGGTCGGAGCGCAGGATGCCGAGTCCGGTGCCGGGCACGGCGGCCAGCGAGTCGTCCTCGGAGAGGTTGTACTCGCGGTACCCGAGGAACGTGAAGTGGTCGGCGGCCAGCCAGCGAAGGAGTTCGCGGGCCTCCTCGACCTCCTGGTCGGGCAGGTCGCCCGCGGTCGGCTCGCTCGGCAGCTCCTCGGCGATGCGCAGCGCCGAGTCCCGCATCTTCTCCCAGTCCTCGACGCACTCCCGTACGTCGGACAGGACGCGCAGCAGGTCGGAGGTGATCTGCTTGAGGTCGGCGCGGTCGGTCTCGCGGTCCATCTCGACGTGGATCCACGACTCGGTGAGCACGTCGTGGCCCTCGGCGGACGTACCGGCCGGCAGCACCTCGAGGAGCTTGCCGGTGACATCGCGCCGGACGGTGATCTGCGGGTGGATGACGACGTGGATGCCACGCCCCTGCCGCGACAGCTCGTTGGTGACGGAGTCCACCAGGAACGGCATGTCGTCCGTGACGACCTCGACGACGGAGTGGCTGCAGGTCCAGCCGTTCTCCTCGACGGTCGGCGTGTGCACCTTCACGTTGGCCGTGCCCTGCGGGCGGTTCTCCGCGAGGCGGTAGTGCGAGTGTGCGGCCCCGAAGACATCGACCGGGTCGCGGTCGCTCAGGTCCTCCGGTGCGGTGTGCAGGTAGTAGCGCTGGAGGAACGCGAGCACGCTGTCGGTATCGGTGGTGGTTCCGGCGGCTTGCGTGCCCTTGCCCGTCGCCCCGGTCGGTAGGTTCCCCCCTACCGGGCTGTTCTCAGCTACCCGTGCGGCCCTGGTGAGCAGCTCGGCTTTGGCTTCGTCCAGCTTGGTCTGCATTGTCCTCTGGCTCCTGTCGCGCGCCGTTGCGAGACGTAGATGTCGCGTAGATGAATCGCTCGACACAACGCCTCGACGCGGGGTTTCCGGTCTGAGACGACGTTATGCCGGGATGAGAGAAGAGCGGACCACAATGCGCCGTTTTCAACGAAGAGGCCATCCGCCCGAAATGATCAGCGACTGAGCGCCGGGCACGACCACTGCTGTGGCGGGTCGTGAGCTCCCGGCGCGGGCAGGGGGCGACGATGCCCCCGCGAGATATCGCGCTGATCACGGCACCAGGCTATCGCTCCCCGAGGGGGCGTCGTCATGAGCCGCTTGTGTACAAAACAGGGGGTCGAACTTTGACAGTCTGCACAGAACCCCTGAAGCCCTTGCGTAGTACGGGCTCTTGCCAGCCGAGCGGCGTGGCGACACGTTGGGCGCACGACACGGCGGATCCCGGCGAGGGGAGCGTGTGACCAATGGCACCCAAAATCCTGATCGTCACCGGCGACGCGGCGGAGTCGCTGGAAGTCCTGTACCCGTACCAGCGGCTGCGCGAGGAGGGTTACGAGGTCGACATCGCGGCCCCGACCCGCAAGAAGCTCCAGTTCGTGGTCCACGACTTCGAACCCGGCTTCGACACGTACACGGAGAAGCCCGGCTACACCTGGCCCGCCGACCTGGCCTTCTCGGAAGTCGACCCGGGCCAGTACGCCGCTCTGGTGATCCCGGGGGGCCGGGCGCCGGAGTACCTGCGCGCGGACGCCGAACTCCGCAAGATCATCAAGTCCTTCTTCGACACCGACAGGCCCGTCGCGCAGATCTGCCACGGCCCGCTCCTGACGGCGGCGGTGGACGCGCTGCGGGGCCGGCGCGTCACGGCGTACCCGGCGCTCGAGACGGACATGCAGGCGGCGGGGGCCGCCTTCCGGGACACAGAGGTGGTCGTCGACGGCACGCTGGTCTCCTCCCGCGCCTGGCCGGACCACTCCCACTGGATGCGGGAGTTCCTCACGGTGCTGCGGGCGAAGGCGCCGGCCGGCGGGTAGACGGGTGCGGTGGCTGCCCCGCCGACGAGGGCAGCCACCGAAACGCGCGGTGCCCCGGACGCAGCGACGAGGGGCCGATGCCACGACAGCCGTGGGGAGTTGACCATTGCCGTCCGGCGCCCCGCCGCGCCATTCCTCCAGAGCACGCGACACCTCTACACCCTGCCGGTCCCGCCACTCATCGACATCGGTATCGCCGGGGACCCGTATACGCATCTACACGCGGGGCCCGGGATCCGTATACCTAAATCACTCCTCGCCGGCGCTCGAGCCCGATCAAGCCCCTGCGGCGATTGAGCAGGCCTTTCGAGCCCCTGCGGCGATTGAGCAGACCTTTTCAAGCCCCGCGGCGACCGGGCAAGCCATTCAAGCCCCTGCGGCGATTGAGCAGCGGGGTCCGGGGCAGAGCCCCGATCTTTAGGCCCACCGGCGACCGGGACACGACTCAGGCCGCCGCAACCATCCGCTCCGCCTCACGCACCGCATCCGCCAACGTGTCGACGACAGGCGCCCCCACCCCTTCGAGGCTGGCCCGACTGTGCGACCCACCGGTATAGAGCACAGCCCGCGCCCCCGCGGCAATCGCCGCCACCGCATCATCAGCCGCATCCCCGATGACCACAGTCCGCTCCGGAGCCACACCGTCGAGAACCCCCAGGTGCCGCACCATGTACTCGGTCTTGCTCCCCCCGGAGGGCCCCGTCCGCCCGTCGACCCGCACGAACCGCTCCGCGATCCCCAACTGCCGTACCAGCGGCACGAGTTCCTCGTGCCCCGCCATGCTGAGGATGGACTGACTGCGCCCGGCCTCCTGCCAGCCGGCCAGCAGCAGCTCGACGCCCTCGGTGAGCCTGCAGTCCACCGCGTACCGCGCGTAGTGCTGGTGGAACGCGCCGTCCATCGCCACCCACTCGGCCTCGGTGGGCAGCCGGCCCATCATCCGCTCGTAGAACTTGGGGATGGGTATGCAGTACAGCTCGCGGTACTTCTCCAGCGTGATCGGCTCAAGACCGACCGCCGCGAAGGCCGCGTTGCTGGCGCGGATGACGGCGTCGTTGTCATGGAACAGCGTGCCGTTCCAGTCCCAGACGATGTGCGTACCTGTGCGCATCCCGAAGTCACTCCCCATGACAAGAAACTACCCACCCTTGAGCCGGGTCCCTCAGCGTTCGCCCTCACCCACGAGGCCCGGGATCTCCTGCGTGGCGAACCACAGCAGGTCGTGGTCCTCGGCGCCGTCCACGACGAACTGCGCGTCGTCGTCGCCCCGGTCGGCCGCGGCGAGCGCCTCGGCGGCGGCCGTGACCTCGGCGTCGGCATCGCCCGAGTCGACGTGCACGGCGGCGACCTTCGCCAGCGGCACGGTCTCGCGCACCGTCAGCTCGCCGAGCGCGGCCGGGTCGATCCCCCGGTCCGGGTCGGCGACGGCAGCCCCGTCCGGCACGTCCACGGCGACGACGACGCGGCGGCGCGCGGCGCCGGGATCGGCGGCGACGAGCCGCAGCGAGGCGAGTGCGGCCCGGTTGAGCGCCGCGTACTCCAGCTCCTCGACGTCATCGGACAGGTACCACTCGCGCAGCGCGGGCGTCACGGCGAAGGCGGTGACGGGCGCGGGCCCGATCTCGCCGGCCTTGTACGCCTCTGCGAGTCGAGGCAGGGACAGAGGTACGTACACGCGCATGGTCCGGCTGCTTTCTGCTCTGCGTCGGGGGCTTCAGGATACGTGGGGGCGTCCCCCTTCGGGCCGCCGCCCGCGTCCGCCCGGACGTCAACACCCGCCCCCGGCCGACCCACGTACGTCCCCGGGGGCCCGACCCGCGCGCCGCCCCGGTCACCCTGATAGGCGAACCCGCCGCCGCACCCCGGCGCCGCCTGCCGGCCCTTGCCGCCGCCCCCTTCGACCTCGTACAAGATCCCCACGAGGAGTTACCGGCCGGTATCAGGAGGCGTCGTGCAGAAGGTCATGAACAGGCGGGGGCCACGCGGGATCACCCGGCCGCCCACCCGCCGCGACACCCGGCGCCCCGGCGCGGGACCACGGCGCGTCCCGCCACAGGTCCCGCCGCACCCCACCGAGCTGTTCACGCAGCGCCTGCTCCAGGTGCTCAGCGGCGACAGGCCCCTGCACTGGTTCGCCCGCCACGCCGCACACCAGGGCTTCGACGACCTGCTGTGGCTGGTGGAACGCCGCGCCCTGCTGCCCGGCGCGGGGCCCCGGCCGACCGTGCACGGCGTCGGCCACTTCGAACCCGCCCCCGGCAGCTACGAGGTGTTCGCCCGCATCGCGGTCGGCCCCCGACTCCACGCCCTGGCCTTCCGCCTCAGCCTCGGCGAGGACCACCGCTGGCGCTGCACAGCCGTGGAACTGGGCGGCCGCCCACCGCGGGAGCCCCGGAACGGCGACGAGTGACGCAGCCCGCCCCAGAACGCGTGAAGGGGCTGGGCACCCCGTGCCCAGCCCCTTCACGCACCGTGTCGCACGCCGCTTCACGCACCGTGTCGCGCGCCGCGCGTCACTTCTTGCGGCGGCGGCCCTTCTGCTGCTTGCGCCGCTCCGCGCGGGTCATCCCGTCCGCCGCGGAGCGCGTGGGCCCGCCCTCGGTCACGAAGTCGCCCTCGTCGACACCGCCCTCGGCGTTCGGCGCCTGGAAGTGCAGCCGGTCGGGGCGCTGCGGAGCGTCCAGGCCCTTGGCCCGGATCTCCGGGCGGCCACCGGCCTGCGCGGGCACGGCGTCCTGGCTGTCGGCCTTGTCGAGCGACGCGGCGGGCTTGGAGTCCTCCACCGGGACCTCCTCGACCTGCTGCTCGACCTGGACCTCCAGGTTGAACAGGTAGCCGACGGACTCCTCCTTGATGCCCTCCATCATGGCGGTGAACATGTCGAAGCCCTCGCGCTGGTACTCGACCAGCGGGTCCTTCTGCGCCATGGCCCGCAGGCCGATGCCCTCCTGGAGGTAGTCCATCTCGTAGAGGTGCTCACGCCACTTGCGGTCGAGCACACTCAGCACGACCCGGCGCTCCAGCTCCCGCATGATCTCGGAGCCGAGCTGCTCCTCGCGCTCCTCGTACTGCGCGTGGATGTCGTCCTTGACGGCCTCGCCGATGAACTCGGCGGTGAGGCCGGCCCGGTCCCCGACCTCCTCCTCGAGCTCCTCCACGGTGACCTTGACCGGGTAGAGCTGCTTGAACGCGCCCCACAGCCGGTCGAGGTCCCACTCCTCGGCGAAGCCCTCCGCGGTCTCGGCACCGATGTAGGCGTCGATCGTGTCGTCCATGAAGTGCTGCACCTGCTCGTGCAGGTCCTCGCCCTTCAGGACACGGCGGCGCTCACCGTAGATGACCTCGCGCTGCCGGTTGAGCACCTCGTCGTACTTCAGGACGTTCTTACGCGTCTCGAAGTTCTGCTGCTCGACCTGCGACTGCGCGGAGGCGATGGCGCGGGTCACCATCTTGTTCTCGATCGGTACGTCGTCCGGCACATTGGCCATCGACATCACGCGCTCGACCATCTGCGCCTTGAAGAGCCGCATGAGGTCGTCACCGAGCGACAGGTAGAAGCGGGACTCACCCGGGTCGCCCTGACGGCCGGAACGACCGCGCAGCTGGTTGTCGATACGCCGCGACTCGTGCCGCTCCGTACCGAGTACGTAGAGCCCGCCGAGGTCCTTGACCTCCTCGAACTCGGCCCGCACCGCCTGCTCCGCCTTCTCCAGCGCGGCGGGCAGCGCGGCCGCCCACTCCTCGACGTGCTCGACCGGGTCGAGGCCGGCCTGGCGCAGCTCGGCCTCGGCGAGGTCGTCCGGGTTGCCGCCGAGCTTGATGTCGGTACCACGACCGGCCATGTTCGTGGCGACGGTGACGGAGCCCTTGCGGCCTGCCTGGGCGATGATCGCGGCCTCACGATCGTGCTGCTTCGCGTTCAGCACTTCGTGCTGAACACCGCGCTTGTTGAGCTGCTGCGACAGATACTCGGACTTCTCGACGGACGTCGTACCCACCAGGATCGGCTGACCCTGCCCGTGCTTCTCCGCGATGTCGTCGACCACCGCGTCGAACTTGGCGACCTCGGTGCGGTAGATCAGGTCGGCCTGGTCCGCACGGACCATCGGCTTGTTGGTCGGGATCGGGACGACGCCGAGCTTGTAGATCTGGTGGAACTCGGCGGCCTCGGTCATCGCCGTACCGGTCATGCCGGAGAGCTTCTCGTAGAGCCGGAAGAAGTTCTGAAGGGTGATGGTGGCGAGGGTCTGGTTCTCATCCTTGATGTCGACCCCTTCCTTCGCCTCGATCGCCTGGTGCATGCCCTCGTTGTAGCGGCGGCCGGCGAGGATACGGCCGGTGTGCTCGTCGACGATCATGACTTCGCCGTCGATGACGACGTAGTCCTTGTCCTTCTTGAAGAGTTCCTTGGCCTTGATCGCGTTGTTCAGGTAACCCACGAGCGGCGTGTTGACCGACTCGTAGAGGTTGTCGATCCCGAGCCAGTCCTCGACCTTGGCCACACCCGGCTCGTGGATGGCCACGGTGCGCTTCTTCTCGTCGACCTCGTAGTCGCCGGTCTCCTCGATGCCCTTCAGGGTGTTGCCCGCCTCGCCCTTCTTGAGGCGCGTGACGAGCTTGGCGAAGTCGCCGTACCACTTCGTGGCCTGGTCGGCGGGGCCGGAGATGATCAGCGGCGTACGGGCCTCGTCGACGAGGATGGAGTCCACCTCGTCGACCACCGCGAAGTTGTGGCCGCGCTGGACGAGCTCGTCCTGGGACCACGCCATGTTGTCGCGGAGGTAGTCGAAGCCGAACTCGTTGTTCGTGCCGTACGTGATGTCGCAGTTGTACTGCTCGCGGCGCTCCGCCGGCGTCATGTTGGCAAGAATGCAGCCGACGGACAGGCCGAGGAACTTGTGAACACGGCTCATCAGCTTGGACTGGCTCTCGGCCAGGTAGTCGTTCACCGTGATCAGGTGGACGCCCTTGCCGGACAGCGCGTTCAGGTACGTCGGCAGCGTGCCGACCAGGGTCTTGCCCTCACCGGTCTTCATCTCCGCCACGTAACCGAGGTGGAGCGCGGCGCCGCCCATCAGCTGCACGTCGTACGGGCGCTGGCCCAGCACGCGCCGGGCGGCCTCACGGACGGTGGCGAACGCCTCGGGCAGCAGGTCGTCGAGAGTCTCCCCGTCCTCCAACCGCTGCTTGTACTCGTCCGTGAGGGCGCGCAGCTCGGCGTCGGAGAGACTCTCGAAGTCCTCTTCGATGGAGTTGACCTGGTCCGCGATGCGGTGCAGCTTGCGCAGGATCTTGCCTTCGCCTGCACGCATGATCTTCTGGAGGACGGACACGGGGGTTGGTCTCCTTGCCGGTCGGGCCTGGCACGGTCGGTTTCTCTAAAACGTCTAGGTATTACTGGGGACTACTGGAACTACTAAGGACTACTAGAGCAACGGCCATCGTATGCGAGGACCCCACCGTGCCGGGAGGTCTGCCATCACGTCCAACGCGCGGGCCGCCGCGAAGGTGCCGGTACAGCCCACGAAAAGTCATGGCGCCCCTGCCGCGTGCCGAGCAGAATCGGGCGATGGACCCCGTGACGCTCGCCACCGACCGCCTGCAGCTGCGCACCTTCGTGCCCGCCGACATCGACGAGGTGTACGTCGCGGCCCAGGACCCCGACATCCAGCGCTGGACCACGATTCCCTCGCCGTACGCGCGCGTGGACGCCGAATACTTCATCAACCGCGTCGTCGCGGACGGCTGGCTCGGTGACACGGAGTACACCTTCGCGATACGGACCGAGGCCCGCGGCCCGGTGGTCGGTGCGGTCGCGCTCCACCACCCGCGCGCGGGTGCCTGGGAAATCGGCTTCTGGACGGCCAAACGGTTCCGCGGCCGCGGCTATATGACGGAGGCCGTCCTGGGCGTGGCCCGCTGGGCCTTCACCGACCTCTCCTGTTCGCGCCTGGAGTGGCGCGCGGAGGTCGGCAACGTGGGCTCCCTCACGGTGGCGGAACGCGCGGGCTTCACCCTGGAGGCCACCCTCCGCGCGGCCATGCCCAACAAGGGCGTCCTACGCGACTGCTGGCTCGCCTCCCTCCTCCCCACCGACCTCTCCCTCCCCACCCCCCTCCCCTACCTCCCAGCCCCCAACTGACCCAGCCCTTGCCGCCCCGGCCGCCTTCCCGGCCGCCTTGGGCACCCTGCCGCCAGGGGCGGCAGGGTGGGCAAGGCGGCACCCCGGCGCCGGGCAGGCGCTACGGTCGGCCCCCACCCCGCCGCAGCCGGAAACCCCGGTGCCGGTCAGCCACCACGGTCAGCGCCCACCCCGCCACAGCCGGAAACCCCGACGCCGCGCACCCCACCCTCGGCACTCCACCCTCGGCCCCCACCCCGTTGTCAGACCCTCCCCCTATCGTTCCGGCCATGACGACCTCGCCCCGTCCCACCACCCCCTTGTCCGCCGACGAGGCCCGCCGCATCGCCCTCCGCGCCCAAGGCTTCCTCGGCGCCCCCGACCGCAAGGCCGGCGTCCGCGGCGTACTCCGCCACCTCGGCGCGGTCCAGCTCGACACGATCTCCGTACTCGCCCGCTCGCACGAGCTGATCCCCTACGCCCGCCTGGGCGCCGTCCCCCGGACCAAGGTCGAATCGGCGTACTGGACACCGGGCACAGGGACGTCCCCCACCCCGCACGCCTTCGAATACTGGTCGCACGCCGCCTGCGTCCTCCCCATCGAGGAATGGCCGCACTTCGCCTTCCGCCGCCGCGCCTACCGCACCCGCCCCCACTGGCACCACCACCTCGCCGACGGCGCCTACGACCAGGTGATCAAGCAACTCCGCGCGGAGGGCCCACTCACCGCCACGGAACTGGGCGGCGCGAAGAACAAGGGCGAGTGGTGGGACTGGTCCGAGTCGAAGATCGCCGTCGAGCGCGCGCTGATGTACGGCGAGGTGGTCTGCGTGGAGCGCCGCGGCTGGAGGCGGATCTACGACCTGGCGGAGCGCGCGATCCCGTCGGCCCTGCTGCACGACGACCTCGACGACACCGAGTGCGTCCGCCGCCTGGTCCGCCAGGCCGGCGAGGCGCTCGGCGTCGGCACGCGCTCGGACATCGCGGACTACCACCGACTGAAGAGCGAACAGTTCGACGCGGTGATCGAGGACACCGGCCTCGTCCCGGTGACGGTGGAGGGCTGGGGCTCCAAACCGGCCTGGGCCGACCCCGCGGCCCTGGAATCAGCACCCCGCGGCCGCCATCGCACGACACTCCTGTCGCCCTTCGACTCCCTCATCTGGGAACGCGCCCGTACGGAGCGGATCTTCGGCTTCACGCACCGCCTGGAGGCCTACGTCCCCAAGCCGAAGCGGATCCACGGCTACTTCGCGATGCCGGTCCTGTCCGGCGGCCGCCTCGTGGGCCGCGTGGACCCCGCGCGAGCGGGCAGCACCCTGGTCGCCAAGCAGGTCTCCCTGGACGGCCCGAAGGCCGTCCCGGCGGTGGCGACGGCACTCCACGAAGCGGCGAGCTGGGTCGGCTGCGACAGCGTGAGGGTGGAACACATGGAGTCGGCACCCCTGAAGAAGTCCCTGATCGAAGCCCTGTCCCAGCAGCCCTAGCGGATCTCCAGGATCTTCTCCCGCATCGCGTACACCACGGCCTCCATCCTGGAGTGCAGCTGCAGCTTCTCCAGGATGTTGCGCACGTGGTTCTTCACGGTGTTCTCGGAGATGAACAACTCCTTGGCGATGTCCCGGTTGTTCATACCCGTGGCCACCAGCTTGAGCACCTCGAGCTCCCGGTCGGTCAGCCGGGGCGCGGGCACGAGCCGACGCTCGTCCGTGCGCTGGATCATCGACTTGAACTCGGTGAGCAGCTTCGACGCCATGGACGGGCTGATCTGCGACTGCCCGTCGGCCACGGCGCGAATGGCGGTGGCCACCTCGTCGGTCGAGATCTCCTTCAACAGATATCCCGTCGCGCCCGCCTTGATCGCGTCGTAGAGATCGGCTTCCTCATCACTGATCGTCAACATGATGATCTTGGCGCTGGGCGCCACCTCCTTGATGGAGGTGCACGCCTCGATGCCGCCTCTCTTGGGCATCCGTACGTCCATGAGGACGATGTCCGGCAGCAGATCGGCCGCCTTGTCCACGGCCTCCGCCCCGTCACCCGCCTCACCGACGACCTGGATGTCCTCCTCGGCCTTGAGGACGATCTCCAGGCCGCGCCGGAACAGGGCATGATCGTCCACCACAAGCACCCGGATGGGTTCCTCGCGCGAGGAACCCGCATCCGGCCCCATGCCGGCGCCGTCCTCGCCGGCACCGGCGTCCTCGCCCCGCATCAGTCCGAAGCTGTCCGCCATCGTTCCTCCCCCTGAAGGCCGCGGCCCGTCTTCCTGTGCCGCGCCAACCCGAGGCACCAGCACGCCGGTTGACCCGGCCCGGCCATGATTTCATGCCGCGGCCTCGGCGCGATGGCCGTGCGGTACACAAGGGGGTCGCACAAGGGTGCCCCTGGGGGCGCATACGCACCTCAGGGGCACCCGATGAGTGGGTGTCAGTTGTGGTCAGCCGCCGATGGCGTCGCCCCCGTCGGCCCCCCTGACCTGGGAGACCATGGGGTCGGTGCTGAGGTGGATGACGCCGTAGTCGTAGGCGTGCCGCCGGTAGACGACGCTGGGTTCCTTGGTCTCGGAGTCGACGAACAGATAGAAGTCGTGCCCGACCAGCTCCATCTCGTAGAGCGCCTGATCGAGCGTCATGGGCGCCGCCACGTGGGTCTTTTCACGGACGACGAGCGGACCCTCGCCCTTGACCTCGAGCGAGCCCATCTTGGTGGTCGGTACGCCGTCGGGCTCGGCCTCCTCGGCCTTGGCGATCGTGCCGTCCCCGTTCAGCAGAGCGGCGTCCGGAACGTGCTCGGCGACCTCCGCGGCCGAGATCCGCTTGCCGCGCCGCGACGACCGCTTGTCGTGCTGCTTGCGCAGGCGCGCGTCGAGCTTGTCCGTGGCCAGGTCCAGCGCCGCGTACGGGTCGCTTGCCGCGGCCTCCGCCCTGATCACCGGGCCACGCGTGCGCAGAGTGATCTCCACGCGCTCGCACCGGTCCGCCTGCCGGGGGTTCGGTTCCTTGGACACCTCGACGTCGAGGCTGATCACCTTGCCGTCGAGCTTCTGGATCTTCTCCAGCTTCAGCTTCTCGGCCACGTGCTTACGGAACCGCTCTGGTACCTCGGTCTTGCGGCCCTTGACGACGATGTCCACGCAGAACTCCGTTCCCGGATAGCCCCACTCCTTGGGCGGAGCATCTCCCTCTTGCACCAGACTCCGGCCACTTCCGGAGTCTCGGACTCGGTGACTTCCACCTCCTCCTCCCCCGTGGACAAGATCTACACCCCACCACGACGACTGATTGCGAAATTGTCTGTGCAATGCGCCTGACACGGCAATCCAATGGTGAGGAGCGGCTGAGATCTTTCCTGCCGAGTTCCTCACAACCGAACATATCTCGCCCGGACGGTTGTCGGCACCCTCTACTGACACGTACCTCCAACCGAGCGAATGAACCCTGTCTCTACCTGCAACGATGCAGATTCCCAACTAGTTCCGGTTTATTTCGAAGGATTCCGGAGACGCTGCCACCACGGCCGCCCGAAACGCGCTCCCGGCGATCTCGCCGGCCTTTCCCGGACCTGCCTCCGAGCGGCCCCGATCCGCCCCGCGTTCCCTATCGATCTTCACGTAACCGGTCGCGACCGCTATTGCGCGCGCCGCCTCCGCCAAAGAGGCGCCCGTCGTGATCAGGTCGTCGACCAGCACGATCCGGCCATCTCCGGTGAGCAACCCGCTGCCACCGCCCACCACCTCCAGAGCCCCCGTCACATTCACCAGCCGCTGCCGGGCGTCCAGGCCCGACTGGTCGGCCACCGCGCGCCGCTGCCGCAGCACGGCGAGTACCCGCGCCGCGACCCCCGCACGGCGCAGCTCGGCGGCCGCCGCGTACGCGATCCGCCGCGTCGGGTCGTGCCCGCGCGCCCGCACGGCCCGCGGCGCGGAGGGCACAGGGACGAGCGTCACGGGGCCCACAGGGCCGCCAGGGGCCCTCCCGACCGCGCCGCCACAACCATCCCCGCCGTCCGCGAGTCCGGCCCGCACAGCCCCGGCCAGCGCCACGCCCAGCGGCCGGGCGAGGCCGAGCGCACCGCGCTCCTTGTGGGCGAGGAGCACGGCCCGCACCGCGTTCCGGTACGGGACGGCACCGAACACGACCGGCATCCCCGGCGGAGCAGGGCGCGGCCACACCCTGCCCGGCCCGGCGCCGCGCAACGCCGCCGAGCAGCGCGCGCACAGCGTCGTACGAGATCTGCCGCATCCGGCGCACTCGGCCGGCAGCACCAGATCGGAGAGGTCCTGCCACCACCCCCGCATACCCACCACTGTGCCGACCCGCGGGCCGCCCCACCAGCCCTGTGGACAACGCCCTGTGGACAACTCGACGGTTGTGACCAGGGGTTGAGCTCGTAGGGGTGACACCCGGGTCGCCGGCCCGGGGTCACTACGCGTCGCTACCCCGGATAGACCGGAGCCGTCCCGTCCTTGAGCACCGACTGCCACGCCGCCCCGGAGGGCAGGCGGACGATTCCGTCGTCGGAGTGCGCGAGCAGCGGCAACTCGTCGTTGTCCGATGCCGCGATCTCGCTGACCCTGGTCAGACCCGGCAGCGCCTGCCCGGTCGGCATCGATCCGTCGCTCAGCACGTACTGCATCTGCTGCAGCCCGCCGGGCTCCCGGCCGACGACGACGAGCCGGCTGTCGCCCGCCCACGACACGGCCGTGACCTCTTCCATCTGCGGTGCGGCCCGGCGCAGTTCGGTCACCGAGGCCTCCGTGTCGCCGTTCGCGTCGGGGTGTCGCTCGACGCGCCCGATCCACAGCGACGTGGTGTCCTTCTCCGCCACAAGGAGCGCGATGCGCGCTCCGTCGGCGGACGCCTTCACCGTCTCGATGGTGGCGTCGTCGCCGAGCCCCTCGACCCGAACCTTCTGCACCTTGTCCGCCTGGCCCTGCCCGAACATCAGCAGCCGCGGATGCTTCGGATCACGGTCGGCCACCCACAGGTCGCCGTTCCCGTCCCAACTGGGCGTCGTGAAGCCGTTCTTCTCCGCCTTGGCGTGACTGCGCGCGACCGGGTCCCCCAGCGAAGCGCCCGAGATCAGCGACGCCACGTACAGCGAGCGCCCGTCGTTCGAGACCCCCGCCGCCCGTTCCTGATCGCGCGAGACGGCCACGGAACGCAGCACCTGCTCGCCCTCGCCCAGCGGCCCCGGCACCTGCTCGGGGCTCTTGTCCGACCTGCTCTTGCCCGGCATCCGTACCAAGCGGCCCTTGGCGTCGAGGAAGTACTGGTCCGGGACGCGCCCGGTGGAGCGCGGCGCCGCGAGCGCGTCCGCCCCGTCCTCGGTCATCGCACACATGAACCGGCCGTCGGAACGCTTCAGTTCCACCTCGTTCACGCTCGACGACGACAGGTCCCGCAGCGAGAACAGCAGTTGGGCCGCCATCTCCTTGCACTTGGCCTGCCCGGCCCTGCTGCCCGCCTCGTTCAACGGCACCGTCAGCTTGTTGGCGTCGTCCGGCGCCAGCGAGTCGGTGCCCTTCTTCAGCGCGGCATGTGTCGGAAACGCCGTCCGCACCACCGGATTCAGCCAGCGCGTCGGCCCCTGCAACAGCTCCTTGACGGTCTCCGTCAGCGGATCGGTCCACTGCCGTACGAAGACGGGGTCCGCGACCAGACGCCGCTGCCCGGCCTCGCCGCCCGACGTGGAATCCACCGCGTAGTAGTACTTGTTGACGGAACTGTAGATCCGCTGGAAGTCGGACTCGCCAAGAACGACCCCCTCCGGGAGGGCATCGATCCGCCACTGCTTGCCCTTGGAGGTGTTCACCTGCGTCAGGTGCAGACCCCCCTGGTACGACCCGCCCCCCGGCTGGTACGCCTGCTGCTGGTCGACCGTGGCGACCTGATGCCCGGTCAATTCGTAGGAGCGGCCGTCGTTCCCGGAATTCGGCCGGCCCGCCGGGCGCGTGCTGGGGCCCTCGTCGAGCACCACGGTCTGCCGCCCGGGCTCCCAGTTCTTCGCGGCCTTCGACGTCAGGTACTTGCGCGCCATCGTGTACGAAGGGTCGTCACTGGTCAGCGCTTCAAGGAAGCCCTCGACGATGGAGGAGGGCCCGACGTTGTCCTTCGGCGGCAGGGCGAAGACCCGCACCTGCGAGTCCGGGCGCTGCGAGGCCTCGACCGATTCGAGGCCTCCGTTGTCCGGCATCGACGCGCACCCGGCGAGTACGAGCGCCCCGCACCCGGCCAGGATTCCGGCCCGCATCCCGCGCCGCTGTCGCGGCATCCGCTGTTCATCCACGACCGCCGTCGCTCCCCTCACCGCGCGATGTCGCCGCGGTCCGCTCCGTACGCGCCCGCGCGGGCGCCCCGGATTCCGCCGACACCTCGTCGTCCGCCGCGTACGGCCCGCCGCGCTCGTCACGCCCACCGTGCCCCTCCGGGGCACCGTGTTCGTCATGGTCGTCGGCCTGCCGCGGCTCGCTCGTCGCCCCGCCGCGCGCCACCACGCGCGCGCCGCTGCCGGGCAGCGCCGTGGGGTCGGCGGACACCGCCGCCTGCGCGGCGCGCGGGGCGATCGGGGCGTTGGCCGGTGCGGGCGATGCCTGGGCCGGCACGGTGGCCAGCTTCTTGCCGTCGGCGCCCTGCGGACCGGCGTCACCGAGTCCACGGCCCCGCCGCGAATCCTCCGGCTCCAGCGGTATCGGCGAACCGCGCAGCGCCTCGTCCACCGTCCTCGGCAACGTGAGCCGGAACTGTGAGCCGCCGCCCGGCTCGCCCCACGCCTGCAGCCACCCGCCGTGCAGCCGCGCGTCCTCCAGGGCGATCGACAGGCCGAGTCCCGTTCCACCCGTGGTACGCGCGCGTGCCGGGTCGGCCCGCCAGAAGCGGCTGAACACGCGGGTCGCCTCGCCGGGCTTGAGCCCCACTCCGTAGTCGCGTACCGCGACGGCGACCGCGCCTCCCGCGGCCGCGAGCCGCACCACGACGTCCCGGCCGTCGCCGTGCTCCACGGCGTTCACCACCAGGTTGCGCAGCACGCGCTCCACACGCCGCGCGTCCGCCTCGGCGACCACCGGCTGGTCGTCGCCGACGACCCGGATGTGTGTGCCCTTGCGCTCCGCGAGCGGCTCGGCGCCGCCCACCACGCGCCGTACGACCTCCCGCAGGTCTATCGGCTCGGCCTCCAGCGCCGCCGCCCCGGCATCGAACCGGCTGATCTCCAACAGGTCGGCCAGCAGCGACTCGAACCGGTCCAACTGGTCGGCCAGCAGCTCCGCGGACCGCGCGGTCACGGGGTCGAAGTCGACCCGCGCCTCATGGATGACATCGGCGGCCATCCGTACCGTCGTCAGCGGCGTACGCAGCTCATGGCTCACGTCCGAGACGAACCGCCGCTGCATCCGCGACAGGTCCTCCAGCTGCTGGATCTTCAAGTACAGGTTCTGCGCCATCTTGTTGAAGGCCTCGCCCAGGCGCGCGATGTCGTCCTCGCCGGTGACCTTCATACGCTCCTGGAGACGGCCCGCGGAGAGCCGCTCCGCGACACCTGCCGCCATCCGCACCGGCGTGACGACCTGCCGCACGACGAGCCAGGCGATGGCCCCGAGCAGCACCACGACGAAGAGCCCGGCCGTCGCGAGCGTCCCCTTGACCAGGCCGAGGGACTTCTCCTCCTGCGTCAGCGGGAAGAGGTAGTACAGCTGGTAGGCGTGCCCCTGCGGATCGTTGAGCCGCTTGCCGACGACGAGGCCCGCCTGTGCGTCCTTGCCGCCGTCGTAAACGATCTTCGTGTACTGCTGCGACGCGCCGGCGATCCGGTCGACCTGTCCCCGCAGGTCGTCGGGCACGCTGCGGTTCGGGTCCACCAGACCTGAGCCGCGCGGCGCCCGCCCGTTGCCACTGTCGGCATCGCTCGAGCTGAGGGTCACGACGTCGAACGCGCCCTTGCCGCCACTCGCGAGCTGCGTGACGAGCTCGCTCATCCAGTTGTTGGGGTTCAACGTGGTGCGACTGTCACCGGACGCGCCGTCCCGCACCCCGGCCGCCGCGGAGTCCGCCTTGTCCTTGGCCGCGCGGAAGCCACCCTCGGCCTGGCTCTGCGACGCCTTCACCTTGGCGTCGAGCAGCCCGTTGCGCACCGAGCCGATGACGACGATGCCGAGCAGCAGCACGACACCGAGCGACATCAGCAGTGTCGTGACGACGACCTTCAGCTGAATGTTCCGCCGCCACAGCCGCATCGCGGGCAGCAACGGACGCCGCACCCAGCGCGCGAACAGGCGCAGCACAGGGCTGCCCTTCATCCCGCCCTGGAGCAGCAGACTCCCGTCGACGGCGCGGCGCAGCCGTGAACCCCGAGCGGCGGTCGGCCCCGCCGCGGGTCCCACAGGCCGCTCCGGGCGGGACCCCGGGGTCCCGGGCGCCGAAGCGGCACTGTTTCGGGACACGTCAGCTCGGTCCTGCCTTGTAACCGACGCCTCGGACGGTCACCACGATCTCCGGCCGCTCCGGGTCCTTCTCGACCTTGGAGCGCAGCCGCTGGACGTGCACATTGACCAGGCGGGTGTCCGCCGCGTGCCGGTAGCCCCAGACCTGCTCGAGGAGCACCTCACGCGTGAACACCTGCCAGGGCTTGCGCGCGAGCGCGACCAGCAGATCGAACTCCAGCGGCGTCAGCGCGATCGGCTGCCCGTCCCGCTTCACCGAATGCCCGGCCACATCTATGACCAGGTCACCGATGGCGAGCTGCTCCGGCGCAGGTTCCTCCGATCTCCGCAGCCGCGCCCTGATCCGGGCGACCAGCTCCTTCGGTTTGAACGGCTTGACGATGTAGTCGTCGGCCCCCGACTCGAGGCCCACCACCACATCCACGGTGTCGCTCTTCGCCGTGAGCATCACGATCGGCACCCCGGACTCCGCCCTGATCAGGCGGCACACCTCGATACCGTCCCGGCCCGGCAGCATCAGATCGAGCAGCACCAGATCGGGCTTGGTCTCACGGAAAGCGGCCAGCGCCTTGTCGCCGTCAGCTACGAACGACGGCTCAAAACCTTCACCACGCAGCACAATGCCGAGCATCTCGGCCAGTGCGGTGTCGTCGTCGACGACAAGGACTCGTCCCTTCATGGACCACATCATCCCATTAGCTCATCGTTGCCTGAAGTGAACTGGCACACAGTTCACTCAAGCCATCACTTGTCACAGGCGACACAACGCCGCACTCCGTGACGATCGCCGTCACCAAGTCCGGTGGCGTCACATCGAACGCGGGGTTGTACGCCTGCGTCCCCAGTGGTGCCACCGGAATCCCGCCACCTGCCTCCACTCCTGCCAGCGGCACCCGCGGCGCCGTGACCTCCGTCACCTCATGCCCGGCCCGCTGCTCCACCTCGATGGAAGCCCCGTCCGCGGTCTCCGGGTCGATCGTCGTCACCGGCGCGACCACGATGAACGGCACATGGTGATAACGCGCCAACACCGCGAGCGGATAGCTCCCCACCTTGTTGGCCACCGAACCGTCGGCCGCGATCCGGTCCGCGCCGATGAGCACGGCATCCACCTCACCCGCGGCGAACAGCGAACCCGCCGCGTTGTCCGTGAGCAATGTGTACGCCATCCCGTTGCGCGCGGCCTCGTACGCGGTCAGACGAGCACCCTGCAACAGCGGGCGCGTCTCGTCCACCCACAGCCGGCGCAGCCGCCCCGCCCGATGCGCGGCGAGCGCGACCGCGAACGCCGTGCCCTCACCGCCGGAGACCAGCGCCCCGGTGTTGCAGTGCGTCAGGATGCGGTGATTGCCACCGGGCACCAGCTCGTCCAGGAGCCGCAGGCCGTGCTCGGCCATCCCGACGCTGGCTTCGGCGTCCTCCGCGTGCAGCGCCCGCGCCGAGGCGAGCGCCGCCGCGGCAGCCCGCTCCCGCGCCCCGACACCCTGCCCGGCATCCGCCCCGCCACTGAACGCGGACCGGTACGCCTCCTGCGCCCTGCGCACCCCGTACGCCAGATTGACCGCGGTGGGCCGCGCGTCCGCCAGGGCCTCCGCCGCCTCCTCGACGTCGAAGCCGCGAGCGGCCGCGAGCGCCACCCCGTACGCCCCCGCGATCCCCAGCAGCGGCGCACCGCGCACGGCCAGGGAACGGATCGCCTGCACCAAGGCCTGCGGATCCGTGCACACCAGCTCGACCTCTTCCGCGGGCAGCCGCGTCTGGTCGAGCAGCACCAGAACGGGCCCCTCCGCCGGCTCCTCCCACCGGATCGCCGGGATGTCGACAGCCTCGGACCGTATGCCGTCGATGGGCCGTATGCCCCCGCCGGATTGCGCGTACTGATCAGCCATCCGCCCAGTCTGCCCCGTACCGACCCGACAATTGAAGGCGTGCAGCCCTCACGGGGCCAGGTCATCCGGCACCCGCCCCATGGCACGATGGCAGCCAACCTGCTGCCGCGACCGCGGACGGGCACTTTGAAGGAGCGACGATGAACGACACTCCGGGCTGGGCATCGCCCGGATCTGCCCCCTCCGACGGCCCGGACGGCAACCGCAAGGACGGCCCCGACCAGAACGGCGACGCGCCGGGCACCGGTCCGCAGGACGCCGCCCCGCAGGACGCCGCAGGCCAGGACCCGAAGTGGTCCAAGGAGCAGCCGCCGCCCGCCCAGTGGTCCGCACCCTCCGGCCCCGCCCAGACCCCTCCCCCGCCCCCGCCGGCTCCCGGCCAGGGCCAGGGCTGGGGCGGCCAAGGCTGGGGCGGCCAAGGCGGAGGCGGTGGCTACGGCCAGGGGCCGGGCGGCCCCGCAGGCGGCGGCTACCCCGGCTGGGGCGGCGGCTGGCAGAGCAAGCCCTCCGCGGCCAAGCCCGGGGTCGTCCCGCTGCGCCCGCTCGGCGTCGGCGAGATTCTCGACGGCGCGGTGTCGACGATGCGCACCTACTGGCGCACCGTCCTCGGCATCTCGCTGACGGTCGCCGTGGTCACCCAACTCCTGGCGGTCCTCCTCCAGGGCTTCGCTCTCAACGACGCGGCGACCACCACGACCCTCGACAACCCCGACGCCACCCCGCGCGAGATCCTCAGCGCCCTGGGCACGCTCCTGATCGGCTCCGCGCTCGTCGCGGTCGTCACGCTGCTCGGCACGATCGTCGCGACGGCCCTGCTGACGACGGTCACCAGCCGCGCCGTGCTCGGCCGGCCCGTCACCATAGGAGAGGCCTGGCGCGACGCCCGGCCGCAGATCCTCAGGTTGCTCGGTCTGACGCTGCTGCTCCCGCTGATCGCCGCCGCGATCATGCTCGTGAGCATCGCGCCCGGCATCCTCGTCGGCGCACTCGGCTCGACCGCGGGCGGCATCGCACTCGGGGTCGTCGGAGGTCTCGTCGGCCTTGCCGTGACGATCTGGCTGATGGTCCGCCTGTCCCTGGCCTCGCCCGCGCTGATGCTGGAGAAGCAGACCGTCCGCAAGGCCATGGGCCGCTCCACCAAGCTGGTCCGCGGCTCCTGGTGGCGGGTCTTCGGAATCACGATCCTGGCATCCCTGATCGCCGCGATCGTCTCGGAGATCATCATCTTCCCGTTCACCGCCATCGCCGGGGCGGTCAGCGGAGACGGCTTCAGCGGACTCCTGGACAGCGGCGGGAACTTCGGCTGGGCCTTCCTCATCATCACCGGCATCGGCTCGGTCGTCGGCTCCACCATCACCTTCCCGATCACGGCCGGCGTCACCGTGCTCCTCTACATCGACCAGCGGATCCGCCGCGAGGCCCTCGACCTCGAACTCGCCCGCGCCGCAGGCCTGCACGATTACGGGTCCGCCCCCGGCGCCACTCCGGGGAGTTGATGGGGTGAGCGCACTTGGGGGAGTGCTCCACACGACGATCTCGTCGGTCCTCACCGGCGGCGACGAGCCGCCGGTGAGGATCCCGCGCGCCCCCGCGCGGGAAGCGGCGAAAGACGAACTGTCCAAACCCGCGTACCACCAGGACGACCCGAACTGGTTCATCCGCGCCTTGAACAAGTTCTGGGACTGGATCGACGAGCTCTTCTCCGCCGCGTCCGGCGCCGCCCCCGGCGGCACCGTCGGCCTGCTCGTGATCCTGCTGGCCGTCGTCGCCGTGGCGGCCGCCCTGTGGTGGCGCCTCGGCACACCGCGCCGCTCTCCCACCTCCGCGCCCCCGCTCTTCGACGACCGCCCGCGCAGCGCCGCAGAACATCGCTCGGCCGCCGCGGCGCACGCCGCCCAGGGCCACTGGAACCAGGCCGTCCAGGAACGGATGCGCGCCCTCGTACGCTCCCTGGAAGAGCGCGCCCTCCTCGACCCACGCCCCGGCCGCACCGCCGACGAGGCCGCCGCCGAAGCCGCCCGCCCACTGCCCCAGCACGCGGACCGCCTCCGCGCGGCAGCCCGCGACTTCGACGACATCGCGTACGGCGGCCGCACCGCGACCCCGGAGACGTACGAGCGCCTGTCCACCCTGGACACCGAGGTGGAACGCACGACCCCCAACCTCACGCCCGCCGCGGGAGCCTCCCGGTGACCGAACCGACCGACCCCCGCGGCACGGGTGAACCAACCGCCCCCCGAGGCACAGGTGAACAAATCAACCCCCTGGGCCCGGATGATCAAATCAACCCCCTGAGCACAGGTGGGCATTTCAAACCCCTGCGGCGATTGAGCAGCGGGGTCCGGGGCGGAGCCCCGCGGCCTGAGGACGGCCCACTTGCACCACCGCCGCCGCCCCCCAACGGCACCACATCCACCACCCCCACCGCCCGCCAAATCTGGACCCGCACCCGCGGCATCGCCCTGGCCCTGGTCTTCCTCTTGGCCGCGGCCGTGCTCCTCGCGGTGGCCCGCTCCAGTGACCAGCACGGCGCCCTCGACCCCCGCTCCGCCGACCAGCGCGGCAGCCGCGCCGTCGCCGAACTCCTCGCCGACCGGGGCGTCGACACGCGCGTGGTCACCACAACCGCCGAGGCCCGCGCGGCGACAGGCCCCGACACGACCCTCCTGGTCGCCACGCCCGACCGGCTCACGGCCCACCAGCAGTCCCGGCTCCAGGCCGCCACCGCCGACTCCGACGGCCGTACGGTCCTCGTCGCCCCCGGCGCCGCCGCGGTCGAGACGCTGGCCCCCGGCGTCTCCACCGACCCCGAGCCCGCCGCCGACAAGCCCCTCGCACCCGGCTGCGCGCTGCCCGAGGCCCGCCGCGCCGGCCCCGCGGACACCGGCGGCCACCGCTACAGCACGACACTCACCGGCGCCGACTCCTGCTACCAGAGCCACGGCTCCCCCACGCTCCTGCGCCTGCCGTCCCCCTCCGGCGAAGGCGACACGATCGTCCTCGGCGCCCCCGACATCCTTCTCAACGACCGCCTCGACGAACAGGGCAACGCCTCGCTCGCCCTTCAACTCCTCGGTTCGCGCCCTCATGTGGTCTGGTACCTCCCCTCCCTCTCCGACGACTCGGCTGCGGACGGCGCACAGAACGACCGCAGCTTCGTCGACCTGATCCCCAAGGGCTGGCTCTGGGGCACACTTCAGCTCTTCATCGCGGCAGCACTGGCCGCGCTCTGGCGCGCACGCCGTCTTGGCCCCCTGGTCCAGGAGCGCCTGCCCGTCGCGATTCGCGCCTCCGAAACCGTCGAAGGCCGCGCCCGCCTCTACCGCAAGGCGAACGCCCGCGACCGCGCGGCGACGGCCTTGCGTATCTCCACCCGCACCAAGCTCGCCCCCCTCATCGGCGTCCCCGTCTCCCAGGCCCACTCGCCCGAGACCTTCCTCCCGGCCCTGGCACGCCAACTCCCCACGCCCGCCCGGGACCCGCACACCCTCCTCTTCGGCCCGCCACCCGCGACCGACGCAGCACTCATCGCACTCGCCGACCACCTCGACGCCCTCGAAAGAGAGGTACGGAATTCATGATGGACCCGACCACTGACAACGCCGGGCCCGCGACGGATCCCCGCAGCTCAAGGGCGTCTTTGGAGGCCCTGCGCACGGAGATCGCCAAGGCCGTGGTCGGCCAGGACTCCACCGTCACGGGCCTGGTCGTGGCCCTGCTCTGCCGTGGCCACGTCCTCCTCGAAGGCGTGCCCGGCGTGGCCAAGACCCTCCTCGTCCGCGCCCTCGCCGCATCCCTCGAACTCGACACGAAGCGTGTGCAGTTCACCCCCGACCTGATGCCCAGCGACGTGACGGGCTCGCTGGTCTACGACACCAACACCGCCCGCTTCTCCTTCCAGCCGGGCCCGGTCTTCACCAACCTCGTCCTCGCGGACGAAATCAACCGCACGCCACCCAAGACCCAGTCCTCCCTACTCGAAGCGATGGAGGAGCGCCAGGTGACGGTGGACGGCACACCGCGGCCGCTTCCGGACCCGTTCATGGTGGTCGCGACCCAGAACCCGGTCGAGTACGAGGGCACCTATCCCCTCCCCGAGGCCCAACTGGACCGTTTCCTCCTCAAGTTGAACGTTCCACTGCCCACCCGCCAGGATGAGATCGACGTCCTGACCCGCCACGCCTCCGGCTTCAACCCCCGCGACCTGCAAGCGGCAGGCATCCGCCCGGTGGCCACGGCAGCCGACCTGGAGACGGCCCGCACGGCAGTCGCCAAAACAACGATCTCCCCCGAAATCACCGCCTACGTAGTCGACATCTGCCGAGCGACCCGCGAATCCCCGTCACTCACCCTCGGCGTCTCCCCGCGAGGCGCCACGGCCCTCCTCGCCACAGCCCGCGCCTGGGCCTGGCTGACCGGCCGCGACTACGTCACCCCCGACGACGTGAAAGCCCTCGCCCTCCCCACCCTCCGCCACCGCATCCAACTGCGCCCGGAGGCCGAAATGGAAGGCGTCACCCCGGATTCCGTCATCAACGCGATCCTGACCCACGTCCCCGTCCCCCGCTGACCCGACATCCAACGGAGGACGACACCACCATGGCACTGACCGGACGTACGGCCCTTCTCGCAGCCCTGGGCTCCCTCCCCGTCGGCATCTGGGACCCCAGCTGGACCGGCATCCTGGCCGTCAACACCCCGCTGGCCCTGGCCTGCGCCTGCGACTTCGCCCTGGCCGCCCCCGTACGTCGCCTGCGCCTGACCCGCTCGGGCGACACCTCCGTACGCCTCGGAGACCCGGCCGACGTCACGCTCACGATCACCAACCCCGCGCGCCGCCCCTTGCGCGCCGCACTCCGCGACGCCTGGCCCCCGAGCAGCTGGCAGGCCGGCATGGAGTACGAGTCGTCCCGCCACCGCGTGAACATCCCCGCGGGCGAAAGGCGCCGCGTCACCACGCGCCTCCAGCCCACCCGCAGAGGCGACCGCACGGCCGACCGCGTCACCATCCGCTCCTACGGCCCCCTCGGCCTGTTCACCCGCCAGGGCACACACCGGGTCCCCTGGACGGTCCGCGTCTTGCCGCCCTTCCACAGCCGCAAGCACCTCCCCTCCAAGCTGGCCCGCCTACGCGAACTCGACGGCCGCACCAGCGTGTTGACCAGAGGCGAGGGCACAGAATTCGACAGCCTCCGCGAGTACGTCCCCGGAGACGACACCCGCTCCATCGACTGGCGCGCAACGGCCCGCCACTCCGCCGTGGCCGTCCGCACCTGGCGCCCGGAACGCGACCGCCACATCCTCCTGGTCCTCGACACCGGCCGTACCTCCGCCGGCCGCGTCGGTGACGCCCCGCGTCTCGACGCCTCCATGGACGCCGCACTCCTCCTGGGCGCCCTGGCCTCCCGAGCCGGCGATCGCGTGGACCTGCTGGCCTACGACCGCCGTATCCGCGCCCTGGTCCAGGGCCGAACCGCAGGCGACGTCCTCCCTGCCCTGGTCAACGCCATGGCTCCGCTGGAACCAGAACTGATCGAAACGGACGCCCGCGGCCTCACGGCAACAGCTCTGCACACAGCGCACCGCCGCTCCCTCATCGTCCTTCTTACGTCCCTGGACGCGGCCCCCATCGAAGAGGGCCTCCTCCCCGTGCTCTCGCGCCTCACGAAACGTCACACGGTCGTCTTGGCATCGGTGGCCGACCCGAAAATCGAATCGATGGCATCGTCCCGGGGCACCACAGAAGCCATCTACGATGCCGCGTCAGCAGCCCAGGCAAAGGCCGAACGTCTCCGCACAGCCGAACAACTCACCCGCCACGGCGTCACCGTCGTGGACGCCACCCCATCCGAATTGGCTCCAGCCCTTGCGGACGCCTACCTGGCCCTGAAATCCGCCGGTCGCCTTTGACCGGATGGGCGGGCCAATGGACGATGCTTGAATTCGACCCTAAACGCAGAAAAGCCCGGACCGTATCCCGGTCCGGGCTTTTCCCTAAAATTAGTTCGGCGGCGTCCTACTCTCCCACAGGGTCCCCCCTGCAGTACCATCGGCGCTGTGAGGCTTAGCTTCCGGGTTCGGAATGTAACC
>NZ_JBIWLG010000013.1:0-247226 GCF_044766085.1 Streptomyces sp. NPDC102360 | reverse complement strand
GCTTGGCTGACTTGGTGCCCTTCTTCTGCAGCGTGGAGCGCAGCGCCCGGTCGCGTTCCCGGGTGCGGTTGATGCGGCGCCCGCTGTAGCGGCGGTCGGTGGAGGTGGTGGCGATGTTCACGATCCCCAGGTCCACCCCGACGAATCCGGCCGGGTGCGGGTTCTGCTCCGTCTCGGGGATCTCGCAGGTGGCGATCAGATACCACTGCCCGTCCTGGCACAGCAGGTCGCTCTCGCCCTTGCGGTGCGCTTCGAGGAAGGCCAGCTGTTCGGTACTGCCGGTGAAGGCCAGCTGTTTCAGCCGCCCGGTGGTGGTCCAGATGGACACCGTGCGCTCGCGCATCTGCCAGGACAGGCACCGGTCGTCGAAGGGCTGAGCGGCCTGCGCGCGGAAGGTGATCGGCTTGCCGGTGGCCTTCGTGTGCCGCTTGGATCCGGGCCTGCCCAGGTTTTTGGCCTTCAGGTTCGCCTTCAGTGTGGTGTAGGCGTCAGCGACCTTGCGCAGTACATGCAGGGCGGGCTGCGCGGACAGTCCCTGCGCTTTCAACTCCCTGTACGCCAGCGCCTGCAGGCCCGACCGGGAGCGCACCGTGTGCGCGAAAGCCTGCGCCGACAGCCAGTTCGCCGCCTCGTTGCAGGCATGCAGGGTTGCCTCAAGTGCCAGCGCCTGCGCGGGCGTTGGCAGCAGCTTGACGCGCACCACCAGCTTCATGCCCGGCATGCTACTACTTGACCTGTGTCACCACGATGGGAACCAAATCCGAACATTCGTAGGGGTCGTAGCGTTGTCTACACCCTGCATGCCCATTTGGTCTTTGTCCCGAAGTACCGGCGGGCCGTGTTCACCGACGAGATCCTCACCCGGTGCGAGAAGATCATGACCGAAGTGTGCGCCGGCTTCCGGGCCGAACTGACCGAGTTCAACGGCGAAGCCGACCACGTCCATCTCCTGGTCCACTATCCGCCGCAGGTCGCCCTGTCCCGCCTGGTCGGCTCCCTCAAAGGCGTGTCCGCGCGCCTGCTGCGCAAGGAATACCCCGACCACATCCGCCGCCATCTGTGGGGCGAGCACTTCTGGTCACCGTCCTACTTCGCCGCCTCCGCCGGAGGCGCCCCCTTGAAGGTGGTCAAGGAGTACATCGAGAACCAGCAACGCCCCGGCTGAGCCAGAGCCCCATTCCGCGCAAGATTCAGCATCACGCCGCTCCGCGGCGAGCCCCGACCGGCTCCGCCGGTAGAACGCTGCGCCCCTCCGGGGCGCGGTCACGGGATGCGATTCCTCCAGCTGGCTGAAGCCACGGGATTCCCGCAAGATTCAGTTGAACACATAGCGCGGGCCGAGTGCGCCGGCGTCGAGGAGCCCGCCCTCCTGCCGCTGGAAGTCGAGGTTGGCGTTCCAGAAGAGGTTCGGTTCCGCGAAGAGCGGCTTGTCCTGCCAGCCGGCCGTGTCCATGCGGGCGCGGAACTTCTCGTAGAACGGCCACAGTACGTCCCGCTCCCAAGTGCGGCTCGTCTGCCCCGAGTCGTACGTGCCGGCGTGCGGTTCGTTGTACGGGTCGAAGCCGACGACGCCGGTGAACTCGGCCGCGCTCACGTGCTCCTTGATGTACGCCATGGTGGCCCCGGCGGTGTCCAGGAAGGCCTCCCGCAGGCCGTACTTGTTGTGCCAGAAGTCGTGCGAGGCCTGCGTGACGGCCTTGTTCTGGGTGATGTTCTGGCCCCACAGGAGGCAGATCCCACAGGACTCCTTGGGGTAACCGCCCGCCTGCACGGCCCACTTGGGCGCGCCGTCGCCCGTGTACCAGCTGTCCGCGTCGAACAGATACCGGGAGTAGAGGTCCTGGTGGAAGTCGGGGTAGACGCGGATGCCGGCGTCGAGGAAGGCGCGTATCTGGCCGGTGGCGGCGGCGAGATAGGCGGTGTCGACCCTGCCCCGCTCGGGTTCGGCGGCGGCCCAGGAGAGCAGGAAGCGGACGGCGTTGCCGCCACCCGATGCGCGCAGCGCCGCCGCGGACTTCTTGGCGTCGGCCACGGAGGCGAAGGGCAGTCCGCCGTTCTCCGCCAGTTTGGTCTCGCCGGAGACGTTGTAGCCGCGCAGTACGACCTCTCTGCCATGGCCGTCGGTGAAGCGGCCGTCCTTGACGGTGAGGGGTGTCTCGTCGAACCAGAGGGAGTGGGGGAGAGCGTCGGCGGCGGTGGCGGGCGGGGCGCCCGACACGGTCAGAAATCCGCAGAGGACCGCCAGGACGGCGAGCAGGCGTGCACACGTCTTCGGCATGCCCCCTACGGTCCGGTTATGTCAGGTCACCGTCAATGCCGCGGGGTCGTCGCCGAAGGGCCGGCCCGCGCCGGGACGGCGGAAAACCTGGTGCGCGGGCCCGACGGAACCGGGTAATGTCTGGACCATGTTCTTCCAGACGCCGATTTACGAGTGAGAGCGTGACGGGCCCCTGCTGACGTCCTTCGACGTCGCCGCGCCCGTCCCCCATCGATGAATCCGTAGATCACTCCACATCATTCCGGGAGAACCCATGACCGTGAGCAAGAACATCAACAACCCTGTGGGCCAGGGCGGCGGCCAGCGCAAGAAGCTGTCCCGCGCCGAGCGCCAGAACAACGGCCCGCACCGCAACCTCGACCGCCAGGGCGCCGCCGAGCAGAAGGCGGAGCTGGTGCGCAAGATGCGCGAGAAGGCCGCCGCTGCCGAGGCCGCCGAGCAGGCGGGCGACGACAGCACCCAGAGCTGACGCACCGCCGCAGGGCGGCACAGCACGGTGACAGGGCCCGGACCGCGACGCGCGGTCCGGGCCCTGTCACCTACGTCGCCACTACGGCCGCGCCCGGCGCGGAACTGTACGTCGTCGGGGCGCCACCCAGTGCTGCAACCAGGGCCTGCCCGAGACCTACGGCGGAAGCACCAGGCTCACCGCGAGCGCCCCGATCACCGCGCTCGACGTCACCGCGGTGACGAGCCGCCCCCGCGGGCCGGTCAGTGCCCTGCCCAGCACGGCTCCACCCGTTGCCAGAAGCAGCTGCCAGCTCGCGGAGGCGGCGATCACGGCCGCGACGAACGCGGCGCGGGCGGGTCCGCCGCCGTCTCCGCGCGCGGGCCCGGCCAGTACGAGGGCCGAGAAGTAGACGATGGTCCAGGGGTTGAGCAGGGTCAGACCGAGGAAGCCGAGATAGGCACGTCCGGGTCGGCCCAGGGCGGATGGCGGGGACGTCGCGTCCGAGGTCGCGCCCCGCTCACGTACCGCGGTGAGTGCGGTCCGGGCCGCCAGGCCCAGCAGGACCGCGGCGGCGACCCAGCGAAGTGGACCCGCCACGGGCTGAACGATTCGGGAGACTGCGGCCCCGCCGAGTACGGCGAGCGCCGCGTAGAGACCGTCGGCCGTGGCCACGCCGAGCGCCGCCGAGGTACCCACCCTCAGCGAGGTTCGCGCGGTCAGGCCGACCAGCAGGACGGCGAGTGCGCCGACGGGCACGGCCAGGGCGTACCCGGCCCACAGGCCCGGCAGGAAGGCATCGTTGAGGAGTTCGGAGACGGCCATGCAGGGAGTCTCGGCGGCTGCGAGCGTGTGTGTCCATCGAATGTTTCCGCCTGGAACCGTGCGGCTGTGGCGAATGGTTGGATGGCCGCATGATCGATCCCCGGCTGCAGACCCTGCGGGTCCTGTACGAACAGGGCACGGTCACCGCGACCGCCCGCGTGCTGCACCTCACCCCGTCCACCGTCTCCCAGCAACTGCGGCAACTCGCGGCCCAAGTGGGTGTCGAGCTGCTGGAACCGGACGGGCGGCGGGTCCGGCTCACCCCCGCGGCGCTGGCCCTGATCCGGCACGCCGACGCGCTGTTCGCACGCTGGGAGCAGGCGAGGGCCGAGCTGGCGACGTACGGCAACGAGGAGGCGGGGCGGCTGCGGTTCACAGGGGCGGCCACGGCCATCGCGGCGCTGATGGCACCCGCGGCCCGGATCCTCCGCGACGAGCATCCGCGGACAACGGTGGAGATCGGTGAGGACCACGCCGAGGACCGGTACGAGCTGCTGACGACGGAACGCGCGGACATCGCGGTGGCGATCCCGGCGCCCGGTGGCCCGGCGCAAGGCGATGCGCGCTTCACTCAACTCCCCTTGCTGGAGGAGCCACTTGACGTACTGGTGCCACCCGGGCACCCCTTCGCGGCGCGCACCGACGGCATCGGCCTGGCCGAGGCCGCGGAGGAGACCTGGATCAGAGCCGGTGACCCCCTCGATCAGGAGCAGTTGCTGACGGTGGCGGGCGCGGCGGCCGGGTTCACACCACGGACGGCGCATGCCGCGGTCGACTGGCACGCCGTGGCCGCGCTGGTCGCCCACGGTCTGGGAATCGCGCTGGTGCCGCGCCTGGCGCCCGTGTCACCGGAGCTGGTGCGGGTGCCACTGCGCGGTGCGCCCGCCCCGGTACGGCGATTCGTCGCCTGCGTACGGCGCGGCAGTGAGGACCACCCCGTGATCGCCCGCGGGCTTGCGGCGCTGCGCAGGGCCGCAGCCGATCGCTCGGATTCCGCCGTCCGGCCTTGATGGGTGGCACGCGACGATGTCGGTGGGCGGTGGTGTGGAAAACTGCGGTGGTGGAACAGGACTTGATCGCGGTCGTGGGCAGCAGCCCCGGTGTGGGGAAGTCGACGCTGTGCGGCGCGTTGGCGCGTTGGGTCGGCGCCTCGGGGGCCGTGGTCGATCACTTCGAGGAAGCTGACATCCTCGTGCGTGCTGCCTTCGGCGCCGTGGCCGAGGAGTTCGCCGGGGGAGCCGGCAGCGTGCGGCCGCGGACTCTGGTCGAGGCGACGCGGGCGTACGTGGAGCAGGCGCGAGCCGATGGCGTGGACGTCCTGGTGACGGATGCGCTGATCCCCTTCATTCCGTCCCTGGTGGCCTGGGGGCATGACGAGACGGCGATCACGCGGGTCGTGCACGATCTCGAGGAAGCCGTGCGGCCGACACGGGTCACCGTCGTGTTCCTGCGGGACGATCCGGACGTCGCGTTGCGGCGAGCGGTCGAACGGGAAGGCCCGCGGTGGGCGGACTGGTATGTCGACAAGCTCCGGAGCTCACCCGGCACCGGTTCCGTCAGCGACCTGGCTTCCGCGGCGGCCCATCTGCGCTGGGAGAGCGAACTGACCCTGCGCCTGCTGGCGGCGACGCGGTGGAACGTGGTGAGCGTCGACGTGGGCGGGCGCGACGCGGCGCAGACGGAGCGGGATGTCCGGGAGCGGTTGCAGGGGCTGCTGGGTATTGGCGCGCGCTGAGCGGCTGTTGTTGCTGTTGCTGTTGCTCCGGTGCTGGGCGTGTGCACAGTGCCACCGGTGGCTCTCGACCAGGCCGATGATCTCGCCGCGGCGGAGCGCCGCGATCCCAGGCGGTGGGGACGTGTTGCACGGCTTCACGCGTGCGGATGCTCGGATGTCGGTGTGCCGGACAGGGCCGGGGCCAGCCAGCGGGTGAGGAAGGCGCGGAGGTGGGCCTCGTTCTGTGGGGGTTCGCCGGGGTGCTGGAGCAGGGAGGTCAGGAGGCGCATGATGATCTCGGCCAGGCCGTCGAGGTCGGCTTCGCCGATGCCCGCGGCGGCCCAGTCGACGGGGAACCGCTGGAGCATCTTGGCGCCGTAGGTGATGGTGTCACCGGTGGTGGCGCCGCGGCCGAAGGCGGTGGTGTCGCCGCGTTGCAGCAGCAGGCTCAGACGTGGCTCGGTGGGGATGGTCCGTACGCAGAAGACCATGCCCTCGACCACGGCCTCCGCCGGGTCGGTGATCCCTTGCAGGTGCGCGATCATCGAGTCGACGAACGACTCGGCGCCCTGGGCCGCCACCTCGCCGATGATGTCGCCGATGCCACCGAAGTGCCGGTACACGGTCTGCCGGGTGACACCGAGTTCGCCGGCGACGTCGGACAGGGTCGTCTTCGCGGCGCCGTGCCGGTCGACGCAGCGGGCGGTCGCGTCGATGATCCGCTGCCGCGCCTCCGCGTCCGATGCGGGAGGGCGGCCTCCCCAGCCGTGATGACCCATGCCCTCAGGATCGCACAGGCTCCTTGGCCCGTTGGGGCATGGTCACGCGGAGCGCGGCCACGACGAGGCCGGTGGCGGCGACGGTGCACAGGACGGCGTACCAGAGGCTGCCGACCGGTGTGCCCTGCTCGGTGACGCCGCCGGACGCCGCGAAGTACGCCGGCAACGCGACCAGCCAGAGCACCACATGGGCGGCGAGGTACAACGCCGGGTAGGTCCGGGCGAACCACGGGGACACCGGCGGGGACGGTGCCGGGTCGGCCCGATGCGCGCGCCATGTGTTCGTGAGCAGATAGAGGCCGACGAGCCAGACAAGGGCCAGTTCGACGCCGAGGACGGCCCGTTGGACCCCGAGCTGGTCCCCGCCGCGGAAGAGGTTGCTCGGTATCCCGGCGACACCCATCGCGAGCGGCGTCAGGACACCGGCGGCCAGGGTGCGCAGGGCGATCCGACGGCCGGAGAGCGCGGCCCGGCCGTCCGTCACGCCGCCCTCCCCGGCGTCCTTCGCGCCGACCAGCCGTACGACGAGGTAGGTCATCGCGCCGAAGGACACCGAGGCGAACAGGAACATGCTGTTCATCGGGACCGAGGCGAGCGCCGGTTCGTTGATCATCTTGTTGCCGGGGTTCCAGGCCCACCACTTCAGTTGAGGCCCGAGCTGGTCGAAGATCTCGTAGAACACCTGGCAGACGAACGCGACGGCCAGCGAACCCGCCAGCGGCCCGCGCCGCGCGAAGACGCCGAGGACACGGACCAGTTCGTACGCGAGCTGCGACAGCGCCGGATAGAAGGCGACGATGTAGAGCGGCAGCCGGTCGTACATGAACTGCACGGTGAACACGTTGTGGGAGAAGATGAACCCGACATGCTCCTGCAACCCGAACCAGCTCGGGAAGTAGAGCGGCGGCTCGATCACCGCCAGGTAGACGACCGAGGCGAACCACAGCGAGATGTTGACGGGGTCGCCGTCGCGCCGCCACCGCCGCCACGCATGGACGAGGGCGAACACCGCGCCACCGATGACGAGCAGTTCGAGGAACGGCATCGTGCCGCTCTCGAGACCGAACGGGTTGCGGAGGTCCAGGACGGGGGAGGCGTCATGGCACGAGAATCCGAGTCCTTCCGCGATGCGCTCGGCCGCTGAGTCGCATGTGTAGCCCATCCGTCGCTCCTCGGGTCGGTCGTGCCGGTGGGTGTCTCAGTACATGTCTCGGTCTGGTGGCTCAGTCCGGTGTGTCCCGGTCCGTGTCTCAGTCCTTCACGAGAGCGGGGTCCGCGGCGGGCCTGTGGCCGGCGCCGTTGGTGGCGGCGTCCGTGAAGTCGGTCGCGGGCGGATCCTGTTGGTCGTCGAAGCCGCCGGGCACCACGGTGCGGCCCAGTCGTTGGCGCACCTTGTAGCGCGCGATACGGAACCAGAACCGCGGGTCGGTGGCCATCTCCCGCAGCGACTTGTCGAGGTTGAAGACCTCGGCGAACGCCCGCTCCACGTAGGCGTCTTCACGGCTTGTGGCGGTGATGGCGTTGAAGACCGGCCAGCTGAGCCGCGCGGCCAGTTTGCGGCGCCAGGGAGCGACGACCTCGCTCCCGGTCGCGAAGTCGTAGGCCTGGTCACGGGCCATCGCGAGCATCCACGGCACGTCGAGCGACTTCTTCTGCAGGGCGAGGAACTCGCGGAAGAAGGCGGCGTCGAGGGCCTCGCGGCCGCGCAGCAGCTCGGCGAGGATGAGCGCGGAGCGGGCCGCCGAACTCATCCCCTGGGCGTAGAACGGATTGAACGCGCAGATCGAGTCACCGACACTCACCAGGCCGAGCGGCGGTCGGTCGAGCAGGTCGAAGCGGCGCCACTTGTTTCCGGTCGAGCGGGTGAGGTGCACCTCGGACGTCGGTGTGCAGGTGTGCATCGCCTGTCCGAAGGCCGTCGCCCGCACACGGTCCGCCGCGGCCTCGAAGGTGCCGACCTCGCGGGGCATCCGCAGGCCCCACGCGCCCATGCACACGATCGCGCGATCGCCCTCGATCGGGAAGAAGTTGCTGAGGAACTCGTGCTCCTCGGGATGGTCGCCGGTGTCCTGGGTCGGGGTGACGACCAGGTGCTTCCACCACCAGGACTCGGGACGCCGACCGGCGGGCGGCAGGTCGTACCACCGCGAGGTGTAGGTGACCTTGGCGTCGAGGGTCTTCTCCGGCGCCGCCGGCCAGCCCGCCCCGGTCAGCCAGTCGGCGACGGAAGAGCCGCGCCCCAGCGCGTCGACGACCAGGTCGGCGGAGAGGTGACCCGAATCGCCCGCGTCCGTACGGAAGTCGACCCCCTCGACGCGCCCGCTCGCTGTGCCGCCCCCGCTGGTACGAAGCCCGGTGACGCTCACACCCTCGCGGATGCCGATGGCCGGAAGCTCACGGACCTTGTCACGCAGGACCCGCTCGATGAGCACGCGGGAGCTGTAGACCATCGTCATCGAGCCGGCCTGGCGCGGGCCCCAGCCGTCGTTCTCGCAGTACGCCGCGTCCAGCGACGGCATCAGGAGCATCCCGCCCGCGGCGATCAGATCCTCCTCGAATCCGGGGAAGATCTCACCGATCGCGCGACGCCCGGAGTTGAGAAGGAAGTGCGGGTGCTTGCTCTGCGGTACGCCCCGTCGATGCTGCGCGTCCGGCGGGAGCTGGTCCCGCTCCAGAACGATCACCTCGTCGAAATGCCGCGCGAGCACTCCCGCCGCACACAGCCCCGCCACGCTGCCGCCCAGCACCACGGCCGTCTTTCCTCGCATAGTCACTCCATTCATACACGTCATGGCTGAATGTATGATCGATGGAGGGGGAAGCTAGCAGCTACGCCCTGAAGTCACCAGCCTTTGCCCGTCAACCTTCCGGCGGGGCGGGGCGGGGCGCGGGTGCAGGTGCCTCCGCCTGCTGGACCGGCCCGAGGGTTACTCTCCAGAGGTGAGTACCGGTTCATCGCCCACTTCTGATGACTGTTGCGTCCTGGTGGCTGCCTCCGCGGGCGGGATCCAGGGCCTGGGGACACTGCTGGGCGGCCTGAGCGGCGAGCTGTCGGCGTTCGTGCTGGTGGTGCAGCACCTGCGCCGTTCCCGCGAGACACGGATCGTCCCCGTGCTGTCGCGCCGGACCGACCTCAGGATCAAGCTGGCCCAGGACGGGGACGACCCGAACCTGGGCACCGTCTACATCGCGCCGCCCGACCGGCACCTGTGCGTAGGGCCGGCCAAGAGGCTGGCGTTGACGGAGGAAGAGCCGGTGAACTTCGCCCGCCCGGCCGCCGACCCGATGTTCGAGTCCGCGGCGAAGGCCTACGGTTCCCGGACCATCGCCTGCGTACTCACCGGCAGCGACGGCGACGGTTCCCAGGGCATCGCCGCCGTGAAGAAGCGCGGCGGCACCGTCATCGTGCAGGACCCGGACACGGCCGAGTTCCGCGGCATGCCCCGCTCGGCGATCAACACCGGACTGGTCGACCTCGTCCTGCCCCTGGAAGACATCGCACCGGCCATCACCCGTCTGGTGGGGCGTTGTTGAGGGCTCGCGTGGGCGAGTTCACAGGTGAGCTCGGGTCGTCAGGTCCCCAGGTCCCCAGGTCCCTCGAATCCGCGGATGTCCCCGCCGCGAGCGCTTCACCGTGCGGCTGTCCGCGATGCCTTGATCGGCAAGACGATGTGCTCTAAACAGACGTATGTGGACGAGAGCATGGCCGCCGTTCTGGCGGCATTCATAGGTGTGGTCGGCGCCCTCGGCGGAACGCTCACGGGCGCGTGGATGCAACGAAGAGCCACCTTGGAACAGATCGCCGCTCAAGAGAGAGCGGAGCGGCGCGGTCAACTCCGCGCGGACCGCAGCGCTTCCTACGCCGAGGTCATGGACGCATCCGAACGGTTCATCGCCTCCCTCGACGACATCGTGGCAGCCCGCAAGGAATCGGCGGGATCACGGGGCCCGACGAGCGAGTGGGGACCGCTGCGAGAGGAGAGCCAGGCGTCCCTGCGCATGCTGCGCCGTGCCATCTGGAACGTGCGAGTGGCCGGCCCGGAGGACATGGCCGACCTCGCGCAAGGCATCTACGACGTCAACATGCATCGCTTCAGGATCGCGTTCGGCGAAGCCCTCACCTTCAACGAAATGGACGAGCAACTGAACCGCAGGAACGCCGAGTTCCGCCAGTCGCGCGCACGGTTCGTCGTGGGGGCGCAGCGCATCCTGGGGAGCGGCGGGCCCGCGAACCAGCCGGTCGGGACCGGTACGTAGGCGCCTTCGCCTGCCCTGCCGCCCAGTTGGCCGTCTCGGCCCGCGCGTGGAATCGAGTCTGCTTGGCCGACATCGCCGGTCAGGGCTCAGCGGTCCAGCGCGGTCATCGGAGCGGGCAGCACCCCCGGGTCCCCGGTACGGGCGAAGGTGGCCCACGCCGTTCGGACCTCGCGTCCGAAACCGTCCACCTCGGACCAGTCGAGGTCGCCGAGCATCGGCGCGCCGTGCCAGGCCGCCGCCGAGCCGAGGAGGAGCGGGAGCTCCACACAGTGGGTGGCGCCGTACGCGGAGCCGCGGGGGCGCCAGTCGAGCCGGTAGCCGTACACACGGGCGCCCGCGCGTTCCAGTTCCCCGTGCAGGGCGGTGAGCGGCGACTCGTACGCGCGGTGGGTGCGTTCCGCCACGCCGCCCTGGTCGTTGGGGCCCTCGGGGAAGGCGGACATGTCGTCGGCGTTCCAGCCGTAGAGGACGTCCATGGCGGTGGGGTCGAAGGCGAAGTCCTCGGGGCCGGCCGGAAGGGAGCGGGTGTCGGCGACCGGGCCGAACGGAGGAACCAGGGTGTTTCCCACCAGCTGTTGGAGGTCCGCCGCCGTCTGGGCCTGCGCCGTGAGCAGCGCCTCGTGCGAGGCGGTGTGCGGATCGGCGTCGAGGTGTGCGGCGAAGAGGCGGCCCGTTTCGCGGGCCTCGGCGAGTGATCTGGTGGCGATGGAGACGGGTGCGCTCTGCAGCACCGCGCGGCGGAACAGTCCCCGGGCCTCGGGCATGCGGAGCAGTCGCAGGATGGACAGGGCACCGGCCGACTGGCCGAAGAGTGTGATCCGGCCGGGGTCGCCCCCGTAGAGGTGGATGTTGTCGCGTACCCAGCGCAGCGCCTCCAACTGGTCGAGGAGGCCGAGGTTTCCCTCGCTGACCCCGTCGAGCACGAGATAGCCGAGCGCGCCCAGGCGGTATCCGGCGCTGACGACGACCACATCCTGCTCGGCGGCGAGCGCGCTGCCGTCGTACCAGTCGAGGACACCGGCGCCGCTGCTGAAGCCACCTCCGTGGAACCACAGGAGTACCGGGCGTCCCGTTCCGGGGACGGGGGCGGGGACGCGGGCGGGGACGGGGACGGGGGCGGTCGGGGAGGTGACCGACAGGTGGAGGCAGTCCTCGCTCTGGGGTCTGCGGTCGTGGGGCGGGCCCATCACCTTGTCGAGCCGGGACGGCGGCTGGGGGCAGATACCGCCGGAGCCGTGGGCCGGTTCCACCCCGCGTACGGGCACGGGCGGGGAGAACCGCTCCGCGGTGGCGAACCGGAGGGGGCCGCTGCGGACCACGGACTGGTCGTTCATGCCTCACCTGCGAACTCGGGAGTGGTCACCTTCTGCTGAGGAGTCTCGGGGACCGCACGGAACAGGGCCACCGCGCCGACGAGACTGAGCGCGCACATCACCACGAGGTACCAGGTCACACCCATCGAGGAGTCGCCGCCTCCGAGCAGGGCGCTGGAGATCATGGGTGCGAGGCCGCCACCGAGTACGGCACCGGCCTGGAGGATCAGCGAGGTACCGGAGTACCGCACCCGCACCGGGAACGTATCGGCGATGATGGCGCCCTGCACACAGTGCGTCACGGGGATGATCAGGCCCATCCCGGCGAGCGCGACCAGGGCGGTCGCACGGCTCCCGGTGTCGAGCAGCGGGAAGAAGACCGCACACCAGACGAGGACGGCCACGGAGCCGGCGATGAACATGCCGCGTCTGCCGCGCCGGTCGGCGAAGCGCGTCCACGCCGGGATGGACGCGAACCACAGCACGGCCGCCCCGCTCACCCCGAGAATGAGGAACTGCTGGTCGTAGCCCAGGTGTTGAGTGCCGTACGACAGCGTGAAGACCATGAAGACGTACGCGACCGTGGAGTTGGCGAGCACGGCCAGCAGGGTCAGGCCGAGGCGCGGAAGGCCGACCTTCATGGCGTCGGCCAGCGGGAAGCGGGCCACCTCCTGCTCTTCCCGCGCCCGGTCGAAGGACGGGGACTCGGTGACCCGCAGCCTGACGACCAGCCCGACGGCGACCAGGACGAAGCTCAGCAGGAACGGGATGCGCCAGGCCCACCCGGTGAACGCCTCATGCCCGGCAAGGGAGTTGGTGGCCAAGAAGACGAGATTGGCGAGCACCAGACCGGCCGGTGTACCCATCTGCGGGAAACCGGCGTACAGGTTCCGCCGTCCCTCGGGGGCGTGCTCCATGGACATCAACGTGGCGCCCGCGCCCTCGCCGCCGAGGCCGATCCCCTGGACGATGCGCAGCACCACCAGGAGGACGGGGGCCCACAGGCCGATGGTGTCGTAGCCCGGCACGAGTCCGATGAGGGTGGAGCCGAGACCCATCAGCAGCAGCGAGACCACCAGCGTGGAGCGGCGGCCGAGACGGTCTCCGAAGTGGCCGAAGACCAGCCCGCCCAGGGGACGGGCCACGAAGCCCACGGCGAGGGTGCTGAAGGCGGCGAGCGTACCTGCCGCCGGGCTCAGGCCCGGGAAGAACTGCTTGTCGAAGATGAGGGCGGCGGCCGTGCCGTAGAGGAAGAAGTCGTACCACTCCAACGTGGTGCCGAGGAGGGTGGCGAGCGCGGTTCTGCTCGCACCTTCCGAACGCTCGGGGTCGCTCATGGCGTACGTACCTCGCTTGCTGGGGTCGGCGGGTGGGCTCCGGCGCGGTGGACTCCGCAGCGGGCGCCGGGCGGGTTCCGCGCTTTCGGTGGATCCTGGGCCCCCGCGGACCGGCCGACAAATGCCGGTTTCCCCCGCCGCCATAGCGGTACGGGTATACCGGACACGCTCCGGGGCGATCCGGCAGCCGCTCGGCCCGGCATACCGAAACAGGCATGGCGGCGAGCGAAAAGCTCATTTGTCAGGCATGGAGCCGGAGTTCCAGGCTGTGACGCATGACGGCAGACACGACACGATGGATCCGCAACTTCGTCGACGGACGGTACGTCGACCCCGAACCCGGCCCCGGCCACCGCTCCTTCGACGCGATCGACCCGGCCACCGGCCGCGCGCACGCCCAGGTGCACGAGGCCGACGCCCCCCTGGTGGACCGGGCGGTCACGGCGGCCCGCACGGCCCTCGGCCCCTGGTCGTCGACCCCGGTCGGGGAGCGCACCGCCGTGCTCCGGCGGGCCGCGGACCTCATCGAGGCACGGTTCGAGGAGTTCGTGGCCGCCGAGACGGCCGACACCGGCAAGCCCCTGACACTGTCCCGGGAGCTGGACGTGCCCCGCGCCGTCGCCAATTTCCGCACCTTCGCCGACGTGGTCGCCGCCGCGGGCCAGGAATCCTTCATGACCGACCTGGCCGGCGGGCGGCAGGCCCTCAACTACGCGGTGCGCAAGCCGCTCGGCGTGGTCGCGGTCATCGTCCCGTGGAACCTGCCGCTGCTGCTCCTCACCTGGAAGGTGGCCCCGGCGCTGGCCTGCGGGAACACCGTGGTCGTCAAGCCGAGCGAGGAGACCCCGGGCACGGCGACGCTGCTCGCCGAGGTGCTCGCGGAGGCGGGGCTCCCGGCGGGCGCGTACAACGTCGTGCACGGCTTCGGTGGTGGCTCGGCGGGGGAGCATCTCACCACACACCCCGGGATCGACGGTGTCACCTTCACCGGTTCGTCGGCGACCGGCGCGCACGTGATGAAGGCGGTCGCGCCGCGCGTGCGGCCCGTCTCTTTCGAGCTCGGCGGGAAGAACGCCGCGCTCGTCTTCGAGGACGCCGACATCGAGGAGACCCTCGACGGTCTCGCCCGCTCGGTCTTCGCCAACACGGGCCAGGTGTGTCTGTGCACCGAGCGGGTCTACGTGCAGAGGTCGGTCTTCGCCGAGATCGCCGACGGGCTCGTGGAACGGGCCAGGGCCCTGCGTCTGGGCAGCCCGCTCGACGAGGGGACGACCACCGGGCCGCTCATCTCGCAGGCCCACCGTGACAAGGTGCGCGGCTACTTCGACCTGGCCGAGGAGTGCGGCGCCAAGGTCCTCACCGGCGGCAACATCCCGAGCCTCGGCGGGCACCTGGACGGCGGCTCATGGATCGAACCGACGCTCTGGACCGGCCTGACCAACGCCGACCGGCCGGTCCGCGAGGAGATCTTCGGCCCCGTCGCCGCGCTGATCCCCTTCGACACGGAAGAGGAGGCGATCGCGCTGGCCAACGACACCGAGTACGGTCTCGCCGCCTCCGTATGGACACAGGACCTGCGGCGCGGCCACCGCGTGGCACAGGCCATGAACGTGGGCATGGCCTGGGTCAACACCTGGTTCCTGCGCGACCTGCGCTCTCCCTTCGGCGGCGTTGGCCTGTCCGGCCTCGGCCGCGAGGGAGGCGCCTCGTCCCTGCACTTCTACACCGAACCCACCAACGTATGCGTGCAGTTGTGACCCCGACCAGAGATGCTCTCGGCGGCCCGCGGGATGCGACCGCGCACACCGCCACCACCCGAACCGAAGGACGCACCTGATGCTCGACGCGCACACCGTCGACGAGTTGGCCGGGCGGCTCGACGCAGCCCAGACCGCCGTCACCGACACGCTCAGCCTCGCCGACACCCACACCCTGACCATCGACGACGCCTACGCCGTCCAGGCCGCGCTGCTCGACCGGCGCACCGCACGCGGTGAGCGGATCACCGGCGTCAAGCTGGGCTTCACCAGCAAGGCCAAGATGGCGCAGATGGGTGTCTCGGAGATCATCGTCGGCCGGCTGACCGACGCGATGCGCGTGGCCGACGGCGGCGATGTCGAACTCTCGCGCCTCATCCACCCGAAGGTCGAGCCCGAGGTCGCCTTCCGGCTTGCCCGGGACGTGGACCCGGCCGCCCCGGACACCGACATCACCACCTGCGTGGACGCCGTGGCACCCGCGCTGGAGATCATCGACTCCCGCTACCGGGACTTCCGGTTCACCTACGAGGACGTGGTCGCGGACAACACCTCCGCGGCCGGCTACGCGATCGGCGCCTGGTCGCCGCTCCGGGACGTCGGCGACCTGACCGTACGGTTGAGCAACGCGGAGCAGGAGGTGACGGGCTCGACCGTAGCCATCCTGGACGGGCCCCTGAACGCCCTGCGCGCGCTGCTCGACATGGCACGGCGCAGGTCCGTCCCGCTGCGCGCCGGGGACGTGGTGCTCGCGGGCGCGGCCACCGCGGCGATGCCACTGACCGCGGGAGTCACCACCTGTGAGGTGTCAGGCCTCGGCCGCGTCACCGTGAGGAGTGTGTGATGGGCGAGGCACGCATCGTTCCGGGGAAGGCGACACCGCGTGGCCGCTTCCCGCACTTCCGGCGCGCGGGGGACCTCGTGTTCGTCTCCGGCACCAGCTCGCGGCGGACCGACAACACCTTCGTCGGTGTCTCCACGGACGAGATGGGCACCACGGACCTCGACATCCGGGCGCAGACCCGCGCGGTCCTGGAGAACATCGGAGACATCCTCGCCGACGCGGGCGGCAGCCTCGCCGACGTCGTCCAAGTGACCACCTATCTGGTCAACATGAACGACTTCGGCGGCTACAACGAGGTCTACGGACAGCACTTCGACGAGAGCGGGCCTGCCAGGACCACCGTCGCCGTGCATCAACTGCCGCACCCCCACCTGCTCATCGAGATCCAGGCCGTGGCACACCTGCCCGCGACCGCAACCACCGAGGAGACACCGTGACCGACATCCCCGAGGTCATCGACTTCCAGGGCTGGATCGACGACCACGCACACCTGCTCAAGCCTCCGGTGAACAACCGCACCATGTCACTCGGCAACGACTTCATCGTCCAGATCGTCGGCGGCCCCAACCAGCGCACCGACTTCCACCTGGACCCGTACGAGGAGTGGTTCTACCAGGTCAAGGGGGACATGCACGTCAACCTGATGACCGAGGACGGACCGCGCACGGTACACATCAAGCAGGGCCAGGCCTGGCTGCTCCCCGGCAACGTGCCGCACTCGCCGCAACGCCCCGACCCGGACTCCATCGGCCTGGTCATCGAGCGGGTCCGCGAGGAGGGCAAGCTGGAGAAGTTCCTCTGGTTCTGCCTCTCCTGCTCGGCGACCGTGCACGAGGTGGAGCTGCAGGTGCGTGACATCGTGGCCGATCTCCCGCCGGTCTTCGAGGAGTTCTACGGCGACGAGAAGGCCCGCGTCTGCTCCGCGTGCGGCGCGCTGCACCCCGGGAAGGGCTGAACGGTGTCAGACGTGATCGATGTCCACACCCACTACGTACCGAAGGGCTGGCCGGACCTGTCGGATCTCGGCGGCCCCGACGCACCGTGGCTGCGGATCGAGTCCGAGTCCGAGGCCGTCATCATGACCGGGTCCTCCGAGTTCCGGCGTATCCGGGCGAACGCCTGGGACGCGGAGGTCAGGCTGCGCGACATGGACGCGGACGGCGTACGGACCCAGGTGGTGTCACCGACCCCGGCGTTCTTCCACTACGGCCGCAGCGGCGCCGAGGCGGCGAGGATCGCACGGATCTTCAACGACCTGGCCCTGGAGGTCACCGCGCCCGCGCAGGACCGCCTGATCCCCTTCTGCCAGGTCCCCCTCCAGGACCCCGACGCCGCCTGCCGCGAGGTGGAACGCGCCGTGGCGGCCGGTCACCGGGGCGTGGAGATCGGCAACCACGTCGGCGATCAGGACCTGGACAGCGCCGGGGTGGTGACCTTCCTCCAGCACTGCGCGTCCCTGGACGTTCCGGTGTTCGTGCACCCCTGGGACATGGACAACTCGCCCCGCCTCGACCGGTGGATGGCACGGTGGCTGACGGCGATGCCTTCGGAGACACACCTGTCGATCCTGGCGATGGTGCTCGGTGGTGTCTTCGACCGCATCGACGACCGGCTGAAGATCTGCTTCGCACACGGCGGCGGCTCCTTCGCCTTCTGGCTGGGCCGCATGGAGAACGCCTGGCACGGCCGCAACGACGTGATCGGCACCTCGCAGTACCCGCCCTCGCACTACCTGGGCCGGTTCTCCGTGGACTCGGTCGTCTTCGACGAGCGCGCGCTGCGGCTCCTCGTGGACACCGTCGGCGAGGACCACGTCATGGTGGGAAGCGACTACCCGTACCCCTTGGGGGAGCGGCCGGTGGGCGAGGTGGTCCGCAAGAGCGACTTCCTCACCGAGGAGGCGCGACACAAGATCACCCGCGGCAACGCGGAGCGCTACCTGGGGCTGTGACTCCCGCGCCGCGCGGTGGCCGCCGCCGGGACGCCGCCATGACGAGGACTACGAGGACTTCTCCTGTCGAAGGCCGGGGGAGTCCTCGGTCATCAGTGCCGCGGTCTGCTCCAGCGCCTTCAGCAGCGCCTCGCCCGACGGGCTGAGCGTGCGGCCGGCCGGCAGCGTCACCCCCACCCGGTGCCCCACTGGCTCCAGGGGCACGGACAGCGGCGCGAGCCGGCCGTCGTCCCGCACGATCAGCGCGGGCAGCACCGCCACCACATCGGTCTCCAGCAGCAGTTGACGCACCGTGAGGTACGAGGTGGCCTCCACCCGGTTCCTCGGCAGGGTGAGCCCCCGGCGGACGAAGAGCTCCTCGACCTCGCGGCGCAGGGTGGTCTGCGGACCGGGCAGGATCCAGGGGAAGCCGAGGGTGTCCGCGATGTCGACGCCCTCCCGCCCCGCCAGGGGATGGCCCGCACGGACGACCAGACCCACGGACTCGTCGTACAGCGCGTGCCGGATCAGGCCGTCGCCGGAGGGCGCGGTCAGCCGGCCGACGATGAGATCGATGCGCCCGGCCTCCAGATCGAGCAGCAACTCCTCCGGCGAGGCCTCCCGTACGACCACCGTCAGCAGCGGATGCGCACGCTTCAGCGCCGCCACCGCACGCGGCAGCAGCACGTTCGACCCCGCCAGATGGATGCCGACCACGACGGTCCCGCGCTCCGCCTCCGCCAGCTCCACGACATGCCTGCCCGCCCGGGTGAGCTGGGCGAGCACAGCGCGCGCGTGCTGGGTGAAGGCCTCCCCGAACACGGTGGCGGTGACCCCGCGCGGCCCGCGCTCGAACAGCGGGACACCGAGGATGTCCTCCACCTCGTGCAGGCTCCGGGTGGCGGCGGGCTGCGTCACATGGAGTTCGCTCGCGGCCCCCACCACGGTCCCCTGCCGGGAGAGCGAGTCCACGAGCAGCAGGTGCCGCAGTTTGAGTCTGCCGTCGAACAGGCGGGGGGTGTCCACGTCACGGACCCTAGTCGATACGGGGTGTGGCCACCGGGAGCGGGCACCCCGTCGGCCCCACGATCAGCTATGGCTCGCGCAGCGCGTCGGAGATGGACTTGGCGCCGCCGTGGGCCGTGTAGCCGCCGTCGACCGGGATCTCGGCGCCCGTGATGAAGGACGCGTCGTCGGAGAGGAGGAACGTAACGAGAGGGGGGATCTCGTCGACCGTTCCGGTGCGGCCCAGTGGTGTCTCGCGGAGGTTGCTCGCACGGAAGGCGGGGGCGGCCGACGCGGTCATCTCGGTCTCGATGAAGCCCGGATGGATGGTGTTGACGCGGATGCCGCGCGGGCCGAGTTCGAGTGCGGCGGTCTTCGACAGGCCCCGCAGCGCCCACTTGCTGGCCGTGTACGCGACCGGGTAGTGGGCGGTGAGGGCGGCGGAGGAGCCCACGTTCACGACGGAGGCGCCGGGTGGCATCAGCGGGGTGAGGTGCTGCATGCCGAGGAGCGGGCCGGTGACGTTCACGGCGTGGACGCGGGCGAAGTCCTCGGCGCGTACGTCGCCGAGGCGGGCCCGCCAGGTGATGCCCGCGTTGTTGACGAGGCCGTGCACCTGGCCGTACGACTCCCTTAGCTCGGCGGCGAGTTGGGCCCATTGGTGATCGACGGTGACGTCGAGACGGCGGACGCCGTCGGTCTCGGTGACGTCGGTGGCGATGACCGTGGCGCCCTCGTGTGTCAGGGCCGCCGCCTCGGCCGCGCCCTGGCCGCGGGCCGCGCCGGTGATGACGACGACCCGGCCCGCGAGGCGACCGCTCACGGCCGTTCCCGGGTGCGGCGGCGGCCGGCCGGGAGCGGGACCGGTTCCGCGCCGGGGGCGATCGTGTTGGAGACGCTGCCGATGCCTTCGACGGTGAGGGTGACGGTGTCGCCGGGCTTGAGGGGAGGCGGGGTCTGCTCGCCGCGCAGGCCCCACAGTTCGGCGAGGCAGCCGCCGTTGCCGCAGGTGCCGGAGCCGAGTACGTCGCCGGGGACGACGCGGGTGCCGCGCGAGGCGTAGGACACCATCTCCTCGAAGGTCCAACTCATGTTGGAGAGCAGGTCCTTGCCGATCGTCTCGCCGTTGACCTCGGCAGTCAGCGCCAAACGCAGGAAGCCGTCGGTGTCGCGGTACGGCTCCAGTTCGTCGGCGGTGACCAGGTACGGGCCGAGGGTGCTGGCGGTGTCCTTGCCCTTGCAGGGACCGAGTCCGACCTTCATCTCGGCGGACTGGAGGTCGCGGGCGGACCAGTCGTTGAAGACGGTGTAGCCGATGATGTGCTCGCGGGCCTGGGAGGGTGTGAGGTCGCGGCCCTCGCGGCCGATGACGGCGGCCACCTCGAGCTCGTAGTCCAGGACCGTCGATCCGGGCGGCACGGGAATGTCGTCGTGCGGGCCGAAGACGGCGTGCGGGTTGGTGAAGTAGAAGGTGGGCGCCGCGTACCACTGCTCGGGAACGCCCGCGACGCCGTCGACGGAGCGGCGGACGCCCTCGACGTGCTCCTCGAAGGTCACGAAGTCCCGTACGGAGACGGGCTCCAGCGGCGGCAGCAGGCGTACCTCGGAGACGTGCGGGCCGGGAGGCACATCGAGCGATGCCGCGCCGGCGGCCAGCAGCCCCGCAAGGCCCTCGGTCTCCCGAAGGAGGGTGGCGAGGGAGGTGACATCGGGCAAGGGGAAGAGCGTGCCGTCGTCCTCCACGACGGCCACGTGACGGAGGTGCTGATGTTCGTACGCGGCGAAACGCATGGGTGGCTCCTGCCGGTGGGAGAGGAAGAGGGGTGGCTCGGGCTCAGACCGGCGGGGCGACGAACACGCCGCGGTCGACGTCGTTGAAGGACTCCTTGGCGATGAGCTCGTTCATCGCGTTCGCCGTACCCCACTGGTCGGTGACCTCGGGCTTCGAGAAGTCGTAGACGTGCGGGTGCCAGGTGTCCTCGTCGAGCTCCTCCAGCTCCGTCGTGTACTCGACGGTGTTGCCGTGCGGGTCGAGGAAGTACGTGAACGTGTTGTCGCCCGCCATGTGCCGACCCGGGCCCCAGACCTTCTTGAACCCGGCGCGCATGACACGGCCCGAGCCGCGCATGTACTCGTCCAGGCCGCGCATCTCGAAGGAGACATGGTGCAGCGCGGTGTGCGGGCCCTGCGCGATCGCCATCGAGTGGTGCTGGTTGGAGATCCGCATGAAGTGCATGACCTCGCCCATGTGCGGCGAGGAGAGGGTGTCGGAGAGCGCGAAGCCGAGGTGGCGCTCGTACCACTCCCGGGTCCGGTTCAGATCGGGGGAGTTGAGGACGACGTGGGAGAGCTTGACCGGGATGGCCTCCTTCTCCTCGATCTTGCGGTGCCGCCTGACCTCCACGTCGGCGGAGACCTCGATGGTGCGGCCGTCGACGTCGAAGAAGCGGAAGCCGTAGCCGCCGCCGGGGGTGTCGACCTTGCCCGGCTGTGAGATCAACTGGACTCCACCGGGGAGGAGTTGCTCGGCGAGTGCGTCCACGTCCGCCGCCGAAGCCGCCCCGTACGAGACGAGGTCGAGGCGCTTCTCCTCGGCCTCGCGGAGGCGGACGACGTACTGCTCCGGGGAGCCCTCGGCGGCGAGGAAGGAGATGCCGGAGTCCTCGGTGACCTTGGTCAGGCCCCAGACACCGGAGTAGAAGTCGAGCTGCTTGTCGTAGTCGGGCACGGCGAGATCGACGTGCCGCAGGTGGGTGAGCAGGCGTCCGTTCACGGTGGATCAGTCCTTTCGGAGGAGAGCGGAGGCGTTGCCGCCGCGGATGGCGTCGAAGGCGGCGGCGGGCAGCTCCGTGGCGCGCAGGTCGCCGAGCGGGTCCTCGCTGCCCATGTCGAAGGGGAAGTCGGAGCCGAGCAACACCCGGTCCGGGCCCGTCGCCCGCACCAACTCCCGTAGTACGTAGGGGTCGTGGACGAGCGAGTCGAAGTAGAGACGCTTGAGGTAGCTGCTGGGTGCCTCGCGGCAGCCCTGGGCGTCCGGGCGGGCTCGCCAGGCGTGGTCGGCGCGGCCGATGTGGGTGGGCAGGTAGCCGCCGCCGTGGGCCGCGATGATCCGCAGATCGGGGTGGCGGTCGAGGACGCCGGAGAAGATCAGGTGGGAGAGGGCGACCGCGTTCTCCGTGGGCTGGCCAACGGAGTTGGACAGGTACCACTGGTCGAGGCGCTCGTCGAGGGTGCAGCCGAACGGGTGCAGGAACACCAGCGCCCCCGTTTCGGCGGCGCGGGCCCACAGCGGCTCGTACGCGGGGTCGGACAGTTCGCGGGCCGGTGCGTGGCTGGAGATCTCGACACCGGCCAGCCCCTGGTCGAGGGCGTGGTCGAGTGCGCGCACGGCGTGTTCGGGGTGCTGGAGGGGTACGAGGCCGAGGCCGCGCAGCCGGTCGGGGGCGGCCGAACAGTGCGCCGCGGTCGCCTCATTGGCGAGCCGGTACACCTTCTCGGCCGTCTCCTCGTCCGCCCAGTAGTGGTAGTGCGAGGGCGATGGGCTGACCACCTGGATGTCCACACCCTGGGCGTCCATCACGGCGAGCCGCGCCGACACATCCGTCAGGCGCTCGATGCGCTCGCCGATCATCCGGCCGTTGACCTTCAGCGCGGCCGGGCCGTTGCGGCGGGCGTCCAGGGAGCGCGCCTCCGCGTGCCCCGGCAGACCGTCGACCAGCGCCTCGACCTCGGGCAGCAGGACGTGCGCGTGCACGTCGACGGTGGGTGGTGTGTGGGTCACGGCAGCTCCCGCAGCATCGTCATGGTGCGGCCCATCAGGCCGGGGACATCGGCGTCGCGGACGCCGTCCAGCTGCCACTGGCCGATCTGTACGGAGGCCTCGACGACGGGACGTACCCGCGCGATGCGGCGCTCGTAGTACGCCTGGAAGAGGGCGTCGTCCCAGACTTCGGTGCTGGTCAGCATCTCGGTCAGCACGAGCGCGTCCTCAAGGGAGAGGGCCGCGCCCTGCGCGAGCGTGGGCGGGCAGCAGTGCGCGGCGTCTCCGACCAGGACGACGCGGCCGCGGTGCCACGAACCCTCCACCAACATCCGGTCGAACCAGGTGTAGTTGACCTGTCCCGGGTCGGTGATGTGCGCGGTGATCTCCGGCCAGTGACCGCCGTACGTCGAAGCCAGGCGGCGCATCTCGTCCGCGTAGGAGTCGACCGGGATCGTCGCCCGGTCGCGCTTGGCCTCGACGACGTACGCGTACAGGGTCGACTCGCTGGTGGGGCAGTAGCCGGCGATGAAGGCCGAGCCGCCGTACGCGAGGTCGGTGCGGGTGACACCGGACGGGCGGGGAGCGGCGACGCGCCAGATGGCCATACCGGTCGGCTCCGGCTTGTCCTGGATGCCGATGGCCGCGCGGGTGGTGGAGCCGAGGCCGTCGGCGGCGATCACCAGGTCGTAGTGGCTCTCGCTGCCGTCGGTGAAGCGGACGGTGACACCGTCGTTGTCGGCGGACTGCTCGAAGAACGTGGCCCGCACGCCCAGGCGGACGGTGGCACCGCTCGCGCGGACCGCGTCGATCAGGACGCGTTGCAGATGCGGGCGCTGCATACCGACGGTGGCGGGCAGCTCGTCGCCACCCGTGCGCAGGTCCTCGGCGACGTGCAGGACCGTGCCGTCGGGGGCGGTGATGCCGACCGAGTCGAACCCGTACCCGGACCGTTCCATCTGCTCCCACACGCCGAGTTCGCGCAGGACGCGCAGCGCGTTGCCCTGGAGGGTGATGCCGGATCCGGCGGTGGCGTTCCAGTCGTCCTTCGCCTCGATCAGGTCGACCGTGACACCGGCGCGGCGCAGCAGGATGGTGGCGGCGTTGCCGGCCGCGCCGCCGCCGATGACGAGGACCGTGCGGGGTGAGCTCATGAAGGGATCTCCGTTGTATCTCAAGGAGGTTGAAAGCGGGGAGGCGGTTGGAGGAGGGCTCGGACCGCGGGGCTACTTGACGGCGACGGGGTTGACCGGCGAGCCGACGGCGCCCGTGATCGGCAGGGGCGCGGCCGTGAGCCAGAACTCGTACACGCCGTCGGCCGCGCAGTCCGCGGCGAGCGCGTCCAGGTCCCACATCTCGCCGATGAGCAGGCCGATGTTGGGGATGGCGACCTGGTGCAGCGGCTGGAAGGCGTGCTCGAACTCGTTGGGCCTGACCTCGAAGCCCCAGGTGTCGGTGGCGATCGCGGCGATCTCGGTGCGGTGCAGCCAGCCGGCCGACGTGAACGACAGGCCGGGGGCCGGGCCGCCCGCGTAGTCGCCCCAGCCGTCCCGACGTGCCCGCGCGAGCTGCCCGGTGCGTACGAGGACGATGTCGCCGCGCCCGACCCGTACCCCCTGGGCGTCGGCGGTCGCGCTCAGATGCTCCTCGGTGATGGCGAAGGCGTCCGGCAACTCGCCGTCGGCGCCTACGACATGGCCCACGTCGAGGAGGACGCCGCGCCCGGCGACGTACGGCGCCATGTGCTCGATGCCGGTGACCAGATCGCCCTCGGAGGTGACGACCTGCTCGGCCGGCCGACCGTTCCACGCCTTGCCGTGGTCGAAGATGTGGCCGAGGCCGTCCCATTGGGTGGAGCACTGCAGTGGCATGGCGATCACGTCGTCGGCGCCGCCCATGCCGTGCGGGAAGCCCTGGTTGGCGAGGGCCGCGTCGACGCCGGTGTCGAGCATGGTGTGCACGGGGTTGGTGCGGCGCCGCCAGCCCTTCTGCGGGCCGTTCATGTCGAAGCGCTGGGAGAGGGAGAAGCTGGCGCCCCGGCGGACGAGTGCGGCGCCCTCGCGGCGCTTCGCCTCGTCGAGGAAGTTCAGGGTGCCGAGGCGGTCGTCCTCGCCCCAACGTCCCCAGTTCGAGTACGACTTGGCGGCCTCGGCGATCGCGCCTTCGGGATCGTTCCTGTTCAGGGTCACGACGTCACCTCCTCGGCGACGCAGCGGGTGCGCTGGGCGCCGAGCCCGGTGATGGAGCCGTCCATCACGTCGCCGTCGCGCAGCAGGCGCCCCCAGTGCATGCCGTTGCCGGCCGGAGAGCCGGTCAACACCAGGTCTCCGGGCAGGAGTTGGGAGCTCTGGGAGGCGTAGGACACCATCCGGGCCACGTTGAAGATCATGTCCTTGGTGGACTCGTCCTGCATCGTCTCGCCGTTCAGCTTCAGGGTGAGCCGCAGGTCACCGGTGTCGGCGATCGACTCGACGGGCACGATCCACGGGCCCAGCGGCGTGAACCCGGGCGCGTTCTTGCTGCGCAGCCAGTCCGTGCCGATCTGCGGCATGTCCCGGCGGAAGACGGTGGCCCGGTCGGTTAGGTCGTTGGCGATGGTGTAACCGGCGACGTACTCCAGCGCCTCCTCGACCGACACCCGGTGGGCGGGCCTGCCGATGACGACCGCCAACTCCAGCTCCCAGTCCGGCTTTTCGGCCCACGCGGGCAGTACGACATCGTCGTAGGGGCCCGTGATGGCGCTCGGCAGGCCGATGAAGACGTACGGCAGGTCCTCGGTCGCCCTGCGGTCCATGATCTCGGCGGCCTCCGCGCGCCGCTCCTCCTCGGGGCGCTCGTCGCCGGGGGTGCGGTGCGCGACGTGGAGGTCGATGACGTGCTGCCGGTAGTTGGCTCCGGACTGGAGCACCTGGCGCGGCTCGACCGGGGCATGCACACGGAAGTCGGCCAGCGGGCTGCGCTCCGCCGAGTTCTCGTCCGCCAGAGCCCGGAGTCGGGGCAGTGCTGTCGGCCAGTCCTCCAGGAGCCGGCGCGTCGTCAACTGGTCGTCGCCGAAGGCGATGCGCAGATCCGCGACGGACGCGTCGGCCGTGACGAGCGCGGGGAAGGCCGGTCCATCCGGAGCCGAGAGGGTCGCGAGCGCGAAGGGGCCGGCGAAGAGCGGGGATGCGGGGGCGGGTTTCACGGACATGTCCTCCTGATTGCGGTGGGTCCAATCTGGACCCGGTACCCGTGATCAGGGAAATAGATTGTGTGGATGAGAAGCATCCGCCGGACAGATATACCCTGGTCAGAACGGTGCGATGAGACAATGTGCAAGGAGAGGAACTCGTGAATCTGGCCCGCCTGGATCTCAACCTCGTGGTGGCCCTGCGCGCCCTCCTGGAGGAGCGCAACGTCACACGTGCCGGGGAGCGCGTCGGCCTGAGCCAGCCCGCGATGAGCGCGGCCCTGTCCCGGCTGCGCCGGCACTTCGACGACGACCTGCTCGCCCGCGTCGGCGGCCACTACGAGTTGACGGCGCTCGGCCAGGTGCTGCTCGACCGCACGTCCACCGCCTATGACGTCCTGGAGCGGCTCTTCGCCAGCCAGGCCGACTTCGACCCGGCCGAGGAGTCCCGCGAGTTCCGGCTGGTGGCGTCCGACTACGCCGTCTCCGTGTTCGGCACCGAACTCGCCCGCGTCGTGCACGAGGAGGCTCCCGGTATCCGGCTGCGCTTCACACAGACCCCGCCCACCGTCGTCGACGACACGGCGACGCTGCTCAGCGCGGTCGACGGACTGCTCATGCCGCACGGCGTCATCAGCGACTTCCCCGCCACCGATCTCTACGACGACCGCTGGGTCTTCCTCGTCGCCGAGAACCACCCGAGCCTCGAGGGCCGGCTGACCCTGCGGGACCTGGCGACCCTGCCCTGGGTCACGTACCAGCGCACCTACGACGCCCCGGCGGTCCGCCAGCTCGGCATGCTCGGCATCGAACCGCAGGTGGAGGTCTCCGTCGACAGCTTCCAGCTGCTGCCCCTGCTGGTGGCGGGCACCCGTCGCATCGCCCTCGTCCAGGCCCGCCTGGCCCGGCTGATGGCGCCGATCACCGCCGTCCGCGTCGTGGATCCACCGTACGAGGCCGTCCCCCTGCAGGAAGCCATGTGGTGGCACCCGGTGCACACCCACGACGCCGCCCACATCTGGCTGCGCGAGACCGCGGCGGGGGTCGGAGGGCGACTGACGGCAGTGCCGGACACTCCGGATCTCCTCTGACTTGAGTACTTGAGTCTCCTGTAAGGGGAGACGCCAAGGTGGGGGCATGGACGGCGACACGCTTTGCACGATCGGGGAGTTGGCCCGGCGGACCGGGCTGACGGTGAAGGCCATTCGGTTCTACTCCGACACGGGAATCGTGCCGTCGACCGACCGCAGCCCGGCGGGCTACCGGCGCTACGACATCGATGCGCTCGCGCGTCTGGATCTGGTGCGGACCTTGCGCGATCTGGGACTGGAACTCGCCGTCATCCGGCAGGTCCTCGACCGGGAGATCACGGTACCCGAGGTCGCGACCGCGCACGCGGACGCTCTGGACGTGCAGATCCGAACCCTGCGCCTGCGGCGTGCGGTGCTGAGAGCGGTGGCCAAGCGGCGCCGCTGGCTGCTGACGCGCCTGGGGGTCGCCAACGACCCCCGCACGGAACGCTATTGGCGGCTCCTGGCCATGATCAACGGATGGCCGGTCCAGCCGAGCCTGGCGCCGGTGTTCGCCTGGTTCATCGAGGCTCTGTGCGTCAGGCTCAGTCGGTAGTCGGTCAGCAGCACCTGTCGCCTGCGGCGGCCGCCGGTTCGGCGGTCTCGGCGGCTGCGTCGGCCTTGACCACGTAGAACTCCCAGGGTTCCTGGCCGGGGCCGTGCACCCAGACCTTGTCCTGGAGGGCGTAGCAGCAGGTGGTGTCGTTCTGCTCCGTGGTGGTCAGTCCTGCCTCCGCGAGGCGAGCGGTCGCCGCGTGAACCTGTTCGGTGGATTCGACTTCTACGCCGAGGTGGTCCAGGCGGCTCGTCTGCTCTGCGGTGCCTTCGATCAGGACGAGCTTGAGCGGTGGTTCGGTGATGGCGAAGTTGGCGTAGTCGTCGCGGAGCTTGGCTGGTTCGGTGCCGAACAGCTTGCTGTAGAAGGCGATGGACGCTTGCAGGTCCGGTACGCGGAGCGCGAGTTGGACGCGGGACATGGCGTGCCTCCTGGCGGGTGTGTGGGGTGGGTCCGACGTATGTCAGCAGCCGCCCCTCTTCTTTGTTTCGACGTTTGTCGATGGCTTGCCCGGTCAGCGTCGCACCTGTTTCGGTGGACGTCAATATAGACGTTTGTCGAATTCATGGAGGGGGTTCGCTCTCGCCCTCTTGATTCGACGTGTGTGAACATAGATGGATGTCGAAGACGAAGGTGCTGCCGCTCATCGAGGCCGACGGCCAGAACGCGGCGCCCTGCTGCCCGCCGCTGACGGAGCGGCCGTTCACCTCCGACGAGGCGGAGACGGCGGCCCGAATGTTCAAGGCGCTCGGCGACCCGGTCCGCCTGCGCCTGTTCTCGCTCGTCGCCTCCCACGAGGGCGGGGAGGCCTGTGTCTGCGACATCTCCGACGTCGGTGTCTCCCAGCCGACCGTCTCCCACCACCTGAAGAAGCTCAAGGACGCCGGACTGCTCGCCTCCGAGCGGCGGGGGACGTGGGTGTACTACCGGGTCGAGCCGTCGGTGCTGGCGGGCATGGGGCAGTTGCTGGCGCTGCGCCCCGCCGGTTGAACGCTTATACCGGTGCGGTGGGTGTGAACCTCTTGCGCCAGGCCAGGGCCACGTAGACGAGTCCGATGAGGACGGGCACCTCGATCAGCGGGCCGACGACACCCGCCAGTGCCTGGCCGCTGGTGACGCCGAAGGTGGCGATGGCGACCGCGATGGCCAGCTCGAAGTTGTTGCCCGCGGCCGTGAAGGCGAGTGTCGCCGTGCGGTCGTAGGGCATCCCGAGTGCCTTGCCCAGGAGGAAGCTCCCGAAGAACATCACCGCGAAGTAGACCAGGAGCGGCAGCGCGATCCGGACGACGTCGACCGGCTCCGAGGTGATCGCGTCGCCCTGCAGGGCGAAGAGGATGACGATCGTGAAGAGCAGGCCGTACAGCGCCCAAGGTCCGATCCTGGGAAGGAAGTTGGACTCGTAGCGGTCTCGGCCAAGCCTCCTCTCGCCGATACGGCGGGTCAGGAATCCGGCGACCAGTGGGATGCCCAGGAACACGATCACGTTCAGCGCGATGTGCCACACGGACACGTCCAGGCCCTGGCCGTCGCCCAGGCCGAGCCACTGCGGCAGCAGGTCGAGGTAGAACCAGCCGAGGAGGCTGAACGCGACGACCTGGAAGACGGAGTTGAGGGCGACCAGCACGGCGGCGGCCTCGCGGTCGCCGCACGCCAGGTCGTTCCAGATGATGACCATCGCGATGCAGCGGGCGAGCCCGACGACGATGAGGCCGGTGCGGTACTCGGGCAGGTCCGGCAGGAAGATCCATGCGAGGGCGAACATCACCGCCGGGCCGACGATCCAGTTGATGACCAGCGACGACACCATCAGCTTCTTGTCGCCGGTGACCGTGTCCAGCTTGTCGTAGCGGACCTTGGCGAGGACCGGATACATCATCACGAGCAGGCCGATGGCGATCGGCAGCGAGATGCCGCCGATCTCGACCTTGGCGAGGGCGTCGTTCATGCCGGGGATCAGGCGGCCGAGCCCGAGGCCGACCGCCATGGCCAGCAGGATCCACACGGCGAGAAAGCGGTCAAGCGTGGAGAGCTTGGCGACGATCGAGGCGTCGGCGGTCCCCGCCTGCGCGGGAGTCCTGCTGCCGGGGTCCGTCGTCGTCATCAGCAGGCTCGCTTGCGGTCGGTGTCGATGGTGGTGCGGGCGGTCTCGGCCAGCTCGGTGAACTGGCCGGCCAGAGCGGTGATGACGTCCGGCCTGAGCCGGTAGTACGTGAACCGGCCGCAGGGCTCCGTGTCCACGACACCCGCCTCGCGCAGGACCTTGAGGTGGTTGGAGAGGTTGGTCTGCCTGGCCCCGGTCTCCTCGACCAGGTGTGTCGTGCACAAGGTCTCGTGGGCGAGCAGATTCACGATTTTGAGCCTGAGCGGGTCGGCGAGGACTCGGATCAGGTCAGTGTCGACTGACGTCATCATGGGCTGATAGTGTCACATCACTCTGTACTGATACCACTCGGGACTGATGTCGCTGTGACGTGGCGCCGCTCTGGGGCGATGTCGGTCCGGGCTGATCGCTCGAGCGGCCCGCCCCGCCACCCGCAGAGGGTCCGACTCGCCACCCGTAAAGGAAGAGCCATGCCCACCGCCCCCTCCGCTCCGCTCACCTCCGTGCTGTTCGTCTGCGTGCACAACGCGGGCCGCTCGCAGATGGCCGCCGGGTTCCTCGACCACCTGGCGGGGGGCCGCGTCGAGGTCCGCTCCGCCGGCTCGATCCCCGGTGACCAGGTCAACCCGTCCGCCATCGCGGCCATGCGTGAGGTCGGCGTCGACATCGCCGCCGCCGAGCCGAAAGTGCTGACCGCGGAGGCGGTCCAGGCATCCGACTACGTCATCACCATGGGCTGCGGCGACGCCTGCCCGGTCTTCCCCGGTAAGAAGTACCTCGACTGGGCCCTCGAAGACCCGGCCGGCAAGGGCGTCGAGGCCGTCCGGCCCATCCGCGACGAGATCAAGACCCGCGTCGAGGCGCTGATCGCCGAAATCGGCGCGAAGTAACCGTTGCCCTTCGACACCTGGACCACCCTCAACGAGCCCTGGTGCAGCGCCTTCCTCGGCTACGCGTCCGGCGTGCACGCCCCCGGCCGCACCGAGCCGGTCGCCGCCCTGCGCGCCGCCCATCACCTCAACCTGGGACACGGCCTGGCCGTTCAGGCACTGCGCTCGCAACTGCGCCCGGCCGCCGAGGTGTCGGTGACACTCAACGTGCACCATGTGCGCCCGCTGGCCGGCTCTGCCGGGGACACGGACGCCGCCCGGCGCTTCGACGCGCCGGCCAACCGGGTCTTCACCGGGCCGATGCTGCGGGGCGAGTACCCCGAGGACCTGCTGAAGGACCCCGCGTCGCTCACCGCGACGTCAACGACCCGGAACGTATCGCCTACGTCCGCGAGCACCTCGCCGCCGTGCACCGCGCGAGGGCTTCCCCGGTGGAGGCCGTTTCCGTTCGGTACGGGACGCCGTGCGTGACGGGCGGTGTCAGGCGTCGAGACGGTCGGCCATGAGTTCGCCGGTCATGATGGCGGCGAGATTGGTGTTGGCCCTCGGCACGGACGGAAAGATCGAGGCGTCCACGACCCGCAGTCCCCGGACACCCTGCACCCGGCACGCCGGGTCGACGACCGTCCCCGCGGCGCCGGGCGCGCCCATCCGGCAGGTGCTCGTGCCGTGTTGGGCGTCGATGACCGTGGCGAGCAGGTGGTCGTCGAGGGCGCTGTCGTCCGCCAGGGCCGCGAACAGCGGGCCGTTCGCCTCTTCGACCGATCCGCCCAGGACGGCGGCCGTCCCGGCGCTGCCGCTCAACTCGACGAGGGCGCGCACACCTTCCCGCATCGGGGCGAGATCGCGCGCGTCGGAGAGCATGCGCTGGGCGACGTACGGGTGTGCCGAGGGGTCGGTGGAGACGAGGGTGAGTTCACCGCGCGAGTGGGTCCGGTTCAGCCAGACACCGAAGGCACCCGCGTGCGCCTGGGTGTTCGCGGTCGCCATGGCCAGCACGTTCTGGTTGAGCGAGACGAACATGAGGTCGTCGGTGTGCGTACCCGAACCGCTGGACCAGCGCACGCAGACGTTGGTGTGCCGGTCGTGCGGTGACGTGATGACTGCTTCGGCCCGCAACGGCAGCGAGAGCACCGTCATCGCGTGGTCCTGCATGCCGACACCGACCGGAAGGTCCTGGCGCACCTCGATCCCCAGCGCCCGCAGCTGTTCGGCGGGTCCGATGCCCGAGCGCAGCAGGATCGCGGGGGAGTGGATGACTCCCGCGCTGAGGATCACCTCGTCCGCGTACTCGGTGACGACGGATCCGTCGATCACCGCGCGCACACCGACCGCGCGGTCGTTCTCGAAGAGGACGGTGTCCACCAGCGCGTCGCCGCGGATGGTGAGGCCGGGCAGTTCGCGTGCGGGTTCGAGATAGGCGTCGTTGACGCTGACGCGGCGGCCGTCGCGGGAGTTGATCGGGTACGGCGAAAGGCCGGTGGCGCCGGGGGAGTTGACGTCGGGGGCCCAGCCGAACCCCGCCGCGAGCGCCGAGTCGGCCAGGGCCCGGTCGACGCTTCCCCAGGCGTCCTTCGGGGTCCGGTGGATCGGGGTCGGCCCGCCGCGCCCGTGGTAGGTCTCGTCGCCGAACTCCTCGTCGTCCTCCAGCTTCGCGAAGTACGGCAGCACGTCATCGGGCGCCCAGCCGGTACAGCCGAGGCGGGCCCACTCCTCGAAGTCCGCCATCGGGGGGCGGATCGCGATCTGGCCGTTGACGGACGAACTGCCGCCCACCCCGCGGCCGCGCCAGTACGGGACCTGCGGCTGCTTCTCGGTGCGCGAGGAGTTCAGGCCGGTCCATACGAGATGTTCCGCGGCCGCGGGATCCATGAGGGCCACCACGGGGTTGGGGGAGCGCCACGCCTCCGGCATCTGCGCCGACCGGTAGTCGGGACCCGCCTCCAGCAGGAGGACCCGCCGGCCGCGAGCGGCGGCGCGGACGGCGAGCGCCGCACCCGCGGAGCCCGCACCGACGACGATCAGGTCGCGAACGTGCTGTGCCATCGCTCCTCCTTGATGCGGGAGTGTCACGCACCGGAGACTCCTGTGCGGATGCTGGTAATCTGACGCACCAGGAAAGTTCAGTCAAGAATGAATTTTCAGTTTTTTCCGTACGGGGAGGATCGGTGTCGCCAGCCATGGATGACGGGCCGCTGGTCGAGGACTTCGGCCGGCGGATCGGGCGGGCGATGGGATGGCCGCCGATCGCCGGGCGGCTGGCGGGCGTTCTGATGCTCAGCCCCGACCCCATGACGCTGTCGGAACTCCAGGTGAGGCTCGGGGCCAGTAAGGGTTCGACGTCGGAGATGACCCGCCTGCTCATCGCGAACGGCACGGTCGAACGGGTCAAGGTGCCCGGCGTGCGCCAGGCCGGTTACGTCTGGCGCGACGACGCGTGGAGTGGCTGCCTCCAGCACCAGCTCACGCAGACCGAGCAGTTGCTCGAACTTGCCCGGACCGCGCTGGAGCAGGGAGTCGACATGCCGGAGGCGCAGCAGGCGCGGCTGCGCGACATGTACACGTACTACGACTTCATGGTGCGGCAGTTGCGGTGTCTGCTCGACGAGTACCGGCAGCTGGCTCGGGGCTGATCCCCGCCACCGCAAGCCTGAGCAGTGTGTCGGCGCGAGCCGCCGGCTCGGGGTGGTGCTCCGTTGCGAGGGCGAGGCCGACGGCAACGGTGATCAGGTCCTCGACCGTGACCGCCGGTGCCACCGCGCCCTCCCGTGCGGCGCTCCGCAGGAGCGGCTCTCCTGCCTCGATCAGCGCCGCCGCGCAGGAGTTGCCCCCCACCGGGTCGTGCCCCTCGTCGTACGAGAGGGCTGCCGCAAGTCCGCGTGCGGTGACGCAGTAGGCGACCACCTCGCCCAGCCACTCCAGCAGTGCCTGCCTGCCCTCGCCCTTCCGGCGGGCGCCCTTCTCGTCCTCGCCGCTTCGGCCGTCGAGTTCTCGTGCCCGTGCGCTCAGTGCCTCGATCCGCTGTCGCGAGACGGCCTCCAGTAGCGCCCGCCGGGTCGGAAAGTGTCTGCGCACGGTCGCCGAGCCGACCCCGGCCACGCGTGCGATCTGCTCCAGCGAGGCTTCCGCACCCCGTGCGGCGACCTCCTCCTCGGCGACGGCGAGGATCCGCTCGTAGTTGCGCCGGGCGTCGGCGCGCTGCCGCTCGACCATGTGATCAGCTCCAGGATTGCTAAGTGGCGGGGCCCGCCATATCGTATCCGAATATAAATGGCGGGCCCCGCCATTTACCGTGGTCGACGCCTGCCCGCGGTCGGCCGTACGTCCTTACGCCGAAGGAGTCCTCGCATGCCCACCCCGCCCAGCACCCCGTCACTCACACCCGCCCCCGTGCTCGTCACCGGCGCCACCGGCCGGCAGGGCGGCGCCACCGCCCGTGCGCTGCTCGCCGCCGGTGTTCCCGTACGCGCACTGGTCCGGGATCCCGCCACCGATCGGGCCCGCGCCGTCGCCGCGCTCGGGGCCCGGCTCGTCACCGGGGATCTCCTGGACCGCGCCTCCGTGACGCACGCGGCCGAGGGCGCCCGCGCCGTCTTCTCGGTCCAGATGCCCCTCTTCACCGCCGAGGGTGTCGACTTCGACAACGAGCTGACCCAGGCCGCCAACCTCGTCGAAGGCTCCCGGGCGGCCGGGGTGGAGCAGTTCGTGCACACCTCCGTCACCGGCGCCGGTCAGCACACCGAGGTCCCCGGCTGGGCCGAGGGCCACTGGGACTTCATGGCTCCGACGTTCGACACCAAGGCCGCCATCCAGGACCTGGTCCGCAAGGCCGGCTTCCCGCGCTGGACCCTCCTCAAGCCGGGCTTCTTCATGGAGAACCTGCTCCCGTCCATGGCCTACCTCTTCCCGCACGGCATCGACGGCGGCCTGATCACTCTCATCAAGCCCGATACCCGGCTCTCCCTCACCGCGGTCACCGACATCGGCACCGCGGCCGCCGCCGCCCTCGCGGACCCGGACCGTTTCCACGAGGTGGAGCTCGAACTGGCCAGTGAATACCGGTCGATGGCGGAGGTCGCCGAGATCCTCAGCCGCGTCCTCGACCGGCCGATCACCGCGCCGGACCTGACCCTGGAGCAGGCCCTCGCCGCCGGAATGCCGCCCATGGGAGCCTCCGGTGCCTTCATGAACGCCGCGGGCCAGCCGGGCCGCCCGGAGTTCGCGCGTGCGCTGGGCCTGCCACTGACGCGCTTCGAGGACTGGGCGCGGGAGAACCTGCGTTAGGGGCCAGTGGGTGAGCGGTCCCATGGGGGCCGGCCGGGTGGCCCGCCTGCCGAGGACGTGGGTACGGAGAGTGTGCCGGCCGCGTTCGGGGCATTGCGGGGGAGTGACGAACTGCCGGGTCCACACCTTCGACGACGCCCTCCTCGACATCCGCTTGCCCGGGGACGGCATCACCGCCGTCGCCGAGCTCACCCGGCACTCGCCCCGCACCCGCGCGGTGGTGCGACGCGGCAGCGGGCCGGATCGCGGACCTGACACCGGCCGAACGGGACAGGACCTCGGGCAGCCCGCTACCTTTTGAGCAGCGCCCGGGGAGCCGTCTCCGGCAGGGCCATCAGACACACCAGGGACAGCACGCAGGTTCCGGCGAGGTAGTAGCCGACGTTGACCGCGTCCCCGGTCGCGGCGATGATCCGGTTCGCGATCAGCGGGGAGATGCCGCCGCCGAGAACGGCGCCGAGGTGGAAGGCGATGCCCATCCCGGACTGCCGCTGGTCACGGGGGAAGAGCTCGGTGAAGAAGGTGTACATCGGGCCGAAGAGCAGCCCGGTCGTCGCGAAGCCGAGCATCAGCGCGACGGTGAGGGCGCCGACGGTGCCCGCGCCGGCGATCGGGAAGATGACCAGCGCCGCGACCAGCGACGAGAGCGCCCCGGCGAACATGACCGGTCGCCGGCCGAACCGGTCCGAGGCCCACGCCCCGAGGACGTTGCTGGCCGCGTGCACCAGCAGGCCCAGCGTGCTGGCGTTGACCACCGCCTGCCGGGGCAGCCCGAGACCGTCCGGCGCGGCCGACGTCGCGTAGGACATCATGAAGGTGACCAGCGCGAACGTGCAGGAGTTCAGGCCGATGTTGACACCAGCGGCCAGCAGCACCCGGCGCCAGTTGGAGCGGAACACGTCGGCCACCGGGCGCCGGTCCTTGAGTGTCTCGCCCTCCTCGCGCACCATCTGCTGGAAGACCGGGCTCTCCGCCACGCCCCGGCGGATCCACACGCCGATGACGATGGCCACACCACCGGCGAGGAAGGGCAGTCGCCAGCCCCAGGACTCGATGCTGGAGTCCGGCAGGAAGAGCACGGCGGCGAACGCCAGGTTGGCGATGATCGTCCCGAACGGCGAGCCGAGGGCGACGAACACCCCGTACCTGGCCCGTTTGTCATCAGGGGCGTGCTCGATGGCAAGCGCGGCCGCGCCGCCGGTCTCACCACCACGGAACAGGCCGTGCCCCATCCGCAGCACGACCAGGAGCAGTGGCGCCGCGACACCGATCTGGGCGTAGGTCGGCAGCACACCCATCAGGACGGTCGCCGCGCCCATGCCGATGAACGTGAGCAGCAGCGCGAAGCGCCGGCCGTACCGGTCTCCGACCCAGCCGAACCCGGCGGCGCCGAGCGGCGCCATCAGGAAGCCGATGGCGAAGGTCGCGAGACCGAGGAAGGTGCCGAACCAGGCGTCGTCGGTCTTGAAGAAGGTGTCGGTGAGGACCAGCGTGGTCGCCGTCCCGTAGATGGCGAAGTCGTAGAACTCCAGGGACGTGCCCAGCCCACTGGCGATGGCGATGCGGACGATGCCGCTGCGGGGCGGCGGTGGCGAACCCGTGGTGGCCGCCGCCGATATCTGCTCGGTCATGTGTGAACCTCTGGGCCTGTCAGGGGAGTTGGGGCACGTACTCGGAGGGCGGTGTGCCGCCGGTCGGCGGTCAGTACAGTTCGATACGCAATCGCTCGGAGCGTGCCCGTGACACACAGAGGGCGATCTCCGTGCCCGCCGCGTGCTCGGCCGCGGACAGGCAGTGGTCGCGGTGGTCGGCGGTGCCCTCCAGCAGACCGGAGACGCACGAGCCGCAGATGCCCTCCTCGCAGGACTTGCCGACCGGGATGCCCGCTTCCTCCAGCACGGACAGGATCGTGCGGTCCGCCGGGACCTCGAACTCCTCACCGGTGTCGAGCTCCACGGTGAACGGTGTGTCGTCCGAGGTGTCGACCGGCTCCGCCGAGAAGTGCTCGACATGGACCTGCGCCTCGCCCACGACCGGCGCGAAGACCGCGGTGACCTGGTCCATGAAGCCGACCGGCCCGCAGGTGTAGACATGACTGGCGGCGCTCAACGTGGCCGCCGAGGGCCGAAGGATACCGGGCTGCTCCTCCCGTGGCCGGCCGATGTGGAGGGTGACCCGGTCGCGGAACTCGGCGCGGCGCTCCAGCAGGTCGCCGAAGGCGAGCTCGGCGCGCGAGCGTACGAAGTAGTGCAGCGCGAAGTCGGCGCCGCGGCGGTGGAGTTCGTAGGCCATGCTCAGCAGCGGAGTGACGCCGATGCCCCCGGCGACCAGCAGGTGCCGGTCGGCGCCCTCGGCGATGCCCAGCAGGTTCCGCGGCGGGCCGATCGTCAACTCGTCGCCGACCGCCGCCCGGTGGAGCGCGGCCGAGCCGCCCCTGGACTCGTCCTCCCGCTTCACGGCGATGAGGACGGACGAGCGGTCGGCCGGGTCCCCCGCCAGCGAGTACTGGCGCAGGACCCCGGTCGGGCCGGTCACATCGATGTGCGCGCCCGCGGCGAAGGGCCCGAACGCGGCGCCGTCGGCCCTGCGCAGCCGCAGGGAGCGGACCGCCGCGCTCTCCTCCACGATCTCGGACACCTGGACGGCGACGCTCACAGCAGGAACCCCGCGGCGGGCACGGCGTCCTCGGAGTCCACCAGCCGGATCACCTTGCGCACGATCCGGTCCCCGGAGCGGTCCGTGCCGAACCGGACCGTGAACTCGACGTCCCCGGCCCACAGTTGGTGGCTGCCCCGCTTATAGGCGACCACGACCTGGGCCGCGCGCAGCGACACCGATTCGTCGGTGGTCTCCACGGCCACGAAGCGTGACACGGTGCGTGCGGTCCTGGCCGAGTCGACCGCCGCGATGGCGTAGCCCTCGGTGAGGCGTGCCACGCGCATGGCCCGCATCCGGGCGTCGTCGTAGACCATGTTCAGCTGGTCGTCGAAGTCCTCGGTGGTGGCATCGAGCGGGATCACGTAGATGCCGTCTTCGGCGTACAGCTCGTTCCAGGCCCGGTACTCCTTGCGGTCGAGCAAGTCGGCCTCGTGCCAAGCGAGTTCGATGGCCCGCACGACGCGCGGGTCGGAGAGGGTGGCCGTGGGGGCGCTGGGGATCGTGGCGGTGTCAGCCATTGCTCATCATCTTCTTCCACATCCGGTACGCGGCCCGCATACCGGTCTCGTCGGTGCTGTGCGAGGTGGCCCAGCCCTCGGGCGCCTCGGTCTCACGCTTCAGGCCGCGGTTCACCATGATCGGCATCTCCGGGCAGGCCCGGGCGCCGCGCTGGACGCGGTCCCAGCCCTCGGAGTCGTCGGGGGTGCCGAAACCGAAGGGGCCCTGGAAGTGCTCGTGGATGCGCAGACGTTCGCGGCGGATCGGTCCCGCGATCTCGTCGGGGGCGTCGATGCCGAGCGCGACGTGCTCGATGATCGTCTCGTCGACGCTCACCGGGCGCAGCACCCGGAAGAACGCCGAGGACAGGCCGACGTTGGGGAACAGGTTCAGGTTCGAACCGGTGCCGTGCATCGCGCGGACCAGCTTGCGGATCCGCGCCTCGTCGGCCCCGCCCTGCTCCAACTCGGCGACCAGACCGTCGAATCGGGGTTGCAGGGGCTCGCTGCCGTCGTCCGCGTCGAGATCCATGTGAGCCGGCACCATGTGCATCACGCTGTGCCCGTTGCCGAGGGCCTGGCAGGTGGAGGCCGGGTCGGTCATGAAGCTCAGCATGTCGGCCGTCTCCCCGTCCACCGAGCTCATCCAGGAGCGGTGCACGATCGGGAAGTGATAGCCGTCGGTGGTGTTCTCCAGCTGGATCTTCCAGTTGCCCCGGAACCTGAAGCGGTGCGTGCCGAGCACCTTCAGCGGAAAACCGCCGCCCTGCTTCATGAACCGGTCGGCCCACTGCCGCACATCGCCGAGGAACTCCTCCAGCGGCTCGGCGTCCTGGTCGAAGGTGGCGAAGATCAGCCCCTGGTAGCTCTCGGTGCGCAGCTTGTGCAGGCCCATCTCGTCCTTGCTCATCACCCCCTCGTAGCCGTCGGGGTAGGGGATGCCGCGCAGCCGCCCGTCCAGGCCGTACGACCAGGCGTGGTAGGGGCAGGTGAAGCCGTTGGCCTCGCCGCGCGGCTTCTCGCACAGGCTGGCGCCGCGGTGCCGGCAGCGGTTGACCAGAGTGTGAATGGCGCCCTTGCGGTCCCGCGTGACGATCACCGAATTGCGGCCCACGTAGGTGGACTTGAAGCTGCCCGGCTTGGGCAGCTCGCTCTCGTGCGCCACCCAGATCCAGGTCTTCTCGAAGATCTCGGTCATCTCGCGTTCGAAGATCTCCGGGTCGGTGTAGACCCGCGCGGCGACGCGGTCCTCCTGGACGAGATCGGCGGGCTCCAGCTGATGGATGTTCGCCGCGGTGAACTCGATGGTCATGCTGTCTTCTCCTCGGTGTTGCCGCTCCTGGGGCGGTCCCGGTCACCACGGGGGTTCTCGGGGCCCAGGAAGCCGGGGGCGGTCGGGTCCAGGCCGAGCAGGACGGCCCCGGCGTCGTCGTAGATGTGCTGGCTGAGTGAGGCGTGCAGTTGGGGAACCTGGGCGTCGAGGCGGATCCGGTTCAGCGGATGGGAGTTCTGGATGATCGCCGCCCCTGACACCTTGGACAGGTCGTGGACGACCTGGGCGGCGGTGTCGGCGATGTGGACGGCGCTGAGACGGATCCGCGCGACCTGCTCCGCGCTCGCCGCTTCCCCGCCGTCGACCGTCTCCCACACCTCCTCCGCGACGTCCAGGAAGTAGCTGCGCGCCGACTGAAGCGCCACGTACTGCCGCGCGAACTCCGTTCGGTAGTAGGCCCGTTCGCCGACCGGCGGCGCGCCCGTGATGCCCCGGTAGGAGCCGGAGCGCCGCGCGTGGTCGAGGGCGCCCAGGGCCACGCCGAGCCCGATCGCCGCATGGCACTGCGCCTGGTACGCCAGCAGGGGGTAGCGGAAGAGGGGCTCGTCGATCTGTGCGGCGCCGCCGCGGATGTACGTCCACTCCAGCGGGATCTCGACGTCCTGGAGCACCGTGTCGAAAGACCCCGAGGCGCGCATCCCGCTGACGTCCCAGTCCTGGACGATGGTGACCTGATCGGCGGGGAGCAGGGCCGCACGGGGCTGCCCGTCCGCCGACTCGTCCAACAGGCCTACGTTGATGTAGTCGGCGGCCATGCAGCCGCTGGCGAACTTCCACCGGCCGCTCACCCGGAAGCCGTTCGCGGTCCGCTCGGCCCTCTGCATCGGGAACAGGCCACCGGCCACGACGACATCGGGTCCTTCGCGGTAGATCTCCTTCTGCGTCTCCACGGGGAGCGCGCCGAGGTAGGTGTTGGCGGACGCGAAGCCCACCACCCAGGCGGTGGACCCGTCGACACGGCCCACCTCCTCGACGAGCCTGAGGAAACGGTGGGGCGGCAGCACGCTTCCCCCGAACCGGATCGGGGTGGCGTGCCGGTAGACACCGAACGGCATGAGCTTCTCGATGAAGTCCCGGGGGACGTACCCCTGGGCGTTGAACTCCGCCCGTCGTTCGGTGAGCTCCGCAAGCACCGCTTGCCACTTCGTGCCCGCTGTCGGCTCGGGGGTGTCACCCATGTCGGCTCCTTCCGGCTCGCGTTCGAGGCCCAACGGGATGCTCAGCCATCGGGTGTGCCGATGCGACGGGTCGGACCGGTCAGTGGACCGATGCGGCGGAACCGGGAGGGCGATGTGGTCGGATCCTGTGGCGGAACGGACCCGCCGCCACAGGCACGACCCCAAAGGAGGAGTGGCCGAGCATGGAAGAGCAAGAGCCGGATGACCGCGCCCCGCGGATGACCCTCACCTGCTACAACGACAACCACGGCTACGGGTGGAAGCACGTCGACCTGTTCGTCCGCGACGCGGCGGGGCGTGAACTCGGCTGGGTGCACTGGGGCGTTCCCCAGGACGGCCCGGACGCGGCGGACGAGGAGACCGCCCGGGTCGAACCCGCCCTGCGGCGCACCTCCGACTGGCGCCACGGTGTGAGCGCGGGCGGCATGGACTTCTGGGAGGCCGACGCGCAGTGGGGGACCGACACACCGACCGACGTACAGCGGGGGACCAAGTGAGCGACACCGTCCGGCAGCCCTGGTCCCTGAGCGGACTCGTCGCCGACCTGAGGTCGGGGCGGACCACGCCCGCGGCGGCCCTGCGGCGCAGCCGCGACCGCATCGCACGGACCGAGGAGCAGGTACGCGCCTGGGTGGCCTTCGAGGACACCCCCGCGGCCGTGTCCGGCGGCCCTCTGGGCGGCGTCCCGATGGGCGTCAAGGACATCATCGACCTCGCCGGGCTGCCCACCCGGTGCGGCTCGGTGCTGCGTGCCGACGCGGGCCCCGCCGAGCGGGACGCCCCCGTCGTGGAGGCATGGCGGGCGGCCGGTGCGATCCCGGTGGGCAAGACCGTGACCACGGAGTTCGCCTTCTTCGCGCCCGGACCGACCCGCAACCCCGCCAACCTGGGGCACACACCCGGCGGTTCCTCCAGCGGTTCGGCGGCGGCGGTCGCCGCCGGGCAGGTCCCGCTGGCCATCGGTTCCCAGACCGCGGGATCGGTGACCCGGCCGGCCGCGTACTGCGGGGTCGCCTCGCTCGTCCTGCGCCACGGGCACCTGTCCACCGAGGGCGTAGCAGGCCTCAGCCCCAGCCTCGACGCACACGGCGTGTACGCGGCCACCGCCGCCGACGTCTCCCTCGCGTGGGCCGCTCTGACCGGCCGGCCGGACCCGGCCCGCGCCGAGCACGGCACCCCGCGGCTCGCGCTCTGGAACGCCGCCCCCTTGGGAGTAGTGTCCGACGAGATGGGGGCGGCGCTCGCCTCCACAGAGGCCCGGCTCACCGACCGCGGCGCGAAGATCGACGCCTTCCCGCTGGAGACGCTGATCGCCGAAGTGACCGCGGCGCACCCGGTGGTGATGGCCTACGAGGCCGCGCGCGAACGCTCCGCCGAACTGGAGCAGGCCGACCGCCTCAGTGCGCCCCTCGCCGGGCTGCTGCGCACCGGCGCCGACACGACGGACGCGGACTACCGCGCCGCGCGCCACCTGGTCTCCGCCGCACGCGCCGAACTCGCCGCGCTCCTCACCCGGTTCGACGCGGTGCTCGGCCCGGCCGCGCCCGGCGCGGCTCCGCAGGGGCTCGACGCCACCGGCGATCCCGTACTCAGCCGCTCCTGGCAGGCCCTCGGACTGGCAGCGGTCGCCGTGCCGGGGCTGCGCGACGCGGCAGGGCTGCCGCTCGGGCTCCAGGTGATCGCGGAATCCGAGTCGGCAGCCCTGCGTGCCGCGGTGTGGGTGGAGCGGCGCCTCAACGGGTGAGAAGGCTTCAGGTGAGAGGGCTTCAGGCGCCGGCGGCGTGCTCGTTGGTGTGGTTCGTGCCAGGCGCCTTGAGCAGCACGGATTGCTTCGGATAGCTACCGGCGAAGAAGTCGGGCAGGTCGGCGATGGCGACGTTCTCGGTCCGGGTCCGGGTGATCCTCCACTCGCCGTCGATCTTGCGGAAGGCGTTGTTGAGCCGGCTGGCGCGGACCAGGGACTTGCCGTCCTCGAAGAGCCAGGGCTGGAAGTGGATCCACTGGCCGTCGGCCTCGTCGCCGTGCACATGGATCTGCTCCGAGGTGAGCCAGTGGGCGTTCAGGAGCAGTTTGGGGTCCTGGTCCTTCGGCCAGAAGCGGCTGAAGTGCGCGCGGATCGCCGCCTTGCCCTCGGCCCGGCCGAACTGGCTGTCGTAGTACTCGCCGACGCCCTCCCAGATGGCGTCGTCGGCGTAGAGGTCGAGGATCAGCTCGATGCGCTGCTCGTCGCTTTCCACCCCGTACTCCGGGCACGGTGTGTCGCACAGGAACATGTAACGGGCCTGGAGGCGGCGGATGTCGGCCTCGCCCTCCAGGACCTCGATGCGCTCGACCAGGGTGGCGATGGTGTCTTGGCTGCTCATGTCGGCAGCCTCCCGGCCGCGCGTCCCGGAGGGAACCGCTCGGTCCGCTGGGCGGATCGATGCCGCTGGGGGTTGCCAAGCTGTTCAAGAAGTTTGAACAATCGTCCCTGTTCATTGGAATCGGCGAGGGGAAGCGGTATGCGCGCGAGCGCCCAGGCAGAACTCGACACCGAGGAGCAGCCCGCCCCGGGAGCCGGGTCCACGGCCCCCGAACCACACATGAGCTCCGTGCTCGGCAAGGCGCATCTGGTGCTGGGAGCCTTCTCCTCCGGCTCGACCTGCCTCGGCCTGAGCGAGCTCAGCCGCCGCTCCGGCGTGCCCAAGGCGACCGTGCACCGGCTCGGAACCGAGCTCGTCCAACTCGGCTACCTCAGCCGCACCCCGGACGGGTACCAGCTCGGCTGGCGCATCTTCGAGCTGGGCCGCCTCGTCCCCGGCCCCGCGCATCTGCGCGCCGTCGCGCGCCCGGCGATGCTGGACCTGCGGGCCGCGACCCAAGCCGTCGTCCACCTGGCCGTGCCGCACGGCACCGACTGCTGCTACCTGGAACGGCTCGGCGGGCGCCGGGAGGCCGCCGTCGTCGCGGCCGTGGGATCGAACGTGTCCCGGGTGCTGACCGTCTCCGGGCGGGTCCTGCTGGCCTACAGCGACGACCAGGAGGACGTGATCGCGGACCTCGAGGCGCAGCGCGCCGAGGGCCTGCCGGCTTCCGACCGGCTCGACCCGGTCGCGCTGCGCGCCGAGCTGGCGCAGATCCGCTCCCGCCGGTGGGCCCAGGAACGGGAGTCGTGCATGCACGGCTACAAGAGCTTCGCCGTCCCGATCACGTACTTCGGGGGCGACCGGGTCATCGGCACGATCTCCGCGACGGTCCCGGCCGACCGCCGCGACGACCAGCAGCTCGTCCACGCGCTGCTGGCTACGGCGGCCGACATCGGCCGCGGGCTGTACCGGCAGGACTCCTCCCGTACGGACCGTGCGGATCGTACGGACGCCCGTCCCGGTGTCGGCATGGCGGGCTGAGAGCGGGCCGGGTGACACGGCCCATCGGTCCGGCCAGCGGACTGACACACTGCTCCGCCCCCTCGGCGCGGGCAGTATGTGCGGAATGAAGTTCGCACACGAGACCCCCGCGCAGCGCGCCGTGTTCGCGCCGGGCGAGGCCGTCCGCACCGTCGTCGACGAAGTGGCCCGGCTCGGATCGGGACGGGTCCTGATCGTCGCGGGCCCGTCCGCCGCGGCGTTGGCCACGGCGCTCGCCGAGCGCCTCGCCGGGGCGCGGGTGCACGGCGAGGTGGTCGAGCACGTCCCGGTCGAGGCCGCCGAGCGGGCGCGCACGGCCGCGCGGGAGCACGCAGCCGACGCCCTGGTGTGTGTCGGAGGAGGCTCGGCGACCGGCCTCGCCAAGGCTGTCGCCCTCACCACCGGACTGCCGATCGTCGCCGTCCCCACCACCTACGCGGGCTCGGAGGCCACCAACGTCTGGGGGCTGACCCGGGACGGCGTCAAGACCACCGGCGTGGACGCCGCGGTACTCCCGGCCACCGTCGTCTACGACGCCTCGCTCCTGCGTACCCTCCCCGCCGAACTGGCGGTCGCCAGCGGTCTCAACGCCCTGGCGCACTGCGTCGACGCGATGTGGGGGCCGCGCGCCGACCCCATCGACCGCGCCCTGGCCGAAGAGGCGGCCCGCGCGCTCAGCGGCGGCCTGCCCGAAGTCGCCGCGCACCCCGCCCGGTCGGCGGGCCACGAGCAGATGCTCTACGGCGCCTACCTGGCCGCCGTCGTCTTCGCCTCCGCCGGATCCGGCCTGCACCACAAGATCTGCCATGTGCTGGGCGGACGCTTCGACCTCCCGCACGCGCGGACCCACGCCGTCGTCCTGCCGCACGTCCTGGCGCTCAACGCGCCGCACGCCCCCGAGGCCGAGCGCAGGATCGCCACCGCGCTCGGCGCGCCCACCGCGACCGGGGGCCTGGCCGCCCTCTACGCCCGCCTCGACGCACCGACATCGCTCAAGGAGCTCGGTATGCCGGAGCGCGGCATCGCCGAAGCGGTGGACCCCGTGCTCGCCGCCGTGCCGGAAGGCAACCCCGCCCCCGTGACCCGGGACCGGCTCAGCGCACTGCTGCGGGCGGCCTGGGAAGGAGACGTCCCCCGATGACCACCCATGCAACCCGTCCGATCCCCGGCCCCGAACAGCAGAGCCGCGAGACAGAACTCGTCGACAGCGTCACGGCCTCCTTCGACGACTGCCCCGACCCGCGGCTGCGGGAGCTGCTGAGCAGCCTCGTACGTCATCTGCACGCCTGCATCCGCGAGGTCCGGCTCACGGAGGAGGAGTGGAACCGGGCCATCGACTTCCTCACCCGCTGCGGCCACCTCACCGACGACCGCCGCCAGGAGTTCATCCTCCTGTCCGACGTCCTCGGCGCGTCCATGCAGACCGTGACCGTCAACAACGAGGCGCACGGCGACGCCACCGAGGCCACCGTCTTCGGCCCCTTCTTCGTGGAGGACTCTCCCGCTGTCCCCCTGGGTGGTGACATCTCCGCCGGCGCGCCCGGCGAACCCTGTTGGGTCGAGGGCACGGTCACCGACACCTCAGGCACACCACTCGCGGGCGCCCGCATCGAGGTGTGGGAGGCGGACGAGACCGGCCACTACGACGTCCAGTACGACGACCACCGGACTGCCGCGCGCGGCCACCTGCTCAGCGACTCCCACGGAGAGTTCCGCTTCTGGGCGGTCACCCCGACGCCGTATCCGATCCCGCACGACGGACCGGTGGGGGAGCTGCTGGAGTCGGCGGGCCGCTCGCCGATGCGGGCCTCGCACCTGCACTTCAAGGTCGACCACGAGGACTGCCGCACGCTGGTGACCCACATCTTCGTGCGGGGCGACGAACTCCTCTGCTCTGACGCGGTGTTCGGCGTCAGGGAGTCCCTGGTGAAGGACTTCGAACGGCAGCCCGCCGCCGCCCCCACGCCGGACGGCCGGACCGTCCAGGGTCCCTGGTCCCGCGCGCGCTTCGACATCGTCCTCGCGCCCGCGCGGGCCTGAGGGCTCACCCCGCGGTACGCGCCGTCATCACTCCGAACCCGGCGATGTACTCCTTGATCGGACGGTAGAAGGAGTACGTCACGTCGTACGGGCCCGCAGCGCCGAGTGCGGCGAACGCCGCGACCCAACTGCGTACCTCATGCGCGGAGTTGCCCGCGTCCTTCGCCATCTGCCGCGGCGTCATCGCGTCCACGGGGGAGAGGTCGCCGGAGGCGAGCGCCGCCATCAGGGCCCGGTCCCACTCGGGGTTGAGGTCCTGGATGGGAGCGGTGCCCGCGGCGAAGGCCTTCGCGGTGTCGATGACGCGCTGCTGGCGGGCGTCGCGTGCCGCGGCCGTGGGGTGCCGGCCGCTCAGGAGCATGGCGCGGGCGGTGTCGTCGGCGGTGGCCCACTGGGGGACCGGCGGGTCGTGGGAGAGTCCGCCCGAGCCGAGGACGAGGACACGCTCGTCCTCCAGGCCGGCGAGGAAGCCGCCGATGGCCTCGCCGAGCCGGCGCACCCTGCGCATCGTCACGAAGGGCTCGGCCACGCCATTGACGAAGACGGGCACGGTCGGCACCGTGTCGATGCCGCCGAAGAGGATCTCCAGCGGCTGGATCGCGCCGTGGTCGACCTCCATGCGGCGGGAGACGGCCACGTCGATGTCACGTTCGGCGACCCATTGGGCGAGTTCCTCGGCGCGCCGGGTCGGCACGTTCAGCGGGCCTGCGGTGGTGCCGTAGTCGCCGACGCCCAGGGCCTCGTACCCGATGCAGAACGGCGGCATCAGGTCGTAGAAGAAGCCGTTGTAGTGGTCCGGCGCGAAGGAGACGACCAGCGTGGGGTCGTACTCCTCGACGAAGGTGCGCGCGGCGGAGAAGGCGCCCTGGACGGCGTCGGCCACGTCGGCGGGCGGGTCGGCGAACTCCAGCAGCGGGCTGTGCGACATGGTGACGAGGGCGACGGTCATGCCGGGGCTCCTTCCGGGGCCGGTTCCTTGACGGGTTCGGTGGTGAGCGACGCCGCGGCGCACAGGGCGGCGAGCGCCCGGGACGCCTGGCGGGCGAGGCAGGCCGCGGCCACGAAGTGGTCGGGGCGCAGCACGACCAGGCCGCAGGCGCGGACGTCGAACCAGTCCTTGAGCGCCCCGGTGCTGTCGCCGACGACGGTGACGGGGGCCGGCGAGTTCGTGAACTGCCGCTCCACCCAAGGTCGTTGGGTCTCCGGAACGAACGAGACCAGCTTGATCCGGTGGCGGCGCACGAGCGCGAGGTCCGCCTCGGTGAGGTGGGCCGTCGGGTCGGTGCCCCAGGTGGCGAGCGTCCACCAGTCGCCGGTGACATCGTCGAGCAGGATGTTCGTGGCGTCCGCGGTGGTGACGCGTGGCTGGATGAACTGCAGGCCCACCGGGGAGAGTTCGCCCGCCGAGTCGATGAACGGGGCGAGGCGGCCACCGTGCTTGAACCCGGCTCGCGCCCCGCCGGGAGTGAGTGTGGCCTGGTCGACCACGACACCGGCGGCGTAGCGCGGCATGGGCTTGAACCGCAGCTCGGTGAAGTACGACTTCCACTTCGGCACGAGGTTGAGCGCGGACGCGGCGACGTCGCGCACCGTGCCTCCGAAGCGGCCCATCTTCATGACCGTGCCCGCCGCCATGTTCACATCGATCATGTCGGAGGCGTGCTTGCGGCGTTCCTCGGTGTACGTGTCCAGGAGGGCGTCGCCCGCGTCGCCCGCGAGGACGGCGCTGAGCTTCCACGCCAGGTTCGTCGCGTCGCGGATCCCGGAGTTCCAGCCCTGGCCGAGCCAGACCGGCATCAGGTGCGCGGCGTCGCCCGCGAGGAGGACACGGCCCTTGCGGAAGTCGGAGGCGATGCGGCCGTGGTGGGTGAAGGTGCGCTGGTTGATGACCTTCAGGGCCGCCGGGTCGGGGACGTGGTGCCTGAGCAGGGAGCGCATGAACGCCGGGTCGTCGCACCGTTCGGTCGGTTCGTCGTCGTGGAGCATGAACTCCCAGCGGCGGATGCCCTGCGGCAGGCCGATGGAGACGTACGGGCGGCGCGGGTCGGCGCCGAGGTAGACCGACGGGGTGCCGATCGGGTCGTCGGCCACGTCGACGACCACCCAGCGGGTCGAGGGCGACTTCCCCTCGAATTCCACGCCCATCCACTTGCGGGTGAAGGAGCTGCCGCCCTCGCAGCCGACGGCGTACCGGGCGGTGAGGGTGACCGTCCTGGTGACCTCGCCCTCGGCGTCGAGCTGTTCGGCGGTGACGGTGACGTGGTCGCCGTGGTCGGCGAGGCCCACAACCCTGTGGGCGAAGCGCAGTTCGGTGTCGGGGAACCGGTCGAGTCCGGCGGCGAGTTCCTTGTCGACCAGCGGCTGGACGAATCCGTGCTTGCGCGGGTAACCGAACTCCTGGGTCCTCGGGTTGTTGGTGGCGAGGACCCGGCCGGCGCCGTTGACCAGGCGCACCACGTGGTGCGGGACCGTGAACGGCTGAACCCGTTCCCAGAGGCCCGCCGTGTGCAGGGTGCGGATCGACTCGTCGTCGAGTCCGACGCCGCGCGGGTAGTCGATCAGGTCGTGGCGGGCTTCCAGGACGGTGGCCCGGTGCCCGCGGACGCCGAGCAGATTGGCGAGGGTGAGGCCGACGGGTCCGGCTCCGATGACAACGACGTCGGTGTCAAGAGTGCTCATGGTGCGGGGTCCGTCCGGTTCAGTTGTGCGACAGGAAGTCGATGACGAGGCGGTTGAACTCGGCGGCGTGCTCGATCATCGCCCAGTGCCCGCACCGATTGAGCAGTACGAGACGGGAGTTGGGGATGTTCGCCAGCAGCCACAGGCTGGTCTCGTAGTGCAGCACCCGGTCGTCCTTGCCGTGGATCAGCAGGGTCGGTGTCCCGATGCCGGGGATCAGGTCGCGGTCGACCTTGATCGGGATGGGGGCGCCGTGCGCCAGACCCTCGACGTAGTTCTCCAGGTGGTCGGGGCGGGCGAGGGCCGCCTCTGAGCGGGCCCGGGTGAGCTCGGGTGTCGCGAAGCGCGCCTTGTCGTACGTCATGATCTCGACGAGCGCCCGCATGTTCTCCGGGCTCGCGTCCTTGTACGCCTTGACGAGGACCTTCAGGCCCTCGCTGGGGCCGTCGCCCGCACCGAAGAGGGAGGCGGGGCCGCGGCCGAGCGAGGCGCCCATCGTCACCAGGTGGGTGATCCGCTCGGGGTGCAGCGTGGCGAAACGGACCGCGGTGTGGGCGCCCATCGAGTTGCCGACGAGAGCGGCCTTCGTAAGGCCCAGTGCGTCGAGGAACTCCACGAGGGTCGCGTCGTGGTCCATGTCCTTGGTCGCCTGGGCGTCGGAGTCGCCCCAGCCCGGCATGTCCGGCGCGACGACATGGAATCCGGCGGCGGCGATGTCGCCGATGTTGCCCGAGAAGTTCGACCATCCCGTCGCGCCGGGACCGGACCCGTGCAGCAGCACGACCGGCGTGGCGCCGGCCCGCCCGGCCTCGTAGTAGCGCATCCGCAGGCCCGACGGGAGGGCGATGTCGTGCGCGGCGGCTTCCTTGGTGAGGGACATGTGACCCGACTCCTCGTTCTGTATGTGCACGCTGGCGAGCGTTATTTACACACCAGCGAAAATGATGGAACGCCTGCCCGGAAGGAATGTCAAGGGTTCCCCAGCAGGCCGTCCGTGGTGCCCGGCCGGTACGCGGTAGCCGTGCGGCCACGCCGAACGGGGCCGGGAGACACTGCCCTCCCGGCCCTGCGGCGTGCGTGGTGTCAGCTCGCCTGTGCGAGCCCGAGCGCCACGTCGACGATCATGTCCTCCTGGCCGCCGACCAGCCCCCGCTTGCCGACCTCGACGAGGATGGTGCGCACGTCGATGCCGTAGCGGTCGGCCGCCGCCTCCGCGTGGCGCAGGAAGGAGCCGTAGACCCCGGCGTAGCCGAGGGTGAGGGTCTCGCGGTCCACGCGCACGGGACGGTCCTGCAACGGGCGCACCAGGTCCTCGGCCGCGTCCTGAAGGGCGAACAGATCGCAGCCGTGCTGCCAGCCGTTGAGGTCGGCGACCGCGACGAAGGGCTCGATCGGGCAGTTGCCGGCGCCCGCGCCCTGGCCCGCCAGGGAGGCGTCCACGCGGTTCACACCCTCCTCCACCGCGACCATGGAGTTGGCGACGGCGAGGGAGAGGTTCTCGTGGGCGTGGATGCCGAGCTCGGTGGCCGGGTCGAGCACGTCACGGTAGGCGCGCATCCGCTCGCGGACGCCGTCCATCATCAGGCGGCCGCCGGAGTCGGTGACGTAGACGCAGTGGGCGCCGTAGGACTCCATGAGCTTGGCCTGCCGGGCGAGCGTCTTCGCGTCGGCCATGTGGCTCATCATCAGGAAGCCGGAGACGTCCATGCCCAACTCGCGTGCCGTGGCGATGTGTTGGGCCGATACGTCGGCCTCGGTGCAGTGTGTGGCCACCCGCACCGAGCGCACTCCGAGCGCGTACGCCTGCTTGAGTTCCTCGATGGTGCCGATGCCCGGCAGGAGAAGAGTGGTCAGGCGGGCGTTCTTGATGTGTGCCGCCGCCGTCTCGATCCACTCCCAGTCGGTGTGGCTGCCGGGGCCGTAGTTGAGGGAGCCGCCCGCGAGCCCGTCGCCGTGGGACACCTCGATCCCGTCGACACCGGCCGCGTCGAGGGCGGCCACGATCCTCCCGACCTGCTCCGGCTCGATGCGGTGCCGGATGGCGTGCATGCCGTCGCGCAGGGTGACGTCCTGGATGAACAGCTTGGTGTCACCCGTGCCGGCGCTGCTCACGGTGGTGTCACTCATGCGTCGGCTCCCTGGAGTTCGGCTGCGCGGGCGGCCATGGCCTCGGCCATCCGCAGGGCCGCGCTGGTCATGATGTCGAGATTCCCGGCGTACGCAGGAAGGTAGTGAGCGGCCCCCTCGACCTCGAGGAAGACGGACACCTGATGGGTGACCGGGGCCGTGGTGAGGGTGTGCACCGGCTGGTCGGCGGGGACCGGCGTGATCTGCACCTGCTGCTTGAGGCGGTAGCCCGGCACGTACGCCGAAACCTCCTCGACCCGCTGGGCGATGGCCGCGCGGATGGCGTCGTGGGCGGCCTCGTCGGGCGCGTTCACCAGCGCGAGCACGGTGTCCCGCATGATCAGCGGCGGCTCCGCCGGGTTCAGGACGATGACGGCCTTGCCGCGCGCGGCGCCGCCGACCGTCTCGATGGCGTGACTGGTCGTCTCGGTGAACTCGTCGATGTTCGCGCGCGTGCCGGGACCGGCGCTCTTCGACGCGATCGAGGCGACGATCTCCGCGTACGGGACCGGTGCCACCGAGGAGACCGCCGCGACGATCGGGATGGTGGCCTGGCCGCCGCACGTCACCATGTTGACGTTCTCCGCGGCGACATGGGCGTCGAGATTGACCGCCGGGATCACCATCGGGCCGATCGCGGCGGGCGTCAGGTCGACGAGCTGCTTGCCGTACGGGGCGAGCGCCGCCGCGTTGGCGACGTGCGCCTTCGCGGACGTGGCGTCGAAGACGATCTTGATGTCTTCGAAGCCGTCCATGGCGATGAGGCCCTGGACGCCCTCGGCGGTCACCGGCACCCCGAGCCGCTTGGCGCGGGCGAGTCCGTCGGAGGTGGGGTCGATGCCGACCATCGCACCCATTTCGAGGGTGTCCGAGAGGCGGAGCACCTTGATCATCAGGTCGGTGCCGATATTGCCCGAGCCGATGACGGCGACCTTGGTCTTCATACGGAGGCTCCTTCATGGCTGGAGGCGTGGAAGCGGACGGAGACGGAGCCGAGTCCGCCGATGTCGGCGGTGAACACGTCGCCGGCCGCGGCGGGCACCATCGGGCCGAGGGCGCCGGACAGCACGACCTGGCCGGCGCGCAGCGGGTCGCCGACGTCGCGCGCCGTCCGGGCGAGCCAGCCGAGCGCGGTGAGCGGGTCGCCGAGGCAGGCCGCGCCGTCGCCGCTGGAGACGGTCTCGCCGTGCCGCTTCAGCGTCATGGTGGCCTCGACCGGCTCGAACCCGGCGAGCGGCCTGGCCGGGGCGCCGAGGACGTAGAGCGCGGAGGAGCCGTTGTCGGCGACGGTGTCACCGAAGGTGATGTCCCAGCCGGAGATCCGGCTGTCCACGATCTCAAGGGCGGGCACGGCGTGCGCCACGGCGGCCCGGATCTGCGCGTCGTCCAGGGGGCCGTCGGCGAGATCCGCGCCCAGGACGAACGCGATCTCCGCCTCGACCTTGGGCTGGAGCAGGTCGCCGACCGGCACCGAGCCGCCGTCCTCGACACTCATGTCGGCGAACAGCACCCCGAAGTCCGGCTGGTCAACGCCCAGTTGCCGCTGCACGGCGGGCGACGTGAGGCCGATCTTGCGGCCGATGACACGGCCGCCCGCTTCGAGACGGTCCGCGGTGAGCAGCGCCTGGACGGCGTAGGCCGCCTTCACGTCGTCGCTGCCGATCAGATCGCGCACCGGAGGGCAGGGCACGTGGTCGGCGGCGGCGCGCAGCAGCCGCCGCGCCGCCTGTGCGACGGCATCGTTGCCGGGGGGAATCTCGTTCATGCCCTCAGCTTGGCGAAGGGGACCGTCCCTGGCCCAGCATTGAGTTCCGCCTCACGGAACTCGCCTGCGAATCAGTGTCTGTCTGAGAGGGGGGGCCTGGGATCAGTGCCCGCGCGGTTCCGCGCGGCGGCCGAGCATCGCCGAGATGCCCGCCGCGGCCGCGCGCACGCTGTTGGCGTGCCGGGCGGGCTGGAAACGGTGCACCGGCCCCGTCACACTCACCGCCGCCACGATCTCGTCCGCCGGTCCGAAGATGCCGGCCGCGACACACACGATGCCGACCGCCGACTCCTCGTACTCGAAGGCGACCCCCTTCGTTACGACATCGGACAGCTGCCGCGCCAGCACGTCGAGGTTGGTGATGGTCCGGGGCGCCTTGCGCTCCAGCGGCCCGCGCAGCGTGGCCTCGCGCACCTCGGACGGGGAGTGGGCCAGCAGCACCTTCCCGATCGCCGTGGCGTGCAGCGGCATCCGCCCACCGAGCCGGGACGGCGAGTCGGCCTGCTGATGGCCGCCCATCTTGGCGACGTAGACGACCTCCGAGCCCTCGCGCGTGCCCAGATGGACAAGTTCATGGGTGCGTACGTAGAGGTCCTCGAGGAACGGCGTGGCCACTTCGAGCAGTCCGCGCTCGACCGAAGCGCGCATCCCCAGCTCGAAGACGAGCCCGGACAGCCGGTAGCGCCCCTGGACGCGGTCGAGGAGCCGGGCCGCCACGAGATCGCCCAGGACCCGGTGCAGGGTGCTCTTGGCGAAGTCGGTACGCCGCTGGAGTTCGGCGAACCCGAGGGTGGTGTCCTCGACGGTGAAGGCCTGGAGCACGGTGAGGGCCTTGGCCAGGACACCGCTGGGCGCGTCGTCGCTCAAGGGGTCTCCTTCCGGGCCGTCGGTGCGTCGAGGTGTCTTGAGGTGTCTTGAGGTGTCTCGACTTTACGGGACGGTGTGCACGGCCACCGGACCGTGCACCCGCCCCGGAGTGACGGTGTGTCACCACCGCGCACGTAGACTGACCGGATGAGCGACAAGCAGGCGGGCAAGGCCGTCGGGTCCCAGACACTCTCGCGTGGACTGCTCGCCCTCGAACTGGTCGCGGGCCAGCCGCAAGGGCTCGCCGTGCAGGACGTCGCCGAGCGCCTCGGCGTCCACCGCACCATCGCGTACCGGACCCTGGTCACACTCGCCGAGCACCACCTCGTCGTACGGGCCTCCGACGGCCGCTACCGGGCCGGGTCCGGCACGGTCACGCTGGCGCGCGGATACGCGGCGGGCGTCCGCGAGGCCGCGCTGCCGGTGCTGCGCCGCACGGCCGACGAACTCGGTGCCACGGTCGCGCTGATCGCGGCGGAGGGCGACGAGGCGGTCGCTGTCGCGGTGGTCGAGCCGCTGTCCGTGGACTACCACCTCAGCTACCGGGTGGGGAGCCGGCACCCCGTCGGGGTCGGCGCCGCGGGCCTGGCCCTCGCCGCCCTGCGCACGCCCGCGCGGGCCGAGTCGCCCGAGGTCACGCAGGCCCGCGACCAGGGGTACGCGCAGACCTTCGGGCGGATCGAACCCGGCGCGTACGGCGTGGCCGTGCCCCTGCACCTGGCGGACGAGGCGCTGCACATGTGCGTCAACCTGATCACGTCACGGGAGGACGTGGCAGGCGGGTCCGTCGCCACGATGCGCGCGGTCGCGGAGGAGATCTCGGCGCTCGGCTGACCCGGCGAGCGCCGGGGTGTGTGCCGCGCGGACCCCGCCCGGCTGATCGGGCGGTCCGCTTCCAGCCGCTCCAGGCCCAGCGGGGTGGGGCGGAAGGTGCGTGCGGCGCCCTTGGCCGCTGTTGCGTGGGCCGCGTGCCGCGATGAAATGCCGGGACAGCAGGGTCGGCTCGCGTTCCAGATCTCCCAGGCGGCGTTCCGTGATGGTCGACGGCGGCGCGGACCGGCCGGCGAGCCTGCTGGTCTCCGTCAACTACTACGGCGCCATCGGCCTGTTGGAAGAGCTGCGCCCGGCGCTCGCCGCCGCAGGTGCGTCCTCCGTCGTCCTCGCCTCCTCCAACTCCACGACCACGCAGCCCGGTTGGAACCCGAGGCTCGCCGAGGCCTGCCTCGCGGGCGACGAGGAGGCGGCGCGCGCCCTCGCGGACTCCCTGGGCGACGATGGCGGCGTGCTCACCTACCCGGCCACCAAGGCCGCGATCGCCCACTACACGCGGACCCGCGGATCGCGGCGAGTATCGAGGGGTTCCTGAAAGCCATCCCCGCGCGGCGGGCGGGCAGCCCTGAGGAGGTCGCGGAGCTGGTGCTCTTCCTGCTGTCCGCCAAGTCGGGTTACTGCGTCGGTACGTTGATGTACTGCGACGGCGGCCTCGACGCCCACCTGCGTGGTCCGGACTGGCCGAAGGCGCCTCCCCGCTTCACCCGCGCGCCGACTCCGGCTCACGCTCGCGCTCCCGATCCGGCTTCCGCTCGGTGAGCAGGCCCAGGCTGTCGGTGAGTCGCCGACGGTGCAGGGCCGGTGTCCCGAAGAGCTGGGAGGACCCGTGTGCCCGCTTGAAGTAGCGGTGTGCGTCGTGTTCCCAGGTGATGCCGATGCCGCCGTGCAGCTGGATCATCTCGCCCGCCACCGCCGAGAAGGCTTCCGAGCAGGCGGACTTGGCCACGGACGCGTACCTGCTGAAGTCCGGCGAGTCCGCCGCAGCGAACGCGGCGCCCAGGGCCGCGGAGCGTGCCGACTCCACCAGTACGTAGGCGTCTGCCAGCCGGTGCTTGACGGCCTGGAACGAGCCGATGGCCCGGCCGAACTGGACGCGTTCCATGGCGTACGCGACCGTCAGCTCCAGGCACCTCTCGGCGGCCCCGACCTGCTCCGCCGCCAGGGCCGCGCAGGCGAGGTCCAGGGCACGCTCCAGCGCCCCGGCCGCAGCGCCGTCCGTACCGACGAGCCGGCCCTCGGCCCCCTCGAACCGCCACCGCGCCAGCGGGCGGGTCTGGTCCATGGTCACGCGAGCCTCGACCCGTACGCCGGGCTGCCGCGGGGCCACCTCGAAGAGCGAGACGCCGCGGTCGGTGCGGGCGGTCACGAGCAGCACATCGGGTTCGGCGCCGCCGAGCACATGCTGTTTGACGCCGTGCAGCCGCCAGGTCGCGTCGGCGCCCGGCTCGGCCCTGGAGTCGATGGCTGCCGGGTCCCAGGAGCCGTCCTCCGCCCAGGCCAGGGACGCGAGGGTGCCGCCGTCGGCGATGCCGGGCAGCAGCCGCGCGCAGGCGTCGTCGTCCCCGGTGGCGAGGACGGCCTGCGCGGCGAGCACGGCCGAGCCCAGAAGGGGAGCGGGGCTCAGTGCCCGGCCCAACTCCTCCATCACCACATGTGTTTCGACCGCCCCGCACCCGGCCCCCGCGTACTTCTCCGGTACGGCCAGAGCCGCGACGCCGATCTGCTCGGTCAACGGCTGCCAGGCGTCCGCGCCCTCGTGCCGGCCGAGCAGCGACCGGACGGCGGAACGCAGTTCCTCGTGCTCACGCGACAGCCTCAAGCCCTGGGCAGCGGACATCCGCCCCTCCTTCCCTAACAAGTGTTTGGTAGGTTAGCGTACGTCCATGACCAGCGTCGAGGAGTTCCGTGCCGAGGTCCGCAGCTGGCTGCGGGCCAACCTCACCGGCGAGTTCGCCGCGCTGCGTGGTCGCGGCGGGCCCGGCCGCGAGCACGAGGTGCTTGCCGAACGGCTCGCGTGGGAGCGCCATATGGCAGCCGCCGGCTGGACCTGCGTGGGCTGGCCGGTGGAGTACGGAGGCCGCGGCGCCACCCTCGAACAGCAGGTCGCCTTCCATGAGGAGTACGCCCTCGCCGACGCTCCCGCCCGGGTCAACCACATCGGCGAACAGCTCCTCGGTCCGACCCTCATCGCCTTCGGGACACCGGAACAGCGCGCCCGTTTCCTGCCGCCGATCGTGGCGGCGGAGGAGCTGTGGTGTCAGGGCTACAGCGAGCCGGACGCCGGATCGGACCTGGCGAATGTGCGCACCAGGGCCGAATGCGACGGCGAGGTGTGGACGGTGACCGGACAGAAGATCTGGACCTCGCTCGCCCACGAGTCCGACTGGTGCTTCGTGGTCGCCCGCACCGAACCCGGATCCGTACGCCACCAGGGGCTGTCCTACCTGCTGGTCCCGCTCGACCAGCCGGGGGTGGACATCCGGCCCATCACCCAGCTGACCGGCACCAGCGAGTTCAACGAGGTCTTCTTCGACCGGGCCCGCACACCCGCTTCGAACATCGTCGGCGCGCCCGGCGAGGGCTGGAAGGTCGCCATGGCCACGCTCGGCTTCGAGCGTGGCGTGTCCACCCTCGGCCAACAGGTCGGCTTCCGCAGGGAACTGGAGACCCTGATCGAGCTGGCCCGTCGCAACGGCAGCGCCGATGACCCCCTGATCCGCGACCGGCTCGCCCGCGCCTGGACAGGCCTGGAGACCATCAGGTTCAACGCGCTGCGCATGCTGGACGGAGCCGCCGCCGGGGCCCCGGGCCCCGAGGCGTCCATCGGGAAGATCTACTGGGCCACCTGGCACCGGGAACTCGGCGAACTGGCCATGGACGTGTGCGGTGCCGACGGGCTGCACGCCGCCGGTGAGCCCTACGAACTCGACGACTGGCAGCGGCTGTTCCTGTTCTCCCGTTCCGACACCATCTACGCGGGCTCGAACGAGATCCAGCGCAACATCATCGCCGAGCGTGTACTCGGACTGCCCCGAGAGGTTCGCCCCTAGCCACCGGTCTTCCCTGCTTGCGTCGCGTGCGTCCGGGGTGGTGTCAGCCGGCGCGGCAGAGGTAGATCGGGCCGAGCCAGTGGGTGCAGGTGGGGGCGGGGGCCGGGGTGCTGGGCTCCGGGGGAGTGGAAGGTTGCGGGGGTGTCGTGGGTTCGGTGGGCTGTGCGGGTTCGGCCGGTTCGGTCGGTTCGGCGGGCTCAGTCGGCTCAGCGGGCTCCGTCGGGGTGGCGGGCTCGGGTGTCGGTGTCTGCGTGGGAGTCGGGGTGGGCGTGGTCGTGGGCTCGGCCGGAGTGTCGCCGGACGACGGCTCGTCCGCCTTGGGCTCCTTCGGCACGGACCGCTTGGTCGCGGGCGGGTTCGGGCGAGTGGCGGGAGTGGTGGGGGTGTCCGGAGTGCTCGGGGTTTTGGGGGTCGGCGGTGAGTCCGGGGTCTTGGGGGATGTCGGCGCCTCCTTGTCCGTGGAGCCGCCAGGGGCGGCCTGAGGGGCGGGTTCGGCCGTGCGCTGCGGTCGGTGCTGCGGGGCAACGGACGTACGCGGTGAGGGAGTTGATAGGTGTGAGGACGGGGGCGGCGGGGCGCTGTCACGCTCGGCAGGCGCCTCGCTCCGCACCGCGGCCGACCGCTGGGGCGGCACCGTATCGCTGTTCCCGGCGAACATGAGGCCACCCGCGACGGCGGCTCCCGCCACCGAGACCCCGAGCGCCCCGGCCAGGGCCCCCTGCGCCTTCGCCCCGCCGGTCAGCGCGTGCCGTATGCCGTGCAGGAGCCCGGAACCGGACCCGTGCCCGCCGGCCGCGGCTCCGGTGGCCCCCGCCCCGGCCGCGAGCGGCACCAGGAACTTCCCGGCCCCGCCGAGCACGAAGATCAGGAGCGCCGGACCCACCAGGGCGGGCAGCCGGTCGTTGGCGCGCAGCAGGACCGTGAGCCGCGCCCGGCAGTCGTCGCAGTCGTCGACGTGCGCGAGGAGCTTCTCCGACTGGCGCGCGGACGCGCTGCCGCGCACGTGCGCGGGCATCCGGTCCCAGTGGCTCTCGCACGCTGGATCGTCCGGGGTCCCCGGATGCGCCCGCAGGAAGCCCTGGCGCATGCCCTCCCGTGCCCGGTGCAGCAGTACGGCCGTGGCCCCGCTGCCCGCGCCGATGCCCCGGCCCACCGCCTCCAGCGGCTGACCCTCGGCCTCGGAGAGCCACAGGGCCTTCACCCACCGTTTCGGCAGCTGCCCGAGGACCTGGGACAGCAGGTCCACTGCGGAGGCGCGGGTGGCCGGGTCCTGGTCGCCGTACGCCCCGGAGTCGTACGCACCGTTCGACACGTGTACCGGTTCGATGCCCGCGTGCGGGTCGAGGGGTGTCTCGCGCGCGGCCCCGCGTCCCGCCGACGCGGCCAGGTGTCGCACGGTCGTCGTCAGGTACGCCGCCACGTTGTCGATGACATGCCCGGCGGAGAGGCGCCGCCAGACCCGGAAGTGCGCCTCGGCGACGAGATCGTCGGCGAGCCAGGGGCTGCCGGTCAGCGAGCGGGCGTACGCGACGAGGCGAGGCTGCTCCGCCTCGTAGATCCGCGCGTACGCGGTCGGGCTGAGGCCGTCTTCCGTGGCGGCGGGGGATATGGGCGCGGCGGCGGGGCCGTCGGTCATGGCAGGAGTCTTCCGTTCCGTCCGACTGCGGCGGTGCTCTGGCGGTGCTTCTGCGGCTCAGCCCGACTGCGGATCGGGCGAGGATTTTGCAACCGTAATTCACAAATGTCAGATTATGGAGGGGTGGGTGGCATAGGTCACAACCGCCTTTTCCGGAAACGCCGTAATGCCCCGCCCTGCTGTCGCGTCGAACTGGCACCTGGAACACGCAGTGCAGAAAGGGACCTGCCATGCCGACCACGCTGCCCGTCACGCTCGAACAGCCCGCCCGCGCCCGCCTCGTCACCGCCGAGGGGCAGGGTCCCGAGCGCAGTGTCACCGTCACCCTCCGTTACGCGTCCGCCGATCCGCTCGCCCTCCAGCTGGTGTTCCCCGCCGAGGCCACACTCGCCGGGACCGAAGTGACGTGGGCGTTCGCCCGCACCCTCCTCGACGACGGCCTGCGCGTGCCGACCGGGACCGGGGACATCCACGTGTGGCCGTGCGGCCGTGCGCGCACCGTCGTCGAGCTGCACGCGCCGCAGGGGATGGCCGTGGTCCAGTTCGACACCTCGGCCCTGCGCCGGTTCCTGCTGCGTACATACGCGCTCGTGCCGGCGGGCAAGGAGGACATGGAAGGCGTCGTCGACCGCGCGCTCGCCACGCTCTTCGGTCCCGACACCGAACGGTGACGCCTCCCGGCACGTGTGTGCCGAGCCCACGCCACACCTGGGTAACAAGCGGCGGCCGGGGCGTGATTCGCCCCGTGCGACGCCCATAGGATGAACACCGTACGGTCAACAGGATGTGACGGTGCCGGACGGACGGACAGGACAACGGGGGAACGATGACCAGCCCGACCCAGGCCCCAGGGCAGGCCAAGGCCACCTACGAGCCCCACCCGTACATCGGGGGACGCAACGCCGCGCTGCGCGCGCTCGCGGCGTGGCGGATGGAGTGGCCGGGCGCGCCCCGGGTCGTCATCCTGACCGGAAGCCCGGGCACCGGGTGTTCGCGGCTGCTCACCGGGTTCCTGATGCTCTGCGACCCGGAGTACCGCAAGGGGCTCGACCTTGACGCGTTCGATCCGGCGACCGTGCCGCCGGACCTGCCCGCGCCCGCCGTGCCGAGCGTTGCCGGGCTGACGGCCGCTCAGGCCCTGTGGCTGCTTGCCGACCACCACGAGCTGTCCGCGACCCGCACCGCCGACATCTTCCCCGAACTCGGCCAACTCCCTTCCTCCGGGCGGCCGGTGACGATCGTGGTGCCGGATGTGGACCGGGCAGGACCGGTGCGGGGGACGGGCGAGCCCGCGCGCGTGGTGCGGGACGTGCTGAAGCCCCTCGCCGCCGTCGAGACCGTACGCCTGCTCGCCGAGGTGCCGCGGGAGTTCGCCGCGGAGCTCGCCGAGGGCCTTCCGTCCGGCGCGGCCCGGATCATCGACCTCGACGCACCCGAGTGGGCCGACCCCGAAGGCCTCGTGCGGCAGGCGGAGGCGCTCCTCAGCCCCCAATTCGGCGCCCCTGAACTGCCGTTCACGACCGACCCCGACGCCCGGCGCACGCTTGCCGAGGCGATCGCCCGGCACGCGGGCGACGGCGCGGGCAGCCGCCTGACCGCCCACCTCGCCGTCCAGTCGATCCTGACGCACCCGGAGGGGTTCGACCCGGCGGATGCGGGTCAACTCCCCGGCAGCGCAGGCGAAGTGCTCGACCTGCACGCCCAGCGACTCGGCGCCCACCCCCGCACCCTGCGGCAGATCCTCGCGCCGCTTGCCCTCGCCGAGGGCGACGGCCTGCCCGTGCACCTGTTGACCCCGCTCGCCTCCGCCGTCGCCGAGCGGGACATGAGCGAGGACATCGCCCGGGGCATGCTGCTCGTCGCCCCCTTCATCCGTCCCGTCGAGAGGGCGGACGAAGACGTGCCCGAGGGTGAGCGGACGCTCGTGGCGCTGCAACACCCGGGCATCGGCGAGGCCGTTCGGGCGGGCATCCCGAATGTCGCAGGCGCTCAGGCGCGCATCGCCATGGAGTTGCTGGAGGCCGTCCCCGATCAGGACTGGGCGAAGGCGGGGGAGTACGTCCGCGATCGCATCGCGGGACACACTCTGGCGGCAGGACTGCTGCCCCGACTCCTCACCGACCCCAACCTGTTCGCCCAGGCCGACCCGGTGCTGCTGCGTGCCGCGGTGGAGGCCCTGCCCGCCGAGCAGTTGGAGGCACCGGCGCGCACGTATCTGCGTACGGCTCCGCTGCTCACCCGGACCCAGGCACCCGCCATGCTTCGCGCGGCGTTCCTGGAGACCGCGTTCGTCGAGGACGGGCTGCCGGAGTACGCGGCGGTGTTGCGCCGCTCGCTGCCGGACCTTCCCTGGCACACCTTGTGGAGCGTGCCGGTGGCCGGAGTCGACGGGGTGACCGTGGGCAAACTGGCCGAGTCGGGTGACGAGGGGGCCCCGCGCGCGGTCGCCGTGAGTGTGGTGCCTCAAGACGCCCCGGGAGCACGCCCGTTGAGGGCCGACGACCCTGAGGCGCCCGCCGTGCTGGTGCACGACCTGACCACCGGCGCCGTCATCGACGCCGACCCGGCCCGGATCCAACGCCCCTCGGAGGACGAGCGCGCCGCGGGGCCGCTCGGTTTCAGCCGCGGCGCCGATTACGTACGCGTCTGGCGTCGCGGTGCGCAGACGGGCGACGCGAAGATCGTCACTGCCCTGATTTCCGCGACGCCCGTCACGGGAACCGACCTTTCCGCCGAGGGCATCCTCCTGCTTGCCACGGAGGGCGGGGTGAAGGCGCTGCGGATCCGCCCGCCGCGGCCCGAAACGCCCGACGTACCCGCGCCGAGGACAGCTGAACCGGAGCCCGCACCGGCTCCCGAGGCCGCCGGGCCCGATGCCCTCCCGACCGCCTGACGCCCACTCAGCACAGACCTTTGGCCTTCTGGGCCCGAAGACTCGAAGGAGATCCGTGATCAGCCAGGAGCAGGCGCTCGCGACCGCCGAGGGATGGCTCAACCCCGCGGGGCAGCAGCGCCGTGAGGTGCGGATCCAGGAGTTCGATCTGGGCTGGGTGGTGTGGGCCACGGCCCCACCGCTCGAGCGCGACCCGGTCACGGGCAGGCGCCGGCCGCCGGCCACGTTCGGCCACTCCTGCGGTGTCGTCGACCGCCGCACCGGCGAGCTGAGCACTTGGCCGTCCGTGCCGGTCGAGGAAGTCGTACGGATGTACCAGCAGAAGCACGGCGGCGGCCAGGAGACAACGCAGCCGCCTGCACCACCACCGACTACCGGCCCCGGCAACACCGCCGTCTTCACCTACGTCGACCCGCGCACCGGCGAGGAGACGAGCCTCGTCCAGAACTCCGCCCCCGGCGAGCCGCACTCCGAGTACCAGGCCATGGCGGAACTCGACCGCCTCGGTGTCCCCGCGCAGAACGTGGTCGCGATCCACACCGACCTCAGCTCCAGCCCGCTCCCCGGCGGCTACCCGGGCCTATTGCTCGGCCGCCGCTTCCCCCACGCCAAGTTCACCTGCGTCCAGCAGTACGGCCTGCGGGGCGAGGAGCGCGCCGAGGCGGTCGCCGGGCTCATCGAGCACGTCGAGCAGATGCACCGCATCGCCGGACAGCAGCCGCCGCCCCGGCCCCACCGTGCGCCGGTGCCGACCGACGTGGACCCGGCCGGGCCGCTCCGCGACGTCGCTCTCGGCCGCGAGCTGACGGAGGCCTTCGGCGCCGACGACGTACGCCGCTACGACGCCGACGACGTGGCGGGCACCCCGCTCCCGGAGGCCACCAAGGCCACGCTGACCTGGGCCGGACTGCCGGCCGACCTCCCGTTCTTCTTCACGGCCGACAACCCGCAGGCGGGGCTCCCGGGCGGCCCGTTCGGCAACGCCGCCGCGCATCTGCGCGAGACCGGCTCGCAGGCAGGTGCCGACGCCCTCGCGTTCTTGGAGGGCCACGTCCGGATCGGTACCGACGGCGTCGCCCTGATCACCGTCCAGTGCACGGGATCCGACCTGGCGGGCGAGCCGGTCGGCCAGGTCTGGGCCGTCACCCCGGAGAACGGCGCGGGCCGCCGCGTCAACGCCTCGGTCTCCGCCTTCGCCCGCTCCCTCGCGCTCCTGCACACCACGCGCGAGGAGATGATCGCGCTCGACCCGACCCTGGCGGGCACCGCCGTCGCCGACTTCCAGGAGCAGTTGGTCGCGATCGACGCCTCGGCCCTGGACGACCCGCGGAACTGGTGGTCGGTGATCGTCGAGCAGATGTGGCACGGGTTGTTCTGATCAGTCTTGTACGGGGTGCCTCGTCGGCCGCCTCTCCGACTGGTGCACCGACACCCTTGTTGCCGCCGCTCGTCGTGTCACTCGTTCTCGATGACGTACGCCCAGGCGGGCTGCCCGCCGCCCGTCTCGTCGACCTTGGCCAGTGCCTCCAGGAGCCAATGAGTGACCTGTCCCCGCTCGGAGCCGAGCGCGGGCGCAAGGTCTCGCGAACGCAGTCCCGTGACGAAGAGCGCGACCATGGTCAGGAAGGTCTCCAGGTCGCGGGCGGCGGGAAGCGCGGTCAGATACTTCTCGTCCGGGCCGCCCGGGTCGTCGTCGGTCGGGACGCGCAGGACGCGGCCCGTGGGCCCGTCGACGACGAGCTCGCCGCCCATCCACCTGCCGATCCGGAAGAAGGGCCCCTCCTCCGCCGGGTCCTCGACATCATCCGGCCAGTCCACCTCGTCGAGCAGGTCGACGTCCCCGTCCCCGTACGGCAGGAGCGCCATGGCGCCCTCCGTCATGTCGGGCAGCCCGAACCCGGTGAGAAGGTCGCGTGTCGGCTGATGGGTCAACTCATCGGGAAGTTCCTCGGGTTCGGCCTCGAAGATCTCGTCCTCGCCGAACAGGGTGATCAGATCTCGGTGGCTCGGCGGAGCGGCATCGACGGGACTGCTCGGGTCGGGGGCCGAATAGTCCCCGGACAGCGGCTGCTGCCGAAGGCCGAAGGTGTCCGAAGGGTCGACGCCGTCCGCCGACTGGACGGCGACCAGCCCCAGTTCGCCCCCGAACACGACGACGTCGCCCACGGCCAGTGGCGCGCACGGCATCAGGAAATCGCGCTCGCTGCGCCGCGGGGCCGACGACGCGAACAGGTCGAGGAGACGGGTGGGAGGAGCGGCAGGCTCCGTGTCCGGCGACACCGAGGCGCCCGGCGCCGTCGTCGCAGGGGGAGGCAGGGCCAGGTCCGCACGGTGTCCCTGCGGAATCTCATCACCCTCCCAGGGGCCCGCGAGGAGCTCACCCGTCTCCGCGTCCCGGACGGAAACGTACGGCTCCGGCGACCTGCCGACCATCCGCTTCTGCAAGCCGGCGATGGCGGGCCGTCCCTGCCGGCGGACCTCCGCCAGCCTGGAGAACCGGCCCGCCTCGAGAAAACGTGCGTGACACCCACCCGGCGGCCGCCAGCGGGCCCACTTCGTACGCCAGGGAAGCGCGACACCGGACGAGGCCACGGCCTGCGCGAACGCGAAATCGTCGCGCGACCAGGACATCAAATGCAGCCAGGACGCCCACTCGCGCTGACGGTTCGGCACAACGCCCCATCCCCACAGGTGAAGTGCGTCGGCCGCGGGACTGTTGCCGGGGATGCCGCTGCTGTGGCTGCGCGCCGCGTCGATGAACGCGGTCTGCGGCAGGTGGGCCACCGTGCGCCCGTCGCGCAGAAGTTCCTCGTACGTCCCGGCCTGCACGGCGTGCATGGCGAGCCCGGTGGCGGCGTACAGCCCGACGGGGCCGGACCTGGCCCATCCTTCGGGATGCCGGAAATCGGCGGACGAACGCAGCAGCCAGTCGGCCAAGTGCCCGTTGACGCCCGTGACTTGCTCGACGGCGACCGCGCGTCGCAGCGCTTCGGCCACGCCTTCGTCGGCGAAGGAAACCCCGAGTGGACCCATCCGGAGAACATCCGAATGCTCCCGGGCCAGCCCGGTGAGTTCGTCCGGGGTCATGGTTTCGCCGGTCAGGGCGGCAACGAGCTGTACCCACACAGGCACGGGCACCGTGCGCGGCTCTGCCAGGGCGAGTGCACGCAGGGCAGTCGGAAGCTCGGGAGCCGGTGCGTCGGTGGCGGGTTCGGCCAGGTGGAAGAGGTTCTCGGGCCGCAGACCCAGCGGGAGGAGCCGGTCGCCGGCATCGGTCAGCACGGCCAACTTCCGTGTGGCCAGGCGGCCGACGGTGTCGCGCAGGAGGCGCCGCGGCTCCTGCGATCGCCGAGTGTGCCCGGCGCGGCGGGTGTTGACGAGCACGAGCAACCGCTCCTCGCTCCACGCGCCGATCGCGTTCGGCCAGAATCCCCGCTTGCCGGGAGACAGGTCGACCCCCAGTGCGGTCAGAGCCTCGTGCATCACTTGTTCGGAGCTGAGCCCTGTGACGTCGATCAACACACTGCCTGGTACGTCCTCGTGCACCCGGCGCAGGACGGCCCCGGCATCGACACCGTCCGGCGGGACGACATGCGCGGCGCTGCCACCCCGCCCACCGGCACGCCACCATGCGCCCACCCGACCGGGCACTTCTTCTGCGGGCATGCCCACCGATGTCACCGTCATGTCGCCTCTCGTCGCCACGGCTGCCGAATCCCATTACGGTAATGCGACGGCGCCGCGCCCGAGGCCCGGTCGCCCGGCTGTCAGGTTCACCGGGGGCACTTGAGGTGTGGCATCGACGGGCGGTCCCAGCCCGCGGGTAGCAGCCCCACTGCGAGTTCAAGGTTCCTATTGCGTGCCGAGTGCGTCCTGGACGGATGACCGTACTCGGTCGTCTCCGCTCATTGCCAGATACTCGGCGAAAGCGCGCGCTTCCGGGGTGTTCGAGCGCTGGACGATGGACACCGCGTGCAGGAGAGCGCGGGGACGTGGATCCTGCGCAAGCACATCCGTCGCCAATGAGATCGCGGTGGCTGCGTCTACGGGGGACAGGGAGGCGGCCAGGTCCACGAGTTGCGTGGCGAGGTCGAAGCTCACGGGATTCCGTGCTGTGAGGGCCGTTACTCCGCGCGCCACTACGGTGCGAATCGACACAAGCAGGGTTGCGGCGGTGGGGGGATCCAGTTGATCGCCGAGCTTCTCGTCGAAGTACTCACTGTCCGCGATACCGATCAAATGCCCGAAGGCCTCGGTGCGTTGATCCCAGGTGTCCTTCTCGCGTGCCAGGACATCACTGTCGCCCACAGCGAGAGCCAACTGGGCGAAGGTGTTGTCCACCGAGAACTTGCGGTCCACGAGGAGGTCGTACCAAGGTGCCCGTTTGGGGTCTCGGGTGGCTGCGATCACGGCCGTGTACCCGGCAGGTTCGGCCCAGGTGGTCAGGGCGACGCAGGACAGGAAGCGCTCGCGGTCGTCGGCCGTCGGATCCTGGAGGAGGGCGGTGAGTCCCGGCACGCGTTCCCGGTGGCGGGGGTCGTCGAGGGCTTCGTAGATCACGTCCTCAAGATCATTGGTGGGCCGGCCCTTGAAGTCCGTGCCCAGCAGTGCCTCGAAGCGGTTGGCTCCTGTTTCCTGCACGAAGTCACCCACCGAGCGGCCCCTCAATGTAATTGCTTGGAACGACGCCCTTGATGAGCCATTCTTCGTCACGTCGCGTGTTCATCATGTCGATCATACGTTGTGCGATCCTCTTGGCCTTTGCGTTGCTCAGGCCTTGCGTTCGGGCCATTTCCTGGGCCTGCGACTTGCTGGTCCCAGGCGGAACGGTCAGGTCCACAGGCCTGCCGGCGATCCTGTCGGCGTTCTCCTGGATGCTGCTCTGGACCTTTTCGGGCGAGTAGACCTCGACGTCTTGGACACGGCCGGCAGCAATGTCCTGCTCCAGCCGGTCCAGATCAATGCGAATGCGATTCGACCCGAATGCCTTCGCGTTGGCACCTTCCGAACTCAAGGAGGTGTAAGGGCTGTCCGATTTCGCAGGATCGCGGCCCACTACGTGATCGACGACACTCGCGGTGCCGTGCGGGTTCGCGGGAACCAGGTCGCCTTCCGCGTTGATGTGCGACTTGCGTTGGCCTCGACTGTTCATCTCGGACTCGAAGTTGTCGTCCTGGCGTACGAGCCCGGGCCTGGGGTCATCGTCGCCCTCGCCCGCGGCAGGCGGCTCGGATGGAGGCTGTTCACTGTTGGGTGGTTCGGCGTTGCCGGCAGGATCCGCCGGAGGCCTGCGGTCCGCGCCTGCTGGGTCTGCGGGCGGGGTGCGGTCCGCGCCCGCCAGGTCCGCAGGCGGTGGTGTGGTGTCGGGAGGGGGCTGGTCCTGGTCGTTCATCGTCGCGAGGAGGTTGTCGACGAAGTCCAGGTGCTGGTGGATCTCCCGGTCCATGAGGCGGCGGTTGGGCGTCTTGTAGCCGTCCAACGCCTTCTTGATCTCCGCCTCGGATTCCCCCTGGGCCTGCCGAGTGGCGCGCTCCTGTGCCAGCAGACCGTCGCGTTGAGGATCGACGCGGTAGGTGGTGCTGTAGTAGACGGGCACCCCGTTCATCGCCTCGGAGCTGCGGATCGTCCGCGAGCAGTCCGCGTGACCGGAATTGCCGGTGCGCAGACCACAGGGTTCCCGCTCGGTGTACAGGCCGGCCACCCGGTACTGGGGACGTCCCTCGGCTGCCCTGCCGTTGTTGAGTTGCTCGATCGACTCCAGGATGTGGCTCTCCGAGTGCCGTGGTCGCACGGCGTCTCCTGCGGCCGGGACCGAGGAGTCGATGATGTAGTGGCTCTCGCCGTGCTCGTCGACGACCTCCACCACCGCGTAGTTCTTGTCGGAGAAGTCCGGCGAGTTGCGCTCCGTCTCCTCCAACAGATCCCTGAGATCCTGCGGGACGTTGTCCTTGGGGCGAGCCGTGGCCTCCCTTCGGGTGGAGGCCACGGACTCGTGATGGTCGTGGGCCGGGTCCGTCCTCTGGCGCTTCTTGGGCGGGGCGTCGGCGTATGGGTCATTGTTCGGGGCGGGCTCCGGGCTCGCGCCCACCGCGTTGTTGGCGTGGAAGGAGTGGCTCATCCGGGCCAAGGTCGCCAGCGCGGCGTACCGGTCGCCGTCGTTCATCCGCGACCACGCCGGGTCGAGGTGACGGCGCAGATCGCTGTCGGTGAAGTTGGTCGCCGGCATCGAGACGTTGTCCCGGTGCGCCTGGAGCGACTCCTTGTGCCCATTCTTCGCATCCGACACGGCGTTCTTCGCGTCGTTCAGCCGCTGCTCGGCTGCCGGCCGCTCCGCCGGATCGGCCTTCTTCAACGCCCTCTTGGCAGCGGCGAGTTCCTTCTTCGCGTCGTCGAGCGACTGCTTGGCGTCGCGGATGTGCTGCGCGGCCTCCACATGTTGCTGCCGTCGGCCCTGGGACTCCTGCAGCAATTCGTGCAAGGGGGAGGGGGCGTCGCCGCGGGGCTCGGCCCAGGCACGCATCTGCTGCTGGACCGGATCCAGATCGATGCGCCGTACCGGGTGCTTCTCCCGGAGGTCCTGCTGTGATTGATCCGGAGGGAGGTTCGCATGCTGCTGGCTCTGGGCCTCCGGGTCGGGGAGGCTCTGGTTGCGCTGCGCGCGAGTGGCTTCCGCGCTGGGGCTGTTGGACGGAGAGGTGGAACCTGCGGGGTTGTGCGGTGCGGGGCCGGTGGTCTGTCCCTGGCTCTGAGCGGCAGGCTGGTTGGTGGTGTCGAGGGGGCGGCGGTGGGCGTCCAGGGGGATGGCGAAGACGCCGTTGTTGCCGCTGTGGAGCGGAGTGGTGCTGCTCTGGCCCGTCTGCGGGTCGGCGTAGACGATCTGGCCGTTGTGATTGACCACGTTCCAGGCGTGGGCGCGGCCGTCGGCGTTCTGGGTGATGATCACGGCCTGTGAGCCGTGGCCCTCGTTGAGGAGGGAAGTCTCCAGATTGTTGTACGCGTCGCGGCCGTCGCCGAAGTCGCTGAACTCCGCGCCCAGGGTGCTCTCGATACGGTCGCGGCCTCCCGGCTCCGGGGTGCCTGCGGGGGAGCCGTCCTCGTTCGGGCTGCGGCGGGCGGCGACCGTGGGATTGCCCGCGTACGAGTCGGTGAACGCCAGTGCTCCGTCAGGGCAGTTGACGTCGCGGCCCGAGTCGTCGGGGTTCTGGCCGCGGATGTCGTTGAGCCACGACCCTTCGCGCGGGTCGGGGGCCTGCTGGAACGAGCCGTCCTCATTGCGCGGGAATCGTTCCTGCTGGGCGCGGTCGTCGGCGTCGGTGGGGTCGTCGTAGCCGTCCGGCGGGCCAGAGGGGCGGGTGTCGGTGGCCGGGCGGACCGGCTCCGCGGACTCCGACTGCTGGTTGTCGTCCGGGGAGTCGTCGGAGTCCTGAGAGTCCTGGGAGCCGGTCTCGTTCTGCGGTGAGGTCGTCTCCGGGGCCGTCGACGGCTCGGACGACGGTGAGGTGTTGGACGGTTCGGGCGACTGGGCGTCGGACGTCGGCTGGTTCGTCGACGAGTCGGAGTCCGGGGTGTTGTTCGTGTCCGGGGTGGTCTCCGTGGACGGGTCGGGTGTCGACGAGGGCAGAAAGTACGGGGTGATCGGGTTCCGGTTGGCGTCCAGCGGGGTGTAGAAGACCTCTTGGGCGCCTGTGTGGATCGGGTTCTCGCTGACGACTCCCGTCTGTGCGTCGACGAACAGGACCTGGCCGTTGTGGTTGACCGCGGCGAAGGCGTGGCCGCCACCGCCGGGCCAGTTGACCCCGATCACGGCCGCCGAACCGTGCCCGGCCTGCGACAGCTCGTGGGCTATTCGCGCGTACGGGCTCGGATGGTCGTTGCCCGCGTACGTGCTGGGTGCGCCGGCCCAACGCGTCTGGTTGTCGACCGAGTCGCGCTCCGCCGAGAAGGTGTTCAGGCTGCCGTCCGCGTTCTGGTCCAACGTGCGCGGGGCGGACACGGTGGGGCGGCCGAACCATGTCTCGAGGAACGAACGGGTGCAGTCGGCGCAGTTGTTGGACCGGCCGGGGACGCCAGGGCCGCCGTCGTTCTGGAGACCGGCCCAGTTGCCCTGCCGCGGGTCCGCGAACACCTGCGGGGTGCCGTCGGGGTTCCTCGGGTGGGCGTTCTCGAGGTCCTGCTGGTGGGCAGGGTCGGGTGTGGTCAGGCCCTCGTGCGGGATGTTCAGGTCGTTGCGGATGTCCGAGAGGTTGTCCGCCTGTGGCGGGGGCGGAGGGGCCGTGGGCTGCTGCTCGTGCTGGTTCTGCTCGTGCTGGTTCTGGTCGGGCGTCTGGGTGGTGGCGTCCGGCTGTGGGGTGTTCGGCTGGTGGTTGTCCGGCTGTTGGTTGTTCTGGGCAGGCATCCCCTGGTCGTTCGGCGTGGACGTGGGGGATGACTGGTGGTTCGTCGGGCGGTCGCCGCGGGGCGGTGTGGTCGGGCGGCTCGGGGTCTCCGTGCGCGGCGTCTCGCGGCGCGGCGGCGATGCGGGGCCGTTCTGGCCGGTGTCCCGGGACGGCGTCGTGGGCCTGGAGCTCGGCTGGTCCGTACGCGGCGTCGTGGCGCTGGGCGTGCTTGCCCGCGACGGCGTCGTGCGGCCGCCCGAGGCCGGCGCCTGTGCCGGGATGGGGCCGGCCGTCGGTGGCGGCATGGCGCCCGGGGTCGCCGTCGAGGGCGCCGCGGAGGACTGGGCCGCCTGTTGTGGGATGCCTCCGTCGGAGGTCTGCGTACCGGGGGCCGGGGGCGTCGCAGTGGCGGCGCCGCCCATGAGGCCGACTTCGGCGTCGTCCGGGTCGTGCGGGGTTGACGCCGGCTGTGTCGGCGCGTGGCCCTGGCCGGGGCTTGCGTGGGAGGTGGGGGCGTTGCCGGGCATGGCGCCGCTCGGCATGCGGGCGCTGCCGGTGCCCTGGTTCTGGTTGTCGTTGTTGGTGCCGTCGCCGGAGTCGCCCGGTGTGGGGCCCTGGGCGTGCGCGGGCATGGTGCTGACCGAGTCGGGGCCGACCTGGTGCGTACCGGGGTCGGGGCTGGAGTTGTCCGGCGCCGGGGCCGGTGCGGCGTCGGGCGGTGTGGACGGCGTCGGCGCGGGCTCGGGGGTGTGCTGGTCCGGGATCGACGCGCCCTGGCCCGGGCTGGGGGCGTCGGCGCCATCTGGGCGGCTCGGGGCCGCGCCGTCCGGAGTGGTGTCCGGAGTCGGGGAGGTGCTGACATCTGGTGTGGTGCCCGTGCTCCCGCTGGGCGAGGGATCGGAGGACAGGGACGGTTCGTTGCCCGGTGGTGTGTTCGTCGGGGCGTCCGGGGCGCTGTCCGGACGGGCGGAGTCGGGGGTGGTGTCGGGGGTCGGCCCGCCTTGGACGTCCGGCGTCGTGGCGGACGGCGTGGACGAGTCCGGAGCGGAGTCCGGAGACGAGCCGGGGGTGGACGAGTCGCCGCCCGACGGCTGACCGATGCTGTCCTGGTACGCCTGGGTACCCACGTCGAACGGGCTCGGCGGATCGGAGCCACGGCTCGGCGCGGGCGAGGACGACGAGGTGTCCGACGAGCCCGGGCCGCCGGCCCCGTCCGCCCCGCCGCTCGGCGACGTACTCGGGGTCGAGGAGGGCGAGGACGACGGCCCACCGATGTCCGGCGCCCTGCGCCCCGAGTCCCCGTCGCTCGAACTCGGCGAACTGCTGGAACTGGTGGAACCGCTCGAGGAGTCACCCGACGTCGAACCGGACGAGCCAGGCGAATCGCTGGAGCCGGAGCCGGGAGAGTTGCTGGACGAACTACCGTCACCGGACGACGAGTTACTGCTCGACGACGAACCTCCGGACGACGAATCGCTGGAGCCCGACGAGCTGCCACCGTCGGAGCTCGCCGAGCTGTCGCCCCCGCCATCACCCCCGCTCAACCCGTGCCGCGCCCCGTGCCCCGCCCGGGACCCGGCCCCATCACGCAGGGACTCGCCGAACGTGGAGCCGGAGTTCTCCAGGGCGCTCTTGCCCTCTTCGTAACCCGTCTTGGCGGTGCGGCCCAGGTCGTAGCCCGACTGCTTGCCGAAGTTCTGCTCGACGGTCTGGGCGACCACGTCCGAGATCATGGCTTCGAGGGCGGAGACGAACGGTTCCTTGGCGGTCTCCAGCACCGCTTGCAGGATCTGCTGGGCGATCTCCTTGAGGAGCTTGCGCAGGATCATGCGCGTCGCGGCGGCCGCGCCCATCGCGCCGATCTCGGACAGGCCCAGAGTGAAGGGCGCGGCGGCCTGGGCCGCGGCGATCTCGACCGCCAGGATGACCAGTTGGGCGATCACCGCGATCTTCAGCCCGATGATGAGCATCGCCGCGGCGTCCATGCAGACGGCGATCAGCTCGGCGCCCTGGCGGGCGTCGTCGAAGTAGCCGGAGCCACCGGCGAACTTCTCCCAGGTCTTGTTGAAGCCGTCGATGGAGTCCCCGGCGTTCTCCGCGAGAACGTTGCCGGCGGCGGTTAAGCCTCGGGACTGGAGGTCCGTCACATCGGCGGCGAACTGGCGCCAGGTGTTGGCGCACTCCATCATCTTGTCTTCGTCGCCTGTGGGCCAGTCGAAGCCGCACATCTCAAGAAGCCACTCAAGCCCGTTCGGCAGCATCAAAGCCACGACGAAGACCCCCGTTGTCCGCCATGCATTTCGTGTTGTCCCGGCCCTGTGGGACCGACCTGCCCCGCCTGCCGCCGCACCGTTGGCGCAGACCCATGCTCATGCCAGAGCCTACCCAAAGGCTCCTCGGGCCTCTCAACTCTCCCGTGTCACAGTGCTGTTGCACTCAGCCGTTGTTGGTGCGGCGCATGCTCCGGTAGAGGTCGATCGCCGAGTCCGGCGGGAAGTTGGGAACGTAGGTGACCGCGCCGTCGCTCTTGGAGATCACCATGTGACTGCCGCCCAACGGTGCCTGCGTACCGGGCGGCGGCGGGGGCATGACGGCGTGCACGAGAAAGCCGATGTCGAACTCGGCCACATGCAACGGTGCCGGGTTCCCGGCCGGATCCAGTACCTCGAATCGGGACCGAGCGGCGGCCAATGCCTCGTCGGCGGTGGAGGGGACGGGCTGTACCGGTTCCGGCGCGCCGGGCTGTGACACGGACTCCTCCTGTGCGTGAAGGGGTGACTGCGGGTCAGGGGCGGTGCTGGGAGGACGTGTTACTTGCTCACGGACTTCAGCACATGGACCTCGCCGCCGAACTGGTTCTCCGGCGTCTGCTCCTTGACCAGAGCCTCGTTGAAGTCCTCGTTCTCCTCGTGGTTCTTCGCCATCCGCTCCAACGCCTTGCCGATCTCGTTGAGCTTCGTGGCAAGGTGGTCCATCGAGTCCGTCATGCCGTCCCGCAGGCCTTCGTAGACCACGCCGAACTTCTCGCCGAGTTCGTCGTCCCCCCAGGGCGGCGTGCCCTGCTTGTCGCTGAAGGTGGTCATGCCTTTCCAGGCGTCACCGGCGACGCTCGCGAACGACGTGTCCTTCGGAGCTTCGCCTCCGCCGCCCCCGCCGTCGCCCTGCGCGGCCAGACCGCTCCTCAGCCTGGCGGTCGCCTGGTAGAACTCCCTGCCGATGTCGGAGAAGCTCCGCCCCTCGTTCTTCAGCGTCTCCGGATTGCTCCTGAATCCGTCACCCATGACTACGCCCCCGTTTCACCAACTGGCGCCACTGTGCCGCTGGTTCGCGTCCGCCTCATGTCAGTGCCAGCGTACCCAGAGGCACTGACAAGGACTCAACCCCGGTGGCCGCCCTGTCCCCGCTTCTTCGACCCCGTGAACAGGTTGGTCGAAGGACCGTCGCGCTCCTCGCGCTCCTTCTGCTCCTGCTCGTCCCGCTTGCGCTCCCACTCCTCGCGCTTTCCGCGCTCGGCCTCGCGGTCCTCCATGGTCTGGGACTCGGCGGCCTGTCGGATCTCGGTCATGCGGTCACCCAGCGCGTCCATGTAGCGCTCGTCCTTGATGGCGTCGGTCATGCCCATACGTCCCGAGAGGATGCCTTGGGCCATTTCCTGCAACGGGCCGTTCACGTTGGGGTTCCTGGCCAGCGTGCGCAGCGCCTTGTGGAGGCTCTCGGCCTGCTCCGGGTCCCGCGCGACGTCCATCAGCTCCGAGTCGTCGATCTCCCGATCGCCCGGCCCCGACCCGCTTCCCGACCTGTTGGTCACGAGGTTCCCCCTTCGAGTTCGAGCCCAGAGGGCCCTTCACGCGCACCGAACACGGTTGTCGCACTCGCTACAGCCTGTCGCAACTGTTGACGAGCTTATCCAGCCGGCTGTTCGAACCGTCAACCGAACCCGGGGCGGACGTCTAGGGCCTTAGCGCGGCGCCTTGGCCGGGGCGGCGGCCCCGGCTTCCTTGACGAGATGGTCGCCACTGGTCAGTGACTCCCACAGAGGCTTGTCCACGCGGACTTTGACCGTCGTGCCGTCCTGGAGACGGATCTCGACGTAGTGGTAGACGTTCGAACCGTCGGTCGCCCTGCGGGTCTTGTCGACGACAACGCCGTCCCAGGCGTCTTCTTTGTGAACTTTGCGGGATTTGAACATTTCCCCACTGTAGCTGTCGGTGTTGCGCCGAACTCCATGCTTGCCGCAGACCCATTGCCCTTGGTGGTCCCGGCGGCTACGGTCCAGTCATATATGACATATGAGATTCCATTTGGGGGCTCGACCTTGCCTGCTTTCAGTCCGGTTGCCCTGCCGTCGCGGACCGCGCACGTGCTCGAGGCCATCAAGGCGGCGATCCTCAACGGGGAGTTCAAGCCGGGGGCCCCGCTCGTGGAGAACGTGCTGGCGGGGGAGTTCGGTGTGTCGAAGACGCCCGTGCGCGAGGCGTTGAAGGCGCTGGAGGGCTCGGGTCTCGTCGTCATCCGACCGTTCGCGGGTACGACGGTGCGCGAGCTGAGCGAGCAGGACGCGCTGGCGATCTACGACATGCGGCTGCTCCTGGAACCGGAAGCGGTACGGCGCAGCGTCATCGCCGGAAGCGACTTCTCCGAAGCGGCACAGGCGTTGGAGCGGGCGGCGCTCGCCGAGGACGCTTCGACGCGCTCCACCGCCAACAGAGATTTTCACCGCGGCCTCTACGCCGGGTGCGGCAACCCGCTCCTCGTCCGCTCGCTCGACGGGCTCCGGGAGCAGACGGCGCTGGTCTCCGCGTCCTCCTGGGCCCGTTCGCCGTCGTGGCAGGAGGAGTCCCGCGAACACGCGGCCGTGCTCGAGTGCGTGCGCTCGGGGAAGGCCGATGACGCAGGGACCCTCGTACGCCGCCACATCGAAGGATTCGTGACCCGGCACCTTCAGTAGACCCGGCATTTTCAGCAGGCCCGGCACCTTCAGCAGAGCCGACATTCAGGAGGGGGCACTCACTCACTGATTCGACCGAACGACTGCTTGACGAGGTGCGACCCGTTCACCGCCAAGATCCCGGGCCGCACCTCAGAGATCCACGCTCCGCGAGGAGCGTCGCCGTTACCCACTAGGAGCAACGATGCCCCAGTCTAACGTGCGCACGTCCGCCCCAGCCGGGACAGGCCCCGTTCGCGAGCGCAGCCGTATGCGCTGGACGATCGTCGGATTCTCGGCCCTCGGGCTGACCATCGCCTATCTCGACCGTGCCGCCATCAGCGTCGCGATGCCCTTCATGTCCAAGGAGTTCCACATCAGTTCGGCGGTGCAGGGAGTCCTGCTCTCCGCCTTCTTCTGGACGTACGCCCTCTTCCAACTCCCGTCCGGCTGGCTGCTGGACCGCTTCGGCCCCAAGGTGATCTACCCGATCGCGGTCGGCTGGTGGTCGATCTGGACCGCTCTGACCGCGTTCGCCCAGGGTGTCGGCTCGGTCGTCGTGTTCCGGCTCGGCCTGGGCATCGGCGAGGCACCGGTGCAGCCGGCGAACGTCAAGGTGGTCTCCCGGTGGTTCCCCCGCCGGGAGCGCGCCTTCGCGTCGAGCCTGTTCGACATGGGCCAGCAGATCGGCACGGCGCTCTCCGTCCCGATCGTGACCGCGCTGATCACGCTCAGCGGCTGGCGCATGGCCTTCGTCGTGATCGGTGTCGCCGGCCTGCTGTGGATCGTCGGCTGGCAGCTGGTCTACCGCGAGCCTGAGAAGCACCCACGTGTCTCCGCCGCCGAGCTGGCGCACATCCAGTCCGACCAGGGCGAGATGGTGGCCGCGCAGAACGCCGGCACCGACACCGACACCAACACCAACACCAACACCAACACCAACACCAACACCAACGGTTCGTGGCGCGTGCTGCTGCGCAACAACCAGGTGTGGGCGCTGATGACGGGATACGTCTTCCGCTCACTCTCCGGCGCGTTCTTCCTCACCTGGTATCCGACCTACCTGCTCGACGATCGCGGCTTCACCGAGGCCGAGTTCGGGATGGTCGGCGCCATCCCGCCCCTCATCGCCATCGGCTCCACGGTCCTCGGCGGCATCGTCTCCGACCGCATGCTGGCGTCCGGGATGTCGACGAATCTGGCACGTAAGATCCCGATCGTCTCCGGGCTCGCACTCACTTCGGTTCCCAGGTCGGCAATCTCATCAGCCCGATCGCCATCGGACTCTTCCTGACCTTCGGTGACGGCTCCTATCTCGGCCCGCTGCTGGGCTCCGCCGCCTGCTGTCTGATCAGTGCGGCCATCTACCTGTTCTGGGTCCGCATCAAGCCCATCACCCCCGTGAGCGCCCTTGCGGCAGCCACCGACCCCAAGGGGACCACCTCATGAGCGCGAGCTCGACCCTGAACACCCCGAACACACTGAACACCGCCGATCTCATCGAGCGGTTGAGCACCGTCATCGCGATTCCGGTGGTGCCCTACGGCGCGGACGGCGAGATCGACCACGACCGCGCCCGCGCACTGTCCGCCAGGCTCGTCGCGGGCGGCATCACAGCCCTGACCCCGAACGGCAACACCGGGGAGTTCTACGCCCTCACCCCGGCCGAACGGCGCACTGTCCTGACCAGCGTCGCCTCGGTGTGTCCGGCCGCCACGACGCTCGTCGCCGGTGTCGGCTTCGACGTACAGACAGCAAGCGCGGACGCCCGCTTCGCCCGGGACGCCGGCGCGCACGCCATCATGATCCACCAGCCGGTGCTGCCCTACATGTCGCCGGAGGGCTGGATCGAGTACAACGCGGCGATTGCGGGCTCCGTACCGGAACTCGGTGTCCTGCCCTACCTCAGCAACCCGGCCGTCACCGGCGCACACATCGCGGCCCTCACGAAACGTGCTCCCAACGTCATCGGCCTCAAGTACTCGGTGCCGGACCCGGTGGTGTTCGCCGCCAACCGGGAACAGGCCGGGAACGACGGCCTGTTGTGGATCGCGGGTCTCGCGGAGTCGTACGCGTCCGCCTACTGGCAGGCCGGTGCCCGTGCGTTCACCTCGGGCCTGGCCAATGTCGCACCGGCCGTGCCCCTCCAACTGCTCGCGTCCCTGCGCGCGGGCCGTTACGACGAGGCGGCGGACCTCTGGCGCCGCATCCGCCCCTTCGAGGAGATGCGGGCCCGCGACCACTCGGCGGACAACGTGTCCGTGGTGAAGGAGGCCATGCACCAACTCGGCCTGTGCGGGCGCGAGGTACGTCCGCCCAGCCACGTACTGTCCCGTGCCCGCGCCGCCGAGGTGACCGAAGCCGTCCGGCCCTGGCGGGAACTGGTGCCCGCCCTCGACGAGGAGCTCGTGGCATGAAGATCGAAACCCTGGAGACCTTCCGCCAGCGGGTCGGCGACCGGCCCCGCGTCCTGGTGAAGATCATGACCGACAGCGGTGTGTCCGGCTGGTCCGAGGTCTACAACCACGGCCCCGACCTCGCCTACCCGCCGCTGCTCGACTACCTCTTCGAGCAGATCAAGGGCATGGACCCGCTGCGACCCACCGCGGTCAACCAGTTCCTGCACCAGTCGGCCCGCTTCCCCCAGGGTGCCCTGGGGACCGCCGCCATCGCCGCGATCGACCACGCCCTGTGGGACATCGCGGGCAAGGCACTCGGTGTGCCGGTGTACCAGCTGCTCGGCGGCGCGGTCCGGGACCGCGTGCGGGTCTACGCCGGCCTCTACAACGCCCCGGATGTACCGCAACTGCGCGACAGAACAGCCGAGGTGAACGACCGCTTCGGTTTCACGGCATTCAAGCTCAGTCCTTATCGCCGCGATCTGCACACCACTCGATACGGTCTCGTGGTCCGCGAACTCGGTGACTATTTCGGCGACGTCCGCCAACACCACCCCGAGGACTGGGAGTTCGCCTTCGATGCCCACGCCTGTCTCTGGGAGCCGCACCAGGCGGTCGAGTTGGGCGCAGCGCTCGCGCCCAACCAGCCGCTGTTCCTGGAGGAGCCGATCCGCCCCGAGCACATGCCCTCGTGGGGGCGGATCCGCTCGGAGCTGCGGGTGCCACTGGCGACCGGTGAATCCCTCTACACGACACAGGAGTTCCTCGCGCTGCTCACGGCCGGCGGGGCCGACATTGTGCAGCCCGACATCTGCGTGGTCGGCGGGATGACCCAGATGGTGAAGATCGCCGCGATCGCCGAGGCGCACTACGTGCCCGTGTCCCCGCACAACCCGATGGGCCCGCTGGCCACCGCGGCGAACGTGCACTTCGCGGCGGCCACCACGAACTTCGGCATCCTCGAATACGGCACGGGCTACCAGGTCGACGACATTTCCTGGTGTCCCGACCCGTACCTCCCGGTGGACGGCCACCTGGAGCTGCGCCCCGACCGCCCCGGTTGGGGCATCGAGATCGACGAGGACGCACTTGTGGCCGACGACTGGGCCGCGTGGGGCCGCAAGGTGCCCGTCCGCCGCGACGGGTCCACCGCCTGGATGTAGGCACGGGCCCACCGCCTGGGTCGGTGGGCGCCCCCGAAAGGCGGCGTCCGCCGGCTCAGCGCGGCCAGGGCCGGCCCGTACGTTCCTCGATGTCGGTGTTGAACCGCTCGAGGTCCTCGACGAACCGCAGCAACCGGTCCTCGGGCCAGTCGCCGAGGACGTCGGTGAGCCCGGTGGCGATGGCCTCCCGGTCGGTGTGCAGCCGCGTGCGCCCCTCGTCGGTGATCCGGTACTGCCGGGCGATGCTGCCTCCCGGATCCAGCGTCCGTTCCACGAGACCGTCGCGCAGCAGTGCCGTGGTCTGCCGGGTGAGGGTGGAGGGGGTCAGCCCGAAGGCGTCGACCAGGTCGGGGACCGACATCGGCCCCTGCGCCTCCAGGCGGCTGAGCAGGACGTAGGCGCTGCGGTCGAGGGCGTTGTTGTCGAGGCGTACGCGACGCGGAGAGGTCATCTCCAAGTGCCGGTTCAGGATCAGCAGTTCGCGCTCGATACGGCCGCCCGCCTGTCGTGCGTCCACCCCGGCCCCCGCCTGTTCGCCCGTCGTACCCGGTAGGCGATTGAAGCATCCTGCACGCTTGTGCGCCATACATAGGAAGTGCATCATGCATAGACGGTGCATGATGCGCTTTTGTTGAACGGTGCACCGCGCCGGCCCTTTCGCCACCGTGGACACCAGCCGCCGCCTCCACCCCACGAGGAGACGCACCATGACCGACCAGGCCGAACACGCCTACGCCCAACCGCCCGTCCGCCTCCCGCTGTCCGGTGACACCCCGCTCGACCCGCCCGCCGTATGGGAGGAGCTGCGCGCCCGGTGCCCCGTCGCCCAGGCCACGCTGCCCAGCGGTGACACGGCCGTCTATCTGACCAGGTACGACGATGTCCGGGGCCTGCTCTCCGACTCCCGGTTCGTCCGCCCCACCGAGCAGGACAACGCCGCCCGGATGGCGCCCGAGGGCGCGGGCGGAGCCGCAGCCACCGGAAGCTCCGCCATCGCGACCCCCAACAGGGGTGAACCGCACCAGCGTTGGCGTCGCCAGGTGGGCCGCTACTTCACCGTCAAGCGGATGACCGCCCTGCGCCCCGCCATGACGCGCCTCGCCGAAGGCCTCGTGGACGCCATGCTCGCCGACGGCGCCCCCGCCGATCTGCGGGCCGGCCTCGGATTCCCGTTCCCCGTCTACGTCATCTGCGACCTGCTCGGGGTGCCCGCGGAGGACCGGGACCGCTTCTCCGGCTGGTCCGACAGTTTCCTCAGCGTCACCCGCTACAGCGCCGACGAAATCCGCACCGCCCAGGAGGAGTTCGTCGCCTACATGTCCGCGCACATCGCCGCCAAGCGTGCCGCGCCGGCCGACGACCTCCTCAGTGTCCTCATCACGCAGAGCGAGGAGGCGGGCGGTGGGGGAAGCGAGGTCGAGGGCGGCGGACTGAGCGACGAGGAACTCGTCTCCACCGGCATGGGCCTGCTCGTCGCCGGCCACGAGACCACCGCCAACTCGATCGGCAAAATGGTCTCCCTGCTGCTCGCCGAGCGCGGCCGCTGGGAGAGCCTGCTGGCGGACCCGTCGCTGGTGCGCACCGCCGTCGAGGAGTCCCTGCGCTTCGACAGCAACCTCGGCTTCGGGCTGCGCCGTTACCTCGGCGAGGACGCCGAGATCGGTGGAGAGGTCGTCCCGGCGGGCAGCACGGTCGTGTGCAGCATGCCGGCCGCCAACCGTGACGAGCGTGCCTTCGACGGTGCCGACGCCATGAATCTCGCCCGCACCCCCAATCCGCACCTCACCTTCGGTGTGGGGCCGCACTCCTGCCTCGGCCAGGCGCTGGCCCGCACCGAACTCCAGGTCGTCCTTGAGGTCCTGCTGGCCCGCGTGCCCACCCTGCGCCTCGAGGTCCCCGCCGCCGAACTGCGCAAGACGGAGGGGCTCCTCGTGGGTGGCCTGAGCGAAGTCCCCGTCAGCTGGTGACGCGGGTGACGCGTAGAGGAGACGCACTGTGAAACTCAATGTCGACGTCGACCAGGACAAGTGCTGCGGCGCCGGTGCCTGTGTCCTGTCCGCGCCGGAGGTCTTCGACCAGCGGGACGAGGACGGCATCGTGACCCTCCTGGCCCCCGAACCAACCTCCGCACACCACACCGCCGTACGCGAAGCAGCGGCCATGTGCCCCACGGGGGCGATACATGTGAGCGAGCCCGACTGATCGGCTCAAGGTGACGCGGGGGCCGGCGCTTGGCCGGGGCGCACCCCTGGTCGGAGCGCACCCCTGGGCGGGGCGCACCCCTGGGCGGGGCGCACCCCTGGGCGGGGGTCAGATGTTCGGGGCGTTCACGATCTTGCCGGTCGGGGCCTTCGCGCCGACAGCCGTGCCGAAGTCGGACCACGTGATGGTCGCCATGCCGGTGCCGTTGCTGTACGGGCTCTCCTGCTGCAGCAGGTAGGGCTTGCCCGTGGTGGCGACGCTGAACGTGGCCTGCTTGCTCGGGTCCGAGCCCTTGGCGACGGCCGTGGCGGCGGGCTGACCCGCCACCTTGGTGGCGGGGCCCTTCGTGAGGCTGAGGGAGTTCTTCTCCGGCTTGCCGAACTGCTCGCCGTGGCAGTAGCTCGCGAACACCTTCGTGAGCGCGGCGGTCGGCGAACCGTGCATCCACTGGTCGGCCTTGATGGTGCCGGCGCCGTTCTTCTTGGCCCAGGTGGAGAACGTGGAGTCGACCTTGCCCCAGACGTCGTCGCCCTTGCGGATGACCTCGAAGGAGCCCATGTCCTTGAGGTCGACCGTGCCGGCGCACTCCGTGGCGGAGAGCCGGAGATCGGACTTGGCGTCCGAGCGCGACATGACTTCGTGCACCGAGCCCGCGGCCGCCTTCGTCTCCGTGCCCTTGGTGCGCAGCTCGACGGCGGAGAGCTTGTCGGCGCCGTTCGGCTTGGCGTCGGCCTTGGCCGGCTTGTCGGCGGCGGTCGACGCCTTGCTGTCGCCGTCCGCGGCCTTGTCCGAACCGCTGTTGCAGGCCGTCAGTGACACCAGAGCGGCGGCGCAGGCGAGCGCGGTGGCGGCGCGGCGGACGGACAGGACGTGCGTGTTGTTCATCATTTCCCCGTTGACCCCGTGAATGTGTGGTTGCCGTAAGTGGCATGTGCCATTCAATCAGTGACGGGTTACGCCTCGTGGTGCGGGGTCCACTCAACGTACGCACACGGCTGTTCCCGCGCCCCGGAGCTTGTCAGTCCTCGACCTTGCTGCGGCTCTGGTAGGCGAGGTCCTGGTAGTCGGGGTGCCGGGCCATCCAGCCGGAGATGAACGGGCACACGGCCAGAACCCTGAGCCCGTCCGCCCGTGCGGCATCCAGGGCCACCCGCGCCAGCGCCGAACCGACACCCTGCCCGTTGTACTCCGGGTCGACCTCGGTGTGCGTGAAGACGACGAGCCCGCTCTCCTTGGTACGCATGTACTCGGCGAAACCCGCGTGCTGCCCGTCGATTCGGGCCTCGTAGCGGTTGGCGTCGGGGGAGTCGGTGATCTCGATGGCCATAGTGGGCCCTCCATGGGGTGGTGTGGTCTCGGGCGTACTGTCGGTTGCCGCTTGAGCTGTTTCGCGCATTTTGGCGCAATGGGGCGGCGAGGTCACCCGACCGCCGGGTTCGGCATGGCGGCCTGGCGTACCGGGTGCTTGCTGAGGATGGAGACCCGGTTGAAGGCGTTGATGGTGATCGCCGTCCAGATCACGGCGGAGATCTCGGCATCGTCGAACACTTCTCGGGCCGCCCCGTACGCCACTTCCTGCGCGACGGCGTCGTCCGGACGTGTCACCGCCTCGGCAAGGCCGAGTGCCGCCCGCTCCCTGTCGGTGAACAGCTCCGCGTCCCGCCACCCCGGCAGAACTCCCAGGCGCAGCGGGGACTCTCCGGCGTGCAGAGCGGCACGCGTGTGCGTGTTGAGGCAGAAGGCGCACCCGTTGATCTGGGAGACACGTACGTTGATCAGCTCCCGCAGCTCGGGTTCCAGGCCGGCCTCGGTGGCCTCGGCGCGCACGGCCTCGGAAGCGTGCCGGAAGGCCTTGTACGCGTCCGGTGACTGCTTGTCGATGAAGACTCGGCGCCGGTCGGACGCGTGGGTGGTGGTCGCTGCGCTGCTGGTCATGGCTGAGCCCTCCCTGGTTCGTGACCGCCTGGAGGAGTGGCGGCTCACGTCAATATAGTTTACCGTTCAATCACCCTGCGACGGGGAAGATCGGAAAGAGGGGGCAGAGCACCATGTCCGCATACGAACAGGCGCCGGTCGAGGCGCACCGTGCAACCGTGACGCGACGTCAGAAAGCCACGGGTGGGCGGCAGGTGGAGGTGCTGTCGGCCCGCGAGGTGCCTCTCGGTGGCCCGCGGGCGATGGTCGTGCGGCGCACCCTTCCTCAGCGGGAGCGGAGCCTGATCGGCGCGTGGTGCTTCGCCGACCACTACGGGCCCGAAATCGTCGCCGTCAACGGCGGGATGGATGTCGCGCCACACCCGCACATCGGGCTGCAGACGGCGAGTTGGCTGTTCGACGGGGAGATCGAGCACCGCGACAGCCTGGGCACGCACGCCATGGTGCGGCCCGGCGAACTCAACCTGATGACCGCGGGCCGGGGCATCAGCCACTCCGAAGTCTCCACCCCGGACACCACGATCCTGCGCGGCGTCCAGCTCTGGATCGCGCTCCCGGACGAGCACCGCGACGTGGCGCCGGCGTTCCGGCATCACGCCCCGGCCACCGTGGCCCTGGACGGAGCCGAGGCCAGGGTCTTCCTCGGCACACTGGCCGGAGACACCTCCCCGGTCCCCACGTACTCCCCGCTGCTCGGCGCGGAACTCGTGCTCGAACCGGGCGCGCACACCACCCTCGCGGTGGACCCGTCCTTCGAACACGGCGTCCTGGTCGACGAAGGCGCCGTCCGGGTCGAGGGAACCGCGGTGCCGGGCGGACAGTTGGGCTACCTCGCCCCGGGCGGCGAGACCATCACCCTCGCCAACGACGCGGGCAGCCCCGCACGGCTTCTGCTGCTGGGCGGCACACCGTTCGGCGAAGAGATCGTGATGTGGTGGAACTTCATCGGCCGCAGCCATGAGGACATCGTCACGGCACGCGAGGAATGGAAGGCCGGAGCGGGACGCTTCGGCACGGTCGTCGGCCATCCGGGCGAACGCCTGCCGGCACCCGAACTGCCCAACAGCAGACTCAAGTCACGCGGGAACCGCTCACCGCGCTGACCACCTCACGAACACACCGAATACGGTCAACACACCAAGCCCGTCCCTACAGGTCACAAGGAGACAAGCGTCATGACACCTGCCACGAACCCGGTCGTGGAGCACCGTCCCGACGAACAGCGCTACGTCATCACGGTCGACGGCGAACCGGCCGGTTTCACCGAGTACCGGGACCGCGGCGAGCAGCGGGTCTTCTTCCACACCGAGGTCGACGACCGCTTCGCCGGGCAGGGCCTGGCCTCGACCCTCGTCACCGAAGCCCTGGCCGACGTCCGCGCCGGCGGCAAGCGGGTCGTCCCCGTGTGCCCCTACTGGGCCAAGTACGTGAAGAAGCGCGAGCAGGAGACGGCCGACGTCGTCGACCCTGTGACCCCGGAGGTCACGAAGTGGCTGCGAGGCCGGTTGGGCTGAACCGCCCCCCGGGAATACGACGGGCCCACGCGTGATTGCCCAGAGCATGAAGGCGATCGTGTACAACAGCAACGGCGACTCCGAGGTACTGAAGATCGAGGAGCGCCCCGTCCCCGACCCCGGACCCGGCGAGGTCCGCGTCGAGGTTCACGTTTCCGGGGTGAACCCCACCGACTGGAAGGTCCGGGCGGGGGTCTCGGGGAGCCTCGGGGACGGTGAGAGCCAGGTGCCCAACCAGGACGGCGCGGGCCGGATCGACGCGGTCGGGGAGGGAGTCGACCCCGGGCGGATCGGTGAACGGGTGTGGCTGTATCTCTCCGCCGCAGGTCGCCCCGACGGCGGCACGGCCCAGGAATACTTGACCATCCCGGCCGAGCGCGCCGTACCGCTCCCGGACGGGGCCGACTACGACCTGGGCGCGGCGCTCGGCGTCCCGGCGCTCACGGCCCACCGTGCGCTCACTCTCGCCGGCGACGGCCCCGACCGGTTGTCGCCGGGCGCGCTCGACGGCCGGACCGTGCTGATCGCCGGGGGAGCCGGTGCGGTCGGCAACGCGGCGATCCAGCTGGCCCGTTGGGCCGGGGCGACGGTCATCACGACCGTCAGCTCCCCGGAGAAGGCCGACCTGGCGAAGGCCGCCGGCGCCCACCACATCGTCAACTACCGTACGCAGGACGCCGCCAAGGTCATCCTCGACCTCGCGCCGGACGGCGTGGACCTCGTCGCCGAGGTCGCCCCGGCGGTCAACGCCGAGCTGAACCTGGCGGTCACCCGGAACAACGCCACGATCGCCTTCTACGCCAACAACGGCGGCGACGAACTGCGCCTGCCGCTCCGCGCGACCTTCGGCCGGAACCTGGACTGGCACGGCCTGTCCCTCTACACGGTCCCGGCCGATTCGATGCGCAAGGGCGTGGCCGCCGTCTCGGAGGCCGTCGCGGCCGGTGCGCTGCGGGCGGGCGTCGAGTCCGGCCTGCCGTTGGCCCGCTTCCCGCTGAACCAGACATCAAAGGCACACGAGGCCGTCGAGGGCGGGGCGGTGGGCAAGGTCCTGATCGACGTCAGGGCTCAGTAGTCCAGGTCCAGGTCCGACATGTCGAGCACGAAGCGGTAGCGGACATCGTTGCGTTCCAGGCGTTCGAGGGCCGTGTTCACCTGGGACGACGGCAGTACCTCGACGTCGGCGGTGATGTGGTGCTCGGCGCAGAAGCGCAGCATGGCAGCGGTGGACGAACGCCCGCCGCTGCCCGCTGAGCTGAGCTTCTTGCGGCCGATGAGCAGGTCGATGGTGTCCACGGTCACCGGTCCGAGGTGGCCGAGGTGACTGAGGGTGCCGTCCATGGCGACCACGCGCAGGTACGGGGCGAGGTCGTGCGGGGCGGAGATGGTGTCGATGACGACGTCGAACCGGTCGCGTACCGCTTCCAGTTGCCTCGGGTCGGTGGAGACGACGAAGCCCGTCGCCCCGAGTTCGCGCGCCTCGTCGGCCTTGTCGGGTGTGCGGCTGATGACCGTGGTCGTGGCTCCGAGTGCGGCGGCCATCTTGACCGCGAGGTGCCCCAGACCGCCCAGTCCTGCGACGGCCACCGTGCTGCCCGGACCCACCCCGAGGGCCCGCAGCGGCTCCCAGACGGTGACACCGGCGCAGAGGAGTGGGGCCGTGGCGGCCGGGTCGAGGCCCGCGGGGAGGCGGTACGCGAACTGATGGTCCACCACGTACTCGCGCGAATATCCGCCGAGGGTGGTCGATCCGTCCTGCCGGTCGGTTCCGCCGTAGGTCAGGGTCGGGAACTCCCGGCAGAAGTTCTCCTGTCCTGCCCGGCACATGGGGCAGGTGCCGCATGAGTCGACGATGTTGCCGACGGCCACGGCATCGCCCGCGGTGAACCCGGAGACCGCGTCGCCGACCTCGGTCACCACTCCGGTGAACTCATGGCCGGGAACGAGCATGCCGTTCGCGTCGTCGGTGTGTGCCTGAAGTGCGTGCAGGTCGGTGTGGCAGACGCCGCAGTACTCGACGCGCACGGCGATGTCGTCCGGGCGCAGATCCCGGCGCTCCAGTGTCGTGCGACGCAGGGTTCGCGTGGCGCCGTCCGCTTGCCATCCGGTCGTGGAACGCATGTCGACTCGATCTCCTCGGTCATCCTTTAGACAGACTGTTCGGTCTATTAAGAGTAGGCACGCCGGCGGCGCGAAGTAAACAGACGAGTTGGTCTGTCGCCTGTTAGGTTGTGTCGCATGCCCGATCAGCCGTCCAGCGCGCGGGGAAGCGCGACGTACCAGCGCATCCTCGACGCCGCCACCCTCGAATTCGCCCAGTACGGCATCGCCGGCGCGCGCGTCGAGCGGATCATCGCTGCCGCGCGCACCAACAAGGCGCAGCTCTATGGCTACTTCGGCAACAAGGAAAAGCTCTTCGACGCGATCTTCTTCGCGTCACTGGAGCGCATCGTCAACGTCGCCCCCATCGACGCCGAGGACCTCGCCGACTGGGCGGTGCGCCTCTACGACGAGTACCTCGCCCGCCCCGACCTGATCCGCCTCGCCACCTGGGCACGCCTGGAACGCCGCCCGACCGGGCACCTCGTGCGGGACCACGACCACCACGACGACCACAAACTCCGCGCCATCGCCGAGGCCCAGGCCGCGGGGCGCGTCAGGCAGGGCGACCCCTTCGACGTGATGGCCGTCGTCATCGCCATGTCCATGGCCTGGTCGCCGGTCAGCAACGTCTACGCCGCCTCCGCCGAGGAGCCCGAGGCCGTCCACGAGCAGCGGCACGCGCTGCTGCGGGACTGCGTGGGCCGGGCGGTCGCGCCGGTCCAGCGGGGGTGAGCGGTGTCGTGCGCGCTCAGGCGGCGGGATTCTGTGCGATCGGTCCCAGCCCCCCCCCGTCTCCCAGGGGGAGCTTGCCCGTCGCGGGAGGCCCTGTACGAGGCGGGCCGTGGCCCGGATGGCCGCTGACCGGTACTACAGTCGTCGCGCATGACGGATTCTCTGATCACCCGCCGCACGCTCATCGGTGCGGCAGCAGCCACCGGGGCCTTCGCGCTGGCCGGCTGCGGCAAGGGCAACAACGCGGGCGGGAACGGGAAGAAGCGGCCTTCGTCCGGCGCGCCCAGCACCGATGCGACCCGGCTCGGTGAGCTTCCGCCCGCAGCCGACACGGCGTCGGCCAGATCGACGGGTGGGGCGTGGCGCTATACACACCTCTCGTCCGAGCAGGGCGCCTCGTACCAGGCCCTTTCCGTCACGTCGAGGGACGACCTGTGGCTGCTGGGAACCCGCACGCAATCCTTCACCCCGTTCCTCGAGTACTGGGACGGGAAACGGTGGAGCGAGCCCGCGATGCCCGGCGAGCTCATCGCCGGCGGCCGACGATCTCTCTGGGCTCTGGCCGCCGGGGCCTCCGGCCAACTCTGGCTCGCACAGCGCACGGTGGACCACGAGCAACTCGCTGTATTCCACCGGAAGGACGGGGCGTGGCAGCGGCTCCCCGACCCTCCGGCGGTCGAGGGCAATCACATGTCCGGCGGGGCGACGCAAGGCGCCTGGTGTGTCGCCTCCGGAGCGCACGTGTGGGTCGTCGTCCACGGCGAGATCGTGCACTGGAACGGGGAGCGTTGGGATGTGCCGACTCCGGGCTTCCCCGTCGCCGCACTGACCGTCGCGTCCGCTGAGGACGGATCCCCTCGTGTCTGGGCGGCCGGGTCGACGGACGAGGACTACCCGCAGCTCGCCACGGCCAGGTGGGCAGACGGTGCCTGGCAACGGCTGGACACCCCCGCGTACCACTTCCCCGAGCCCGTCCCGCCTGAGGCGGCCGCCGTGTTGGAGACCATCGTCCACGACCCCGTGAGCGATCGTATGTGGGCGCTGGGCGGCCACGACTTCAACCACGGAGAGGTGGAGGAGGAGCCCGATGCCGAGACCATCGTGCTGACCAGGGAAGGCGACGCATGGCGCAAGGTGAGCATTCCCGACTTCGGCCGGGGTCTCACGAGTTCCACGACCGTTCCCGACGGAACCGGCGGCCTGCTCCTGGACTCACGGATGCGCCGCACCAAGGACGGGAAGGTGCACAAGCTGCGCGATCCGGGCCGATTGCCCGAGCCGTCCGAGGTACCGAAGCCGAAACGCAAGTACGACTTCGGGCAGCCCTTCGACGTCGCCACGACCAGGCTGATCCCGGGCACCCGTACGGTCCTCGCCGTTGGCGGCGTCACCTTCAACAACTCCTCGGACACGGGCGACGCGCCCCAGCGCCCCGCGCTCGCCCGCTACGACGCGTCCTGAACTCGGCCTGGCTCGGGGCCGGTTACCAGGCGACGGGGAGTTCGTGGATCCCGTAGATCACGGCGTCGTACTTGAAGGGCACCTGGTCGATGTCGAGCGCGGCGCGCAGCGTCGGGATGCGGCGGAACAAGGTCGGGTACACGACCTGGAGTTCCATCCTGGCCCGCGCAGTGGTGGGGGCCGGTGCCGAAGGCGAGGTGCTGGCGAGGGTTGCGGGTGATGTCCAGGGTGTCGGGGTCGGCGAAAACCTCGGGGTCGTCGGTGTCCCGGATGACGGCGAGCTGGTCGGGGTGCTCTCGGTGCGCTCCGAGGACCCCCGCGCGCTCCTGGAGGACCTGCGTCCGCGCGTGGAGAACTGCGCCCGTGGCGCGGCCCTTGCCACCGGTGCCGACGTCGAGATCCGGCACAACGACCCGGCGTATCTGTCGATCCGGCCCAACCCGGTCCTCGAGCGGCTCGTCGACGACGCGTACCGGGCGATCGGCCGCGAGACGGAGCCGCACCGCGAGGAGGTGTTCCCGGGCTCGACGGACATGGGCAATGTGAGCCAGGTCGTTCCCTCGATCCACCCGAACATCGAGATCGTGCCGGGACTGACGATGCACAGCCGTCGGGCGACGGAGATCGTCGGCGGCGAGCACGGCGACCGCGCCGTCCTCGACGGGGCCCTCATGCTCGCCATCACCGCGGCGGCCCTGTTCCGCACCCCCGGACTCGTCGACGAGGTGAAGGCGGGCTTCGTGGAGGGCATTCGCGTCTGACCGCGGTGTGGTGTGTGGTGCCGTCCGGCGGTTCAAGCCGTCAGCGGCACCACGCGTACGCTCCGTCCCGCGTGGTCGAGGATGCGGCCCATGTGCTTGACCGTACGCAGCACCACCGAGCGGTCGGCGACGGTCAGGCGGGGGAACCTGCGGGACAGGTGGGTCTCGAAGACGTGCACGTCATGGAGCGTGCGAAGCCATACGTCGATGAGCAGGTTGTGCGGCCCGGCGGTGATCGCGCAGGAACGCACCTCGGGCACCTCCGAGAGGGCGCGGCTCGTCTCCTCCAGGTACGGACTCGGCACGGACGCGAAGTAGGCGGCCGACAGGGGCCAGCCCGACAGCGGGCGCGCGAGGTCGCAGCGCAGGAGAACCCGTGAGGCGAGCAGGGAGTGCACACGACGGCGCACCGTGCTCAGGCTCGCCCCGCTCGCGGTCGCGAGGTCGCGCAGCGAGGCTCGGCCGTCCGTACTGAGCAGCTCCAGGAGACGGGTGTCCAGCGAGTCCCAGTGGGCGGGCGGCGCGTGCCGCGGCACGTCGGCCGGCTCCGCCTCCGCGGCAAGCCGGGAGGTCTGCGTCGCGTCCAGGCTGCGCAGCCGCCAGCGGCTGCCCTCGGTGGGCAGTCCTGTGGAGATGTGGGTACGGGTCGCCCGCACATCCGGGATCCGTTGGAACAGCTGCGTCGTCAATCGGGACAACTCGTCGAGGCCGGGCGCCTGCACGGCCGCCAGCAGGTCGCGGCCCCCGGCCGTCAGCTTGATGTTCGGCACCGCCGGTTCCGCCGCCAGTTCCCGCGCCACGTCCTCCGCGGCGCCCGGTCGCACGTCCACCTCGACGACGCCGGTGACGACGACGCGGGCGTCGGTCAGCCGCGGATACGCCGTGACCCAGGCGAGCCCGGCCGTACGCAGCCGCTGCCAACGCCGGGCCGCCGTCACCGGATTGACCCCGAGCACCTCGCCGACCAGCGCCCACGGGGCCCGCGGGTGGATCTGCAGGGCGTGCACGATGGCGCGGTCGAGTTCGTCGAGCGGCGCGAGCCGTGGCTCTGGCCCGCAGGGGGCGGCACTTTCCTGCCCGTCCCTGGGTGGCACTTTCATGCGCGCGACTGCCGAATTCCGAACGCATCCTGCACTGTCACCCGCCGAAAACGTGAGCATCCCACACTCCCCTCCAACTGGTTCCGGACCGGAATCCTGGTCCACCGACCTCGCCCGTACAGGAGTGACCGCACGCCATGACGCACGCCACCACGCACGATGCTCCCCGCGATCCGCTGCGGATCGAGCATGTCCGGCTCATCGACGGCACCGGCGCGGCCCCGGTCGACGACGCCACAGTTCTCGTGGACGCCGAGGGGATCATCACCTACGCGGGGCCCTCGGCGGAAGCGCCGCAGTCCGCTCCGCAGAATGCGATCCCGCGCGTCCGGGTCGTGGACGGCGGCGGGCGCACACTGCTGCCCGGATTCTTCGACTGCCATGTCCACATGTCGTACGCGCACGGCGCCCACCCCGGGCGGCGCGGCGAACTCGACCCGATCCTGGTCACCCTGGACACCGCCACCCGGCTCCGGAACACCCTCGACGCGGGTGTCACCACGGCCCGCGACCTGGCGGGCCTGTCGGCCGGATACCGCACGGCTCAGGAGACCGGGCGGATCGTCGGCCCGCGGCTGCAGACCGCCGTCCGCGTCATCAGCCACACCGGCGGCCACGGCGACGTACGCCTGCCCGACGGCACCGACCTGAGCGACGGCATGTCCGAACTCGCCGACACCACCGACGAGGCCCGGCTCGCCGTGCGCCGCGTCATCCGGGCGGGCGCCGACCTGGTGAAGGTGTGCGCCACCGGCGGCATGGGCAGCCCGTACGACGACCCGGACGACGAGGGCCTCTACGAGGAGGAGATCCGGGCCGTCGTCGACGAGGCCCGGCGGCACGGAGACAGGCCCGTCGCCGCCCACGCGCAGGGCAACGCGGGCATCCTCAACGCGATCCGCGGTGGTGTCACCAGCATCGAGCACGGCTACGGCATCGACGACCGGGCCATCGACATGGCGGGGGAGCGCGGCATCTTCGTCGTCCCGACGCTGTCCACGGTGTACGCGGGCATCAACAAGGAGACGATGCCGGACTACCACTACCAGAAGAAGACCCGCTGGTCCGGGCTGACCAAGGAGAACATCGCCCACGCCATCGAGCGTGGCTCACGGTTCGCGCTCGGCACCGACGCGGCCGTCGGCCCGCACGGCGTGAACCTGATGGAGCTCAGCTACCTCGTCGACCTCGGCATGGCCCCGCTGGACGCCATCGTCGCCGGCACCCGGTCCTCGGCCGAACTGCTCGGTGTCGACGACCGGTTGGGCAGTGTGACGGCCGGACGGATCGCCGACCTCGTGCTGTGCGACGGTGACCCGCTCGCCGACATCGGCGTCCTCGGCGATCCCGCCAACGTCGTGTGCGTCGTGCAGGACGGTGTCGTCCGCAAGGACCTGCTGGGCATCGCCGACGGGATCACCGAGGGGAGGCGGCCATGACATCACCGGTGACCGAGCTGCCCGCCCCGGGCCCGGGCGGCGGCGACAAGCCACGTGGTGTCGACCGGGTGCTGTCGTGGATCGAACGGGCCGGGAACGCGCTGCCCCACCCGGTCGTCCTGTTCACCGCCCTGTTCGGTGTGGTCGCCGTGGTCTCCACGGCGCTCGCCCTCGCCGATGTGTCGGTCACCGTGCCGGGCACCGACGACACCAAGCAGATCACCGGCCTGCTCACCGGTGAAGGCGTGCGCTGGCTCGTCGAGAACCTCGTCACCAACTTCGCCTCGTTCCCGCCCATCGCCGCCGTCCTGCTCATGATCATGGCGGTGGGTGTGGCGGAGAAGGCGGGCCTGCTGGAGACGGCGATGCGGGCCACACTGGCCCGCGCGCCACGCGCCTTCCTGCCGTACCTGGTGGCGCTCGTGGCCTGCCAGGCACACATGATGAGCGACGTGGCCGCCATCGTGCTGCCGCCCCTGGCCGCGGTCGTCTTCAAGAGCGCGGGCCGGCACCCGGCGGCCGGGCTCATCGGCGGATTCGCCTGCGTCACCGCGGGCTACGCGGCCGGAGCCACCATCGGTTCGCTAGACGCCCTCTACACGGGCATCACCCAGCGTGCGGTCGAGGTGCTGCCCGACTCCCACCACGTCGATGTCACCATCCTCGCCAACTACTTCTTCACCGCCACCAGCAGCCTGGCCCTCGGGCTCGTCGGAGGCTTCCTCATCAGCCGGGTGCTGGAGCCGCGGCTGCCCGTCTGGGCCGCCGCAGACGAGGAACCCGACGAAGGCGTGCACCTCACCCCCGAACAGCGCCGCGGCCTGATCCGCAGCGCCCTCGTCGTCGCCGTGTACGCGGCTGTGGTGCTGTCCCTGTGGCTGCCCGACGGTGCGCCGTTGCGGGGCGAGGGTGGCGCCCTCGTGCCGTCCCCGCTGCTCAACGGCATCGTCCCGGTCCTGTTCGGCGCGTTCCTGCTCGGGGGCATGGTCTACGGGGCCACGGCGCGCACACTCACCGGTTCCGAGGGTGTCGTCGGCGCCATGACCGACTCGGTGAAGAACATGGGCGGCTACGTCGTCATGATGTTCGTGGCCGCGCAGGTCATCGCCGTGTTCAACTGGTCCAACCTGGGCGTGCTGCTCGCCGTGAAGGCCGCCGCGCTCCTGGAGTCCATCGGGCTGACCGGCTTCGGAGCGTTGGTCGCCTTCGTCCTCCTGGTGTCGTGCCTCAACCTGGTCGTGCTCTCCGGCTCCGCACTGTGGTCACTGATCGGCCCGGTCTTCGTGCCGGCCTTCATGCTCCTGGGCATGAACCCCGCGCTCAGCCAGGCGGCGTTCCGCATCGGTGACTCGGCCACCGCCGTCATCACACCGATGAACCCGTACGTGTTCCTGGTCCTGGCCCTGCTCCAGCGCTACGAACCCGAGGCCCGCCTGGGCACGCTCATCTCCCGTCTCGCGGTGTTCGTGGTCCCGTTCATGGTGGTGTGGCTCGCCATCCTCGCGGTGTTCTACGGTTTCGATCTGCCGCTGGGGCCGGGGGCGGGCATCGGCCTCAAATGATGTACAGCAGCGCACAGTTGTGGCGCCCCACCGGACTCGGCGGGGCGCCACAGTCGTTGGCTCAGTCCTGGCCCACCCAGTCCGGCACCGTCCGCGCGAACTCCGCGGGCACCTGCTCCGGCGCTGCCACATGCCCGCCGTCCAGCACGCGTGTCCCGCAGCCGAGCGCGGCCGCGAACTTCGCCAGGGAGGGCAGCGAAAAGTGGTCATCGGGCGCGCACACGGCGAGGGTGCGCGCCGTGATGTGCGGAAGCCGCTCCTCCATGGCATAGGCGCGCACAGCCTCGTGGCCCTCCTCGACCCGGTCGAGGACCGTCAGCGCGTCGATGACGTAGCGGTTCAGGGCGGCTTCCTCGCCCGGCCGGTAGAAGCCGCTTCGCCGGTCCCACAACTCCCGCAGGTGGGAGCCGTCGGGCTTCGGGTCGACGTGATCCGCACGGCCGCGTCCCAGTCCTCCGCGTGCACGAGGTCCGGGTAAATGCCGTCGACGGCACCCGCGGGTACGTCGACGTGGATGCCGGCCAGGGCGAGGAAGGGCGCCCCGCCGTTCTGGGCGATGGAGGCGCAGATGGGCTTGAGTTGACGGGAGGCGGCCGCCACGTCGTCGGTCACGGCGCAGTACGCGGAGACGGTGAGCGGCAGGCTGTCCGCCGCCCGGCCAGCGGACTCGGCCCCCTCGCGCACGCGGGCCACGGCACCGGCGAGGGTGCGGGGCGAGACCCCGCTGAGCAGGATGACACCGTCCGCCGCCGCGCCCGTCAGGCGCAGGTTCTTCGGGCCGCTCGCCGCCAGATGGAGCGGGACCTCGGGCGCGGGATCGCGCAGCCGCGAGCAGACCGTGCCCGCCGGGCCGGGGAACTCCCGCTCCTCGCCCCTGAGGAGACCTCGCAGGAGCCCGATTCCGTCGCGCATCGACGCGGTCCTGAGCACCGCGGCATCCCTCGCCGGGCGGCACGTGCGCACCCTGGACCAGACAGGCCTGGCACAGCAGGGTGGCGATGTCGTCTCGGACGTGAAGATCAGCGACGGTGACACGGAGTCGGCCGGCAAGGCGGCAGCGGGGGAGTGCGACCTCTACCTGGGGTGCGACCTGCTGGTCGCCGCCGACCCCGTGAACCTCAAGGCAACCTACCCCGGCCGCACCGTCGCCGTCGTGTCCACCAGCGAGGTCCCCACCGGGCGAATGGTCACCGACACCTCTCAAGCCTTCCCCGACGCCGGTGACACCGCCGAGCGGATCCGCACCGCGACGCGCGCCACCGACGCCGTCCTGCTGGATGCCCGCCGCACGGCCGAAGTCCTGTTCGGCAACGGCCAGTTCGCGAACGTCCTCCTCGCCGGAGCCGCCTACCAGGCTGGAGCACTGCCGCTGCCCGCGGCCGCGATCGAGGAGGCCATCACGCTCAACGGCGCCAAGCCCGAGACGAACGTGCAGGCCTTCCGGAGCGGCCGCCAGGCCGTCGCGGAGCCGGCCGAGTTCGCTGCCGTACTGCGAGAACTCGAAAGCGCCCGGCCCGCACCCCAGGCGCCGACGTCCGACGAGGCCCGGGACCTGATCGCGAGTGTGGGCGCCGCGACGGGTTCCGAACTGGAGCGGATCGTCGCCGTACACGTCCCCGAACTGATCGTCTATCAGGACATCACCTACGCCCGGTCGTACACCGAGTGTGTTCGGCGCGTGCGCCTGGTGGAGGCGGAGCGGGTGCCGGACTCCGCCGAGTTGACGGAGGCGGTCGCCCGGCACCTGTACAAGCTCATGGCCTACAAGGACGAGTACGAAGTCGCGCGGCTGTCCCTGGACCCCGCTGCCCTCGCCGCCGCCACCGAACGTTTCGGCCCGGACGCGCGCGTGTCCTACCGCCTTCCCCCCCCGCCCTGCGCACCCTCGCCAAGACGCGACGGCTTCGCGGCACCCGCCTCGACCCCTTCGGGTATGCCCGGGTGCGGCGTGTGGAGCGCGAGCTGATCAGCGAGTCCGTGCCGTGGTCGAGGAGATCCTCCAGGCACTGACCCCGGCCACCCACGAACTCGCCGTGACCATCGCCTGCCTGCCGGACCACATTCGCGGCTACGAACAGATCAAGCTGGACAATGTGACCTTTTATCGTGACCGCCTGAATGAGATTCGGCGCGAACTCGGGAACGCCCGCCTGATACAACTCCACGGAGACTCAAGGGAGTTCTGAGGTCCCCGGGGCGTCGCAGATCTGGTGACCGGGTCGGATGGGGGGTACATTCGACTGTTCACGTACCTCGTCTCATGCCATCTGCGCCAACGGGGGTTGGGCTCACGATGACGCGCCACACGGCCTCGTTGGGCCGTCACGAAGTTCGGCTGCTGCTGTGGCTCCACGAGCAGTGCGGCCGGCAGGCCGATGTGCCGGTGCCGACCGGCGAGTTCGGGCGGCGGAAGAACATGCCCGCACTGGGGGTCGCCGCCCTCGTCGAAGCGCTCCAGGAGCGCGGCCTGGTACGGATCCAGGAGGACGGGGAGCGGCCGCCGCCGGACGCGGAGATCACCACGGCCGGCCTCGCGCAGGCGGAGCAGTTCATCGCCGATCTGGAGAACCCGGACGCGGTCAGGCGGTACACCGAGAACGCGCTGATCGCCTGGGCGTACGAGGAGAACCGGTCCGGGCGCAGCCCGCGCCTCAAGGAATTCTTCATCGCCGAGCCGTCCTCGTTCCACGGACAGGTGCTCGGGCAGGGCGTCGTCGAGGGCAGCGCCGCGTATCTGCAGCAGGCCGGGCTGCTCAGGCTCGACGGGGACGCGATGGCGGCCCGCGTCGAACTGACCGACCACGGACTGACCTGCGCGACCAGCGGCGGCGGCGACGTATCGGCGTACGTGGCCCACGAACCGGCCCCGGTGGGCCTCACCATCGGCTCGGTCACGGGCAACGTCAACGTCCTGTACGGAACCGTCGAGACGTTCAACCAGGAGACCGGCCTCAACCTGGACCCGGAGCAGATCCACCAACTCATCCGGGCCGACCGGGACTTGCGGGAGCGCGCGGGTGCCGTGCCGCCGAGCCCCCAGACGCGCACGCTCGCGGCCCGCATCCGCGCGCAGCTCACGGAGGCGCCCAACTCCACCGCCGCGCAAGCGCTGTTGCAGACCATCGGACCGATCCTGGCCAGACTGCTCGGCGGCTGAGCCGGAAGCAGGCTGAGCCAGCAGCAGGGAGGACGCGAGTGAGCAGACTGTACGGCCGGGACGCCCTCCTCGACGATCTGGTGCCACGCCTCGTGGGGTTCCAGCGCAAGGAGGGCCACGAGGACGTCGAACAGGTGCACAGGACCGATCCGCCGGCGCTGCTCCTGACCGGCCCGCACGGCCGCGGCCGCACCGCGGTCCTCGACACGCTGTACCGCTCGTACCGGGACCGCGTCCCCGTGGCCGAGGTGGACTGCGCGCAGGGCGCCGGCGCCGGCGACGGCCTCGTCGCCAACACTTCGCAGGGCGCCGACTTCCTGATCGACTCGGCGTGCGGGCTCTGTTCCCCGGTAGCGGGAGAGCGCAAGCAGCTCCAACTGCCGCGCCTGTGGACCGGAATCGTGGCCGTCAGCGCCTGGCGGTACGCCGACGCCGGAGAGCAGGAGGCCGCCCAGGACCGCGTGGGGCGGCTGCTCACCGGGTGCGGCCTGGAGCCCGAAGGCTCCGCCGGCGCGGAGAACTGGGTGCGGGACGTCAACGACCGCCTGCCCGCCGTCGTCGTCCGGGAGGAGCTCCGGCCGGTCGTGGACGCGTCCGTCACGCTGTTCACCGAGCGGTATCTGGCCAGGAAGGGGCAGGCCGACGAGGTGCTGGCCTTCTACGTGCAGCGGCCCTGGGCCCGCCGGGACGAGCCGCCCCTGTTCACCCTCTCCCGCGCCTTCCACCAGGACGGGGACCTGCGCGAAGTGGCCGAGGCCACCCTGGCCGTCGCGCTCCTGGAGGATCTGCGGGCCCGCTACGGCACCCGCTGGATGCGCTTCAACCGGCCACCGCGCCCGCTGCTCCTGCTCGACAACGTGCAGACACCCGCGGGCACCCGCCTTCTGGACCAGCTCCTCACCCACCGCGTGAAACGCGCAGGCGACCCGCTGATCGTGGTGGCCGCCGCGCGCGGCAGCGCCCGCCGCCGCTCGCTGCCCGACGCGACGCCCCGCACCCTGGAGCAGGTCACCGGCGGGGCACTCGACTGGCAACGGCCCGAGACACGTACACCGTCGGCCGGACTCATCACCATGGAACTCCCGCGCCTCGAGCGGCACGACATCGTCAGGATGCTGAGCGACGCGGCCCCGTCGCTGCGGGGTGAACTGCCGCGCGTGGTACGCCGGTTCACCCAGGGCTCGCCCCTGGGGTGCGGGCTGCTGACCGAGGCGGTACGGGCCGCTCCGAGCAGTGCGGCCACGCCGGGGCTCGACGTGGGAGCGCTGCAACTGAACGGGCAGTCGGTGACGCGGCAGATCGCGGCGCGGCTCGTGCCCGACCCCGAGCTGCGCCGCAATCTGACCCTGTTCTCCGTGGCCCGGGACAACGCCGCGGCGCGCGCCCTGGCCACCGCGTACCTGCCCGCCGACCCCGACCGCGCGGCGGTGGAGACCGCCCGGAGCCACCTGCGTGCCGAGTACGGTGCCCAGGCGCCACAGCCGTTCATCACCGACCCGTTCCTGCGCACCGTCCTCGTACTCGAACTGCGCCGCCGGCGGGCCCGGCCCACACAACAGGACCCGAGCTGGCGCGGCCTCCACGAACTGCTCCGCTCCCACCACGAGACGGCCCGCCAGCACACCGACGCCCTGCACCACGCGCTCGCGGGCGGCGACGCAGGGCACGTGGTGACAAGCCTGTACGAGCGGTTCGCGCGGCCGGGCGAGGCCGAACAGTGGCTGCGCGACCTGTGGCGGGTGGCGACGGCGCCGCATCCGCCGGATGCCACCTGGGCCAAGGACTGCTGGGACAAGGCCAGCGGAAAGAGCGGCACGGAACCCGCGGGGAACGATGTGCTGCGCTCCGTGCACCGGCTCCTGCACGCGGTGTGGCTGGCCGCCGACCCGCTGACCGCGCCGGACGAGAAACTCTGCGACCGGATCCGCTTCGACCTCGAACTTCTGTCGGGCCGTCATGTCACGGGCGCAGGCGCGCTCTTCGACGCCGCGCAGGAGTGGCACGACGACCTGCGCGAACTGCGCACCCCCGCCTCCGCCCTGCCGGCGCTCGGCCCCGAAGGGAGCCATGGTGAGCTTCACTGACGTTTTCGTCCGCCCTTTCGTCAGAGGGCGCCCGCTGCGGCGTGGTGAGAGGATCCTGGGCCGGTGGATCGCGGGCTTCGTGGCCCTCGTCCTCGTGGGCACCGCGGCGTGGATCGTCGTACCGATCCTCACCAGGAGCGACTGCCAGGACGGGCTCGAGGAGAAGGACGGCGAGTGCGTCGGCCTCGTCGACGCGACGGCACGGACGCCGGTCTTCAAGCCGGGCGAGGACGGGCCGGGCAAGCGGTTCGCCGGGCTGGTCCAGCGCATCGCCGAGGAGAACGAGCGGGTGCGGGACGTCTGGGAGAAACCCAAGGGCGCCGCCGACAAGAAGCCGTACGTGAAGGTCGCCCTGCTGCTCCCGTTCAACACCTCGAAGTCCGGGGCGATGACCGCCTCGCTCCTCGAGCGAAGCCTGGCGGGCGCCTACGCCGCGCAGCGCAACGCCAACACCTCCAGCAACAGCGTCAACTTCCAGATGCTGCTCGGCAACGTCGGCACCAACCTCGACCTGTGGAAGCCCGCCGTGGACGCGGCGGCCGGGCTCACCGGCAGCGGGAAACAGAAGGAGGGTGACTCCCCGCTGGTGGGTGTGATGGGGCTGCCCAACAGCGAGCAGGACACGCAGGACGCGGCGACCGCCCTGGCCGAGAAGAACATCCCCGCGGTCAGCGGTGTCCTCAGCTCGCCCACCATCAAGGCCAGGACGTTCTACAAGGCGCCTCCCAACAACCACAACTCCGTGCTGGCCCTTGCCCGTTACCTGAAGGGCCACCCCGGCAACGGGAAGGGCTTCCTCGTCTGGGACTCGGACGCCGACGACGACTACGTCACCAATACGAAGGCGGAACTCCTCAAACGGTTCGGTACGAAGTACCAGCTCGCGCTACGGGACCGGTCGTACATCGGCACCATGGGCCCCTACGAAGGGGCGCCCGCCGCCATGGCACCTGCCGCGTCGACGCTGTGCAAGTCGGGTGCGGACACGGTGTTCGTGGCCGGCCGGGACTGGGACCTTCCGGAGCTGGTCGAGGCGATCGCCCACGACGCCGACTGCCAGGCGCGCAAGGACAGGGCCAAGAAACCCATCCGGATCCTCCGTGTCTCCACCGGGCTCACCTCGCGGCTCACCGGAGGGGACATGCGCAAGGCGATGGCGGAGGCCAACGTCGTCACACTCAACGCCGCCCCTACCGACAACCTTTCGTGGAGCCGAGGACAGGGCGCACCCGGGCAGTATCGGACGTTCGCCACCACCGTCGCCAAGGACGCGGGCCTGAAGGGCGCCGACCTGGACGACGGCTACGCGATCATGCACTACGACGCCTTCCAGATCCTCATCAAGGGTGTCACCCAGTTCACGGACGACGAGGACAACAAGGGCCAGCTGCCCACCAAGTACGACGTCAACAGCAACATCAGCAACATGAAGGTGGGGACCGACGGCGACTGCGGGGACTGTGTGCGGGGCGCCAGCGGCGAATTCGGCTTCACCTCGGGGAACGGCAACTGGCCGGTCTGCAAGACCGTCCCGGTCATCGAGTACCCCCGCTCCGCCGCGTACCGCCCGCCGAGCCCGTTCCGGACGAGCCCGGGCAAGGGCGGGACGTGCCCGGCGTGAGGCGTTCTTCTGCCCTTCACGTGGAGTGGTGGGAGAGGACCACCAAGGAGTGCGGGTCGAGGTGGACCGCCGCTTCGGCCTTGTATTCGGACTCGTCCACGCCGTCGGGCGCCGCGGTGTCGATTCGTGTCGCCCATGAAGCGCCGTACGACGACCCCGGCAGCTGGAACTCCGTCGCGCGCCAGTAGAAGTTGAAGAGCAGCAGGAACGAGTCGTCGACGACGCTCTGTCCGCAGCTGTCCCGTTCCGTGATGGCGTCGCCGTTGAGGAAGACGGCCAAGGTGTGTGCGTCGGGGCGGGCCCAGTCCTCTTCCGTCATGACGGTCGCGTCGGGGCGCAGCCAGACCAGGTCCGGCAGTGCGTGGTCGCGGCCGTCGCCCGGGGCGGGCTCGCCGCGGAAGAAGCGGCGTTGGCGCAGGACGCGGTGGGTGGCCCGCAGTTCGATGAGGTCACGTGTGAAGGTCAGGAGCGAGGCGCGTTCGTCGTCGAGGTCCCAGTCGACCCAGGTCAGTTCGTTGTCCTGGCAGTAGGCGTTGTTGTTGCCCTGCTGGGTGCGGCCCAGTTCGTCCCCGTGGCTGAGCATCGGAACGCCTTGGGACAGCATCAGGGTCGCCAGGAGATTGCGCTGTTGGCGGGCGCGGAGTCCGAGTACGGCCGGCTCGTCGGTCGGCCCCTCCGCTCCGCAGTTCCAGGACCGGTTGTCGTTCTCACCGTCATTGTTCTGCTCGCCGTTGCCCTCGTTGTGCTTCTCGTTGTACGAGACGAGGTCCCGCAGCGTGAATCCGTCGTGGGCGGTGACGAAGTTGATGCTGGCCCGCGGACGGCGACGCTCGTGCTGGTAGAGATCGGAGGATCCGGTGAGCCGGGAGGCGAACTCGGGCAGGACCCCCTCCTGGGCCCGCCACGCGTCCCTGACGCAGTCGCGGTACTTGCCGTTCCACTCGGACCACAGCGGCGGGAAGTTGCCCACCTGGTAGCCGCCTTCGCCGAGGTCCCAGGGCTCGGCGATCAGCTTCACGCGGCTGATCACGGGGTCCTGCTGGATGAGGTCGAAGAAGGCCGACAGCCGGTCCACCTCGTGGAACTGGCGGGCCAGCGTGGCCGCGAGGTCGAAGCGGAATCCGTCGACATGACACTCGGTGACCCAGTACCGCAGTGAATCCATGAGCAACTGCAGGACGTTGGGGTGCCTCATCAGGAGACTGTTGCCGGTGCCCGTGGTGTCGTAGTAGCGGCTGAAGTCGTCCTCGGCGAGACGGTAGTACGACGCGTTGTCGATACCGCGGAAGGACAGCGTGGGACCGTTCTCGTTCCCCTCGGCCGTGTGGTTGTAGACCACGTCGAGGATCACCTCGAGGCCGGCGGCGTGCAGCGATCTGACCATGCTCTTGAATTCCGTGACCTGTTCGCCGAGAGTGCCGCCGGCGGCATAGGCGTGGTGCGGCGCGAAGAAGCCGATCGTGTTGTAGCCCCAGTAGTTGGACAGTCCGCGCTCGCGAAGGAAGCCGTCCTGCACGAACTGGTGCACGGGAAGGAGCTCGACCGCGGTCACCTTCAGCGCGGTGAGATGGTCCAGTACCGCGGGCGTGGCCAGGCCCGCATAGGTGCCCCGCAGGGCCTTCGGCACGCCGGGGTGTCCGGCGGTCAGGCCCCGCACATGTGCTTCGTAGATGACGGAGTCGGCGTAGGCATGGTCCGGAGGTGTGTCGTCCGACCAGTCGAAGGCCGGGTCGACGACCACCCCGCACAGGCCCTGCCCGTCGGCCCCCGCCGTTCCGGAGCGGTCATGGACGGCCTTGGCGTAGGGGTCCAGAAGGAACGCCGTGGGATCGCACCGGTGCCCCGAGGCAGGCTCCCAGGGGCCGTGGATGCGATAGCCGTACTGCTGGGGCGGCCCGGCGTCGGGAACGTAGCCGTGCCACACCGAACCGTAGACTTCGGGCAGTGGCACGGTGCGTTCGGCGCCATCGGCGTCCAGCAGTACCAGGTCCACACCGTCGGCCACGGCACTGAACAAGGCGAAGTTCGTGCCGTGGCCGTCGTAGGTCGCTCCGAGGGGGTAGGGGCGCCCGCTGTGCACGCGGGCCGCGTCCGCCCCCCGTCGCGCGGTCACGAAGCGGTGCCCGCTTCGACCGGCACGGACTCCGGGGCAGGACACGGGAGCGCGGACAGGGGCAGGTGGAGCGCTTCGCTCGCGTCCGGAACAGGGTGCTTGGGCACGAGGATCTCGCGCACACCGGTCCTGCTGCGCAACGAGAACCACACGATGCGCCGGACGTCCTGGGTGCAGCTGCCCCACCCGTCACTCAGGGCCGCTATCTGCGCCGAACAGTGCTGGGGAAGCCCGCGGGCGGGCTTGGCGGTCGGGTCCTCATAGGACACGGCGTTGAACAAGTGCTGCCCGTTCCACCACGCCTCGATCTCGATGTTGCTGTCGCTGCCCGGGTGTCCCTGGACGGCGAGTCCCAGCAGCAGACCGAGACCACGAGTCGCCGAGGGGGCCAGCCGCTCGAGCCCCCAGTAGCGCGTGTGCGCGGCGACTATTCGCTGGATCTGGCCGACACGCTCAGGGGTCGGCTCCACAGCGATGTGGTAGTAGCGGGGCGTTGACTGATGCATGGTTCCTGCTCCTCACTCACCGCGTAGCTCACGGCCCGATCCGGCGCGGCGGAACCGAGCGCGCGGACCGTGGGCATGGATCGCTTGAGAGTCATCGATCAGCCTGTGCGCTGTACTCCATTCGTGCAACCGGAGCGTGCCCGACCTGCCACTCTGCGTTCAACAGGACGGATCGGCGACGGCGTCGCACCATGAGTGGAGGAGCTGCCGAGGGTGACGATGTGCACCCTCTCCGTGATTGGCCCGGAGGTCACTCCATGGGGACACCACGTGTCACCGGACAGGTTGACCAGTGCCTGGTGAGCTACCGCTTCTGGGAGCGCCGGTTCCTGGCTTCTCCGGACGACCCCGGGGCGCGCGAGGGCTTCGAGCGCGCGGTCGCCGCCCTGTGCCGGGCCACGGGCGAGCGATGCGGCCGGGAGGCCGCCGAAGCGGCGCAGACCTCGGGCCGATCGCCTTCAACGTCAACCGCCGGGAAGGGTGCCATCACGTGACGACGCTGTCGAACCCTGTTGCCCCCGTTCTGGTCCCCGTCCCGATCGAGGACGTGAAGCCCTCGGTGGACGCGGGCCGACGTCCGGCCAAGGCGGTGGTGGGGGAGCGCTTCGCGGTCACGGCACTGATCTTCGTCGAGGGTGACGGGGTCCTCGGTGCCGAAGTGGTGTTGCGCGCGCCCGACGGGGGTGAGGTGAGCCGGTGGCCGATGACTCTGCTTGCTCCGGGGACGGACCGGTGGGGCGCCGAGGTGAGTTCGGAGAGCCCCGGCCGGCTGAGCTGCCGCGTGCGGGCGTGGCGCGACCCCGTGGGCACCTGGATGCGGGACGCCGCGATCAAGGTGGGCGCCGGCGTGGACTGCGAGATCACGCTGGAAGAAGGAGCCGTGCTCCTGGAGCGGGCGCTGGCACGGGCCACCAAGGATGAGACACGCGACGTACTGAGCACGGCAGTTGACGCCTTGAGCGACGCGGACCTGAGCCCGCCGGACCGGTTGGCCGCGGCCACCGCCCCCGTGGTGTGCGCCGCGTTGGAGGACGTCCCGCTGCGCGAGCGCCTGTCCGAGAGCCGGTCCTTCCCGTTGCTCGTGGAGCGGGAGCGGGCGCTGTTCGGGTCCTGGTACGAGTTCTTCCCGCGGTCCGAGGGTGCTGTCGTGAAGCCGGGTGTGCCGCCGGTGAGCGGGACGTTCCGCACGGCGGCGCGGCGGCTTCCGGCCATTGCGGCGATGGGTTTCGACGTGGTGTACCTGCCGCCCGTGCACCCCATCGGCACCACCTTTCGCAAGGGGCCCAACAACTCGCTCTCGCCCGGCCCCGATGACGTGGGGGTGCCGTGGGCGATCGGTTCGCACGAGGGCGGTCACGACGCGCTCCATCCGGACCTGGGCACCTTCGAGGACTTCGACCACTTCGTGGGCCGGGCACGAGAGTTGGGCATGGAGGTGGCCCTGGATTTCGCGTTGCAGTGCTCGCCGGATCATCCCTGGGTGCACAAGCACCCGGACTGGTTCCAGCACCGCCCGGACGGGAGCATCGCGTATGCGGAGAACCCGCCGAAGAAGTACCAGGACATCTTCCCGCTCGCCTTCGACCAGGACATGCCGGGCCTGATCGCGGAGACGGTCCGCATCCTGCGACTGTGGATGGACCACGGGGTGCGCATCTTCCGGGTCGACAACCCGCACACCAAGCCGGTCGTCTTCTGGGAGCAGGTGATCGCGGACATCAACGGCAGCGACCCGGACGTGATCTTCCTGGCGGAGGCGTTCACCCGGCCCGCGATGATGCACGCACTGGCCGCGGTCGGCTTCCAGCAGTCGTACACGTACTTCACCTGGCGCAATTCGAAGCAGGAACTCACCGAGTACGCCCGCGAGTTGAGCGGAGAAGCCGCCTCGTACATGCGGCCGAACTTCTTCGTGAACACCCCCGACATCCTGCACGCGTTCCTGCAGGACGGCGGCCGCCCGGCCTTCGAGCTGCGCGCCGTGCTCGCCGCGACGCTCTCGCCGACCTGGGGTGTCTACAGCGGCTACGAACTGTGCGAGAACACCCCGCTGCGGGCCGGAAGCGAGGAGTATCTGCACTCCGAGAAGTACCAACTGCGCCCCCGGGACTGGGAGTCGGCCGCACGCGAGGGCCGCACGATCGCCCCGCTGATCACCGAGCTCAACGCGATCCGGCGCCGCAACCCGGCCCTGCGAACGCTGCGCGGCGTGCACTTCCACCAGGCCGACCAGGACGCGGTGCTCGTGTACTCCAAGACCGCCACCACCGCACAGGGCTCGAACACGGTACTGGTGGTCGTGAACCTCGACCCGCACCACACCCAGGAGACGACGGTCCGCATCGATTGCGAGGCCCTGAACGTCCCGCCGGACAGCACCTATCGCGTGCACGACGAGCTGTCCGGCCAGACGTACACCTGGGGCTCCACCAACTACGTCTGTCTGACGCCGGGCGTGACGCCCGCACACATCTTCACCATCGGCTGAGTCAGGAAAGAGCTCTGCCGGAACCCGCATGAACAACCGAGGGAGCAACCCTCATGACAACGAACGAAAGCGTGGTGCCCGGCCGTCCGGGCATCAAGTCCCGGGACCCGGAGTGGTTCAAGCGCGCCGTCTTCTACGAGGTCCTGGTCCGCTCCTTTCATGACAGTAATGGCGACGGCGTCGGAGATCTCAAGGGCATCACGGCGAAGCTGGACTACCTGCAGTGGCTGGGCGTCGACTGCCTCTGGCTGCCGCCGTTCTTCAAGTCCCCGCTCAAGGACAATGGTTACGACGTCGCCAACTACATAGCCGCCTTGCCCGAGACAGGTCATCTGGCGGACTTCGTGGAGTTCGTGGACGCGGCGCACCAGCGCGGGATGCGTGTGATCATCGATTTCGTCATGAACCACACGAGTGATCAGCACGAGTGGTTCCAGCAGTCGCGTTCCGATCCCGAGGGGCCCTACGGCGACTATTACGTGTGGGCGGACGACGACAAGCGCTACGCGGACGCGCGGATCATCTTCGTGGACACCGAGGCCTCGAACTGGACCTTCGACCCGGTGCGCAAGCAGTACTTCTGGCACCGCTTCTTCTCCCACCAGCCGGACCTCAACTACGAGAACCCGGCCGTCCAGGAGGAGATCCTGGCCGCCCTGCGGTTCTGGCTCGACCTGGGCATCGACGGCTTCCGCCTGGACGCGGTCCCCTACCTGTACGCCGAGGAAGGCACCAACTGCGAGAACCTCCCCGCCTCGCACGCCTTCCTCAAGCGGGTCCGCAAGGAGATCGACGCCCAGTACCCCGACGTCGTTCTGCTCGCGGAGGCCAACCAGTGGCCCGAGGACGTCGTCGACTACTTCGGCGCCCCCGACACCGGCGGCGACGAATGCCACATGGCCTTCCACTTCCCCGTGATGCCCCGCATCTTCATGGCGGTACGCCGCGAGTCCCGCTACCCGGTCTCGGAGATCCTCGCGAAGACGCCGCCGATCCCGGCCGGCTGCCAGTGGGGCATCTTCCTGCGCAACCACGACGAGCTGACCCTGGAAATGGTCACCGACGAGGAACGCGACTACATGTACGCGGAGTACGCCAAGGACCCGCGGATGCGCGCCAACATCGGCATCCGCCGCCGCCTGGCCCCGCTCCTGGACAACGACCGCAACCAGATCGAACTCTTCACCGCACTCCTGCTCTCCCTGCCGGGCACGCCGATCCTCTATTACGGCGACGAGATCGGCATGGGCGACAACATCTGGCTCGGTGACCGCGACGCCGTCCGAACCCCGATGCAGTGGACCCCGGACCGCAACGCCGGCTTCTCCTCCAGCGACCCGGGAAGGCTGTTCCTGCCCACGATCATGGACCCGGTCTACGGCTACCAGGTCACCAACGTGGAAGCGTCGATGTCCTCCCCGTCCTCCCTGCTGCACTGGACCCGCCGCATGATCGAAATCCGCAAACAGAACCCCGCCTTCGGCCTCGGCTCCTACACCGAACTGCCTGCCTCGAACCCGGCAGTGCTGGCGTTCCTGCGGGAGTACAAGGATGACTTGGTGCTGTGCGTGCACAACTTCTCCCGCTTCGCGCAACCCACCGAACTGGACCTCCAGTCGTTCAACGGACGGCACCCGGTGGAACTGATCGGCGGGGTGCGCTTCCCGGCCATCGGCGAACTGCCGTATCTCCTGACCCTGGCGGGACACGGCTTCTACTGGTTCCGGCTCCGCAAGGGCCTGGGGCACACCCCACGCAGCTCCTCAGGATGGGAGCTGACGCGATGACCTCCCCCCTGATGGAAGTCGGTGAAGCACGCCCGTCGCTTCTCGGCTCCTCCCTCAACGACCTGCTCAGACACTGGCTCCCGCGCCAACGCTGGTACGCGGGCAGCGGCCGCCCCATCGCGGAGGTCTCGACGGCGTCCGCCACCGTGCTCACGGCCGAGTGCCTGCACCTACTGGTGCGAGTGAAGGAATCGGTGGACCGGGACGAGACCTATTACCAACTGATACTGGGCGCTGCCGTTGATCCGCCGCCGCGGCTGTGGCCGCACGTCCTGGGCCAGGTGGACGGCCCGGACGGCCGTTCCCTGGTGGTCTACGACGCCGTCCATGACCACCGGATCGCGGCACTGCTGCTGGACCGTATTCGTATGGGAGGCGCGCACGGAACGCTCCGCTTCGAGTCCCTCCCGCGCACGTCGATCCCGGAAGGCCTCACTCCGCGCGTCCTGGACGTGGAACAGACCAACACCTCGATCGTGTACGGCGACCGGCTCATCCTCAAGCTGTTCCGCCGCATCCAGCAGGGCGTCAACCCGGACCTGGAAGTGCCCATCAGGCTGGCCCGGTGGGGCTACCCCTGGGTACCGGCTCCCCAGGCCTGGTTCTTCGCGACCGAACCGTTCCTGGGCACCCTCGGCACGGTCCAGCCCTTCCTGACCGGAGCGACGGACGGCTGGACCCTCGCGCTGAACTCGGCGTCCACGCAAGGGGACTTCATCGAGCAGGCGTCGAGCCTGGGGCGCACCACGGGCGAACTGCACGCGGCGCTCGCCCAGGCCTTTCCCACCACGCAGCCCGCGGGGCGCCATCTGCCGTGCCTCGCCGCCGAGATGGCCCACCGGCTGAAACGCACGGTCGAGACGGTGCCTGCGCTGCGCACCCACGCCTCCGCGATCCAGCAGATCTTCGCGAACGCCGCGGCGGCACCCAGTGAGCTGTGCCTGCAACGGATACACGGGGACTTCCACCTGGGTCAGGTCCTGTGGGCGGACGGGAGCTGGCACGTGGTGGATTTCGAGGGAGAGCCCTCGCAACCCCTGCCGGAGCGCCGGTCGGACCGCTCACCGATGCGGGACGTGGTCGGAATGCTCAGGTCCTTCGACTACGCGGCGCACATGGGTGGCACACCCCGCCCGCAGTGGGCGGAGCGGTGCCGCGCCGCGTTCTGCGCCGGATACAGCAGCGCAGGAGGCTTCGAACCAGCCGGCGTACCGGCACTGCTGCGCGCATACGAGGCCGATCGCGCCGTCTACGAGGTGCTGTACGAGGCCACCCACCGCCCCGACTGGATCACCGTCCCCCTGAAGGCCGTCGCCCGCCTCGCCGCCGCACGCTGACACCGGGGCGTACCTCTGAGCCGCGCCGGCCACATGTCTCCCGAAGGAGCCGACCATGACCGTCAACGCCACCGCAGGACCCATCCCGCACAGGCGTGCACGGGCCACGTCGGGTCTCGACCGGGAGACACGTGCGGCACTGCTGCGAGGTACCCACCACGACCCGCACGACATCCTCGGAGCACACCGGACGCCGGGGGGAGTCGTCCTGCGCTGCCTGTGCCCCGATGCCATCGAGGTGGCGGTGCTCGTCGGCGGTACGACGTGGGGCCTGTCGGACGTGGGCGACGGCCTGTTCGAAGGTGAGCTTCCCCTCGCCTCCGTAAGGGACTACCGGCTGCGCGTGACCACCGCCGCAGGGGTCGTCGAGAGGGACGACCCGTATCGATTCCTGCCCGCACTGGGGGAGTTGGACCTTCATCTCATCGGCGAAGGCCGCCATGAATACCTGTGGACGGCACTGGGCGCGCACGTCCTGGAGCACCAAGGCGTTCAAGGGACGCGCTTCGCCGTGTGGGCGCCCAGGGCGCGCGGCGTGCGTCTCGTCGGCGACTTCAACCACTGGGACGGCGCCTCGGCACCCATGCGATCGCTGGGCCACTCCGGCGTGTGGGAGCTGTTCGTTCCGGGGCTCGGCGAGGGCGAGCTCTACAAGTTCGCCATCACCGGCCCCGACGGTGTCTCGCGTGAGCACGCGGACCCCATGGCACGCCGCACCGAGGAACCCCCGGCCAACTCCTCGGTCATCCATGCCTCGCACCACACCTGGCAGGACGAGGCCTGGCTGGAGCACCGCGCCGCCCGCCCCGCGCACACGTCGCCGTTCTCGGTGTACGAGGTGCACCTGTCGTCCTGGCGCCCCGGCCTCAGCTACCGCCAACTCGCCGAGCAACTTCCCGCCTACGTCAGCGACTTGGGTTTCACGCACGTGGAGTTCCTGCCCGTCGCCGAGCACCCCTTCGGCGGCTCCTGGGGCTACCAGGTCACCGGCTTCTACGCCCCCACCGCCCGCCTCGGCACCCCCGACGACTTCAAGCACCTGATCGACACCCTCCACCAGGCCGGCATCGGCGTCCTGATGGACTGGGTCCCCGCCCACTTCCCCCGCGACGACTGGGCGCTGGCCGAATTCGACGGGCGCACACTGTACGAACACGAGGACCCGCTGCGCGCCGCGCACCCCGACTGGGGCACCCTGGAATTCGACTACGGCCGCAAGGAAGTCCGCAACTTCCTCGTCGCCAACGCCCTGTACTGGTGCCAGGAATTCCACATCGACGGCCTGCGTGTCGACGCCGTCGCCTCCATGCTCTACCTCGACTACTCGCGCGAGGAGGGTCAGTGGACCCCGAACCGGTTCGGCGGCCGCGAGAACCTCGACGCCGTCGCCTTCCTCCAGGAGATGAACGCCACCCTGTACCGCCGCGTGCCCGGCGTCGTCACCATCGCCGAGGAATCCACCGCCTGGGACGGCGTCACCCGCGCCACCCACCACGAAGGCCCCGCAGTCGAAGGGAATCAAACACGCGGTGGCCTGGGCTTCGGCCTCAAATGGAACATGGGCTGGATGCACGACTCGCTCGACTACATGAGCCACGAGCCGGTGCACCGCAAGTTCCACCACAACGAAATGACGTTCTCCATGGTGTACGCCTACAGCGAGAACTATGTGCTGCCCATCTCCCACGACGAGGTCGTGCACGGCAAACGCTCACTCGTCTCCAAAATGCCCGGCGACTGGTGGCAGCAACGCGCCAACCACCGCGCGTACTTGGCCTTCATGTGGGCCCACCCCGGCAAACAACTCCTGTTCATGGGCCAGGAGTTCGCCCAGAGCGCCGAATGGTCCGAAGCCCACGGCCTGGAATGGAACCTGATCGAAGAAGGGGCCGCCGGCAGGGAGGACCATCTGGGGGTTCAACGCCTGATCACGGACCTGAACGGACGCTACACGGCACTCCCCGCCCTGTGGGAGCGCGACAGCGACCCGGCCGGCTTCCGTTGGGTCATGGCGGACAACGCGGACGACAACGTGCTCGCGTTCCTGCGTTACGCGGCCGACGGCAGCCCCCTGCTCGCCGTCTGCAACTTTTCGCCCGTGGTGCGGGAGGGGGTCCGGCTCGGTGTGCCGCGGACGGCCTCCGGCGGCTGGCGGGAGATCATCAACACCGATGCGGAGCGGTACGGCGGCGGCGGGGTCGCGGGCGGCCCTTCGCTCACCCCCGAGCCGGCTGCCTGCCACGGCCTCCCCGTCTCGCTGGAGGTGTGCCTGCCGCCGCTGGCCACCTTGTGGCTGGCACCGGCGTCTTGAGGCGACCCGACCATGGCGGCCGGGGCCTGCGAGAGGGCACTCTGGGGTGGCATCGGCCCATCTCGGGCGGACGCTGAAGATGCCGGTCGCATCCTCGGTGCGGCGGCCCTCTGTTCCGGCCCGAAGGGAGCTTCCATCAGATGTCGCCCGTGACGCCGATGCCGACGACGCCCACGGCGACGTACCGGCTCCAGTTGCAACCGGACTTCGGGTTCGCCGAGGCCGCGGCAGCCGTACCGTATCTGGCCTCCCTGGGGGTATCGCACCTGCATCTGTCGCCGGTACTGGAGGCGGTGCCGGGTTCGACGCACGGCTACGACCTGGTCGACCACGCGCGCGTGCGCGCCGAGTTGGGCGGCGAGGAGGGCCTGCGGGACCTCGCCCGGACGGCGCGGGGGCACGGCCTGGGGCTCGTCGTGGACCTCGTGCCCAACCACATGGCGGCTGCCGTGTCGTACAACCGGCCACTGCGCGACGTACTGCGTGACGGCCCTTCGTCTCCGTATGCGCGCTGGTTCGACATCGACTGGGAGGCGCAGGGGGGCCGGGTGCTGCTGCCGGTCCTGGGCCGCCCTGTGGGCGAGGAACTGCCGCACTTGAAGGTGGACGGCGACGTACTGCGCTACTACGAGCACGCGTTCCCTCTGCGCGCGGGCACCAGCGGCCTGCCGTTGCCGCAGCTCCTCGATGCGCAGTGGTACCGCCTCGCGTGGTGGCGCCTCGCCCGCACCGAGCTCAACTACCGGCGCTTCTTCACGATTTCGGAGCTGATCGCCGTACGGGTGGAGGAGCCGGAGGTCTTCGAGGCGACGCACGGCACGGTGCTCGGGCTGCTGCGCGAGGGCGTCGTCGACGGGCTGCGAATCGACCACCCCGACGGGCTCACGGACCCGGGCGCCTACGTGCAGCGCCTGAGCGAGGCGGCCGGTGGCCGGTGGACCGTCGTCGAGAAGATCCTGGAGGACGGGGAGCGGTTGCCCGCCGCGTGGCCGGTGGCCGGCACCACCGGGTACGACGCCCTGCGGCACATCGACGGGCTGTTCACCGACCCGGCGGGAGCCGACCAACTCCTGGGCCTGTTCCGCCGGTTCACCGGGGTCGCGGCCGACCTGGGCGGGCACTGGCCCGCGACCGTGCGCCGCTGCGCCCACCGCGTCGTCACCCACGAACTGGCCGCCGAGGTGGACCGGCTGACGCGGGAGGCCGCCGCGCTGTGCGCCGAGGAGCCCCAGCTGCGCGACCACGCCCCCTGGGCGCTGCGTACGGCGCTGTGCGAGCTCTTGGTGCGGGTTCCGGTCTACCGACCGTACGCGACCGGAGGCGCGGCCCCCGACACGGTTCTGACGGCGGCCGCGGCCCGCGAGGCCAAGGCGGCGTTCGCGGTGGCCGAGGAGGCCCGCGCGGTCGACGCCGTACGGGAGTTGGCGCTGGGGCGGCGCGGTGCGAGTCCCGCGCACACGGCGTTCCGCGACCGGTTCGCGCAGACCGCGTCCGCGCTGCGGGCGAAATCGGTGGAGGACACGGCGTTCTACCGATTCACCCCGCTTCTGTCGGCGCTGGAGGTGGGCGGCTCACCCGGCGACCCCGCCGTGTCCGCGGAGGCGTTCCACGCGTTCTGCGCGCGCGTGCAGCGCGACTGGCCCTATACGTCGACGGTCCTTTCCACGCACGACACCAAGCGCAGCGCCGACGTACGCGCCGCGATCGCCGTCCTGACACAGTGCCCCGAACCTTGGGAGGCACTGCTCGCGGAGGTCACCGAGCACACCGCGCGCGGCGGCGGCGAGAGCTCCCCGGACCCCCAACTGGCGTGGGCCGCCTGGCAGACGGTGGCCGGGCTCGGACCCGCCGAACCGGCCCGCCTCGGAGGCGCGATGCTCAAGCACGCGCGCGAGGCGGGACTTTTCACGACCTGGACGGAGCAGAACGCGGACTACGAACGCGCGGTGCGGGACTTCGTGGCGTCCGGCCCGTGCGGCCCGCCCGGCCACGAGGTACTGCGCTTCATGGACGGCCTCGAACCCCATGTGCGGGCGAACATCCTGGGCGCGGCCCTCGTCCACCTGACGATGCCGGGCGTACCCGACCTCTACCAGGGCACGGAGCACGAGTACCGCGCGCTGGTGGACCCGGACAACCGGGCACCCGCCCGGCTCGCACCCAAGGAGCACAGCACCAAGGCGGAGCTCACCGGGTGCGTGCTGCGGCTGCGCCGCGCGCATCCCGAGTGGTTCGGCGGCGCGGCCACCTACGAACCGCTGCTCGCCGAAGGCCCCGGCGCGGCGCACTGCGTCGCCTACGCGCGCTCGGGCCGCGTGGTCGTGGCGGCGACCCGGCTCTCCTTGCGGCTCGCCGAGGCCGGCGGATGGCGGTCGACGGAGCTCGGGCTCCCCGAGGGCGAGTGGGTCGACCTGCTGGCCCCGGAACGGCGCTTCAGTGGGCAAGCGCGCGTGACGAAACTTTTCGAGCCTCTGCCTGTGGCGCTCCTGGTCCGCGCCGACGAAGCCGCCGGGTGAGCAGGAAGACGAGCAGTCCGAGCAGGGTCGTCGCGGCGCCGACCAGGGCCAGCACCGGGTAGCGGGTGGTGTGGCTCAGGACGAGACCGCCGGTCGCGGAGCCGAGGGCGACGCCCGCGTTGAACGAGGCGGCCGCGAGCGCGGAGACCAGGGCGGACGCCGCGCCGGCCACCTGAAGGACGTAGGACTGCAACGGGGGCACCATGCCGAAGCCCGCCCCGCCGAGCAGGACCAGCAGCACCAGCACGGCCGGCAGGACCGGGCCGAGCACCGCGAGCGCCAGCAGCCCGGCGACCAGGACGGCGAGGATGACGACCACCGTGCGGGTCACCGAGCGGTCGGCGTAGTGGCCGCCGAGGGCGTTGCCCGCGATCAGGCCCGCGCCGAACAGGAGCAGCAGCCAGGTGACGGAGCCGGCGGACACCCCGGTGACGGTGGTCAGGTACGGGGCGATGTAGGTGTAGACGACGAACAGGCCGCCGTAACCGAGCGCGATGGCGAGAAACGAGACCCACAGAGTTCCGCTGCGCAGGACGGCGAAGCCGCGGTCCTCGTGCCCGCCGCCCGTGGGCGTACCGGGCAGCAGCAGCCACAGTGCGAGGGCGCCGGCGGCGGCGAGGCCCGAGACGACCCAGAAGGCGGACTCCCAGCCGGCCGCGCGCCCGACGACATTGCCGATGGGGACACCGATCACGTTGGAGACGGTGAATCCGGTGAAGACCACCGCGATGGCCATGGCGCGTCGGTTGGGGGCGACCATCCCGCCGGCGAGGGTGATCGCGACTCCGAGGAACCCGCCGAGCATCGCGCCGGCGAGGGCGCGGAAGACGGACACCAGGAGCAGGCTGCCGGCGAGGGCTGTGGCGGCGTTGGCGACGAGGAAGACGAGGGCCAGGCCGCTCACGAGGGGCTTGCGGGGGAGGCGGAGGGTGGCGGCGGCGACGAGCGGGCCGCCGATCATCGCGCCGAGCGCGAAGCTGGTGGTCACCCAGCCCGCCTGGGACACGGAGACCCCGAGATCATCGCTGATGAGGGGCAGCAGACCGTTGGGCAGGAGTTCCGCCGTCCCCAGGGCGAAGGCGGTCAGGGCGAGAGCGAGGATCGGTACAGGCATGCCGTCGATCGTGGAAGAAGCCCAGGTCAGCTACCAGATCCGGATCTTTGCTGCCCTCGCGAAGGGTGGCACAACCAGGGATATGGTCGCGTACGGGCACACCCTCTACGGTTGATATATGAACGATCCCGGTGATCTGGCGGTATTCCTCCGGGCGAAGCGCGCCGCACTGCCGCCGGAGGCGACCCCCATGAACGGTTTCGGGGTCCGCCGACGCGTGCCCGGACTGCGGCGCGAAGAGGTGGCGCAGCTGGCCGGTGTCAGCGTCACGTACTACACACGCCTGGAGCAGGGGCACAGCCGGCGCGCCTCCGACGAGGTGCTGCTGGCCCTGGCCCGGGCGCTGCAGCTGTCCGTCACCGAGACCGAACACCTGCTGGACCTCGCGCGCACCCCGCGCTCCTCCGCGGCTGTCGCGGACGCCGGTCCGGAAACCGTCAGCCCGAACGCGCAGACCCTGCTGACTCTGGTCGCCGAGCGCCCCGCGATCGTCCTCGGCCGCCGCAACGACGTCCTGGCCTGGAACAGGCTCGGGCACGCGCTGATCGCCCCGCATCTGCCCGCCGAGGCCCCCGCGCACCCGGAGGCCCGGCCGTCCCTGCCCCGCCTGCTCTTCCTCGACCCGCGGGCCCGCGCCCTGTACCGGGACTGGCACCAGGAGGCGGCGGACTACGTCGCCTACCTGCGTCTGATCAGCGGGAAGCACCCGGACGACGAGGCTTTGACCCGCATGGTCGGCGAGCTGTGCGTCCGCGACGACGCCTTCGCCGAACTGTGGGCCTCGGGCCGCGTCGGTGAATGCGTCGCCGGTACGAAGCGCATGACCCATCCCGGCGCCGGAGACATCACCGTCGACTTCCAGCTCTGGGCCCAGGCGGACCGCCCCGACCAGCGCGTGGAGATCTACGAACTGCGCGACGACCCGGACGGGACGCGGACCCGGGCGCTGCTCGATGAGCCCGCGGTGCATGTGGCCCTGTAGGGACATCCGAATCCGAAGCAGGGAAGGCGGCAAGGCGCCATAGGAACCCCCTATGGCGCCTGCTGCTATTTCGTCTTTGCTCTCCTTGGTTTCCCGGTCGTAGCGTGAATCACGAAATCGAGAGGACCGGTGGAATGACCACAATGGAGAATGGCTCGGCAATGCGAGAACTCGCGGGAAAGCGTGCCCTGGTCACGGGTGGTACACGGGGAATCGGCGCGGCGGTCGTGCGACAGCTCGTGAACGCGGGCGCGGAGGTGCTCACGACCGCCAGGTCGAAGCCGAGCGACGTGCCGGAAGGCGCCGCCTTCGTCGAGGCCGACGTACGGACACGGGACGGAGTGCGGGCGCTCGCCGAGGCCGCGCAGCAGGCGCTCGGCGGGGTGGACATCCTGGTCAACAACGCGGGCGGAGCGCTCCCCTTCCCGAGCGCCCTGGCCATCCCCGACGAGGAGTGGCAGGACCAACTCGACCTGAACTACCTGGCGTCGGTGCGGCTGGACGCGCTGCTGACCCCCGGAATGCGTGAGCGGCGGACGGGCGCGGTCGTGCACGTCTCCTCGGCCGCCGTCCCCGCCACGGCGCCGCCGTTCCTGCACTACACCGCGGCGAAGGCGGCGTTGCAGAACTACAGCAGGGGACTGGCCCTGGAACTGGCCCCGTTCGGGGTCCGGGTCAACGCCGTGTCGCCCGGCAGGACCGCCACCCCCGGCGGCGAGGCGACGCGGGAGCAGTGGTCGCGCCTGAACGAGGGACCGGGCCAGGACAACACCGCCCCTCCGCTGGGCCGCGACGGCCGGCCCGACGACATCGCCGACGCGGTGCTGTTCCTCGTGTCGGACCGGGCGAGCTGGCTGACCGGAAGGAACCTCACCGTGGACGGCGGTGAATTCCCCGTGGGGTGACGCCGGGAACTCAGAGCGCGGGGAGTTCGGCCGAAGAATTGAGGACAGAGGCCTCGGCCCGAGAATTGAGGACCGAGGCCCCGGTCGGAGAATTGAGGACCGAGGCCCCGGCCCGAGAATTGAGGACTGAGGCCCCGGTCGAAGAATTGGCGGGTGAGGGTCCGGAAATGAAGGACGGCTCCCGGGGATACGCGAATCCGCTGTGATACCAGGTCTCTTGACGCAGAAAGTCGAGCAGGGCCAATTCCGCCGGACCGGCGCCGGGCCGGATCGCGGCGATGGTGGGCATGGAAACGGCGGGGGAGACGGGGCGTGTCAGGTGCTCGAACCCCGGAGGCACCGCGGACGTGGGGACGAGCGTCACGCCCAGCCCGTGGGCGGCCCAGCGCACCGCCGTCGACGTCTGGGAGACACGGGCGACGGTCGCCGGGGCCAGCTCGTTGTCCCGGAGTACGTCCCGCAGCACGCCGTCGAGGGCGCTGCCCTGGTCGAACCTGATCCAGGGCGCCCGCGCCACCTCGCGCAGCTCGACCCGGTCCGCGGAGAGCTGCGCGTGCTCGGGGCTCAGCACCACGACGAACTCCTCGTCGCCGAGGTGGTGGCCCTCGTAGATGCCCTCCCTGCACGGCCCCGCCATCAGGCCGACGTCCACCGCGCCCCGGCGCGCGAGGCGTTCCAGGTCGGCGGGGTTCGCCTCCTCGAACACGGTGATCTCCAGCCGCGGGAAACGGCGGCGCAACGCGCTCAGCGCGCCCGGCAGTTGGCGTGTGCCGAGGCCCATCTGCGCCGCGACGACCAGCTCGCCCTCCAGGTCGTCGGCGCCGGCCCGCGCCGTCGCCTCGGCCCGCCGGGCCGCCCGCACCGCGACCTCCGCGTCCCGCAGGAACGCGCGGCCGATCGCGGTGGGCACCAGGCCGGTCGGCGTGCGGGCGAACAGGGCCACGCCGAGTTCCCGCTCCAGACCGCGGATCTGCTGGGACACCGACGGCTGGGCGACGCGCAGCCGCTCGGCCGCCGCCGTCACCGAGCCCTCCTCGGCGACGGCCAAGGCGTATTCGAACCGGCGCAGACTCATGGGCTCCCGCTCCCTCCCCGGGCGGCTCCTGGTCCACCCCGTGGTCCTCGTCGACAACCCGGTTCCGGTGGGGGAGATTCCCGAGGGAGCGGGAAGGGGGGTGCGGGAGGGGTGCGCGGCAAGGGTGCGGGAGGCGCAGGCACTGGGAGCTCTCACTCCATCGTGACGACGACCTTTCCGGTCTTGGCGCGACCCTTCTCGACGTATTCCATGGCCTCGCGAGTCCGCTCGAAGGGGAAGACACGGTCGACGACGGGGCGGATCTCTCCGGCGTCGACGAGCCGGGTGATGTCGCGCAGTTGGTCGCCGCTCGCCTTCATGAACAGGAACGAGTACGTCACGCCCCGGCGCTTGGCGTGGCGGCGGGTCTTGAGACTCAGCGCCTTCATCGCCTGCCGCAGGAGTGGGTTCGCGCCCAGTTCCCTGGCGAAGTCCGCGTCGGGCGGCCCGGCGAGGCTGATGACCGTTCCGCCGGGCTTGAGGACGCGCAAGGACTTCTCCAGGGTTTCGCCGCCGCGGGTGTCCAGGACCGTGTCGTAGCCGTCGAGGAGTTCCTCGAAGTCCTGGGTGCGGTAGTCGATGACGACGTCCGCGCCGAGGTCCTTGACGAGGTCGGTGTTGGCCGCGCTCGCGGTGGTGGCCACGTGTGCGCCCAATTGCCGGGCGAGCTGGAGGGCGATCGTGCCAACCCCGCCGGAGCCCCCGTGGATCAGCACCTTCTGGCCCGGCCGGACCCGTGCCTTCTCGACCAGCGCCTGCCATGAGGTGAGGGCCACCAGCGGGAGGGAGGCGGCCTCCGTCATGGTGAGTGAGGCCGGCTTGAGGGCCAGGTTGTCCTGGTGGACGGCGATGAGTTCGGCGAACGCGCCGATACGGTCCTTGTCGGGCCGCGCGAAGACCTCGTCGCCCACCGAGAATTGGGTGACGGCGGAGCCGACCCGGACTACCACTCCGGCGAAGTCGTTGCCCAGGACGAGAGGCGGACGGTACGGCAGGATCCGCTTGAAATCGCCGTCGCGGATCCTGGAGTCCAGCGGGTTGACGCTCGCCGCGTGGATCCGCACGAGCACGTCGGTGGCGCCGACCCGCGGGTCCGGGGTCTCGGTGACACGACCGCCGTCCTCGGCGCCGTACCGCTCGATCACGAAAGCCTTCATCGTCGTCTCGCTCTCCTGTCGCGTTCGGTGCGGCTCACGCCGCGTTCGGCGACGCGGCCAGGCTCTGCTTCACGTACCGGGTGGTCTCGTCGGCGAGGATCTCCGGCAGGCCCGACTCGACGCCGGTCAGGGCCTGGGCGGCGACATCGGCCGGGTCGGCCTTCTCGTCTGCCGGGACGGCCGCGGCCATGTCGGTGTCCATGTATCCGACGTACAGCCCCGACACCGTGATGCCGCGGGGTGCCAGCTCCTCCCGGATCGCGTCCGTCAGCGCCCAGCCGGCGGCCTTCGCCGCGGCGTAGGAGCCGAGTCCCGCCGGGTGCAGCCAGGACAGGACCGACAGCACGTTGAGCACGGCGCCGCCGCCGTTGCCCTCGATGACCGGAGTGAAGGCGCGGGTCACGGCGAGCGTTCCGAAGAAGTTGGTGTCCATCTCCAGGCGCACCGCGTCCGTGCTGCCCGCGATCAACGGCGTACCGGTGGAGATGCCGGCGTTGTTCACGAGCAGCGTCGCGCCGGAGGCGGTGCGGGCCGCCTCCCGGATCGACTCCTCGTCCGTCACGTCGAGCCGCAGCGGTACGACGCCCGGAAGGTCCACCGTTTCGGGGCGGCGGGCCGCCGCGTACACCGTCGCCCCGCGCTCCACGAGCTGGGCGGCCAGATGCCGGCCGAGCCCTCGGTTGGCGCCGGTGACCACCGCGACCGCGTCTTTCAGTTCCATGACCACTCCCAGCGTTGCGGCCGCGTGCGAGCGGCCTTCGTAAATTAGATTACGGCAACAATCTAAGCACTGGTCTAGGATAGATGCCAGTCGACATCCAAACGGTCGACTCCACACAGTCGACATCCGAACGGGAGGTGGCCGATGGGCCGCGTATCGCAGGCGCAGGCGGAGGAGAACCGTCGACGGGTCGTGGACACCGCGTCCCGCCTGTTCCGGGAGCAGGGGACCCACGTCAGCGTCGCCGACCTCATGAAGGCGGCAGGGCTGACCCACGGCGGTTTCTACAAGCAGTTCGCCTCCAAAGAGGCGCTCGTCGACGAGGCCACCTCCCACGCCTTCGACGAACTCACCCGGCACCACGAGGAAGGGCTCGAGCGGTACGGCGGGCAGCGCGCCGCCGCCCAGCGCGCGCTGATCGACACCTATCTGTCGCCCGAGCACCGCGACAGTCCCGGGGAGGGGTGTCCCGTCGCCGCGCTCGCCACCGACATGGCACGCGAGGGCGGGGACCACGAGGCCCGCCGGGTCTACACCGAGGGCGTGGGCGACTTCGCCGAATGGCTCACAACCGACGACCAGGACGGCCTCACCCGGCTGTGCACCATGCTCGGCGCGCTCGTCCTTTCCCGGGCCACGAGTGGCTCGCCGCTGTCGGACGAGATCCTTGCCACCGCGCGCGCCGCGCTGACGACGACCGGTACGGGGGGCGACTCCGAGGGGTGAGAGATCGGCGGTGTCCGGCCGCGGCCCGCGGCCACCAAGACTTCGGCAACCGCGGGCCTCGTACGGGAAGCCGGCTCGGGTTGCCGGCTCAGTGGCGCCGGGTGCGGGCGCGGCGCGTCGCGAGTACGGCGCCCGTGCCGAGGGCGGCGAAGGCGAGGCCGATCGCGGCCAGGAGGCCGGTGCGCGGAGCTCCGGTGTCCGCCAGTTGGTCACTGGGGTCGCGGTGGGGAGTCGATGGTGTGCTCGTCGTGGGCGCGGGGGTGACGGAGGGGCCTGGGGCTGTGGGGCTGGGGGTGGGTGATGCGGTGTCCGTCGGGTCGGTCGTCGGTGAGTCCGTCGGCGAGTCCGTCGCTTCGGTCGTTGGTGTGTCTGTGATCTCCACACCGGGCGTGGGGCTCGCGGTGTTCGGGGTCACCGCGGTAGTGGTGCAGGAGTGGTTGTCGGTGGTGACCGTCTCCCGGCTGCCGGTGTACACGTCGGCGCAGTTGGGGATGACGGTGCCGGCCGGGACGTCGTCGTGGGCGTGGACTCTGACGGTGAAGGTGTGTTCCTCGCCGGGGGCGAGGGTGTGCAGAGGGCACGTGATGGTGGTGCCGCTGGGCGGGCATTCGGAGGGGAGGTCCTGGATGTCGAGGTCGAGACCGTCGGTGTTGTCCTCGACGGTGACGTCGACGGCGTCGGAGGGGCCTTCGTTGGTCACGGTGAAGGTGTAGTCGTAACTGCCGTCGGGATCGACGGTGGCGGGTCCGGTCTTGGTGAGCTTCACGTTGGTCTGCGTCTGCGCGATGGTGATGGTCTGCGCCTCGGCGCTCTGGGCGTCGCTGCTGGAGGCCGTGGCGTGATTGACGATGTTCGTGCCGTCCGTGGTGGACGGGTCGACGGTCACGGGGATCTCGTAAGTGGCCGAGGCTCCGGGCGCCAGGTCGGTCCCGGAGCCGCCGCAGGTCACGGTGGAGCCGGAGGCGGTGCAGCTGCCGGGGAGGCCTTCGCCCGTGCTCAGGTGAGAGTCGAGGTTGTCGGTGACGGTGACGTCGTGGGCGCTCTCGTCGCCGGTGTTGGTCACGACCAGGGTGTAGACACCCTTGCCGCCCACCGTGAGCGGATCGGGGGCCACGGTCTTCTCCAGCCGGAGCGGCCCGGCCGCGCGCGGTGCGCGTTCCTGCGGTGACGCGGACGCGGCGGCGGACATAGGGGCAGCGGGGGAGGGGCCTGCCACGGCGGGGCCGGCGGCGCCGGCTGCCACCACCGTGGCAACGGCGAGCCACGCTGTGCGTTGCGGCACACGTCCGGCGGATTTGGTGGGTGACGTGCCGTCAGAATGCAGCAAATCAGTAGAAAAGGCCATTTTCGGATAATAAGAGTCAAGGGTTGGTGAGGCGGTGAGGCCGGTGGGTCGTGTCGGCTGAGCCGGGCCGGTGTCGCTGCCGCCTTTCATGGCGCTCAACTGGGCGATGGAGTAACCGAGTTGATGTCCGTTGCAGCCCGCGGAGGCCCCTGGGCCAGTCAACGGCAGCCCGCTGGCGGCACCGGCGGCGGTCGTGGTGTTTTCCTGCACCGCAGTGGCGAAATCCTTCATCGGTATTCCTCCACGCGTAAGGGACGGAACCGCGTTCCGCGCTTCCGCCGCCCAGACCGCCGTGCGGGATTACGCTGCGATGACCTGCGAAAACGCAGAATTTCGCCATTGACGGCCGGAATGCCGCTGGTTAACTTCAACGCATGACCCAGGAAGCCCCCGTGGGCGCCATCGACGAGCTGGACCGCCGTGTCATCGCGGCGCTCCAGCTCAACGGTCGTGCCTCGTGGAGCGCGATCGCCCGGAGGGTGGGCGCCAGTGAAACCACCGCCCAGCGGCGCTACACCGCCATGCGCGAGCGGGGACTGCTGCGGGTCACCGGCACTCTGGAACTGGACCGGACGCGCGAGGGCTCCTCCATGCTGGTCCGGGTGCAGGCCCGGCCGGGGCGCGGGCTCGAGGCCGCGGCCCGGTTCGCGGACAGTCCCGACGTCCGCTTCGTGGCGGTCGTCACCGGGTCCGCCGACCTCATCGTCGACTTCGTTGCGCGTGACAACGAGGAGATGATGCGGATGCTCTTCACCGACCTGCCCGCCGCCGACCTCATCACGAGCACCGAGGCGGCCCCCGTCATCCGGGCGTTCACCAGGGCGGGAAGGTGGGACACCGGACTGCTGCCGCCCGCGGCGGTCGCCGATCTGCGTCCCGATCCGTCGCCGTCCTGGCACGACCGCCCCGGCAGGGACCGGGCGCCACAAGCGCTGACCCCGCTCGAGCAGGAGATCGCGGCGGCGCTGCGGGAGGACGGTCGGGTCCAGGTGAGCGTGCTCGCCCGCCGCCTGAAGCACGCGCAGTCCAGCGTCGCGCGCGCGATGGACCGGCTCATCTCGCGAGGCATCCTGCAGTTCCGTACGCTCGTCGACCCCAAACTCCTGGGATTCGACGCGGAGTTCATGGTGTGGCTCTCCATCGAGCCGGATCAGCTGGACGTCGCGGGCCAGCAGCTCGCGAAGCATCCGGGGACGAAATTCGTCAGCGCGGCAACCGGACGCTTCAACCTCGTTGGGCATGTGGTGCTGCCCCGTCGCGCGGATCTGTTCCCCTACACCAGGGACGTCATCGGGGCATTGCCCGGACTCATCGCCTCCGATGTGACCCTGCACCTCGTCACCATGAAGTACTCCTGGCACCAACTGGTCCGTCCCGCCTGAGCCGGGTCAACGGGGCCAGGCCTTCGCGTCAGCGCACCGTCGCGCGCCGCGGCTTCGAACATCCGAGAACAGCCGATTCCTCCAGTCCCCTCACCCCTCCCGTGGAGTCGTCATGCCATCAGAAGACCTCAACCTGCCCACAGAGAGCTGGCGTTGGTCCGAGACCACATGGCGCGGGCACGTCGACGCCGTGCGCGCCGGACGGCGCCTGGTGCCCGACCGCTGGCCCGGAGGAGCCCGCGTCGCCGTGGCCCTGTCGTTCGACTCCGACCACGAGACGATCCCGCTGCGCGACGGCGAGACCAGTCCCGGGCGGCTGGCGCAGGGCGAGTACGGTGCGCGCGCGGGCGCTCCGCGGATCCTCGATCTACTGGCGCGCTACCGGGTTCCGGCCACCTTCTTCATGCCGGCCGTCTCCGCGCTGCTCCATCCCCAAGAGGCCCGTGCCTACACCAAGGACGGCCACGAACTGGCCGTGCACGGCTGGATCCACGAGCGGAACATGCTTCTGGAGCGGTCCGACGAGCGGGAGCTGACCGCCCGTGCCCTGGACGCCCTCACGACGGTGACCGGTCGGCGCCCCGTCGGGATCCGCACCCCCTCCTGGGACTTCTCCGACTCCACCCTCGACATCATGCTCGAGCTCGGATTCGCGTACGACTCCTCGCTGATGGCCGACGACGAGCCCTACGAGATCGTCGCCGCGGGCCGGCCCACCGGCCTCGTCGAGATACCCGTCGACTGGATCCGTGACGACGCGCCGTACTTCACGATGGACCGCTACGGATCCGTCCGCCCGCACAGCCGGCCCCGCGACGTCGGGGAGATCTGGCGGGACGAATTCGACGCCGCCCACCGGGACGGCGGCGTCTTCCAACTCACCCTGCACCCGCACGTCATCGGACACCGCTCGCGCCTGGTGGTGCTGCGCGAACTGCTCGACCACATCGCTTCCCACCGCGACGTCTGGTTCGCCACCCACGCACAACTGGCCGACACCGTCCGCACCTTGATGGACAGCACGACCGACTCCCGTCCCGCCCACGAGGCCCCGGAGCACACGTGATGAACACCGGATCCGTCATGCCTACCGGCTCACAAAGAGACGACGGCAGCGCGGGCGCCCGCGCCAGACTGAGCGGCGCGCAGCGCAAGGCGATCGTCGCCGGAACCATCGGTAACACCGTGGAATGGGTGGACTGGGCGCTCTACTCCATCTTCGCGAAGATCATCGCCGATGAGTTCTTCCCGAAGGGGAACGGCGCGGTGGCGCTGCTGTCCACACTCGCGGTCTTCGCCGTCGGGTTCGTCATGCGCCCGATCGGCGCCGCGGTACTCGGAGCCTACGCCGACCGCCGCGGACGCAAGAAGGGGATGACACTCACCGTCGCGCTGATGGCGGGCGCGGGCTTCATCATCGCCATCACCCCCTCGTACGAGCAGATAGGCATGTTCTCGCCGCTGTTGCTGCTCGTCGCCCGCCTCGTGCAGGGCTTCTCCGCGGGCGGCGAGTTCGGCTCCTCCTCCGCCTTCCTCGTCGAGTCGGCCGCCCGGGGCCGTCGCGCCTTCGCCGGATCCTGGCAGCAGGTGTCGGTCGCCGGCGGGGTCCTGATCGCTTCGCTCCTCGGCACCTTCACCACGTCGGTGCTGAGCGACGGCGCCCTGCACTCCTGGGGCTGGCGCATCGCGTTCATCTTCGGGGGACTGCTCGGCCTGGTCGGCCTGTGGCTGCGCGTCTCGGTCGAGGACACCGAGTCCTTCACTCAGGCGCAGGACAGCGGGCGCACCCGGACGAACCCCGTCAAGGCCATGTTCGTCGAGCACCCCGCCGCCACGCTGCGCGTCGTCGGCATCACGATCGCCGGCACCCTCACGTACTACATCTGGGTCAACTACCTTCCCACGTACGCGAATCTGACCACCGGCATCCCGCTGCGGACGGCGCTGCTCTCGCAGACCCTGTGCCTGGTCGTCTTCGTGGTCGCGCTGCCGTTCGCGGGCATGCTCTCGGACCGCCTCGGCCGCAAGCCGACGATGGCGGGATTCGCCGCCGGATTCGTCGTGCTCGCCTGGCCGCTGCTGCACCTGCTCGACGACAACTTCATCAGCCTGTTCCTCGTCCAACTCGTGGGCATGCTGCTGATCCTCGGCTACTCCGCCAACTGCGCCGTCATCATGGCCGAGCAGTTCCCACCGGAGGTGCGCGCCACAGGTATCGCGCTGCCGTATGCGCTGGCCGTCGCCGTCTTCGGTGGTACGGCGCCGTACATCACCACATGGATGCACGAGAGCGGCCACAGCGACCTGTTGTGGGTGTACGTGTGCGCCGCCTCGCTGATCTCTCTGGTCGTCTACCTCACGATGCCCGAGACCAAGGACAAGGAATTCAACTGATGCCGCACGTGCTCATCACCGGCGCCGCCGGTGGCATCGGCGGCGCCATCGCGGAGGCCTTCGCCGCCCAGGGCGCGACCCTGACGCTCGCCGACCGCGACCGGGAGGCGCTCGAGGCGACGGCTGCCCGCTGCGACGTGCCTGTCGAGACGCAGGTCGCCGACCTGACGGCCCCCGACGTACCCGCCGCCCTGGTCGACCGGGCCTGGGCCACACACGGACCCGTCGACATCCTGGTCAACGCGGCCGGGGTGTACCCCTCCCTGGACATGGCCGACGTCGACGCAGCGGCCTGGGACCGACTGTTCGCGGTGAACCTGCGGGCCCCCGTCCTGACGATGGCCGCCTTCGCCCGCCGCGCCATGGCCGAAGGCCGCTCCGGCAGCGTCATCAACATCTCCTCCGGTTCGGCCCAGCGGTCGCGGCCGGGCGGCGGACCCTACGCGAGCTCCAAGGCGGCCCTCGAAATGGCGACGCGGGCCGCGGCACTGGAGCTGGGCGGTCACGGCATCCGCGTCAACGCGGTCAGCCCCGGCTTCGTCCTCGTCGACAGCGACTGCAACCCCGTCTCCGCCGAGTACGCGCAAGCGATCGGCGTCAACCCGCTGGGCAGGCCCGGAACCCCGCAGGACATCGCCCGCGCCGTGTGCTGGCTCGCGGGACCCGACTGCTCCTGGATCACCGGAGAGGTGCTCCGCGTCGACGGCGGGTCGAGCACCGGGGCCCTCCACCTGCCCCGTATCTGGCAGGCCGACGACGTCCGCGCCACCGCACCGCCCGCGGCCACCACCACGACGAAGGAGTACGTGCGATGAGCGACACCAGCCCGGAACCGGCCGCCTGCACCGTCGTGGGCGCGGGCGCGATCGGTGGGACACTCGCCCACGCGCTCGCCAGCGCCGGCCACCCGGTCACTGTCGTCGACACCGACCGCGCACACGTCGACGCCATCCGCAAGCACGGACTCGTCGTCGCACGGGGCGAGTCGCGCACAAGCATCCCCGTCACCGCGACCACGCCCGACGAGTACGACGGAGGTCCGCTGGAACGGGTCCTGCTCGCGGTGAAGGCCCAGGCCACCCGGAGCGCCGCCGAGTGGATCGCACCGCGGCTGGCCCCGAACGGCTATGTCGTGTCGGTGCAGAACGGCTTCAACGAGGACCAGATCGCCCAGCTCGTCGGCGCCGAACGCACCGTCGCGGCCTTCGTCAATATCTTCGCCGACGTCATCGAACCGGGGGTGGTTCAGGACGGCGGCGCGGGAGCCCTCGTCATCGGCGAGCCGGGCGGCGCACCGGTCAGTGACCGGGTCCGCGACCTGGTCACTGATCTGCAGAGTTGGGGCCCGGCAGCGGCCGACGACAATGTAGAGGGGTATCTGTGGGCCAAGGCCGGGTTCGGCGCGATGCTCGCCGCAACGGCCCTCGCCGACGCGCCCATGGCGGACCTGATCGACCGTCATCGACCTGCGATGGCGGGGCTCGCGGCAGAGATCTTCGCGGTGGCCGAGCAACTCGGCGTCAAGCTCGAGGCGTTCGACGCCTTCGACCCCCACCCGTTCCGGTCGGGAGCGGACGTCGTGGCCCGCGACGCTGCCTTCGACCGGCTCACCGCCTGGCTGCGCACCCAGTCCAAGGACCGCAGCGGAATCTGGCGCGACCTGGCCGTACGCCACCGTCCCGTCGAAGTCACCACCCACTACGCCGACGTCATCGCGCAGGCCGCACACGCAGGGTTGCCCACGACCCGCCTGCGGTCCGTCCTGGACGGCCTGCGCGAGCTGGAAGGCGCGCCGCACAAGATGTCAGAAACACGCATCGACGCACTCGACGCTGCACCACAACAGGCCGCTCCGGCAGGCGCACTGACCAGAGGTCAGGCAACGGATCTGCAAAGCTGGCTCGACGAGCACCGTGACGACATGGTCGCCGACCTGTCCGCGTACACCTCTCAGGGCAGTGCCAGCGACGACCTGGAGGCCCTGGATTCCTGCCTCGCCTGGCTGCGCGACTGGCTCGACCGGCGTCTGGGAGACCCCGAGGAGGAAGAGATCCTGCCGCGCGCCGATGCCGGGGACATCCTCGTGCGCCGCTACGCCGCGCGCGGTGCGACCGGCGCGGACACCCGCACGGTCACGCTCGTCGGGCACTACGACACCGTGTGGCCGACCGGAACCCTGGAAACCTGGCCCTTCCACCGTAACGGCGACCGCATCACCGGACCCGGTGTCTTCGACATGAAGGCGGGCCTGGTCCAGGCGGTGTGGGCCCTGCGCGCGCTCGACGAGCTCGACCTGCCCCGCCCGCCCCTGACCCTCGTACTCAACGGTGACGAGGAAACCGGCAGCCGTTCCTCCAGCGAGGCCATCGTCGAGGCGGCCAGCGGCTCCCGGCTCGCCATGGTCTTCGAGGCGGCGGCCGACGGAGCCATCAAGACCGCACGCAAGGGCGTCGGCCTGTTCACCCTCACCGTCACCGGCACCGAGGCCCACGCCGGACTCGACCCCACCGCCGGAGCCAGTGCGGTGGACGAACTCGCGCACCAGGTCCTCAACTTGACCCGCCTCCGGGACCACCAGGCCGGAACCTCCCTCAACATCGGTGTCGTCGAAGGCGGAACCCGCAGCAACGTCACGGCCGGCCGCGCCCGCGCACACCTCGACGTGCGCGTGGCATCGGACACCGAACAACAGCGCATCACACGGGCCCTCGCCGAGCTGCGCCCCGTCGACGCCCGCACCCATCTGGAGGTCGCAGGGGACTGGAACCGTCCTGTCTTCGAACGAACCGAACATGTGGCGACACTCGCGCACCTGGCGAAGGAATGCGCACGACTGCTCGGTCATGACCTCGCCGAGGCGTCGGTCGGCGGAGCGAGCGACGGCAACTTCCTTGCCGCGGCGGGCGTCCCGGTGCTTGACGGCGTCGGCGCGGTCGGCAGCGGCGCACACGCCCGCTCGGAGAACACCTCCGTGTCCGGCATGGTCGAACGGTCGGCGTTGGCGGCGGGCGTCCTTGTGGCGCTGGCCGGACAGTGAGAGCTCCGACGACCGGATTCAAGATCCTGGACGGCTTCACTCGAACGTGTGGCGGGAGGTAGGGTCGTAAGCGGTGCGCGGGCTTCCGTGCCCTCCTCGCCTCCGTCCCCTCCTCGCAGTCGGCCCCCACGCCCAGTTCTCCTCGAGGTCCGCATCCATGATTGAGATACCCGAGCTGGCCGCGGGCGCGCTGGCCGCCGGGACCGTGTCGGCGTTCGTGCTCGGCGGCGGGCTACTGAAAGCCCGTCAGCGGAGCAGCAGGCAGCGCGACGAGACCGATTCGCTCCGCTCCCGCCTCGTGGCGTCCCGCGAGGAGCTGGAGGCAGCGCGGGAGGAACTCGACGACCTCACCGCGGCGTTCACCTCTGAGGTCGTCCACCTGTCCGGCAAGCGCATGCCGGCCGCCGCCACCCACGCCGCCCACCCGCACTTCCAGGTGCCCGGCCCGCTGCAGCCCGAACTCGGCGGCAAGGAACTGGCCGCGGGTCTCGACGCCGTGCTCGACGGGCTGCGCACCGCGGTCGCCCAGGAGCGCAAGCGGGTCGACGCCGCCGCCCGCGCCGGGATGCGCGGCGCCACCCGTGAGATCCAGGCGGGGCTGTACCGGCTGCAGGACGTCCTGCGCGGGCTTCAGGAGCGTTACGACGACCCGGAGTTGGCGCAGACGCTGTACGCGCTCGACCACGAGAACGAGCAGTCGCTGCGCCGGGCGCAGGTCGCCGCCGTGGTCTGCGGGGCCTGGGTCGGGCTCGCCCGCGGTGAGTCGTACCTGGTGGAGGCCGTCACCGGCGGCCAGTCGCGGCTCGCCGGATACGACCGGGTCGAGGTCCACAACCACCTCGAGGACGGCACCGGGCTCATCTCGCACGCCGTCGAACCGGTCGCCATCATCGTGGCGGAGCTGCTCGACAACGCGCTGCGGTACTCCTCGTCCGACACCTCCGTGGGTGTGCACCTCGAACGCGTCCACCACGGCGTCAGCGTGACCGTCGACGACGCCGGTGTCGGGATGAGCTCCGACGAACGGGCCCACGCCCAGCGGATGGTGGCGGGGGAGGAGCCCATCTTCCTCTCCGAGCTCGGCGACCCGCCCCGCATGGGACTCGCCGCGATCGGCCAGCTGACCCGCCAGTTCGACCTCTCCGTCGACCTGTCGTCGCCCTCGCCGTACGGCGGCGTCCGCGCGGTCCTGCTCGTACGGGACCACCTCCTGTGCCGGATCGCCCCCGAGGAACGCAGGCCCGCCGCCGCGGCTCCCCGCTCCACGCGCGACACCACCCAGGAAGCTACCCACGCCCTCGCGGCGGACGAGGCGCCGGTGGCCGCGGCCCCGAAACCGGACCCGGACCCGGCCCCGGTGGCGACACCCACCCGCCCGGACACCCCTCCCGCCGACGGCGACGAACTGCCCCGGCGCCGCCGCAAGGTCCGCACCGACGCGCAAGCCGCCACGCAGTCCGACGCGCGCCCGGCACCGTCGAAGCCGCGACCCGCCGCGCACCGCAGCCCCGAGGAACAGGCCGCCGCGCTCGGCGCGCTCCAAGCGGCCACCGCCGCGGCGCGGGAGGAGCGGCCCGCACAGCAACCGCACGACACCGCCGGCGACCGCCCCGGCACCAGTGAAGGGAACACCCCCGATGAGTAGCCGTGACCTCGGCGACAGCGCTTGGGTCCTCGATCCGATCCTGGAGATCCCGCACGTCCAGGCCGCCGTCCTGCTCACCAGGGACGGCCTGGTGTCCGGGTACACCGAGGCGTTGACGCAGGCGTCCGCGGAGCGCGTCGCTGCCATCACCAGCACGGTGCAGGGCGCCTGTCGCACCGCGGCGGCCGCCTTCGCCGACCAGGAGTCCGCGGACGTACGCCAGGTGGTCATCGAGTCCGACCACGGCTACATCCTCGTCGCGCCCACCGCGCACGGCACCTGTGTGGCCGCCTTCGGCGACCCCGAGGTCCGGCTCGACCTGCTCGGCCACCGTGTCCACTCGCAGGTGGCCAGGCTCGGCGAGAAGGCCATGGCGGCCGCGCCCCGTGAGGCCGACGGCGGCACTGGAGAATGACGGGCCGCCGGAGCGGCCGGCCGCTGGTCCCCGCGTACCTCGCCACCGGCGGGGTCGCGCAGCCCAGCCGCAACAGCCTGGAGCGCCTCTCCGTACTGACCGGCGTCGGCGCGCCCTGGCCCGCGGGCCTGCCCGCCGCGCAACACGCCCTGCTGCGCACCCTGGACGGCGGCTCACTCACGGTCGTCGAGGCCGCCGCCCTGCTCGAACTGCCGGTCTCCGCCGTACGGGTGCTCGCCGCCGCTCTGATCGACCAGGGGCTCGTGGGCGCCCGCCCGCCGGTCCCGCCCGCCGCGCTGCCCGATCCCGATCTGTTGAAGAGAGTCGCCGATGGCCTCCGCGCCCTCAAGCGCTAAGTCCGCGCCCGCAAGCGCCAAGAGCGGGGTCCATCTCCCGGACACCGCACGGGAGTTGGTGAAGATCCTCGTCACCGGGCCGTTCGGGGTCGGCAAGACCACCCTGATCGACTCCGTCTCCGAGATCCGCCCCCTGCACACCGAGGAGCAGCTCACCGAGGCGTCGGTGGCGGTCGACGATCTCGCGGGCGTGCGGGAGAAGAAGACCACGACCGTCGCCATCGACTTCGGGCGGATCAGCCTCAAGGGCGGGGCCGTGCTCTACCTGTTCGGCACGCCGGGACAGGAGCGCTTCCGCGCGCTGTGGGACGACATCGCGTACGGCGCGCTCGGCGCCCTCGTACTGGTCGACACCCGCAGGATCGACGAGTCCTTCGACGCCCTCGGCCTCGTCGAGGAGTCGGGGCTGCCCTACGCCGTCGCCCTCAACACCTTCCCGGACTCCCGCAGTTACACCGAGGAGCAGGTGCGGCGCTCCCTCGACCTGGACGACGACACCCCGATGGTGATCTGCGACGCCCGTGACACGCACTCCTCCGTCGACGCGCTGCTCGCCCTCGTGCAGCACCTGATCGACCGCAGCATCCCGGAGCCCCGATGACATATCCCGCGCAGGCCGAGGACTTCCACCTGTCCGCGCCGGTCCGCCTGTGGGAGGACGGCTTCGCCGCCGACCCGCACAGCTACTACGAGGCCCTGCGCGCCCAGGGCCCGGTCGGCCACGCCGAACTCGGCCCCGGCGTACCCGCGTACGTCGTCACCGACCGGCGGGCCGCCCTCGACCTGCTGCACGACACCGAGGCCTGGTCGCACGATCCGCGGCCGTGGGAGGAGACCGTCGACGGCGACGCGCCGATCCTCGGCATGATGCGCTGGCGGCCCAACGCCCTTTTCAACGACGGCGAGTTGCACGGGCGGTACCGGACCTCACTCTCCGACGCCTTCGACCTGGTGGAGCCGCACGACCTGCGCGAGCGGGTGCACCGCGCCGTGGACGTACTGGCCGCCGGGATGGCGTCCAGGGGCCGGGCCGACCTCGTGAGCGAGTTCGCCCGCCCGCTGATGTCACTCGTCTTCAACGACCTCTTCGGACTGCCGGACAGCGAGAGCGACCGCCTCCAGGACGCGATCGCGCGGGTGATGGACGGCGGCGAGGACGCCGCGCGCGGCGAGGAGGAGTTCGGCCGCTACATCCTGGACCTCGTCGCCGCCAAGAGCACGGAGCGCGGCCAGGACCTCACCAGCTGGCTGCTCGACCATCCCCTCGGCCTCACCCCGGAGGAGGTCACCTGGCAGGTCTTCCTCATGCTCGGCGCGGGCCACGAGCCCACCGCCAACCTCGTCTCCAACTCCCTCTCGCGGATCCTCGGCAACCCGGCGTACTACTCGACGCTGACCAGCGGATCCCGGCCGGTCATGGACGCCGTCGTCGAAGTCCTACGCCACGAGACCCCGCTGGCCAACTACGGCATCCACTTCGCCCGCGAGCCGCTGACGTTCCACGGCGTGTGGGTGCGCGCCGCCGTCCCCGTCGTCATCTCGTACGGCGCCCTCGGGCAGGCGGCGGAGGCGGACACCGCGGTGGAGCGCCATCCGCACGACGCCTCGCACCTGTCGTGGTCGGCCGGAGAGCACTCCTGCCCGGTCAAGCAGCACACCCTGCTCATCGCCACCGAGGCCATCGAACGCCTCACCCAGTGGCTGCCCGACCTGGAACCGCGCATCCCGCGCGAGCAACTGACCTGGCGCACCGGCCCGTTCCACCGTTCCCTGAGGGAGCTGCCCGTCCGCTTCGCCCCCCGTACCGCAACCCAGTCAGGAGCAGCTGAGTGACCGAGACCGCGTCCTCGCCCCGTATCGCCATCGACCCGTTCGGCGCCGACCTGCCGGCCGAGGCAGCCCGACTGCGCGCGGCGGGATCCGTGGTCCCCGTCGACCTGCCCGGAGGAATCCCGGCCTGGGCGCCGACCCGCTACGACACCCTCAGGTCGCTGATCCTGGACCCGCAGGTGAGCAAGGACCCGCGCAAGCACTGGTCGCTGTGGCCCGAGATCGGCGAACACCCCGAGTGGGGCTGGGTGCTCGGCTGGGTCGGCGTGGTCAACATGCTCTCCACCTACGGACCCGACCACACACGGCTGCGCAAGCTCGTCGCGCCCAGCTTCACCGCCCGCCGCACCGAGGCGATGCGCCCACGCGTCGAGCACATCACCGAGACACTTCTCAAGGCCCTCGACTCGGCGGCGCCCGACGAGGACGTGGACCTGCGCCCGCTGTACGCCAACCAGCTGCCGATGCAGCTCATCTGCGAACTCTTCGGCGTCCCCGACCACTTGCTCGACCCGGTCGAGCGTCTCGTCGCGGCCATCATGGACACCTCCGACCCGAGCCCCGAGCACGGCGCGTTCGTGCAGGAGCAGATCGGCACGGTGCTGCCGGCGATCATCGCCCACCGCACCGAGCACCCCGGCGACGACATGACCACCGAGCTGCTGCGGGTGCGCGCGGAGGACGGCGACCGGCTCAGCGACGAGGAACTGCTCTACACCCTGCTCCTGGTCATCGGCGCGGGCTTCGAGACGACCGTCAACCTGATCGGCAACGCGGTCGTCGCCCTGCTCACCCACCCCGAACAGCTGGCCGCCGTCCGCTCCGGCGAGATCGCCTGGGACGCCGTCATCGACGAGACGCTGCGCGTGCACCCCTCCATCGCCAGCCTGCCGCTGCGCTTCGCGGTCACCGACGTGACCGTCGACGGAGTGACGATCCCGGCGGGCGACGCGATCCTGACGACGTACGCCGCCTCCGGCTACGACCCCGAGCACTACGGGCCCACGGCCTCGGAGTTCGACGCGACCCACGCCGCCGACGACCACATGTCCTTCGGGATCGGCGTCCACCGCTGCATCGGCGCCCCGCTCGCCCGCCTCGAAGCGCGCACCGCGCTGCCCGCCCTCTTCGACCGCTACCCGGACCTGCGTCTCGCCGTCGGCGAGGAGGAACTGCGCCAGGTCCCGTCGTTCATCGCGTACGGCTGGCAGCGGATCCCGGTGCGGCTGCACGGCTGAGGACCCTCCGCTGTCCGCGGTGCGGAGGTGACAGTGTTGGATCTCCTGTAGACCCCATAGATCCCACTGATCGACGGCAACGGCCTCCGCACCGAAAGTGACACCCTGTGACCAGCATCGCGTATCAAGGCGAGTACGCCTCCAACTCGGCGACCGTCGCCCAGAGGCTGTTCCCGGGGTGCACGGAAGTGCCCTGTGTCGGCTTCGAGCAGGCGCTGGACGCCGTGACGACGGGCGCCGCGGACCTGGCGGTGATCCCCGTGGACAACTCCACGGCCGGCCGCGTCGCCGATGTGCACCATCTGCTCCCGGAGTCGGGCCTGTTCGTGACCGGCGAGTACTTTCTCGCCATCCGCTTCGACCTCATGGGGGTGCCCGGGGCGTCGCTCGGCCAAGTGGAGTGTGTCCGCAGCCATGTGCACGCGCTCGGACAGTGCCGGAAGGTCGTGCGCGCGGGCGGCTGGCGTACGCGTGTCAGCGACGACACCGCGGGAGCGGCCCGCGAGGTGGCCGAACTGGACGACCCGCGGCACGCGGCGCTGGCCCCGCCGGCCGCTGCCGGGCACTACGGCCTGGAGGTGCTGCAGGCGGGCGTCGAGGACGACCCGGACAACACCACACGTTTCGTCGTCCTGTCCCGTGACGCCGATTTCGCGCCCGTGGCGGGCGGGCCGACCATGACGAGCCTGTTCTTCGCCGTACGGAACATCCCGAGCGCCCTGTACAAGGCCCTCGGCGGGTTCGCCAGCAGCGCGGTGAACCTCACCAAGATCGAGAGCTATCAGCTGGGCGCGGGCCTCAACCCGAGCTGCTTCTACGTCGAGATCGAGGGCCACCCCGACGAACCACGCGTCGCGCTCGCCCTGCAGGAACTGCACTTCTTCTCGTCCGAGGTCCGCGTACTCGGCGTCTATCCGGCCGACCCGCACCGGCTGGAGGAGCGGAGCGTGTGAGGCGCGCCGACCGGCCGGTCAGCCCGTGAGGCGCGCCGCCGCCCGGCTGTTGTGGAGGTACCGCGCCCGCCCGTCCGCGTCCTTGCCGACCAGGACGAACACCTCGTGCCGCCCCGCGCGTTCTTCTACGGAAATCAGCCGGTCGGGGCCGAGGCCCACCAGCCGCTGGGTGACGCTGTCCTCGCCGAGCAGCATCCTGGCCTCGCCGGTGCGCGGCGTGGTGGTCAGGGACGTGCTGCCGTCGTCGTGGACGGTGAGGTCGAAGTCGAGCAGCGTGGAGCGGTAGGTGCCGGTGGCGCGGTGCGCGTCGACCGGTGCCGGCTTCTCGGGGGGCCGGGGCAGGGCCGGCAGCCGGGCGCCGGCGAGTTCGCCGAGGAGGTGACCGGCGACCTCTTGGAAGAGCGCCGCCGCGTCGCCGCCGTTGGTGAGTACGGCGACTGCGACGCCCGCCTCCGGCACGATCCGCAGGAACGCGTACTGCCCGATCGTGCCGCCGTCGTGGCCGATCATGGAATGTTCAGGCTGGTCGAAGAGCATCCAGCCGAGCCCCCAGCGGTCACCCAGCGCACCCAGGGGCGGCACGCTCACCTGCGTCTCGCGCATCACGTCGAACGCGCCCTCGCCCAGGTGGTGTTGAGCGAACCCGAGCAGGGTGCGCGCCGGCATCGCCAGCGCCGCGCCGGCCGGGGCGGTGGAGGGCGGTAGCCCGTAGACCGGTGCCGGCTGCGGGTCGGGGCCGAGGTGGCCGATGGCCGGGAGTTCCAGGATGGCCTCGCCGACATGGGTCGCCACGTGGGCGAGGCCGAGGGGCGTCACCAGGTGTTCGCGCAGCGCCGCGTTGAAGGTCTGCCCGCGCAGCACCTCGACGAGGCGGCCGAGGACGACGTAGCCGCTGTTGCAGTACGAGAACTGTTCGCCCGGCGGGTACAGCTGCTCGGCGTCGGCCAGGGTGGGCAGATAGCGCTCGACCGCGTCGTCGTTCGCGCCCGTGTCGGTGAACCGGTCGCCCTCGATACCCGAGGTGTGGCAGAGCAGTTGGCGGACGGTGACGGTGGCGGCGGCCTGCTCGTCGGCCAGGGTGAACTCCGGCAGGTACTGCCGCACCGGGCGGTCCAGGTCGAGGAGGCCCTCGTTCGCCAGCTGCTGGATCAGGGTCGCCGTCCAGACCTTGGTGATCGACCCGATCTGGAAGACCGCGTCCGGGGTGACGGGCACCCCGGTGGCCCTGTTCACCACACCGGCGGCCGCGTCCACCACCTCGTCGTCCACCAGCACGGCGACCTGGGCGCCCGGCACCTTGTGCACGGCGATCAGCTTGGGCAGATGCTCCGTGATCCAGTCCTGCGCTGCGGACGCTCGTGTCATGACTTCTCCCTCGGGGGCGCGGGCTCGTGGGCGCGATGAGTCAGCCAATGGTGCTACGAGTCCTGGCGTTTCGGAACAAGTCGGCGTCGGACGTCGGTCAGAGGCCGAGGCCGGCGTGGGCGAGGGCCTGTTTGAGGAGGGCGCCGTGGCCGCCGGGCATCTCGCTCTGCATGGCTTCCGAGACAGCGTCCTCGGGGCTGAACCAGACCAGGTCGAGCGCGTCCTGGCGGGGCTGGCAGTCCCCGGCCACCGGGACGATGTAGGCGAGCGAGACCGCGTGCTGGCGTGGGTCGTGGAACGGCGTGACGCCCTGCGTGGGGAAGTACTCGGCGACGGTGAAGGGTTGCAGCGAGGCGGACACCCGGGGCAGCGCCACCGGGCCGAGGTCCTTTTCGAGGTGGCGCAGAAGGGCGTCGCGGACGCGTTCGTGGTGCAGTACGCGGCCGGAGACCAGGGTGCGGCTGACGTTGCCGTCGGGGCCGATGCGGAGCAGCAGTCCGACGCTGGTCACCTCGCCGTTGTCCGCGACGCGCACCGGCACGGCTTCGACGTAGAGGATCGGCATACGGGAACGGACCAGCTCCAGCTCGTCTGAGGCCAGCCATCCGGGCGTTGTCTCGGTCATGTCGGGCATGGCGTGATCATATTTCAGTGGGGCCGGGATGTGGCCCGATTGGGTCCGGCCCGTGGCGGCCGAAGAGCCCAGCGCTCCTCGGCCGGTTGCCGGGTGGTCCTACTTGGTGGTGTGCGTGGGGTAGACCTGCACGTCGGTGTAGGCGCCCTTGATGTCTCCCGCGCCGGCGGGCCAGTCCAGGGTTACGGAGTGGGTCTCGTTCGGGGGCGTGACCAGGATCTTGGTCGGGGACGTGAGGCTCTCGCCGGAGCTGTCGATGTCGTAGGCGAGGTCGAAGACCGCGGAGTCGCCGGGCTTGAGGGTGGTGACACGCGGCTGGGCGTGGCCGCGCTCGATGGGGCTCGAGGTGTTGTCGGCGTCCTTGATGTCGACGCCCGCGAAGCCCGTCGCCGAGCAGGTCGTCGAACCCCGGTTGACCATGCTGATGTTGATCCGGCCCGAGGTCTTGTCCGGCGCCGCGTCCACGGCGTTGATGGCCAGGTCCTCCGTCTTGCAGAACGTGGACTTGCCGGCGGACTTCGTCCCGCTGTTCGCGGCGCCGGCCTGGACCTCGGTGTCGCTGCCGGAGCCCGACTTCGCGTCGCCGGCCTCCGAGCCGCCCTCCGACTTCGAGCCGCTGTCCGAGGACGAGGACGACGAAGTGGACGCGGACGAGGAGTCCTTGGCGGCGGCGTCCGTGCCGGAGTCACCGCCGCCGCAGGCGGTGAGCGAAAGGGTGGCGGCGACGCCGAGGGCGGCGAAGGCGGAGATGCGGGTGTACTTCATGGTGTCTCCCCGAAGGTGGCGCGGTGTGTGCGGTCTGAAGTATTTGTATCCCGCACCGAGTCACAGGCAGTCCTCCAGGGTGTCTTCGTTCTGTCACAGCCGCCCCGACGACATGACCAGGGCAAAGGCCCCACAGCCGTGTCAGGCGACGGCGCCTCGCAACGGCCGCCCGGGAAGCGCGTCCGTCCGCAGGGCGCCGTCCGAGACGACCGGTACCCCGGCCACGTACAGATGCCGGACGCCGAGCGAGGGGCGGGTGGGATCGGCGTACGTGGCGGTGTCGGTCACCGCGGCCGGGTCCAGGACCACGAGGTCGGCGTCGGCGCCCACGCCGAGGTGCCCCTTGGTGCGGGCGGCGGGTGCCACGTCGTCGAGGATGCGCGCCGGGAGGTAGGAGCAGCGGCGGAAGGCCTCCAGCCACGTCCACGCCCCGGTCTCCCGCACCATCAGGCGCAGTGTCTTGGCGAAGGTGCCCGCGGTGCGCGGGTGGGTCGTGCCGCCGGGCGGCAGGGGCCAGTGGGCGCTGTCGTGGCTGCCGTCCGGCCAGAAGACCGGCATCGCGTCGCTGGCGACGACGGCGTCGGGGAAGGCGAGTGCCTGGCGCAGCAGGGCCAGGTCGCGCGGGTTGTCCTCGTCGAGGAACTCCAGGAGGCAGGGCGCGCCGGGGTCCTGGGCCCGCAGCTGCTCCAGGCGGGCCGCGTCCGCGATCCGCTCCCCGGTCTCGACCATGACGACGCTGCTCGGTCCCAGGCCCTTCAGGCGCAGCCGTTCCGGGGCGATGAAGGCGGCGCCGACGGCTGTGCTGCCCGCACCGTACGGATAGGCCTCCACCGTGACGCGCGAGCCCGACTGCCGTGATTCCTCAAGGGTGTTGAGGACCCGGTCGACGTGGTGTCCGGAGGTGCTGTTGACGTGGCAGTGGTGCATCGCCGCGCCGGTCTCTGCCGCCGCGATCGCGATCTCCGTCGAGCCGTCGACGGGGATGGTCGGATCCATTTCGACCAGTTCCCTGACGTGGGTGAACGTGGGCGCGCCGGCCTTCGCGGCGAGCCGTGCCACCGCCTGGAATTCGGCGGGCTCGGTGGTGGGTGCGTAGCCCATCAGGACGCCGATCCCGAGTGCGCCCGCGGACAGTTCGTTCTCCAGGAGGGACAGCCAGGACGCCAACTCGCGCGGGGACGAGGACCGTTGCCAGCGCGGGTTGCCGAGGACGGCCAGGCTGGACGTGATCCTGGCGTCGGGGGCGATGTCGGCGAGTACCTGGGCCCGCGCGCCGGCCCAGGAGGCGGAGAAGCCGAAATGGAGCGGCCGGCCGGCGGCCGCGGCCTCCGCGTAGGCCCGCTCGACCGGCATGAGCCCGGCCTCCAGGTCGAGCGCGGTGGTCACACCGTCCATCGCCTGCAACCGGTGCCCGGCGATGGAGTGGACGTGGCTGTGCAGGTCGACGAAGCCGGGCCCGATGAGGAGTCCCGTGGCATCGACGGGCTCCGCGTCCGGCGGAGGTGCGAGGGCGGGGCCGACGGCGGCGATCTTCCCGTCGGCCACGAGCACATCGGCCCTGCCGTCGAACCCGCCGGCCGGATCGACGACGCGACCGCCCTGGAACAGTGTCTGCATGCCTGTCTCCCTCCAACGTCTTTCGGCCGCGCGGCCGTTGGGGATCAAGGCTATGCCGAGCCCGACCGGCCGGTCCCGTGGCGCTCTCGGGGCCGGCCGATGGAATGTCGCTCGGCTCTCCCGCTCAGTCGTGCCGCTCAGTCATCGGCACCGAGACTGAAGTGGAAGATGCCCCAGGTGAGGTGGGCGTCGCGGCCGCCGTCGACCCAATGGCCGAGCCCCGCCTTCATCTGGGTGAGGTAGTCGTGGCTGATCTTTCTGGCCAGCCCCTCCTCCTCCTGGCGCTCGGTCTCCTCGAGGACCCGCGCGTAGTGGTTCACCAACTGCTCGCGGTGCTCCTCGAAACCACCGTCGACGGCGGTGAATCCGAGCCGGCCCAGCTCGCGTGTGTAAAAGCCGGGCGAGCCCATGTCGTCCAGGTGGATCCGGTCGAGGATCGGCTGCAGCACGTCGGTGCGGCCGCCCTCCGTCGCCGCCATCGGGTCGGTGAAGATGAGATGGCCGCCGGGCCGCAGCACCCGGGCGATCTCCTTGAGGACCTGGACCCGGTTCCCGCTGTGCAGGAAGGCGTCCTGGGACCAGACGACATCGACCTGGTCGTCCGGGTACGGGATGTCCTCGAAGGACCCGTCCACGACCTCGATCCTGTCGGTGAGCCCGCGGGCCGCGTTCAGCTCCTTGTGGCGCTGGTTCTCCACTTCGCTGAGGTTGAGGGCCAGGACCCGGCAGCCGTACGTCTCGGCCAGGTACCGTGCCGAACCGCCGAAGCCGGAGCCGAGGTCGAGCACCACGGAGTCCCGCGTCAGCTCGAGCTTCGACGCCATCTGTTCGACGGTCCGCCGGCTGGCCTGCGCGATGGGTTCCTGCGGGCTCTCGTACAGGCCGATGTGGATGTCCTCGCCGCCCCACACCGTGGCGTAGAAGGTGTCCGCGTCGGGTGAGTTGTAGTAGCTGCGGGCGGTGCCGACCGCGCCCTTGTACTGCTCCTCTCCCTCCGCCTTGTACTCCTTCTCCGCGACATGGACGAAGAAGTCCGGCTGCTCACGCCGGTAGGTGTGCTGGAAGTCGCCGTAGGTCTCGATGCGCTGGAAACCGACGTCGGACATCAGCCGCCGCGTGTAGTCCTTTCGCAGCGGGAACATGTTGAGGTAGTACATCGAGTCGTCCGAGAAGCTGTACCGCATGCGGCAGAGGCCCTCGTCGACGTACTCCGGTTCCACGGCGACGTCCTCACCGCAGTAGTAGTAGCGGTGCTTGCTCGTGTACCCGTCATCCAGCATCGCGTCGTAATTGCGCTGATCCAGGATGAGAATTCCGTCGTGCTTGAGCATCGCGTAGAACTCGGCCAGCGCCTTGCGCCGGTCACGTTCCGAGAAGAGGTGCGTGAAGGAGTTGCCGAGACAGACGATCGCGTCGTACTCCCCGTGGACGTCTCTGTTGAGCCATCGCCAGTCCGCCTGAACGACCCGCAGTATGTGCCCGCCCTGCTTCTGTCCGTTCTCGAAGGCCCTCGCCAGCATCTCCGCGCTGCCGTCCGCGCTGACCGTTTCGAACCCTGCGGACAGGAGCGCCACGGAGTGAAATCCCGTGCCCGTCGCGACGTCGAGCACGCTCTTCACCCCCCATTTGCGCAGCAGGTCGATGAAGAAATTGCCTTCGCTCTCCGCCCTCTTCTCCCAATCGATGAGGGAGTCCCATTTCTCGACAAAGCTGGGGACGTACTCCTCCGTGTAATGCCCGGTTTCGCGTACTTCGACAGGGTTGTCGCCGAACTCTTGGGCCGGTTGCACGATGATGGGGAACCCTTCAGCTATGAGGAATCTTGCCCTGGCGCGGCAGCCCAAGACGGCACAGAGCTCCAGGACTCGGGAGCCGCACGGTCTGAGCGGATCGCTGTCCAAGAGTGCGCGGACTCATGCCTGCAAAGTTCGTATACAGGGCTGGAGTCGAGGCGGAGAGCCGCTCTGGCCAGCGTCTCTCCGTTCCAAGATTGTTTGAGCCCGAAAAGGCGCGGTCACCTCGCATAAAGGTCATTCGCGAGCGAACCGTCGCGTCGGCGATTGTCGGCCAGGGCCGGAAATCGATGGGGAGTGGCCGCGCTCGGCGTGCAGAGGTGTTGACGGGCGATCCACTCTGCGTGAGATCTTGGGGCCGCTCAGGAGTGTTCGGTAGGTCAAAGGCTGTCCGGTACCTCGGACAAAGCCGTAACTCCCGTGAAAGGGGAGGGGCATGACGACATTCGGTGGCCGGTCCATCCGACGGCGTGACTTCATGGCCGCCTCAGCCGTCGGCACCGCTGTCGTGGCGGCCGGGTCCTGGCCGACGGCCGCCCAGGCGGCCGCGCCCGGCACCGGCGCGCCGCACGCGCCCGCGCTCGCGAAGGACCTCCCGCCGTACGTCGGCGCGGGCAGCACGGCGCCCGTCCGGCCCTTCCGGCTGAACGAAGTGACGTTGGGCAAGGGCCTGTTCCAGGAGAAGCGCGACAGGGTGAAGGCCTTCATCCGCGCCTACGACGAGCGGCGCTTCCTCGTGCTGTTCAACAAGGCCGCGGGCCGGCCGAACCCGCCCGGCGTCGAGGTCCCCGGTGGCTGGGAGGACGGCGGCCTGCTCAGCGGCCACTGGGCCGGCCACTACCTCACCGCCCTCGCCCAGTCCCACGTCGACCAGGGCGAACAGGTCTACAAGGACAAGCTCGACCGAATGGTGCGCGAACTCGCCGCCTGCCAGGACGCGTTGAAGGGCAAGACGGTGCATCCGGGCTACCTGGGCGCGCTGCCCGAGGACACCGTGCTGCGCGCGGGCCCGCCCCGGTTCGCCGTGTACGGCGGCGACCTGGACACCAACACCTGGGCGCCCTGGTACACCCAGCACAAGATCCTGCGCGGGCTGCTCGACGCGTACATCCTCACCGGCAACGAGCAGGCCTTCGAGATCGTCAAGGGGATGGCGGACTGGGCCCACCTGGCCCTGACGCTCGGCGACATCGAGCACCCCGACTACGAGGGCCCGCTCACCCGCGACGACCTCAACTACCTGTGGGACACCTACATCGCGGGGGAGTACGGCGGCGCCAACGAGGTCCTCGCCGAGATCCACGCACTCACCGGCGACGCCCGCCACCTGGAGACCGCCCGGCTCTTCGACAGCCGCGAATCCCTCTTCCAGGCCTGCGTCGAGGACCGCGACATCCTCGTCACCACCGACGAGAACCGCCCCGGCCGCAGACGCCCGAACCATTTGCACGCCAACACGCACGTCCCCAACTTCGTCGGCTATCTACGGGTCTTCGAGCAGAACCGGGACGACGACTACCGGCGCGCGGCGGAGAATTTCTTCGGCATGGTCGTCCCGCACCGGATGTTCGCCCACGGCGGCACCAGCGGGACCGTGCCCGGCAGCAACACCAACCCGGAGCTGTTCCAGAACCGCGACAACATCGCCAACGCCATAGCGGGCGACGGCGCCGAGTCCTGCACCACGTACAACCTGCTCAAGCTGGCGCGCAATCTCTTCACCCTCGACCCGGACCCGGCCTACATGGACTACTACGAGCGCGGTCTGGTCAACATGGTGCTCGGGCAGCGCGCCGACACGGACCGGACGGACGATCCGCAGCTCGCCTACTTCCAGCCGCTGACCCCGGGCGCGGCCCGCGAGTACGACAACACCGGTACCTGCTGCGGCGGCAGCGGCCTCGAAGGCGGCACCAAGTACCAGGAGACGGTGTACTTCCGCTCCGCCGACGACAAGACCCTGTGGGTCAACCTGTACATCCCCTCCACCCTGCGCTGGCGGGAGCGGGACTTCACGGTCACGCAGAAGACCGGCTTCCCGCGCGAACAGAGCAGCACGCTGAAGGTCGACGGGCGCGGCCGGCTCGCCCTCAAGCTGCGCGTCCCCGGCTGGGTGGCCGACACCCGGGACGGCTTCGCGGTCTCGGTCAACGGGCGCCGCCTCACCGGCCCGCGCCCGAAGCCGGGCAGCTACCTCACCATCGACCGCGACTGGCGCCCCGGCGACACCGTCGAGGTCTCGATGCCGTTCACCGTCCGCATCGAGCGCGCCCTCGACCGTCCGGAGATCCAGTCGGTCTTCTGGGGCCCGCTGATGATGCCGGTACTCGGAGAGGTGGCGAAGGGCGAGTCCCAGGAGCTGACGCTCTATCAACACCTCAAGCGGGACGGGGACTACGCCCGCTCGGCGATCACCCCGGGCCGCGGCCAGACCCTCTCCGTCGGCAAACGCACACTGCGCCCGCACTACGTCGGCGACCGGCAGCCCCAGTCCGCCTACTTCAAGCGCGTCGAACCCGAGGTGGTCTTCGGATCCCTGGGCACCGGCGTGCCCAACCGCAAGCGCGACGACAACCTGCCGGACTACGACGTGCCGGTCGAGGGCGTCACCTCACCCGGCGACGAGGGCCTGACCTTCCTCGACGTGGTGTGGGACGGCGCGCCGTTCGCCGGGCACCGCGACTTCGTCCGCCGGGTGGAGCGGACCGCGGACCGGTGGGTCACCGCCGGCCTCTTCACGGCGGAGCAGCGCGCCACCGTCGTCGAGCGCGCGGCCGAGGCGGAGCGGGAGCTGGCTCCCTGACCGTGTGCTGCCTCGGCAAGGGAACTCTGTGCCGCCTTGGTACGGGCGATGAATTCCGGCGTGAACCCCGGTCCGTACTTCCGACGCGCGATCCATCGCAGACGCGGAGGGCATCATGACTGCTTCCTACACATTCGACGTCTTCTCCAGCCTCGACGGCTTCGGCGCCGCCGACGGCGGCAGCTGGACCGGCTACTGGGGGAAGCAGGGGCCCGAGCTTCTCGATCACCGCCTCGCCCTGTACCGCGAGGAGCAGCGGATGGTCTTCGGAGCCAACACGTACCGGGCGTTCGCGCGGATGCTGGCGTCGAGTACCGAGGAGTCGGATGTGCGCGACCCCTGGGTGACGCGGATGACGAGTCTGCCGGCCACGGTCGTGTCGACCACTCTGCAAGGGCCGCTCGACTGGGCGGACGCGACCGTCGCGCGGGGCGACGCCGTCGATGTCGTCGCGCGACTGAAGGAGGAGTCCCCCGTGCCGTTGCGCTCGCACGGCAGTCTGTCCATGAACCGCGCGCTGATGGCCGCCGGCCTGGTGGACCGCGTCCAGGTGACGCTCTTCCCGGTGATCACCGGGCGGACCGGGCTCGACCCGATCTTCCGGGGCGCGGCCGACTTCGACCTGGAGCTTCTCGAACACCGGACGCTCGACAGCCACATCCAGGAACTCGTCTACCGGCCCATCCCGCACGTCTGATCATCAACGATCTCGGGCCACAGGAACCGGCACCTCCGGCAGCGCCGTCTCGTGCACCCATGCCCGGAACACCTCGTCGACCGGATGTCGCGCGAACCGTTCCAGGTGTGCGGCGAACATCTCGGTCGTGACGATGCCGTGCCGGTGCAGGTCCGTCCAGGAGCGCAGGGCCTGGAAGAACGTCTCGTCGCCGAGTGCGCAGCGCAGCGCGTGGATCGCCAGGGCGCCGCGCTCGTAGAGGCGGTCGTCGAACATGTGCTTGCGGCCGGGGTCGGCGAGCGACAGGTTCTCGGGGAGGCCGGAGAGCAGACGGTGGGCCGCGGCGGCCAGGTCCTGGGCGCCGCGGCCGCCCGAGCGCTCGCACCAGAGCCACTCCGCGTACTTGGCGAGCCCCTCGTTGAGCCAGATGTGCTGCCAGTCGGCGACGGTGACGCTGTTGCCGAACCACTGGTGGGCCAGCTCGTGGGCGATGAGCCGCTCCGCACCGCGGGCGCCGTCCACGTGGTTGATGCCGAACAGCGACAGGCCCTGCGCCTCCACGGGCACGTCGAGTTCCTCGTCGGCGACCACGACCGCGTACTCGCCGAAGGGGTAGGGGCCGAAGAGCTCCTGGAACAGGGCCATCATCTGCGGCTGGCGCGCGAAGTCGCGGGAGAAGTCGGTGAGCAGGTGGGCCGGGAAGTGGCCGGTCTGCGGAACCCCGTCGAGACCCGGATCGCCGAGCAGAGCCGTCTGGTATCTGCCGATGGCCAGACCGACCAAGTAGCTTGAAGTGGGCGCGGGTTGTTCGTACAGCCAGGTCGTGGTCGAGGCCCTGGTCGTACGGGTGAGGAGCCGGCCGCCGATCACCACCTGGTACGCGGACGGGGTGGTCAGCGAGACCTGGTACGCGGCCTTGTCGGCGGGGTGGTCGTTGCACGGGTACCACGAGGGGGCGCCGACCGGCTGGCTGGCGACGAGCGCGCCGTCGGTCAGCTCCTCCCAACCCAGGCCGCCCCAGGAGCTCTTCACCGGCTTGGGGTTCCCGGAGTAGTGCACCTCGACGGTGAACGCGGCGCTCGCGGCCAGTGGCTTCGCCGGCCGGATCCGCAGCCGGCCGCCGCGCAGTGTGTAGTGCGCGGGGCGGCCGTCGACCCGGACCCGGCCGATACGGAAGTCGGCGAAGTTCAGCTGGAACTCGTCCAGTTCGGCGCGGCTCACGATGGCGCTGAGCCGGGCCGTGCCCGCCAGCCGGTTCGGCTCGGGCCGGTAGTCCAGATCGAGTTCGTAGCGGTGCACCCGGAAGCGGGAGTCCCCATTGGCCGGGAAGTAGGGGTCCAACTTGAGCTGCCCGTAGTGCTGGCCGCCGTGGTGCTGACCGTAGTGCTGCCCGTTCACGCCTAGTCCGCTCCCTGTCCCCGTACTCCTGGTACTCCTACGGCATGTCCAACGCGCGAGGGGAGCACGCCGGTTCACGGGCGCCAGGCCTCTATCGGGTTGCCCAGCCACCGGCTGCCCGGCGGCACCGACTCGCCGGCCATCACCAGAGACGCGGGCCCCAGAGTGCTCCTGCGGCCGACCTCGCTGCCCGGCAGCACGATTCCGCCAGGACCCAGCGTGGCGCCCTCGCGAAGGGTCACAGTATCCGTCCGCAAGATCCGGTCGTGGAAGAGGTGCGTCTGCAGGACGCAGCCCCGGTTCACCGTCGCCCCGGTCTCCAGGGTGACCAGATCGGTCTCCGGAAGCCAGTAGCTCTCGCACCACACGCCCGCCCCGATGTGCGCGCCGAGCCCGCGCAGCCAGGCGGTCAGGACCGGGGTGCCGGGCACCGAGCCGGCGAGCCACGGCACAGCGAGCATCTCCACGAACGTGTCGGCCAGTTCACCCCGCCACACGAAACCGCACCACAGCGGGTGCTCACCGGTGCGATGGCGGCCGACCAGCAGCCACTTGGCCACGATCGACACCGCGCACGCGAGGACGCCCGCGGCCAGCAGGACCGGGCCGCTCACGAGCGCTGCCGCCCACAGGCCGCGCGCCGCCGCGACGGCGGCCAGCGCGCCGAGGACCAGGACGACAAGGGCGGCCGAGCAGAACACCGGGACGAGACGACCCAGTTCGACCACGGCGCGCGCCCAGCGCAGCCGAACCGGCGGTGTGTACGTGCGGCTCGGATCGGCCCCGGTGGCGGGACGCGGCAGCCGGACCGGCGGCAGACCGAGGTAGGAACTGCCCTGCTTGGCCTTCTTCGGGGTGGCCGACAGAACGCCCACCAGACCGTCGTCCGGCACCGAACGGCCGGGCGCCGTCATGCCCGAGTTGCCGAGGAACGCCCGGCGGCCGATCCGGGCATGCCCGATCCGCACCCAGCCACCGCCGAGTTCGTACGGCGCGGTCAGCGTGTCATCGGCGAGGAACGCGCCGTCGCCGACCGTGGTGAGGCCGGGCAGCGCGAGAACCGTGGACACCTCGGCGTCCCGGCCCACCCGCATGCCGAGCAGCCGCATCCACACGGGCGTGACGAGCCCCGCGTACAGGGGGAACAGCGTCTGCCGGGACAGGTCCATCAGCTGGGTGACGGTCCAGGACTGCCAGCCCGCCCGGCTGTGCACGGGGAACGTGCCGGCGGTCAGACCGCGTCCGGCGAGGCGGACACCGGCCAGGATCAGCACGGCGTACGTGAGTCCGTAGGCGAGGGCCGCGGGGGCGACGGCGAGCAACCCGCCGCGTACGGCCTCGCCGAGGCCGGCGCCCGCGGGCACGAAGGCGCGCGCGACCAACAGGGCCGGGAGGGCGGACAGGAGCGGGAGCAGGGTGAGGGCGAGGCCCGCGGCGCCGTACATCGCGCGCCAGCCCGCTGTGCGCGGCGGCCGCTGCCCCGGCCACTCCCGCTTGGCCTTGCCGAGCTTGACCGCCGGTGAGCCCGCCCAGCGCTGCCCCGTCGGCACGTGGCCCTGGACGGCGGAGCCCGGCGCGATCTCGGCGCGCTTGCCCACCCGGGCACCCGGGAACAGCACACTCCGCGTGCCGACCACGGCGCCGGCGCCGACCTTCACGGCGCCGATCTCCAGGCGGTCGCCGTCGAGCCAGTGCCCCGACAGGTCGACCTCGCTCTCGACGGCGCAGCCGCGGCCGAGCTTGAGCAGACCGGTGACCGGGGGCAGCGAGTGCAGGTCGACCTCGGGGCCGACGCGGGCGCCGAGCGCACGGGCGTAGCGCTGCAACCAGGACCCGGTCAGGGATGTCGCGCCGCTGTGCTCGGCGAGGCGTTCGGCGGTCCACAGTCGCAGATGGACGCTGCCGCCCCGCGGATACGTGCCGGGCGCTACGCCGCGCAGCAGCAGCCGGGCGCCGCCTGCCGCGAGCGCGAGCCGGCCCGGCGGGCTGAACAGGACGAGCGCCGCCGGGGCGATCAGCCACCAGGAGGCGGAGGGGGCCCACGCGTAGCCGCCGAACCGGTGCAGGACGTCGGCAAGCGCGGCGAGCGTGACCGTCCAGCGCAGGCCGTTCAGGGTGAACAGCGGTATCAGGAGCAGCAGTTGGACGAGCTTGGCGCGGGTCGGGACGGGGATGATGACGCGCTCCGCGCTGTCGTCCTGCGCCGATTTCTCCAGGCGGCGGGCCAGCTTGCGCAGGACCGGACGCTCGTAGACGTCGATGACGGCCGCGCGCGGATAGCGGGTGCGCAGCCGGGTGGTCAGCTGCGCGGCGGCGAGACTGCCGCCGCCGATGGCGAAGAAGTTGTCGTGCGCGCCGGTCACGGGGACGCCGAGCGTCTCGCTCCACTGCTCGGCGAGCCAGGCCTCGGTGCCGTAGAGCTGCTCGGCCGGACCGTCGCTCTCCACGTCGGGCAGCGGCCACGGCAGCGCGTCGCGGTCGACCTTGCCGGAGGTGCGCGTGGGCAGCTCGGCCACGGGGGCGAGCAACGGCACGAGCGCGGCGGGCAGTTCGGACCGCAGCTTGTCCACGGCCGCCGCGTGCTGCCAGCCCTCCTGAGTGACGAGGTAGCCGACGAGCAGCTGGTTGCCGCCGCGCGCGGTGCGCACGGCGCAGGCCGCGCCCGCGACACCGGGCAGCGCCTGGAGCGCGGCGTCGACCTCGCCGAGCTCGATGCGCCGCCCGCCGAGCTTGATCTGCTCGTCTCCGCGCCCGAGGAAGACCAGACCCTCGGGGTCGGCCTTGACCAGATCGCCGCTGCGATAGGCGCGCTCCCACTCCAGGGCGGGCAGCGGCGCGTACTTCTCGGCGTCCTTGACCGGGTCGAGATAGCGCGCCAATCCCACGCCGCCGATGACGAGTTGACCGCTGGCGCCCATCGGGACGGGCCGGTCGGCCTCGTCGACGACGGCGAGCTCCCAACCCGCGAGCGGCAGCCCGATGCGGACCGGCTCGGCGCCGGTCATCAGCGCGGCGCAGGTGACGACGGTGGCCTCGGTGGGCCCGTACGTGTTCCACACCTCGCGGCCCTCGGTGACCAGCCGCTGGACGAGTTCGGGCGGGCACGCCTCGCCGCCGAAGATCAGCAGCCGGACGTCGTTGAGGGCCTCCGGCTCCCACAGCGCGGCCAGCGTCGGCACCGTGGAGATCACGGTGATCTCCTGCTCGGCCAGCCAGGGCCCGAGATCGGCGCCGCCGCGCACCTGGGCGCGCTCCACCGGCACCAGGCAGGCGCCGTGCCGCCAGGCCAGCCACATCTCCTCGCAGGACGCGTCGAACGCGACGGACAGGCCCGCCATGACGCGGTCGCCGGGCCCGATCGGGTCCTCGGCGAGGAAGAGGGCGGCCTCCGCGTCCACGAACGCCGCGGCGCCGCGGTTGCTGACGGCGACGCCCTTGGGCCGGCCGGTCGACCCGGACGTGAAGATGATCCACGCGTCGTCGTCGAGGCCGGGCCGCCCGGCGCCGGTGGCGGAGGGCTGTGCGACGGAGAAGGCGTGCCCCGCCCCGATCACGGTCCGCACTCCGGCCTCGCCGAAGACGAGTTCGGCCCGCTCGTCGGGATCCTCGGCGTCCACCGGTACGTACGCGGCGCCCGCGGCGAGCACGGCGAGAATCGCGACGTACAGGTCGTTCGTCCCCGACGGCACCCGCACGCCGACCCGGTCGCCGCGCCCCACTCCCGCCCCGGCCAGACGGCGGCGCAGCCGGTCGACCTCGGCGTCCAGAGCGCGGTACGTCAGACGGCGCACGCCGTCGTCGAGGGCGGGCTCGTCGGGATGATTACGGACGGTCGCGTCGAAGATGTCGACCAGGGTGCGCGGGGCGGCGGCGCCCTTCGCGAAGAAGTGCGCCGGAGCGTCGAGCCGTTCGGTCAGCTCCGCTTCGAGCAGGCTGAGCTCGTCGTGTGCGCGAGTGGCGTCCATCGGGTCCCAACGTCGAGACGACGGCAGCCCGGCGGACGCGACCCAAGAGCCCCCGAACTGCCCGAAGTTGTCCGGCCTGGGCCGGACAACCGGGACATGTTACGGCGTCCGGGGCGTGCGGCGCGGATCGTGCAGGTCAATCGGGACGCGGCGAACTCCCGAGAGGTGGTGCGCCGTTGCTTTCACGGCGCCGTGCGCCGGGGCGGTCAGATGACCGTGCCGACATCCTCGGCGGTGATGCCGTCCATGGCGCGCTCGGCCACCGCGGCGATGGTCATCGAGGGGTTGCAGGCGCCGGTGGTGCCGGGGATGAGCGCGCCGTCGAGGACGTACAGGCCGCGCTGCCCCTGGACGCGTCCCTCCAGGTCGCACACGGTGCCCATCGGCGCGCCGCCCAGCGGGTGCCAGGTGCTGTTGACCAGGGAGTTGGTGTCGATGAGGGTGCCGAGGCCCTGGGAGATCTCCGTGACCCGCCGGTGGATGGCGCGGTAGCTCGTGGCGTCGCCGTCCTTGGGCCAGTGCAGGGACACGGAGTCGGTGGTGGCGTTGTACCGGAGCCGGCCGCGGTCCGGGCTGACGCCGAAGCCGACCAGCATGGTGGTGCGGATGTCGAGGCCCAGGGGCGGCAGGGAGGCCTGGATGACGGTGTTCGCGGTGGCCGGGTCGGCCCAGTCCTTGGATCCGTAGACGACGGGGCCGCCCTGTTCGCCGCCGAAGTCCTCCTGGAGGCTGGTCCAGGCGTAGATACGGTCGCCGTTGGTCCCCCAGCCCTCGCCCAGGCCGTCGGGCAGGTCGGGGACGGCGCCGGTCGCGCCCGCGCGGACCAGGAGCTTGCTGGTGTTGACGCTGCCGGCCGCCATGATCAGGGCGCGGGTGGTGAGCACCTTCTGCTCCAGCACGGTGCCGGAGTCGTCGGTGCGGTCCACGTGCACCTCCCAGCGGCCGTCGGCGGCACGGGCCACGGAGGTGACGTTGTGGTGGGTGGCGACGGTGACCTTGCCGGTCGCCTCGGCCTGCTTCAAGTACGTCACGTCCACGGAGTGCTTGCCGCCGTTGTTGACGCCGAGCGCGCAGTCGCCGTTCGTGTACGAGGGCTTCATGTCGCCGCGCAATTCGGCCAGGGCGTAGTCCCAGTCGATCGGCATGGGGATCTTCTCCAGGCCGTATCCGGCCTTGCGGACCCGTTCACCGAAGATCCGCGACGCGTGGTACGTGGGCGAGTCGATCAGTTGGTCGGGGGCGGTGGCAGCCTTGAGCATGCGGGCGACGCGCGGATAGTGGACGCGGTCCATGCGCCGGTAGTCGAGGCCTTCGGGCAGCCAGGTGTTGAAGACGGATTCCGAGGGCTGGAGAGTCATGCCCTGGTAGACGAGCGAGCCGCCGCCGACACCGGCCGCGCACACGCTCAGGATGTTCTCCCCGAGCACCGGTTCGAGGAGGCCGGCGTAGGGCGCGAAGCCGAGCGGTGTGCCGATCAGGCGGGCGAGCGGGCGGACGGCTTCGGGCAGGGTGCCGTACCAGAGGGCCCGCTTGTCGAGCCCGGAGACGCGGGGGAAGGTCTCCGCGTTCGGGCCGGTCGGCCAGCGACGGCCGCGTTCGAGCACGGTCACCGGGACGCCGGCCTGCGCGAGCCGCAAAGCGGCGACGCCGCCGCCGAAGCCGGATCCGATGACGACGACACGGTGTTCCTCGCGGGTCAGACGTACGCGGGCGGGCGCCGCCGAGGCGGCCGTGGCGGGAAGGGCGGTCGCGGCGGTGAGGGCGGCGGCGCCGGTGAGCAGGGCGCGCCTGGTGGGGGAGGGCATGAGCGACTCCTTGACCAAGTGGGGGAGGCGAGTGGGGGAGGGAGGGGCACAGGGGAACAGGGCAGGCACCTGCCAACTCCCGGCGAGAGCAGGGTGGTTACTCGCCGGTCAGCTACCGCAGAGTAGAGTCGCGTGTCACTCAGTGACAAGATGGCGGCATGCGACAGATGCCATGGGAAGAGTGGCGGCAGGAGGAGTCGACGGTCGAGCGGCCGTCGCTCGCCGAACGCCGCAAGGCCGCGCTCCGGTTCGAGATCGCCTGCGAGGCGGTGCGCCTGTTCACCACCCAGGGCGTCACGGCCACGACGGGGGAGCAGATAGCGCGGGCGGTCGGCGTCTCCTCGCGCACGCTGTGGCGCCACTTCCCGACGAAGGAGAGCTGCGTGCTCCCGCTGCTCACGGCGGGACTCGACTTCGCCGTGACCCAACTGCGGTACTGGCCCGCGCGGATGAGTCTGCTGGACTTCTTCACAGAGACGCGCGGTACGGGCGATCTGCCGCAGGGCACGCCCACCATCCTCGCCCTGATCCGCATGACCTCGACCGAGCCCGCGCTGCGCGCCGTCTGGCTCCAGGCCCACGACGACGCGCTCCCCGTCCTCGGCCGCCTGCTCGCGGAACGCTCCGGCGGGGCCGCCGACGACCTGCGGGTGACGGTGCACGCGGCGACACTCAACGGCGCCCTCCGCGCGGCCGCGGAGGACTTCGCCCGCCGCTACGCGGACCAACCCGAGGCCTCGTACGACGAGTTCGCCGCATGCCTCGACGTGGCCCTGCGCGCGGCGTCGGAGGGGCTGCCGTACTAGTCGGAGGGGCTGCTGTACTAGGCGGACGCCACGTAGGACGTGTCCCACAGGTGGCGGGTGCCGAACCCGGCCAGATCCAGAGCCAGTTCCGCGTACATCGCGTTGGCCCAGGAGAACCAGTCGCGGGTGAACCTGTCCGGGTCGTCCTTGTGGAAGGACTCGTGCATCGCCCCGGTTCCGGCGTCGGTGTTGATCAGGGTGTGCAGCAACTGGAGCCGCTGCTCCGGGTCGTTGCTGGTCAGTCCCTCCACGGCGAGGGCGATGGGCCAGATGTAACCGTCAGGGGTGTGCGGGCTGCCCACCCCTTCGGCGGCCGTTCCGCGGTACCAGGTCGGGTTGGCGGGGGAGAGCACGAACGCGCGGGTGGCCAGGTACAGCGGATCCGCCGGCGAGACGTCGGCGACCAGCGGCAGGGACAGCAGGCTGGGCATGTTGGCGTCGTCCGCCAGGAGCGCGTTGCCGAGCCCGTCGACCTCGTAGGCGTAGATCGAGCCGTGGTCGGGGTGGTCGACGGTGCCGTGCTGCCGAGTGGCCGCGCGCAGCTCACCCGCCAATTCGGCTGCCTCGACCGCGAGTTCATGGTCCTGCACGTGTTGCGCCATCTTGGTGACGCCGTCGAGGGCCGCGGCGGCGCACAGGTTGGCGGGCACGTTGTAGCCGTAGGTGCACGCGTCGTCGCTGGGCCTGAACCCGCTCCAGGTCATCCCCGTCCCGGCGACGGGCGTTCCGCGTCCCTCGTTCCGCAGGGTGTCGGTCGGCGGGACGTCCGCCCGCACGAAGCGGTACTTGGAGAGGTGCTCGTGGTCCTGCTCCGTGCGCCATACGGAGACCGCGGCACGCGCCGCCTCCACCGCCTGCGCCAGATGGTCGGTGCGCCCGGTCGCCCGCCAGAAGCGGTGGGCCAGCAGGAGCGGGAAGGCGAGGGAGTCGACCTCGTACTTCTCCTCCCAGACCCAGGGGTCCTCGCACAGATCGTCCGCGTCGTGGGCCCGCCCGGAGGCCTCGGCGTTGAACGCGTTGGCGTACGGGTTGTGCGCGATCTGCCGGAACTGGCGGCGCAGCACGGCGAGGAGCAGGTCCTGCAGGGCCGTGTCGTCCTTCAGGAGGGCCAGGTAGGGCATCATCTGCGTCGTCGAGTCGCGCAGCCACATGGCGGGGATGTCGCCCGTCACGACGAAGGCGGTGCCGTCGGGCATCGGGCGGATGGTGCGGGCCAGCGTGTCGTCCAGGCAGCGCACCAGCGTCTGTCCGAAGCGGGGGTCGCCGAGCTCGTCGAGGCGGCGGACCGCCTGCTGGACGACCGGGTTGTGCTGGACGCTGGTGGGAAACGGCATCGTCGGCCTTTCGGTGGCGGGGCGATGCCAAACGTAGATCACGACCGTGGGGCGCGGAAGGGCGCGGCAGACATCGCGCACAAGCCGCGCCCCGCCGCCCGGGGGAGCCGACGACCTGCTACCGCCGGACGGGATACCGCAGGTGGAGGGCGCGGCGCCCCTGGACGACGGTCGGATCCTCGAGCAGGAGATGGCCGCGCGCCAGCTTCGCGAAGTAGGGGATCCCCTCGCCGAACAGCACCGGCACGAGGCTGACACACACCTCGTCCACGAGGCCGAGGTCGAGCGCCTGCTGGGTGATCGCCGCACTCGCGATCGTGACGTCCTTCTCGCCCGCGATCTCCTTGGCCCGGGAGATCGCCGCCTCGACTCCGTCGACGAACGTCGTGGTGGGCCACGTCGTCGCGGCGTCCTCGGGCGCGCGATGAGTCACCACGACGACAGGCGCGCCCACCGGGTGCTTGTCGCCCCAGCCGTGCGCGATGTCGAACAGGCGCCGGCCGGCGACGAGGGCTCCGCACTGGCCGGCCAGCTCCTCCAGCACCTGCGCGCCGGCGTCGTCGACCTGGAGGGTGACGGTCTCGTTCGGGTCGGGGACGTTCACGGCTCCCGCCTCGTACCACTCGAACAGCTCCCCGACCTCGTTCCGCGGGTTCGCGATGAACCCGTCGAGCGACATCGTCATGTGCGTGAACACCTTGGCCATCGTGCGTCTCCCCTCGTTCGGCGTCGTCCTGCCGCCGTCCCGGCCGCCTCGGCCGTCACGGGCATGGACCGCCCGCGCCCCTGAAACTCATCGGTATCCTGGCACCACGCCTCAATTTCGTGAAGTGTGGCTGCGTGGCCGTCTATTGACTGTGCGTCAGGAGTCGCTCACCGTGCCGCCATGACTATCGTCCAGCCGCCCGCCCGTTTCCTCCCCCGGGGCGCCGAGTCCTGGCGCGACCCCTACGCAATGTATGCGGCCCTGCGTGACCACGATCCGCTGCACCACGTCGAGGACGGCGACTATTGGGTGCTCTCCCGCTACGACGACGTCCTGGACGCGCTGCGCCGCCCCGAGGTGTTCTCGTCGGGCCAGGGGCTGACGGTGGTCCAGGACGACATGGCCGCGGCCGGTGTGGACATCGCGCCGCCGCTGGTCATGCTCGACCCGCCCGAGCACACGGAATTCCGCGGGCTGCTCACGAAGGGGTTCACCCCGCGCCGCGTCGAATCCGTGGCGGACGCGGTACGCGCCTTCGTGCGCACCCGGCTCGACGCGATCGCCGAGCGGGCCCCGGCGGGCGAACCGGTCGACATCGTCGCCGAACTGATGCGGCCGCTCCCGTGTTTCGTCGTCGCCCACTATCTGGGAGTCGACGAAGCCGACCGTCGGCGTTTCGCGGCGTGGACGCAGTCGATCGTGCAGGCGGGCGCCAACGGCCACGCCCTCGACGCACAGGAGGCGGTCGCCGGCCTCTTCGCATACTTCGCCGAACTGATCGAACGGCGCCGCGCCCACCCCGCCGACGACACCGTCTCCGACCTCGTCCGTGTCCTGGCCGACGACCCGCAGGCCGTGATCCGGATCCTCGGATTCGCCTTCACCATGATCGCGGGCGGCAACGACACGACCATCGGCCTCCTCACCACCGCAACCCAACTCCTCACCGAACAAGCCGGGTTACGGACCAGGATCGCCTCGGACCCGGACTCGATCGGGCCCTTCATCGAGGAAGCACTGCGTCTGTCGTCGCCGGTGCAGGGCCTGGCCCGCACCCTCACCGAGGACCTGACGCTGAATGGCAGAACCGCCCTGGCCGGGCGCAAGGTGCTGCTGCTCTACGGCTCCGCGAACCGCGACCCACGCGCCTTCGGTCCCCACGCGCACGAGGCCGACCTGGACCGCACGACCCCACAGCACCTGGCGTTCGGCTACGGCCCGCACCACTGCCTGGGCGCCGCGGCGGCCCGCCTCCAGGGCCGGATCGCCCTCACCGAACTCCTCGCCCGCTTCCCCGACTTCACGGTCGACGCGCCCGGCGGTACGTTCGCGGACGGCTGCTACGTACGGCGGTACGAGACGCTGCCGTTCGCGGCTGGTGGGTGAGGCGAGGCTGCCTACGCGTATCACCTCCGAGAAGACGAGCGGGATCGACGAGGGGACGGCCGTATGCCACTGGAACCGGTGACCCGGATGTTTCTGGCGGAACTGGCCGAGGCCGACGGCCCGGCGATGCACGAGTCCACGCCGGCCATCGCCCGGCTGCACGCCCCGATCCTCTCCGGTCTCAGCGGCCGGGGCCCGGAGGTCGGCGCGGTGCGGGACGTCAAGATCGAGGGCAGGGAGGGCGGCCGGTTCCGTACCCGGGTACTGCGTCCCGCCGGCGCCCCGCAGGCGGTCATCGTGTACTTCCACGGCGGCGGCTGGGTCGTCGGCGACATCGACTTGCAGTACGACCATGTGGGCCGCCGACTCGTGAACGCGACACAGGCGACCGTGGTGATGGTCAACTACCGCAAGGCGCCCGAGTACCCGTTCCCGACCGCCATCGAGGACAGCTGGGCCGGGCTGACGTGGGCAGCCGGGCATATGGCTGAACTCGCCCCGCAAGGTGTCCCGTTGCTCGTCGCCGGCGACAGCGCGGGCGGCAACATCGCCGCTGTGCTGACCCGTTGGGCGCGGGATCGCGGCGGACCCGTCATCGACTTCCAGGCCCTGGTCTACCCCGTCACCGACTGCGACCTGGACCGGCCCTCGTACGTCGCGCCGCAGAACCAACTCATGCTCGCCAGGGACACGATGGCCTGGTTCTGGGGTCACTATCTGCCTGATGAGCGGGCCCGCAGGCACCCGGACGCCTCTCCGCTGCGCGCCGACAGCCTCGCGGGCCTGCCTCCCGCGCTCGTGTACGTCGCCGAGTACGACCCGCTGCATGACGAGGGCGTCGCCTACGCGCACGCGCTGCGGGAGGCGGGCGTCCCGGTGGACCTCGAAGAGGCCGCGGGCCAGATGCACGCCTTCTTCCAGATGGCCGGCATCCTGCCGGGCTTCGACGACGGGCTGCGGCTGGTGGCCGAGCACATCAACAAGTTCGTCGCCGAAAGGAAGGTGTGAGCCATGGCCGACCACGACGTCATCGTCATCGGCGCCGGTTTCGCCGGCCTCTACCAGCTGCACCGGCTGCGCGCGCTCGGCTTCGACACCTGCGTCATCGAGGCCGGTGAGGACGTCGGCGGCACCTGGTACTGGAACCGCTACCCGGGGGCCCGCTGCGACATCGAGTCCGTCGAGTACTCCTACTCCTTCGACGCCGATCTCGAACAGGAGTGGGACTGGAGCGAACGCTATGCGGCCCAGCCGGAGATCCTCGCCTACGTCCGCCACGTGGCCGACCGCTTCGATCTGCGCAAGGACGTAGTCTTCAACTCCCGGGTCGAGGCGCTCGATTGGGACGAGGCGGCGCACCGCTGGACGGTCCGGGCCTCCGACGGCACACCCCGCACCGCCCAGTACGTCATCGCGGCCACCGGATGCCTGTCCGTGCCGTCCAGGCCCGACTTCGAGGGACTCGCGGACTTCGCGGGCCAAGTGTTGTGGACGTCCAACTGGCCCCACGAGGGCGCCGACCTGGCGGGCAAGCGCGTGGCCGTGATCGGCACCGGCTCCTCCGGGCTGCAGACCATCACCGCGATCGCCCCGCTGGTGGGCTCGCTCACCGTCTTCCAGCGCACCCCGTCCTACGCGGTGCCCGCCCACAACGGCCCCAACGCCGACCGCCTCGCCGAGGCGCGGACGCGCTACCCCGAGCGGCGCGAGGTGTCCCGCGTCTCCTCGAAGGGCTTCGACTGCGACGAGGAAGCGCAGGTGTTGCTGGTCGAGACCGAAGGGGCGGAAATCGCAGGGGAGTTGGACCGCCGCTGGGACATCGGCGGCCTGTGCTTCGGCAGCGGTTTCAGTGACCTGCTCAGGGACGCGGAGGCCAACGAGGCCGTCGCCGAGTACGTCCGCGCACGGATCCGCGAGAAGGTGAAGAGCCCCGAACTCGCCGAGCGGCTCACCCCACGCACGTACCCGATCGCGAGCAAAAGGATGTGCGTCGACACCGGCTACTTCGAGGTGTTCAACCAGGACAACGTCACCCTGGTCGACCTCACCGAGCGGCCGATCGCCCGGATGACCGAGCGCGGGATCCGCACCGAGGACGGGGGCGCGTACGACGTCGACGTCATCGTGATGGCGACCGGGTTCGACGCGATGACGGGCGCCCTGAACGCCATCGACATCAGGGGCGCCGGGGGCCGCTCACTGCGGGAGAAGTGGGAGCACGGCCCGCGCACCTATCTGGGCCTGATGTCGGCCGGCTTCCCCAACCTCTTCACGGTGACGGGACCCCAGAGCCCCTCCGTCCTCTCCAACATGATGACCTCGATCGAGCACCACGTGGACTGGATCACTCGCGCCCTCACGCACCTGCGCGAGCGCGGACTGCACCGCATGGAGGCCGACCCCGACGCCGAGGACAACTGGGTCAACACCACCAACGACCTCGCCCACCTCACGCTCATGCCACAGGCCGCGTCCTGGTACATGGGCGCCAACATCCCTGGCAAACAACGGGTGTTCATGCCCTTCATCGGCGGCGTCGGCCTCTACCGCGACCTCACCGACGGCATCGCGGTGAGCCACTACCACGGCTTCGAAGTGAGCTGACGGTGTTCCGCGGGAGAGGCGGGAGCGTGGCCGGCGCACCTGGCCGCCGACCGAATCCCCGGCACCGTCCTGCGCGCCGCGATACGCGTCACGCCCGCGCAGCAGGCGTCCGGCTCGTAGCATGCAGCGCATGGCCATCAAACTTGAGAACGTCGCCATCGCCGTTCGCGACCTCGAAGCAACGATCTCCTTCTTCACCGACCTCGGGCTCACGGTCCTCGGCCGGGACACGGTCAGCGGTGCATGGACCGACACCGCCGTCGGCCTGGACGGCAACCACGCCAAGATCGCGATGCTCCAGACGCCGGACGGGCACGGCCGCCTCGAACTCTTCGAGTACATCCACCCCGAAGCGATCGAGACGGAGCCCACCCTGCCCAACGAGATCGGCATGCACCGTGTCGCCTTCTCGGTCGACGACATCGACGAAGCCCTTGAGACGGCCGCCAGGCACGGGTGCCACCCGCTGCGCGGAGTGGCCACCTATGAGGACATCTACAAGCTCACGTACGTTCGTGGCCCCAGCGGCATCATCGTGATGTTCGCCGAGGAGCTGAAGAAGGGCTGACGGCGGATCGGGCCGGCCTCTCCGGGGTGTCGGGATGCCGAGCCCCGGAGAGGCTGCGACGATCGGCGAGCGTCCGCTTTGTGCCCGTTCGCGGAGTCGCCGTGAGGGCGGCGGACGTACGGGGTGACCTGGGCGCGGGAGCGGCACGGAGCTCCCCGGCCCACGCCACGAAAGGCCCACCCATGCACGCTGCTGTACCCGGGAAGCGGAGCAATCGAAGGACGCGGGGGCGTGCCCTCGGCGTCGTGTGCGCCGTCGCCGCCTCGCTCTCCCTGCTGAGCGCCTGCTCGTCGGACGACGGGGACGCCACCTCCTCGGGCGCCGAGGAAAGCGAGAGCGCCGCCCAGCAGGACCAGACCGGCGACGCGACCCCGACCGGCCGGCTGAACGACGACCAGGCCGAGCGCAAGAAGCTGCTCTCCGCGACGAAGGTCGACTGGGACAAGGCGGCACGCACCGCCGAGAAGGAGGTCTCCGGCAGCAAGCTCCTGGACATCGACCTCGACGACGACCAGCAGGGCAACCCGGAGTGGGACGCCGAGGTCGTCGCGTCGGACGGCACGAGCACCGACGTACGGATCGATGCCGTCACCGGCAAGGTGAGCGGCTCCACGAAGGACAACGACCAGGACGCGGACGACAAGAAGGAGAACACCGACAAGCTCGCCGCGGCCAAGATCACGGCGGCGAAGGCCGCCGGTACGGCCACGGACCGCAAGAAGGGCAAGGTCACCTCCGTCGCCCTCGACGACGCCGACGGCGGAGCCACGGTCTGGTCGGTCGACGTGGTCACACCTGCCACCTGGGACAAGACGTCGTTCGACATCGACGCGGCCAACGGCAAGGTCCTGAACGAGCACGTCGACCAGGACTGAATTCCCTCAGGTCCCGCACACGCTCGACCGGCTGCACGGACCGTTTCGGGGCGATGATTTTGTTCGCTGCGCGGAGTCTTCCCCTGTGACAATCCCGCCCCTGTGGAGCGGGTGGCGAAGCCTTTACGTGCCCTGGACGAGAGGGAGGCCAGCATGCGCACTCCGATTCGGCTGTACATGTCGATGTCGCTCGACGGCTGTATCGCCGGCCCTGACGATCGGCCGGGCCAGGAGCTCGGACGCGACGGCGGACGCCTCTTCAACTGGCTCGACGACCGGGAGTCCGACGGCCCCAGCGGACAGGTCTACCGGGAGGCGCTGGCGACCGGCGCGGTGATCTCCGGCCGCCGCACCTTCGAACTCGCCGGACGCTGGCAGGGCGACCACCATGACGGGGTGCCGATCTTCGTCCTCACCCACCACGTGGAGGACGGGGACGTGCCGCCGGGCCACGCGCGATTCGTCACCGACGTCGAGGACTGCGCCCGGCAGGCCCGCGCGGCCGCCGGCGACCGGCCGGTCATGGTCCATGGGGCGGGCGCGGCCCAGGCGCTCCTGCGGGCCGGGCATCTCGACGAGATGGAGATCCACCTGGTCCCGGTCCTCCTCGGGGACGGCCGACGACTGTTCGACCACCTCGGCGGTGACCACATCGAACTCGACCTCGTCCGACGTCTCGAGGACCGCGACGTCACGCACCTGCGCTACCGGGTGCGCCGACCCGAGGAGGCCGCGTGAGGACACTGTTCGTCTCCTACCGCGTCACCGACCTGGACCGCTCCGTCGATTTCTACACCGCCCTGGGCTACGTCGAGCTGGGCAGGGTCCAGGCCGGCGACACGGGCCACCTCGTGATCCTCAAGTTCCCCGGCGAACCGGCGGCCTCGCTCGAACTGGTCCATCGCCCCGCGGAAGGATCCGTCGACGTGGGCACCGGTTTCGACCACCTCGCGATCCAGGTGGACACACTGGCCGCCACCCGTGCACGGCTGACCGGTGCGGGCCTGGAGCCAGGGCCGATCGAGTACCCGGGCGGTCCCGAAGGGCCCAAGACGTCGTGGCTCACCGACCCGGACGGCTACCGGATCGAGCTGGTGGAGTGGCCGCCCGAAAGCCCCGACGGCATCACGGCCGAGACCTTCTCCTCAGCGGCCGGTGATGCCCGGCGGGGGAGGTTCGGGCGTGGCGAGCAGTAGGCCGGTGGTGCCGGAGATGTCCAGGACCCGGCGGACCGGCCTGCTCACGGCGATCAGGAGCAGGCTGCCTCCCTCGTCGGCGGCCAGCCGGTGGTGCCGCACGAGGAGGTTGATGCCGGTCGAGTCGGTGAAGGGCACGTCGGCGAAGTCGAGTTCGCAGCGGCGTGGGTGCAAAGGGGTCAGCGCGCGATCGAGGTCGGGCGCCGTGTTCAGGTCGAGTTCGCCGCGCGCGTGGAGGAGGACGAGGTCTCCGGCGTCGACGACGTGGATGTCGAAGACGGGTGAGGTCGGCGTGCTCATGGTCGTTGCTCCTCGGCCTACCCACTTGAGGTGCGTTGAGTGTTCCATGGAAGCACCGAGCGCACCGTCCTTGCACGCGAACGTGCGGAAGGCGGCCAAGGTTGCTCGCTGGTCATGCCTCTGGCATATGGAGAAGCAGGTCATCGGCAGCCAACAGACGCTCCTCGGCATGCCTTGGCATATTGAAGCGGCATGCGGGACGAGCGCGGAGAGGGCGGCACGCAAGGCAGAGGGCCCGGAGGCGGGAGAAGGCCGGCGTCCGGGCCGTCGGCTCACGCCCGGGAGGGCTGCTCTCGGCGGGCCCGTTCGCGCAGCGCGACCTTGTCGACCTTGCCCGCCGCGTTGTGCGGCAAAGCGTCGACCGGGACGAAGGCGCGCGGCACCTTGAAGTTGGCGAGCCGCTGCCGCGCCCAGCCGGTCAGCTCCGCCGTATCGATCCCGGCGCCGTCCGCCGCGACGCAGTACGCGACGCCCACCTCGCCGAGCCGCTCGTCCGGCGTGCCGACGACGGCCACGTCGGCGATGGCCGGATGGCCGCGCAGCGCCTGCTCGATCTCGGCCGGGTAGGCGTTGAACCCGCCGACCAGGAACACGTCCTTGAGCCGGTCGGTGATCGTCAGGAAGCCGCGCTCGTCGAGGCGTCCTACGTCCCCGGTGCGCAGCCAGCTCTCGGAGTCGAGCGTGGTGGCCGTGGCGTCCGGGTCGTCGAGGTATCCGCGCATCACCTGGTAGCCGCGGATCAGGACCTCGCCCTCGCCGTCGGCGAACCGGCCTGCCGAGGCGTCGATACGGATCTCGGTGCCGGGCATGGCGGGCCCGACCGTGTGCGCCAGGGTGTGCGCGCCCTCGTGGGGCGGGCAGATGGTGGCGAAGCCGTTCGTCTCGGTGAGCCCGTACGCGGTGAACACTGTGTGCGCGCCGAGTTCATGGATCTGCTCGATGAGCCTGGTGGGAATGTTGGACGCACCGGTGCCCGCCATACGCAGCGACGACAGGTCGTGGGCGGGCCGCCGCGGGTGCTTCAGCAGGGAGAGGAACACCGTCGGCGCGCCCGTGAGCACGGAGACACGGTCGCGTTCGATCCGCTCCAGGACCCGGGCCGCGTCGAACACCGGCTCCGGCAGCACCGTCGCCCCCGTCAACAGGCAGGCCACGAAGCCCGCCTTGTAGCCGAACGTGTGGAAGAACGGGTTGACCAGCAGATACCGGTCGCCGAACTGGAGGGTCACCGTTCGCGCCCAGTCCCGGGCGGCCCGCACCACCTGTCCGTGCTCGCCGATCACGCCCTTGGGGCGGCCCGTGGTGCCCGAGGTGAACAGCAGGTCGCTCGGTGCGTCCGGGGCCACGGCCGCCGACCGTTCCTCGCGTTCGAGGGTGGTGACCGCGTCGCCGGAGGCGAGGAACGCGGCCCACTCGCCGTCGTCGTGCAGGGCCACCACCCGTTCCAGGAAGGGCAGTTCGTGGCCGTCCGCGAGTTCGGCGCGGAAGTCGCGGCCCAGGAAGTCGTGCTCCGTCAGCAGCACACGGGCGCGTGCCCGGCGCAGGATGTCGGCGGCCTCCGCGGCGCGGTAACGGGTGTTGACCGGGACGAGGACGCCGCCCGCGGCGAGGGCGCCCAGCGCGGCGATCGCCCACCGATCGCTGTTGGACGCCCAGACCCCGACCGATTCGCCCGGCCGCAGCCTCTGCGCCAGCAGGGCCCGCGCGGCCCGGTCCACCTGCTCGCGCAGGGTGCGGAACGTCCAGCGGGCCCCTCGGAACGTGAGGGCCTCCGCGTCGCCGTGGGTGTCGGCAGCCCAGTCGGCGAGACGGGCCAAGGTGTGCGGGCCGCCCATGTGTTGTCGTCCTTCCGGTCGCCGTGGCAGTGCAGAGCATCAGACGGTCGGAGCGTGCCACGGGGGAGGGCACGGTCGTAGCGGCCGTTCCCGCTGACCGGGAACGGATCGGGCCCCAGATCCGCTGCGGCACCACCCCCACCGCCTTCGGCGTACAACCCGACGGCGTCGATGTCACCCTGCACACCACCACCGGCGACGATGTCCCGGGGCCCACCGAGCGGTCCGGCCACGCCGACGGCCCCGGCACGGGCACGACCTCGTGGCGACTCCCGCGTAACCTCCTCCTGTGTCAGCCTCCCGCCCGCACCGTGTCGCCGTCCTCGTGCTCCAGGGCGCGAAGCCGCTCGATGTCGGCATTCCCGCGCAGGTGTTCACGACCCGCGCGAGCATGCCGTACGAGGTACGGGTGTGCGGAGCGGCCCCCGGGCTCGTGACCGGCGGCGACGGCCTCGCGTACGCCGTGGCCCACGGCCTCGAAGCGCTGGAGTGGGCCGACATCGTCTTCGTCCCCGGCTACCGGTTCCCCGACCGTGAGGACCCGCCGCGGGCCGTCGTCGACGCACTGTTCGCCGCCCACGAGCGGGGCGCAAGGCTCGCCGCCATCTCGACCGGTGCCTTCGCGCTCGCCGCCACCGGATTGCTCGACGGCCGACGCGCCACGACGCACTGGCACTACACGCGCGCCCTCGCGGCCGGCTACCCCCTCGTCCAGGTCGACGAGAACGTGCTGTTCGTCGACGAGGGCAGCGTGCTCACCTCGGCCGGCGCCGCCTCCGGCATCGACCTGTGCCTGCACATCCTGCGCGGCGACCTCGGAGTGGCCGCCTCCAACCACGCCGCCCGCCGCCTGGTCGCCGCGCCCTACCGCAGCGGCGGCCAGGCCCAGTACGTGCCGCGCAGCGTCCCCGAACCGCTCGGTGAACGGTTCGCCGACACCCGCGAGTGGGCGCTGCACCGGCTCGGCGAACCCCTCACCCTCGACATACTGGCGCGACAGGCCGGGGTCTCCCCGCGCACCTTCTCCCGGCGCTTCGTCGACGAGACCGGCTGTACACCGATGCAGTGGGTGATGCGCGCCCGTATCGATCTGGCCCGCGAACTGCTCGAGCGTTCGCAGCGGAGCGTCGAACAGATCGCCGCCGACGTCGGGCTCGGCACGGGCGCGAATCTGCGGCTGCACTTCCAGCGCATCCTCGGCACCACACCGAGCGAGTACCGGCGCACCTTCACGCCCGGTGAGTGACACCCCCGAACACGGGCCGGCGGGATCCTTTTGGCGGCATCCTTTTGAAGCGTGGCGATTCCGCCACTGGCAGTGCCGCGGACCGCGAGCGAGCCTGGTGGTGAACGGAAGGGACACCATTCATGACTCGCATCGCCATCAACGGATTCGGCCGCATCGGCCGTAATGTGCTGCGCGCCCTGCTGGAGCGCGACAGCGACCTCGAGGTCGTCGCCGTCAACGACCTCACCGAGCCCGCCACGCTCGCCCGGCTGCTCGCCTTCGACAGCACGGCGGGCCGGCTCGGACGCCCGGTCACCGCCGAAGAGGACACCCTCGTCGTCGACGGCCGGCGGATCAAGGTGCTCGCCGAGCGCGAACCGGCGCAGCTGCCGTGGGCCGAACTCGGCGTCGACCTCGTCCTGGAGGCCACCGGCCGCTTCACCTCGGCCAAGGCGGCCCGCGCCCACCTCGACGCGGGCGCGAAGAAGGTACTCGTCAGCGCCCCGTCGGACGGCGCCGATGTCACGCTCGCGTACGGGGTCAACACCGAGGCCTACGACCCGGCCGTGCACACGATCGTCTCGAACGCCTCCTGCACCACCAACGCGCTCGCCCCGCTGGCCTCGGTACTCGACGAACTCGCCGGGATCGAGCACGGGTTCATGACGACGGTGCACGCCTACACGCAGGAGCAGAACCTGCAGGACGGCCCGCACCGCGACGCCCGCCGCGCCCGCGCCGCCGGGGTCAACATCGTGCCGACCACCACCGGCGCCGCCAAGGCGATCGGCCTGGTCCTGCCGAACCTCGAAGGCAAGCTGTCGGGCGACTCGATCCGCGTCCCCGTACCGGTGGGCTCGATCGTCGAACTCAACACGACCGTCGCCCGCGACGTGACACGCGACGAGGTGCTGGCCGCCTACCGCGCCGCGGCCGAGGGCCCGCTCGCCGGCATCATCGAGTACTCCGAGGACCCGCTCGTGTCCTCCGACATCGTCGGCAACCCCGCCTCGTCGATCTTCGATTCGGCCCTCACCCGCGTCGACGGCCGCCACATCAAGGTGGTCGCCTGGTACGACAACGAGTGGGGCTTCTCGAACCGCGTGATCGACACGCTCCAGCTCCTCGCCGCCGGCTGAGCGCCGCTACGCGGGCCGGGGCCCGGCCGCGCGGCGCAGCCGGTTGGCGATCGCGAGGCCCATGCCCTCCGGCGCCGGCAGCGACACGAGGATAAGGTCGCAGCCCTGCTGGTCGAGTTCGCGCAGATAGCCGTAGAGGCCGCGCGCATAGGCGTCCAGCGACGCGGGGACGGCGACCACGGCGTGCGCCTGCACCGGAGCGTCGGCGAGGGCGGACGGCACGAACACGCCCACCCGGTGGCCGAGTTCGTGTGCGCGGCCCGTCTCCGCGACGATCTCTTCGGGCTCCACGAGGACGACGCGCGCGTTCGGCGCGTAGTGCGAGGGATGCTGACCCGGCACGCGCACCTCGCTGGTGGAAGGGACGTCGAGGGGGCGCCCCAGCGCCTCTTCGAGCTCCTCGCGCGTGACTCCGCCGGGCCGCAGAATGCTCAGCGACTCGCTCGTGGCGTCGACGATGGTCGACTCGACGCCGACCTCGCAGGGACCGCCGTCGAGCACGAAGTCCACGCCGTCACCGAGTTCGGAGCGCACGTGCTCGGCGGTGGTGGGGCTGACCGAGCCGAACCGGTTGGCGGACGGGGCCGCGATGCCGCCGCCGAAGGCGTTCAGCAGCTCCAGCGCGACGGGGTGGTCGGGCACGCGCAGGGCCACCGTCTCCAGCCCGCCGGTGGTGTCGAGCGGCACCCGCCCACCGCGCCGCAGGACCAGCGTGAGGGGCCCCGGCCAGAAGCGCTCCGCGAGCAGGCGCGCCGCCTCGGGCACTTCCTCGGCCCAGTCGGCCAGGTGCTCGGCGCCGCCGATGTGGACGATCAGCGGATGGTTGGGCGGCCGACCCTTGGTCTGGAAGATGCGTGCGACGGCGGCGGGGTCCTCGGCGTCGGCGCCCAGGCCGTATACGGTTTCGGTCGGGAGGGCGACGAGGCCGCCGCCGCGCAGCACACCGACCGCCTTTTCGATGTCGATGTCGATGTCGCGGACGGGTGCCGTCACCCTCGCGTTGTCCTTCTCGTTCACGACCGCAGATTACGACCCGACTCCGGGAACCGTGCAATCAGGTCCACCGATGCGCACGGTCGTGCCCGCCGGGCGGGGGAGCGGCCCCCGCCCGGCGGGTTCGCTCAGGCCTTGTCCTGCATGCTGCTGCGCGCCGGGTTGGCCTGCTCCGACGCCTTGGGGTCCTTCTCGTCGGCCTTGGCCCGCACCCCCTGCTTGATGCGTTGGCCGATGGACCGGTCGATGTTCGACCAGTACTCGAAGGCCCGCTCGAGGACCGGCTCGCTCACGTCGTTGAGCAGATGACCGACGACGTTGTCTACGAGCCGGTCGCGCGCGGCGTCGTCGAGCACCTCGCGCACCATGGTGCCCGCCTGACCCCAGTCGTCGTCCTCCGCGTGGTCGACGTAGGCGGCGCGGGTGATGTCACCGTCCGCGTACCAGCTGGGAGGCGTGCCGTAGCGGTCGGTGTCGGCCGCCGGGCCGCCCTTGGAGTTCGGCGCGTACACCGGGTCCTGCGTCTTCCGGTACGCCATGGCCCCGTCCTTGGAGTACGTGCGCAGGGGCGCTACCGGCGCGTTGACGGGCAGCTGCTGGTAGTTGCCGCCGATGCGGTGACGGTGCGCGTCGGCGTACGAGAACAGCCGGCCGAGCAGCATCCGGTCGGGGCTCGGGCCGATGCCGGGGACCAGGTTGTTCGGCTGGAACGCGGCCTGCTCGATCTCCGCGTGGTTGTCCGTCGGGTTGCGGTCCAGCGTCATCCTGCCGACCTCGACCAGCGGGTAGTCGGCGTGCGGCCACACCTTGGTGAGGTCGAACGGGTTGAAGCGGTACGCCGCCGCGTCGTCGTAGGGCATGACCTGCACGTACAGCGTCCAGCTCGGGAACTCCCCGTCGCGGATGTGCTCGAAGAGATCCCGCGTGTGATAGTCCGTGTCCGCCGCGGCCATCTGGTCCGCCTCGTGCTGGGTGAAGCACTCGATGCCCTGATCGGTCTTGAAGTGGTACTTCACCCAGAACCGCTCGCCCTGGGCGTTGATCCACATGTAGGTGTGCGACGTGTAGCCGTTCATGTGACGCCAGGTGCGGGGGATACCGCGGTCGCCCATCAACCAGGTGACCTGGTGCGCGGATTCGGGCGAGAGCGTCCAGAAGTCCCACTGCATGTCGTGGTCGCGGAGATTGTTGTCCGCGCGGCGCTTCTGGGACCGGATGAAGTGCTGGAACTTCATCGGGTCCTTGATGAAGAAGACCGGGGTGTTGTTCCCGACCATGTCGTAGTTGCCCTCGGAGGTGTAGAACTTCACCGCGAACCCGCGGGGGTCGCGCCAGGTGTCCGGGCTCCCGCGCTCGCCCGCGACCGTGGAGAACCGGGTCACCAGCTCGGTCCGCGTCCCCGGCTGGAACACGGCGGCCTTCGTGTAGGGACTGACGTCCGCGGTGACCTGGAAGTGGCCGAAGGCGCCGCTGCCCTTGGCATGCGGCTGCCGCTCCGGGATCCGCTCCCGGTTGAACTGCGCCATCTGCTCGATCAGATAGGAGTCCTGCAGGAGGATCGGGCCGCCGGCGCCGACCGTGAGCGAGTGCTCATCGCTTTCGACCGGAACGCCGGCATCCGTGGTGGTCGCTTTGGCTGTCTCGTCACTCATGAGCTGCGCGTGCCTTTCGACGGGTTCGCTCTACGACGCGGCGCCGGTGGTGTGCGAGCCGCATCCGGAACGACACACACCGGGCAAACCGACGACATCACCCATGCTGCGTCTTCCGTTCGGACACGGCCATTCGGGCCGCTCGGGCGGAGTGGGTACCCATTCGTCGCGCCCCGACACAGAGAAGCGCGACGGCGGCGAAGGACAGCAGGATGTGACCGACGAGGTTGACGGTGCCGCCCGAGCCCTGGTCCGGGGTCTGGCCGAAGCCGACCCAGGCGTAGGTCAGCGTGGCACCCGCGGCCAGGGCGAAGATGTGGGTGGGGGCCCAGTCACCCGCGCGTGCCCAGTAGTGGACGATCCCCGCGGCCGCGACCGCGATCGCCAGCGCGGCGGCCACGCCCACCCAGCTCGGCTGAAGCACCAGCCAGAACGCGCTGGTGGCCGCGCATGAGGCGACGGCGACGAACAGCGGACGGGGCGCGCCGCGGGACTCGATCCCGGCGCGCGGGCGGGGGATCAGGAACGCGGTGGCCACCAGCGCGGCCACCACGGCGGCCGTGCCGGCCAGCAGTGGCCACGGGGCCATGAAGCCGCTCTCGTCGTAGCTGCCCCAGCCGACGACCACGATCCCCAGTGCGAGCAGCACCGCCGTGACGGTGAGCCCGGTCCGGCCGAGCCACGGACGTGCCGCGCGGTCCGGGACGAGGGCCTCCATGAGCGCGATCGGCACGGTGATGCTCCACAGCGCGTGCACGGCCAGGACGGAGATCAGGCCGTAGGCGCCGGTGCCGACCAGCGGGATCGGCGTCACGGTGACCATGTCGTAGTTGCCGGAGTAGTCGGCGTTGAACAGCATCTGGTCCAGCAGGCCCTCTTCGAGCAGGGCGTACGCGGCGCCGAGCAGCAGGACCGAACCCCAGCCGCGCCCGGTTCTGCGGACGAGCTCGCGGATGAGCAGGGCCCCGCTGCCGTAGAGGAGGGCGAGGACCGGCAGCAGTGCCAGGGCGTCGAGGGAGGTGGCGCCGAGGAGCGCTTCCCCGACCAGCGGCGCGAGGAAGAACAGCCCCACCGCCGGCAGAGTGTTTCTCATGCCGTCGACGCTACGGAAACCGTCCGGGCCCGCGCGTCGGCCGAGCGGCGGGCCCGGACGGCCGAGTGGCTACGGGCGTGCGGCCACAATTATCCGAACGTAGGCAGCGGAGCGACTTCGGGCGGATGCGCCGAGCGGCCCGTCGGTACAAGTGCCGTGTGTCGCACCAGGGTTGACGGTGAAAATGGCGCCCGGTTACGTTCTCGGAGCACCGAGTGACCGGATCGCGCTTTGACAACGATGTCAGAGAGCTTCGGGCGCCGGTCAGTTCCGCCTCTCCGAAGGGACCGCACGATGCGCACCCGTACAAGAAGGCTCTCCCTCCTCCTGACCGCCGCCACCCTCGGCCTGAGCCTGCTGGCCGCGGGCCCCGCCACCGCCGCCCCGCGCGCCGACCGGCACCAGGACGCGGTGGACGCCGTGGGCGGCCTGATGACCTGGTGGAACCAGGACACCGGCGCCTTCGAGAGCACCGGCTGGTGGAACAACGCCAACGACCTGCAGGCGCTCCTCGACTTCTGGCAGGCGCCCGGCGACACGGGCGGCCACGACATCAAGAAGATCGCCGACCGGATCTACGAGAAGAACGTCGACGCCAAGGACGGGCAGTTCCGCAACGAGTACCTCGACGACACCGGCTGGTGGGGCCTGGCCTGGCTGCGGGCGTACGACCTCACCGGCGAGAAGCGCTTCCTCGACACCGCGGTCGCCGACGCCGACCACATGTGGAAGCACCACGACGACACCTGCGGCGGCGGGGTGTGGTGGAACTACGAGCACAAATACAAGAACAGCATCACCAACGAACTGTTCATCACCCTCTCCGCGGGCATCCACAACCGCCTCGACGGCGACTCGACGTACCTGGGGCGGGCGCAGAGCGTCTGGAGCTGGTTCAAGGCGAAGAAGCTCATCAACAAGGACAACCTCATCAACGACGGCCTCAACGACGCGTGCGTCAACACGGGCGAGTCGACCACGTGGACGTACAACCAGGGCGTCATCCTCGGCGGCCTCGTCGAGCTCCACAAGGCCACGGGATCCAACGCCGTCCTCGCGCAGGGCCGCAAGATCGCGGACGCGGTCGCGGCCTCGCCGCTGCTCGCGCCCGACGGGATCCTCTCCGAGCCCAATGACGACGACACGGACGGCGGTGCCGACGGCCCGTCCTTCAAGGGCGCGTACATGCGCGGCCTGGGCGCGCTGAACCGCGCGCTTCCGGGCCACCCCTACTCCGCCTTCATCGACCGCCAGGCCGACGCGCTCAACTCCCTTGATCGCAGCGGAAATTACTACGGATTCCACTGGAACGGCCCCTTCGACAAGGCCGACGCGGCCCGGCAGCACAGCGCGCTCGACGCGCTGACCGCCGCCATCCACTGAGCGAGCCGTTGTTCCGTCGGGTGCGTACGCCGTGGGCGACGCACCCGACCTTCGCCTTCATGTCTTCGCTCAGCCGATCGGCACCGGCAGCGGTGTCACCGCGTAGGCCAGCGTGATGGTGTCACCGGTCGACGGGTCGGACAGCTCCACCCGCCACGCGTCGCCGAACTGGTCGACGCCCTCGGCCATCGGGATGGTGCCGGAGATCAGCACCGTGCCGGGGAGCAGCTCGCCGCGCCCGCGCAGCACGTCCGCCCAGTACGACGGCGTGAGCAGCTCCGCGAGCGTGCCGTCCTGGATCAGGATGTCCTCGCCCCGCACCGTGACCCAGGCGCGCAGCGTCAGGTCGTCCAGGCGGCCCTCCACGTCCGAAAGACGCCAGGCGCGCCTGGCCAGGACGTCCGGGCTCGCGTTCTTGCTCCAGGCCACGCCGTGCACCTCCAGCTCGCGGTCCGTGTGGTCGCACGCGGCCGTGAGCAGCAGCTCGCCGTCCGCCGTCACGACGAGCGCCCACTCCGCCTCGCCCGAGGTCCGCCCGTGCTGCACCGCGACCCGCTCGGTCTGCTGCGCGAGGTAGGGGGAGATCGGATACAGCGCCGGGGTCGTGGTCGGCGCGGGCACGCCGAGCTCGGCGAGTTCGGCGACGTGCGCGGCGACATCGTCCTGGCTGCGCCCGGCGTAGCCGGCGTTGAGGACCTGGGTGACATGCACGTCGCGGGTGGAGCCGTCGGGCAGTTCGAAGGTGAGCAGCGTCATGGGAATCTCCGGGGCGTGGGGGCAGGGTGGACGGTTGCGAAGCGGTTAATTTCCCGTTCGGGGCTTGCGCATACGACCTGTATACAAGAAGTATGCCGGAAGGTCGATGTCTCCCCGAACATCGCCCCGGACATCACCCGGAACATCGCCCCCGCCTGTCGACGGCCCACCCCGACCGTCGAAGTCCCCCGATCCGAGGACCGAAATGCTGCAAGACTCCCCAAGCGACCCGGCCGTCGCACCGGTCGTCACGCCGAACCGCTCCGGTCTCGTCCGGGCCTTCTTCGCGAGCCTGACCGGCACCGCCCTGGAGTGGTACGACTTCGCGGTCTACTCCGCCGCGTCGGCCCTGGTCTTCGGTGACCTGTTCTTCCCCTCGGAGGACCCGCTCACCGGCACCCTGCTGGCCTTCTCGACGTACGCCGTCGGCTACGTCTCGCGCCCGCTCGGCGGCATCGTCTTCGGGCGGCTCGGCGATGTGATCGGCCGCAAGAAGGTGCTGATCGCGACGCTCGTGCTGATCGGCGCGGCCACGTTCCTGATCGGTCTGCTGCCCACCCACAGCAGCATCGGCGCCGCCGCGCCCATCGCGCTCGTCGTGCTGCGCTTCGCGCAGGGCGTGGGCGTCGGCGGCGAGTGGGGCGGCGCCGTGCTGCTCTCCAGCGAGTTCGGCGACCCGAAGAAGCGCGGCTTCTTCGCCTCGGCGGCACAGGTCGGACCGCCCGCGGGCAACCTCCTCGCCAACGGCGTCCTGGCCGCGCTCGGCGCGCTGCTGACCGAGGACCAGTTCCTCTCCTGGGGCTGGCGCGTCGCCTTCCTGATCTCCGGCGTCCTCGTCGGGTTCGGCCTGTGGATCCGCGCCAGGCTGGAGGAGACCCCGGTCTTCAAGGCGATGGAGGCCGAGCAGACCCGCCCCGAGGCGCCGGTGCGCGAGGTGCTCACCCGCCAACCCCGCGCCCTGATCGCGGCGATCCTCTCCCGCGTCGCCCCCGACGTGCTGTACGCGCTGTTCACCGTGTTCGTGCTGACCTACGCCACCGACGAGCTGGACATGTCGCGGGGGTCCGCACTGGCCGCCGTACTGATCGGCTCCTCGCTGCAGATCGTCCTGATCCCGCTCGCGGGCGCCCTGTCCGACCGCGTCAACCGGCGGCTGCTGTACGGCTGTTCGGCCGTCGGTGCCGGTGTGTGGCCGTTCGTCTTCTTCGGCATGGTCGACGGCGGCTCGTGGGGCCTGCTGGTCCTCGGTGTGATCGTCGCGCTGGTCCTGCACTCGCTGATGTACGGCCCGCAGGCCGCGTTCATCGCCGAGCAGTTCTCGCCGCGGCTGCGTTCCACCGGGTCCTCGCTCGCGTATACGCTGGCCGGTCTGATCGGTGGCGCGATCGCTCCGCTGCTGTTCACGGCGCTGCTCGGCTCGTTCGACAGCTGGGTGCCGCTCGCGATCTACGTGGCCATCACCGCGGTCGTGACCGTCACCGGGCTCCTGCTGGGCCGCGACGCGGAGGCGGCCACGGACGAGGACGCGGAGCTGGTCGCGCAGGCGACCGCCTGAACCGTCACACCTACCGCCTCATCAGCCGTCACACCTACCGCCTCATCGGAAGGGACACCTCATGCGCATCGCCCTGAGCCAGCTCACCACCGGGCCCGACCCGGCCAAGAACCTCGACCTCATCGAGGAGCAGGCGCGGCGCGCGGCCGACGCGGGCGCCCGCGTCGTCGTCCTGCCCGAAGCGGCGATGGCCTGTTTCGGCACGAAGCTCGCCCCGCTCGCCGAGCCGCTCGAAGGACCGTGGGCGAACCGGCTGCGGGCCATCGCCGAGGCGGCCGGCATCGTCGTCGTCGCCGGAATGTTCACCCCGGCCGACGACGGGCGGGTGACCAACACCCTGCTCGCGACAGGACCGGGCGTCGAAGCGACCTACGACAAGATCCACCTCTACGATGCCTTCGGGTTCGCCGAGTCCGCCACCGTCGCCCCCGGTACGCGGGTGGTCACCATCGACGTCGACGGTGTCCGCCTCGGCCTCGCCACCTGCTACGACGTGCGCTTCCCCGAGCTCTTCCGGGCCCACGCCGACGCGGGCGCCGTCGCCACGCTGCTCCCCGCGTCCTGGGGCGCGGGCCCCGGCAAGCGCGAGCAGTGGGAACTCCTCGTACGGGCGCGGGCCCTGGACGCCACGGTGTGGGTCGCGGCCGTGGGCCAGGCCGACCCGGCGGCGAGCGGCATCACCGCCTCGGGCACCGCCCCGACAGGCATCGGCCACAGCATGCTCGTCGGCCCTGACGGCACCGTACGGGAGAGCCTGGGCGCCGAACCGGGCCTGATCGTCGCGGAGTTGGACGTCGCCGAGGTCGACCGGGTGCGCGAGAAGACCTCGGTCCTTGCCAACCGGCGGCTCGGGCGCGACGACGCGGGGATCACGTACCCGAAGTGACGCGGCCGGGGGCGGCCCACCGGCCGCCCCCTCCGGTCACCCGGCGAGCAGCACCTTCAGCGTCGACTCCAGGTGGCTGTCGATCGCCGCGCCGACCGCTTCGGTGTCACCCGCCGCGAGCGCGTCCAGGATCGACTTGTGCTCGTCGATGACCGACTTCTGCCGGCCACTCTGGTTGTAGAGCGCCACGACGCCCGCGCGCACCTGGCGGCTGCGCAGCCCGTCGTAGTGCCGGTCCAGCAGGCCGTTGCCGACGGCCGAGACGATCGTCGCGTGGAAGCGGTGGTCGATGGCGATGAACTCCTTGGCGTCGTCGGGTCCGCTCAACCCGCGCTGCTGATCGAGGAGTTCGCCCAGCTCGTCGAGCGGCACCCGGTCCGCCTTGATGACCTGCTCGGCCGCGTACCGTTCCACCATGCCGCGCAGTTCCATCAGCTCGGTGATCTGCCGCCCGGTCAGCCGGGAGACGCGCGCACCGCGCCGGGGCACCATCTCGACCAGGTCCTCGGCGGCGAGCAGCAGCAGGGCCTCGCGGATGGGGGTGCGGGAGACGCCGATGCGGTCCGCGATCTCCTGCTCGGAGAGGAACTCGCCCTGCATCTCCGGGTCGGTGAGCACCGTGCCCTTGAGGTAGGCGTACGCCTTCTCCCTGCCGGACGTCGCCATGTGAGCTCCCGTGGACCGTGGACCTGAATCGCATACAACTTGTATACGGAAGTTACCACGGGGTGGAGAGGAAGTGCGGGGCACGGGGCAGGCGTCAACTGGTGCCTAACGCACCCGCTTCGGCCGTTCCCACCCCAGCGCCGCCGAGACCCGGTCCGCCGCGGCGACGGTGGTCCGGCCGGTGCGGTGCAGGCGACCGGCGAGCCGGTCCGCGGGAGCGCCGACGTTCAACGCGGCCACGACCCTGCCCCGAAAGTCGCGGATCGGGGCCGAGACACCCACCAGGTCGGGCTCGAACTCCTCGCGTACCTCGGCGAACCCGCGCTGCCGGGCCTCCTGAACGCGCTGCCACAGCTCCTGGACGGTGTGCACGAGGGAGCCGTCGAAACCGTCGGACAGGTCGCCCATGCCGAGCCGCACATACAGTTCGTCGGGCGTCGCGTCGAGCAGCAGCACGCGCCCCGCGGAGGTGCGCGCGGCCGGAACACCCTTGCCCTCCCAGCCGTGTGCGCGGAAGTCGTGCGCGGAGACCGACAGGAGGGTCAGTACCTCGGCGTCCCTGAGGACACACAGATGACATGTCTCCTCGACCTCCTCCGCGAGCCGGCGCATGACCGGGGACGCGACCCGGACCAGGCGGTTCTCGGCGGTGCGCGCCACGAGGGAGAGCAGCCGCCAGCCGAGCCGGTACTCCATGGTGTCGGCGTCGCGCTCGACCACGCCCTCCTCGGCGAGCGCCTTGAGCGCCCGCGAGACCTGGCTCTTCTCCCGGCCCGAGCGCGCGGCGAGTTCCACCACCCCGAGCCCCCGCCCGTGCTCGGCCTCGTGCAGGGCCAGCACGTCGAGCAGCCGCAGATCGCGGGAGAGGCCGTGGCGCCGGGCGCCCGCCGCGGAAGTGTCAGCCACGACGGCCCGCGACGAGGTGCCTGTCGGTTGTCCGTACCGCAACCCGCATTGCGATCCGCCGGGATTCATTGCCCCTGGTCAGGACCCTGCCTACGGTCGACCGGACAGCCCTCGCAGCCTGATTCACCAGCACGTACTCACCTCGATGTCGGCGTGTCAATCTACGCGCACACCGGGGTGCGCCGCGCCCCAGGGAGCAACCCATGAAGATCACGGACATCACGCTCGACCGCTTGCGGCTCGAACTCGACCCGCCGCTCCGCGCGGCCTGGGACCCGGACCCGCGGCGGCACTTCGACGCGACCATCGTGCGGGTGCACACCGACGAGGGTGTCACCGGGATCGGTTCGGGAGACACCATGGACGGCTTCGACGCCTTCCGACACCTCTTCATCGGCCAGGACCCGCTGCACATCTCCCGGCACGTGAAGGCGATCGAGACGGCGAACTTCCACGGCGGCCACTACTGGCCGCTCGAAGCCGCCCTGTGGGACATCATCGGCAAGGTGCACGGCCGGCCCGTGTCCGAGCTGTTCGGCAATGCCACCAAGCGGCTGCCCGCCTACGCCTCGTCGGCCGAGCTGAAGTCTCCCGAGGAGCGCGTGGCCACCGCCCTCAAGGTGCGTGAAGCCGGATTCAGGGCGATGAAGATACGCATCGACCGCGACCGGGTGGGCGAGGGGATCGCTGCCGTACGCGCGGTGCGCGAGGAGCTGGGGGAGGACTTCGACATCATGGTCGACCTCAACCAGTCCTGGCGGATGGCCGGCGACACGGCGAACGCGACCGACCTCGCACGCACCCGCAAGACCGTCGCGCGCCTCGCCGAACTGGACGTGTTCTGGGTCGAGGAACCGCTGCCGTACGCGGACATCGACGGCTTCAAGCGGCTGCGCGCGGAGAACCCGGGCGTGCGCATCGCGGCGGGGGAGATGCACCACTCGACGACCGAGCTGCTGCGCTACCTCCAAGAGGACGCGCTGGACGTCTACCAGATGGACGTCGTCCTGGCCGTCGGCATGCACCGCGCACGCACCCTGGCCGAGGTGGCCCAGCTCAAGCACCGCCACTTCACACCGCACAGCTGGACCAACGGCATCGGTGTGCTGGCGAACCTGCATGTCTCGGCGGGCGTCGGCGGCGGCCCGTACTTCGAGTTCCCCTTCGACCCGCCGGGTTGGACCCCCGAACGGCGCGACTTCATGCTCGCCGAGCCGGTCCGGGTGGACGCGGACGGATGTGTGCGGGTGCCGGACGCGCCGGGACTCGGCGTCGAGCTGGACGAGGACGCCGTGGAGCGGTGGCGGATCGGCTGAGTCCGGCTGCGCGCCGCCGGCCGGACGCGGCCGGGCCGGCGTCGTACGTCACGAGGTGTGCGGGATCGTGAGGCGGAACTGGGCGCCGCCGCCCGCCGCGGGTTCGGCGACGAGGTCGGCGTGGTGGGCGAGGGCGATCTGGCGGGCCATGGCGAGGCCGAGGCCGGATCCGGGCAGCGCGCGGGCGCTGCGGGCGCGGTAGAAGCGGTCGAAGACGTAGGGCAGGTCCTGTCCGGAGATGCCGGGGCCGTGGTCGCGGACGGTCAGCTCCAAGGTGGCCGATGCGGAGGTGAGGGTGACTTCGACGGGGCGGCCGGGCGGGCTGAACTTGGCCGCGTTGTCCAGCAGGCTCGACAGCAGCCGTGCCAGTCGAGCCGGCACACCGGCGACTGTGGCGGTGCGTGCCTCGGGGGAGACCGAGAGGTCGAGCGGGGTGGCCGGCCAGTGGCCGCGTGCCGTCTCGACGGTGTGCGCCACGATGTCCGCGAGCCGGACCTCCTCGATGAGCGGGTCGGGTTCCTCGTTGCGGGCCAGCTCCACCAGGTCGTTGACCAGGAGGGTGACCTCGCGCAGTTGGCGGCTCAGCGCGCCCGCCGCGCGCTCGCGCTGGGCGTCGCTGAGACGGGAACTCCTCGTGAGCAGCTCGGCGTTGGTGCGCAGCGCGGTCAGCGGGGTGCGCAGCTCGTGGGAGGCGTCGGCGACCAGGCGGCGCTGCGCGCCGATGGACTTCTCCAGCTCGTCGAGCATGGTGTTGAAGGAGGTGGCGAGGCGGGTGACCTCGTCGTCCTGTCCCGCGCGTTCCGGCGGCAGCTCGATGCGGTGCCGGGCGTCGCGCGTGGCCGTGATGCGTTCGGCCGTGGCGGTGAGCCGGGCGACGGGGGCGAGTCCCGTACGGGACACCCAGGCACCGAGCGCGCCGGCCAGCAGCACACCGGCCACGCCCATGCCGCCGAGCAGCAGCGCGGCCTGGCGCACACCCCGGTCCACGGTGTCGGCCCGCACCGCGACCTGGAGCGCGCGTCCCTCGGGCAGCGGTGTCGTGAGCATCCTGGCCCGGTGCCCGGCCAGCGTCAGCTCGCTGTAGTAGGGCCCCCGGTCGCCGGCCGCCACCTCGCGCGTGGAGTGGGTGACCGGCAGCAGGTACGGCTTGGCGGGGTCGTCGGCCGGCCGCGCGGGGACCAGCTGCGCGCAGGCCGGGGCGGCGAGGTAGCGGCACTCGCCCTGCACCACACCCGAGGGCTCGTGGCCGAACTGCTGGGTGGCGAGGCGCGCGGACTGCGTCAGGTGCAGGTCGAGCTGGTGCAGCAGCTGATGGCGGATCACCACGAAGCTGCCGGCACACAGTCCGATGGCGACGGCGGCCACGGCCGCGGAGGCGGTGAGGGTCAGCCGGGTGCGCAGGGGGCGCCGGCGCATCCAACGGGCGTGACGGCGCGCGCCCCTGGGGTGCGGCTTCGGCTGCGACGGGGACAGGAGTGGTGTGCTCACGCCAGGTCCAGCCGGTAGCCGACGCCGTGCGCCGTGTGGACGAGCCGCGGTTCGCCTTCGGCCTCCAGTTTGCGGCGCAGGTAACCGACGTAGACGGCAAGGGAGTTGGAGTCGGGGCCGAAGTCCCGGCCCCACACCCGCTCCATGATCGTCTCGCGGGGGAGCACCTGCCCCGGGTGGCGCAGCAGCAGCTCGAGGAGGGAGAACTCGGTGCGGCTGAACTCGATGACACGTGTCCCGCGCCGCCCGCTCCTGCTGGCCGGGTCGACGACGAGGTCGGCGAAGGCCAGCGTCGACGCCGACTCCTCGGGCGCGGCCGTGCGACGCAGCAGCGCCCGGATCCGTGCCACCAGCTCGTCAAGGGCGAACGGTTTGACCAGGTAGTCGTCGGCGCCCGCCTCCAGGCCGTCCACCCGCTCGCTCACCGAGCCCAGCGCCGTGAGCACCAGGACCGGTGTGCGGTCGCCGAGCGCCCGCAGGCGACGGCAGACCGCGAGGCCGTCCATGCCCGGGAGCATGACGTCGAGCACCATGGCGTCGGGCTCCCAGGCGGCGAGGGCGGAGAGCGCCGCGATGCCGTCCTCCGCGCCGCGCACCTCGTAGCCCTCGACGGTGAGTCCGTCCTCGACGGCGTACCGCACCTCCGGCTCGTCATCCACCACCAGAACCCTCGGTGCGTTCGTGCACCCGTCGGCCGCTTTCATGGTCACAGCCTGCCAAAACCTGGTCTTAGAAAGTTCTTAGAGCGCGTCAGCAGTGTGTCGGCCATGAGGACACAGCGAACATCCCATGGCCGGCTCTCGGTGGTGATCGGGGCGGGCGGCACGGGCGGACACATCTATCCGGGGCTCGCGCTTGCGGACGCGCTGCGGCGGGCCGTGCCCGACGCCGAGATCTCGTTCGTCGGCACCGAACGCGGGCTCGAGACGCGGCTCATCCCGGAGGCCGGGTACCGCCTGCACACCGTCGACATGATCCCGTTCGACCCGTCGCTCGGGGCACGGCGGTTTCTGCTGCCCGCCGCGCTGGTCAAGTCCGGCACCCAGGCCAAGTCGGTCCTGCGGGCGCAGCGGGCACAGGTCGCGGTCGGCATGGGCGGCTACCCGAGCGCCCCGGTGATCGTCGGGGCGCGGATGGCCGGGCTGCCCAGCGTCATCCACGAGTCCAACGCGGTGCCCGGCCGCGCCAACCGCTTCGCCGCGCTGCTCACCGACCAGATCACCCTGGCCTTCGAGGAGAGCCGGGCACACCTGGCGGGCAGCCGGCACGCCGACGTGGTGGGCATGCCGATCGCCTCGGAACTCGCCGCGCTCGACCGGCCCCGGCTGCGAGGCGAGGCCCGCCGGGCACTGGGCGTCCCCGCCCACGGACGGCTCCTGCTCGTCAACGGCGGCAGCCTCGGCGCCGCCCGCCTCACCGCGGCCGCCGCCGACCTCGCCAGGCACTGGCGCGACCGCCCCGGCGTCCACCTGCTGATCAAGACCGGACCCGCCGCTCTGGACGAGGTCCGCCGACGGCTCGGCGAGACCGGGGCGGACCGGGTGGCGACCGCCGTGCCCTACCTCGACCGCATGGACCTGGCGTACGCGGCCGCCGACCTGGCCGTCTGCCGCGCCGGGTCCGCGACCGTCGCCGAACTCGCGGCCACCCGCACCCCCGCCGTCCTCGTGCCCTACCCCTACGCGCCGGGCGACCACCAGACCCACAACGCGCGGGTCCTCACCGACGTCGGCGCGGGACTCCTGCTGCCCGACGCGGAGACGGACGCCGACCGGCTGGCCGCCCTCGTCGAGCCGCTGCTGGCCGAACCGGCCCGCCTGGCGGCCATGTCGGCCGCCGCACACCCCGGCCGGCACGGGCAGGCGGCCGACCTGCTGGCCGCGCACGTCCTGCGCCTGGCCGGCCACCCCCTCACCCACCCCACCCTTCCCACGTCCCACACGGAGATCGCCATATGACCCCCAACTCCCGCCCCACCACTGCTGCGACCGACTTCGACTGGACCGGCCGCACCGTCCTCGTCACCGGGGCCGAAGGGTTCATCGGCTCCACCCTCGTCGACCTCCTCGTCGCACGCGGGGCGAAGGTCCGCGCCTTCGTCCACTACAAGCCGTACGGCGAGAAGGGCAACCTCGCTCCCTACCTCGGCGCCTCCCACGGCCCCGTCGAGATGATCGCCGGTGACGTCCGGGACGCCGGCCGGGTCATGGACGCGGTCGAGGGCTGCGACACGGTCTTCCACCTCGCCGCGCTCATCGGCATCCCGTACAGCTACGACTCACCGGGCGCGTACGTGCAGACCAACGTCGTCGGCACCGAGAACGTGGCCGAAGCCTGCCGCCGCCACCAGGTGCGCCGCCTGGTCCACACCTCCACGAGCGAGGTCTACGGCACCGCCCTCACCGCCCCGATCAGCGAGGCGCACCCGCTCCAGCCGCAGTCCCCGTACTCCGCCTCGAAGATCGGCGCGGACATGATGGCCCTGTCGCACTGGCACGCCTTCGAGCTGCCGGTGACGGTGGTGCGCCCGTTCAACACGTACGGCCCCCGGCAGTCCGCCCGCGCCGTCATCCCCACCATCCTCGCCCAACTGCACGCCGGGCGACGCCAGATCAAGCTCGGCTCCCTTACCCCGACACGCGACTTCACCTACGTCACCGACACCGCCCGCGGCTTCCTGGCGCTGGCCGCCTGCGACGCGGCCCTCGGCCACAGCGTCAACCTCGGCACCGGCCAGGAGATCGCCATCGGCGACCTCGCCAAGGCACTGATCAACGCCTCGGGCCGGGACGCCGAGATCGTCGTCGACCGGAACCGGCTGCGCCCCTCGGGCAGCGAGGTGCACCGCCTGCTCTCCGACAACTCCCGCGCCCGTGACTGGGCCGGCTGGGAGCCGGAGGTCGCCCTGGACGAGGGGCTGCGCCGCACCTCCGACTGGGTCGCGGAGAACCTCCACCTGTTCGCCGCGGACCGCTACCAAGTCTGACGGTCAGGGAGCCGCGGCCGCCGCGGCGTCGGTTTCCGCGACGACGTCGAGGCGGTCCCGGCGGATCCGCTCGAGGCCCCACTCGCCCAGCGGGAGCAGCGCCTGGTTGAGTGCAGCGCCCGATTCCGTCAGCGAGTACTCCACCTTCGGCGGCACCTGTGCGTAGACCGTGCGGTGGACGAGGCCGTCCTCTTCCATCTGGCGCAGATGCTGGGTCAGCATCTTCTCGCTCACCCCCAACAGCGCGCGGCGCAGTTCGGAGAAACGCCGAACACCGTGCGCGTGCAGCTCCCAAAGGACGAGCCCCTTCCACTTTCCGCTGACGACGTCGAGCGCGGCGTCGATGCCGCAGACATAAGGGCCGTTGCGAGGCGCGTCCGCCATGACCTGCAATCTCCCGTCTCTCCACACACTTACAAATTGGTAAGTACCGCAGTAAATAGTGGGTACTTCCGCGACGATACAGCCTCGCGCAGCATGGTCGTCGTGTCCGAACCCACCAGAAATCCAGCCCAGTTGACCGATATCAGCATGCTCGGCCTCGGCGCGATGGGCAGCGCGCTGGCGACCGCGCTGCTCGACGCCGGCCGTTCCGTGACCGTCTGGAACCGAACCCCCGGCCGCGCGGCGGAACTGGAGTCCCGCGGCGCCCACGTCGCGGGCTCGGTCCGCGAGGCCGTGGCGGCGAGCCCGGTCGTCGTCGCCTGCCTGCTCAAGTACGCCTCCGTCCGGGACACCCTCGGCCCGGTCGTCGAGCGGCTGTGCGGTCGCACCCTCGTCAACGTCACGACCACCACACCGGACGAGTCCCGCCAACTCGCCGCCTGGGCAGCCGAGTTCGGCATCACGTACCTCGACGGCGCCGTCATGGCCGTGCCCACCATGATCGGAACCCGTGAGGGCCAGATCTTCTACAGCGGCTCGCGCAAGGCCTACGATGCCGTCCTCCCGATGCTCGACATCTGGGCCACGAGCGAGTTCCACGGCGAGGACGCCGGACGGGCGTCGCTGGTGGACCTGGCGATGCTGTCGGGGATGTACCAGATGTTCGCGGGCTTCCTCCACGGTGCCGCGATGGTCGCCACCACGGGCATGAGCGCCTCCGAATTCGCCGCCCGGCAGGCGCCGTTCCTGTCCGCCATGACCCGCGGGCTCGCCGCGTACGCGGAGGTCGTCGACGGCGGCGACTACACCGTCCCCGGCCAGCAGAGCCTGGACTTCTCCGACCTGTCGCACCTCGTACGGGCCAGCGCGGACCAGGGCGTCGATCCCACCCCGATCGCCGCCGTCCAGGAGCTGATCGGTCGACAGATCGCCGCGGGCCACGGCCCGGAAGGGCTGGCGCGGATCTACGAGAGCCTGCGCGCCCCACGTCCCACCACCCGCGCCGCCACCCGCCCCGAGGAAGGAACCGCGGCATGAGCGCCACCCCCGTCACCCTGATCGGCCTCGGCCCGATGGGCCAGGCCATGGTCCGTACGCTGCTCGCGGCCGGCCACCCCGTCACCGTCTGGAACCGCACGGCCGCCCGCGCCGACGCCCTCGTCGCCGACGGCGCCACCCTGGCCGCCTCGCCCGCCGACGCGGTCGCCGCGAGCGAACTGGTCATCCTCAGCCTCACCGACTACCAGGCGATGTACGACATCCTCGGCGGCGCGACCGAGGCACTGGCCGGCCGCACGCTCGTCAACCTGAGTTCGGACACCCCCGACCGTGCCCGCGAGGCCGCTGCCTGGGCAGCCTCGCACGGAGCGACGTTCCTGGCCGGCGGTGTGATGGTGCCCGCGGAGATGGTGGGCACCGAGGCGGCGCACGTGTACTACAGCGGACCGCCCGAGGTTTTCGAAGCACACCGCCCGGCGCTGGGCCGTATCGGGACGCCGCGACACCTCGGCGAGGATGCCGGTCTGGCGCAGTTGATGTACCTGGCACACCTCGACGTGTTCCTGACGAGCCTGTCGGCGCTGATGCACGCCACCGCGCTGCTGGGCTCGGCCGGGATCACCGCGACGGAGGCGGTTCCGGAACTGGTGTCGACGCTGTCCGGCATCCCGGCCATGCTCCAGGCGGGCGAGGACGTCGGCGCGCAGATCGACGCCGGAGAGCACCCCGGCCACCTGAGCACGGCGACCATGATGGGCGCGACCGCGGACCACATCGCCGTCACCAGCGAGACCGCCGGGATCGACCTCACCCTTCCGCGCGCCGTGCAGGCGTACTACCTCCGCGCGATCGCGGACGGACACGGCAAGGACAACTGGACCCGGATCATCGACGGGATCCGGGCCCCACGGGCACAGGCCTGAACGCCCAACGGGCCATTTTGGACGGCGAGTTCAGTTGCCGTACGACTCCCCACCGGCCAGGAACGGACGCAGCAGTGCGAGCAGTGCCTCCGGCCGGTGCAGCGGGACGATGTGTCCGCAGTCCGCGATGAGGTGTGCGGTCAGATCGTCGGTGACCGGGCGGAGTTGGCGTTCCAGGGCAGCGCCGACGGGCTGTGCGCCCAGCGCCATCGTCGGCACCGTCAGGCGGGTCGTCGTGACGGCCTCGTCGATCTGGACCGCGCTCTCGGGCAGGGCCCGGTAGTACGAGAACGCGCGCCGCAACGTGTCACGGCCCGTGTACGCGCGGACGAAGGCGTCCCGGACGGCCGGGCGCACCCCGTCGCCGAGCGTGCCTGCGTCCAAGAACCAGTCGATGTAGGCGGCCTCATTGCCTTCCAGTACGGTCTCGGCCAGGCCGGGCGCGGCGGAGTGGAAGCCGAACCACCACGGCGGACCGGCGGCGAGGAAGTCCTCGGCGCCGGGCAGTCGGCCGAGCAGGGACTCCATGACGACCAGGCGGCGGACGAGGCCGGGACGGCGCAGGGCGAGGAGGAACGCCGGCGGGGCGCCCGCGTCGATGCCCACCACCGCGGCCGAGGACACACCGAGCGCGCCGAGGAGCGCTGCAGCGTCCTCGGCCATGGTGCCCGCGTCGAACCCGGACGCGGCATGACTGCTCGCGCCGAACCCGCGCAGATCCGGGGCGATGACGCGGTAGCGGTCGGACAGATCGGCGATGACGTCCGTCCACAGCTCCCAGGTGTGCGGAAAGCCGTGCAGCAGCAGGACGGCCGGCCCCGAACCGGCGAGGGCGACGTTGAGTTCGACACCGTTGACGGAGATGCGTCGGAGTTCGGGCACGAGGGACTCCAGGGGAGGGAAGGGGAGGGGAGGCGTGGGGAGGCGGTGAGGAATGGTGACAACCTCACGGTAGGGAACTAGCCTGGTCGGTCCAAGACGGCACTTTCCCTACAGGTGGTGAGCCCCAGGTGACCACGTCGAGGTCCGGCGGACGCGAGCGGCGGACGGGAACGCGCGGTGTGCGCGGTGACCTGCTGGATCCGCTCTGCCCGACCCGCCAATTGCTCGACCGTGTCGGCACCAAGTGGACGTCGATGGTGGTCAAGGTGCTGGCCGAGCAGGCCCCGGGCGAGATCCGCTTCGCGGAACTGCGCCGCCGCGCCCCCGGCATCTCGCAGAAGATGCTCTCCGTCACGCTCCAGAGCCTCGTCCGCGACGGCCTGGTCGCGCGCCGCGTGGAACCCACCGTGCCGCCCGCCGTCCACTACCGGCTCACCGGGCTCGGCCTGTCCCTCGAACAACCGCTCGCGGCCCTGCGGGTCTGGGCCGAGACCCACATGCCGGAGATCGACCGCAACAACCAGCGGGCCGACCGGTCCGCGACGGTGGACTCCGCCACCCATGAGGCATGATCGGAGCCATGAATCATCCGCATCTGGCGGGTACCCAGGCCGCCGTGGTGGCGGTTCGTGAGGTGGCCCGGGAGTACAACCTCGAGGTGTCCGTCACCGACGACATCGGCGCCGACCAGACGTCCCGCCGCACCTCGGCCGGGGCCTTCGCGGTCCTCGACCCGGACGGCACGCTGCCGCACGAGGCACACATCGACCTCGGGGGCTCGCCCGCCGTGTCCGTCCGGATCTTCCCGGACGACGACGCGAAAATCGTGGTGGAGAACGTCGAGTTCGACGACATCCCCCGAGACACCGTCCCGGCGTTCCTGCGGTCTGTCTACGGCGGCCTGGCCCACGTAAAGCGGAGGATGTTGCCTCCTGCCCTGTGGCTGATCGTCCCCCTGCCCGGTGATGACACCTACAAAGAGCTGATCCTGCCCAGCGCGCTCAGCCCCTGGCTCGCGCGCAACGTGCGCGGATAGGACGGCGGAGACGGAACTCCCCATGAAGGCAGCGCAGTTCAGCCGGTTCGGTGGTCCCGAGGTGCTCGAAATCGTCGAACTCCCCGATCCGCATCCGGGAGCCGGGGAGATCCGGATCGCGGTGCGCGCCGCCGGCGTGAACGCCAGCGACTGGAAGAAGCGGCAGGGGCTGATGGACCAGGAGCTGCCCCAGACCATGGGGTACGAGGCCGCCGGGGTCGTCGACGAGATCGGTGACGGGGTCGAGGGCGTGGCCCTGGGAGACCGGGTGTTCGGCTTCGGCGGTGACGGCGCGGCCCAGGCGGAGCGCGCCGTGCTGTCCGCATGGGCGCCCATCCCCGCGTCGCTCGACTTCGCCGGCGCCGCCGCGCTGCCCTCCGCCGTCGAGACGGCGGCGCGCGCCCTCGACCAGCTCGGCGTCCGCGGCGGCGGCACACTCCTCATCAGCGGGGCGTCCGGCAGCGTCGGCAGCGCCGCCGTTCAGCTCGCCGTCGCGCGTGGTGCGCGGGTGATCGGTACCGGCAGCCCGGCCACCCACGACCAACTCCGCGCACTCGGCGCGGAACCCGTCGCGTACGGGGAAGGGATGTCCGAGCGCGTCCGGGCCATCGCCCCGAACGGCGTCGACCGGGCGTTGGACGTCGCCGGCAGCGGGATCCTGCCGGAGCTGGTCGACCTCGTCGGCGGGGCGGAACGTGTCATCACCGTCGCCGACTTCGACGGCGCGCAGCGGCATGGTGTGCGTTTCAGCCGCGGTGACGCCGGTCGTGCCGTCTATGCGCTGGGTCAGGTGGCCGACCTGGTCGCGGTCGGCCGGTTCACGCTCCCTGTCGGCCGGAGCTTCGCGTTGGCCGACGTCGCCGAGGCGCACCGGGTCGGAGAGTCCGGCGACGTACGCGGGAAGCTCGTCCTCCTGGTCTGAGGCCCTCTGAAGTCCTCCGAAGTCCTCGGGGGCGATGAGTTTTCCTCCCGGCCGGGGTCCCCACTTTCGTCACCGCGATCGCGGACGACCGCCCAGGGAAGGACGACCCGTGACCACCACCCGAACCCTCGACGTCGCCGGGGGACACCTGTACTACGAAGTCCGCGGCTCAGGACCGCTGGTGCTGCTCATGGGATCGCCGATGGACGCCGAGGCCTTCGGACCGCTGGCCGACGCGCTCGCGAGCGACCACACGGTCGTCACCCACGACCCGCGGGGCATCTCGGGCAGCACCCTCGACGACCCCGAGCAGGACTCCACCCCCGAACTGCGCGCGGACGACGTCGCCGCGCTCCTGGACGCCCTTGACGCGGACTCCGCCGACGTGTTCGGCAGCAGCGGCGGGGCGGTGACCGGGCTCGCCCTCGTCGTGCGGCACCCCGGGCGGGTGCGCACACTCGTCGCGCACGAGCCTCCGCTGCTCGGGCTGCTCCCCGACGCCGCGGAGCAGCTCGCGGCAGCCGACGACATCGTCGACACCTTCCGCCGGGAAGGGGTGGGCGCGGCGTGGATGAAGTTCATGGGCAACGCCGGATTCGACGTCGGCGGCGGCGAGGACGCGCCCGCCCCACCGCCCGGGGAGCCCTCCGAACGGGACCTCGCCAACAGCACCCGCTTCTTCGCCCATGAACTGCTGGGCACCAGCCGCTACGTACCCGACATCGCGGCGCTGACGGCCGTTTCGACCCGCGTCGTCGTCGGTATCGGCGACACCTCGGGAGGCCTGATCACAGCGCGGACCTCCAGGGCCCTTGCCGAACGTATCGACACCCCTCCGGTCGAATTCCCCGGCGACCACGGCGGATTCACCGAACAGCCCAAGGAGTTCGCCGAGCGACTCCGCGAGGTGTTGAGGAGCTAGGTGAGCAGATGGGGCGGCCTCAGCTTCGGGTGAAGGGGAGCTTCGCCGTGAGCCATGTGATCAGTGCGCCGGGGTTGCGGCTCTGGGTCCACACGCGGCCGGGGCCGGTCATCTCGAAGACCAGGCCCTCGCCGGACTTCAGGGTCTGCATCAGCCCGCGGCTCACCTTGCGGGTCGTGTAGGAGACGCCGTCGTCGAAGGCGACCATGTGGCCGGAGTCGAGGACGATCTTCTCGCCCGCCTGGAGGTCCAGCACGTCCAGTGCCCCGTAGCAGGACGCGAGCACCGTGCCCCGGCCCTCGGCGCGGACGAGGAAGCCGCCCTCACCGCCGGCCAGGTTTTTGAAGCCGCCCCACTTGGTGTCGAGCTCGATCCCGTCGGACGAGCACAGCCAGGCGCCGCGGGCCAGGTTGAGGCCGCCGTTCACCTCGATGTCCGTGACGTCGCCCGGCAGGTTCGCGGCGAGGTCGACCCAGCCGCCCTCGGGGCCGGCGGTCAGCCGGGTGACGAACAGCGATTCGCCGCCCAGCACGCTGCGCTTGAGCCCCTTGAGCAGGCCGCCTTCGGTCTTCGCCTCGACGTCGATCCCGCCGGTCATGGCCATCATCGCGCCGGACTCGGCGCGGACGCTCTCGCCGCCGGCCAGCAGGACGCGCGCCACCGCGAAGGACGGGCTGTGACGGACCTCGATCTGCATGGCTGGCCTCTTCTCGCGTGGGGGAGGACAGCGGTTCGCCGTCCCTCACCATCGTCCCGCGCGGAACGTCGCCGCAGGTCAACCCGTACGCTCGACGCGCCTGCGACCACAGGAGGATCCACCCTGTGGGCCGATCCTCCTGACGGATGACCGGCCTCCGGGGCCCCGGTCAGGCTAGAAGGTGATTTCGAGCCCGATGACGGGATGCCTGCGGTGGCGTCCCGAGACCGCCGAGTACCAGTCGCCGATCCGCGCCATCACGTACTTCCGGCGCAGCAGCGCCCCCGCCTTCTTCGTCCCCTCCTCGTCCAGCACCCGGCCGGTTCCCGTGGCCCGTACGGCATCCGGGGCGATGCGCCCGCGCAGGTCGCAGACGGCGACCTCGGCCCGGGAGTCGCGGCGCAGCCGCTTGACCTTCCAGGCGTCGGCCGCGCTGCGCACGTAGAGCCGGTCACCGTCCATGGCATGCCAGACCGGGGTGGCACGCTGCGTGCCGTCCTTCCGGTACGTGATGAGGCTGACGTAGCGGGCGCGCTCGAGCGCGGCGAGTGTGGCGGGGTCGAGTGAGGTCACAGGGGGACGGTACCGGGAGGCGGGCCAGGGCCTGACCCAAACGACGCAGGGACACCCTCGGTGTCAGCAACCGGTGAGCATCCGGGCCGGGTTGTGGTGAGTGAGGCGGGTGACCAGATCGTCGTCTAGGCCGCGGGCGGCGGCACACCCATCACCCTGACCGGCCACCTCGACACCGTCCCCGCCGATGCCTCGGGCTGGTCCTTCGATCCGCTGAGCGGTGACATCCGTGACGACCGGCTGCTCGGGCGCGGCAGCAGCGACATGAAGGCCGGTGTGGCCTGCATCCTCGCCGCCGCGGCCACCCGCATCCACGACCACGACGGCTGGCCCGGCAGCGATACGCACGGCGCGGCCACTGTCAATGTCGGCACGTTCCACGCCGGCGTCCAGCCCAACCTGGTCCCCGATCACGCCGAGTTGATGCTGGACATCAGGACGGTCCCGGACTTCGCCTCTCGCGATGCCGTCGCGGCGATCCGCCGACTGGCGGCCCCGAGGCGGCGGACATCGAGGCGGTTCTCGACCTCCCGAGCATCGCCACGGATCCCGGCGACGAGCTGGTGAGGACGCTGACGGGTGCTCTGGAGCCGGCCGGAACGGACCGGGATCCGCAGTACGCCACGTACTTCACCGACGCCTCGGTCCTCACGGAGAAGCTGGACTCACCGGCGGTGATCCTTTACGGGCCGGGCGATCCGGACCAGGCCCACGTCACGGACGAGACCTGCTCCGTATCCCGTATCACGAGCGCCACCGAGGCGATGCTGAGGCTCCTGGAGACCTGGCGGGGCCTCGACTGATGCCCAGGGGCGAGGACTTGGAGGGCTTCAGCTCTCCCGTGCCCTCGACGGCTCCTGCCCCGCCTTGTCGACGACCGCGAAGTCCAGAACGGCCCTGCTGGACATGAGCGTGCCCTTCTTCCCGTACTGGGTGTCCTTGACGAGAAAGCTGCGGGAACCCAGGAACGTGAGGTCCTGCCGGTCGAAGACCCACTCGGTGCGCGTGTGGAACGTGGTGTCGTCCCGGGCGATGCCGACGCCGTGCCGGCCGATGGCGTCGTGGGCGGCGGGGGCCTTGGTGACGCCGGGGATCTTCGCCGCCGCACGGTAGAGAGCGGCGGCGGTCCTCGGCGGAGTCACCCCGCCGAGAAGGCCGCCGATGCGCTCGAACACCGCTTGGTCGCGTTCCTGGTCGTCGGACTCGGGTGTCTTGGCGTAAAGGAGGTCGAGGAGCTTGTCGGGGTCGGTGGGCAGGGACGCCAGCCAGTGGTAGGTGGGGCGGCCGAAGCCCTCCGGCGTCCCGTCGGTGTCGCCGAGTTGGGCGTTGATCGGCAAGGTCTCGCCGTCCTCCTTGGTGACTCCGAGCTTGCGCAGCGGACCGGGTTCCTGGGCGACCCAGCTCTCGGATTCCTTCAGCGGCTCCAGCACCGCCTTGCCGCTGGTCAGGTCCGCGCCCTGGTCCTTCTCCCGGGTGTAGGCGAACTGGTCGGCGCGGACCGTGAGTTCCTCGCTCCTTCCCGCGGCGTCGGAGATCTGGTCGAGGAGCGCGACCGCGGGGCGTACGTCCCTGCTCGCCGTGGTGGTCGCCGGGGCGTCGTCGCCCGTGCTGAGCACGATGCTCGTGGTGAGGATGCCGGCGAGGGCGAGCGCCGTCACCGGTACCAGGACGGCCGGACGCAGCAGGCGTCGGGCGGAGAGGGCGGGACGGGCAGGCTGCGCGGGGCCGTCGGCGCGGTCGCGGTCGATGTGCTGCATCAGCTGTTCCTTGTGGTGAAGGTGGAGCGCGTGGGGGAGCGGGCGGCGGTCCGGCGCCGGCAGCAGCCGGGCGATCTCGGTGACGTCGGAGTCTGCGCGGGCGTCGGCGTCGGTGCGCCGGTCCGCTCGTACGTCCTTGTCGGGGGTCATGCCGTCTCCTCCCGCACGGGCAGTGCCGCGAGTGCGGCTTCACCCTTCATCTCTCCGCGGTCCGTGCGCGGTTCCGGATTCTGTTGCGCCTCGTCCGTGAACCGGGCGAGTTTCGCGCGCGCCCGCGAGAGGCGGGAGCGCACGGTGCCGACGGGGATGCCGAGTGCCGCCGCGGCCTGCCGGTAGTCGAGTCCTGACCACACGCACAGCGTGAGCACTTCCCGCTCGGGGCGACGCAGCCGGTCGAGCGCGACCTGGACGGCGGCCAGCCGCCGGGCATCGTCCACGCGCCCCGCGACCTCGGGGGCGAAGTCCTCGACCACGGGTGTCCGCCGCTGCCGGGCCAGGAACGCCACGCGGCGGCGCAGGCCCCGGCGGGCGTTCTCCGCCTTGTGGGTGGCGATGCCCAGGAGCCAGGGGCGCAGCGAGCCCCCGTCCTCGTGCAGCCGTTCCCGTACCCGCCAGGCGGTCAGGAACGTCTCCGACATGATGTCCTCGGCGCTCGTCCGGTCGCCGGTGAGCCACAGCGCGTGCTGGTGCACGGCTGCGGCCCACTGCTCGTACAGTTCGGCGAACGCACCGCGCTCACCGGCACGTACGCGTCTGCGCAGATCGTTTTCTGAGTCCTTCACACTGACTGTCTCTCCGCGGTCCCGGCGGAGTTCCTGTGACCTGCGCCATGTCGCTCTCCCCGCGGTCGCAGGGCCGAAGGCCAAGGCTAACCGGAGGGCCCCGGCGAGCCGGGAGTTCACCAAGCGACGACTGTCATGTCACGAACGTGTCTTGAAGACGATCAAGAAGCAACTGGGGAACCCGCACCGGCTGTCTGAGGGGACAGAAAGCAACACGGGCTGACAGCGGCCCGATTCACTCGCCCGTCGCTCACCAGGAGCGGCGGCCCACGCGGAGGACACCAGAATGCGCACTCGGAAGATCTCGGTACTGACGTTGACCGCGGTGGCCCTCGGACTGTCGCTGACGGCGTGCAACGGCAACGACGGCACCGACAGCGCGTCTTCCAGCGCGCCTTCTTCCGCGAGCAGTTCGGCGGCGGCCTCCGCCACCCCGCAGCCCGATGCGACGGAGGGCACGTCCTCGAGCACCGCCGCCAAGTCCGACGCCAAGTGCACGGACCAGATCAACTACGCGGGTGACCCGCGCTCCAACGCCGAGATCAACTCCATCGGCGCGGACACGGGCACGTGCCCGCCGGTCCAGAAGCAGGGCTCCGACACCAAGTGCACCGACCAGCTCGACTACGCGGGTGACCCGCGCTCCAATGCCGAGATCAACTCCATCGGCGCGGACACGGGTACCTGCCCCGAGCCCCAGAAGTCCGCCAAGCCGTCGGGTACGCCGAAGGACCCCGACACGAAGTGCACCGACCAGATCAACTACGCGAACGACTCGCGCCCCAACGCGGAGATCAACTCCATCGGCGAGGAGACGGGTTACTGCCCGCCGGTCAAGAAGTAGCGAATCCCCGCACCCCCCGCCCCGGCCGTGGCGGATAGGTGCCGTGGCGGATAGGTGCCGTGGCGCCAATCCGCCACCCCAAAGCAAGTACGCCACCACGCACGGCAGTTGACACTCTTCCCAGCTCTCGGATCGCACCCCCGCACCCGATGGTTCCAGGAGAAGAGGCAACTATGGCAAGAGGTACCGCGAGACGCGGCGCGGCCCTGCTGTCGGCCGGTCTTGCGTTCGCGCTGCTGCCCGCCGGCGGTGCGTACGCCGCGCCGGACCACGTGAGACCCCGGCCCGCGAAGGCCGCCGGCGCCGCGCACACCGTGACGCTGGTGACCGGGGACAAGGTGACGGTGACGGACATCGGCGGCGGGCAGCGGACCGTAGACGTCAAGAGACCCCGGGGCGCCACCGGGCTCGTCCGTACGCAGGTCACCGACGGCGTGATACGTGTCGTGCCGGACGAGGCGGCGCCCTACCTCGCCTCGGGGAAGCTGGACTCCCGGCTGTTCGACGTGAGCGGGCTCATCGAGCAGGGCCTCGCGGACACCAAGGCCGCCGCCACCCCGCTGATCGTCACCTACGGAGGCAAGGGCGCACGCAGCACCGCAGCCACCCCCAAGGGCGCCGACCGGACCCGCAGACTCGGCAGCATCGGCGGCGCGTCCCTCGACGCCGACAAGGGGCGCACCTTCTGGAACGACCTGACCACCAAGGCCGGTTACACGGACGGCATCGGCAAGGTGTGGCTCGACGGCCGCGTCGAGGGCGACATGGCGGAGTCCAACGCCCAGATCGGCACCCCGAAGGCGTGGGAGGCGGGGCTCACCGGCAAGGGTGTGAAGGTGGCCGTCCTGGACACCGGGTACGACACAACCCACCCCGACCTCGCCTCCCGCGTGAGTGAGTCGAAGTCCTTCATCGACGGCCAGGAGGTCGCCGACCGCAACGGCCATGGCACGCACGTCAGTTCCACGGTCGGCGGCTCCGGCACCGCGTCCGACGGCAAGGAGAAGGGTGTCGCGCCCGACGCCACGCTCGCCGTCGGCAAGGTCCTCTCCGACGAGGGCTACGGCACCGAGTCCGAGATCATCGCCGGTATGGAGTGGGCGGCCGAGGACATCAAGGCCAAGGTCGTCTCCATGAGCCTCGGCTCCGACACCGGCAGCGACGGCACCGACCCGATGGCGCAGGCCGTCAACTCCCTCACCGCGGACACCGGCGCGCTCTTCGTCGTCGCCGCGGGCAACGCCTACAGCCCCGGCACCATCGGCTCGCCCGGCGCCGCCGACTCGGCGCTCACCGTCGGCGCGGTCGACGCGGACGACGAGCGTGCCGCGTTCTCCAGCCAGGGCCCGCGCCTCGGCGACGACGGCCTCAAGCCCGACCTCTCGGCCCCCGGCGTGGACATCCTCGCGGCCCGCTCCTCGCTGGTGGACGGCTCCGGCAGCTACACCACCATGAGCGGTACGTCGATGGCGACACCGCACGTCGCCGGTGTCGCCGCCCTCCTCGCGCAGGCCCACCCCGACTGGACGGCCGCCCAGCTCAAGAACGGGCTGATGTCGTCGTCGAAGCAGCTCTCCGATTCGGCGTACGCCATCGGGTCCGGCCGGGTGTCCGTGCCCGAGGCGATCGCCGCGAAGGTCACCGCTACGGGCAGCGCAGACCTCGGCTCCTACCGCTGGCCGTACGACGGCAACAAGCCGGTCACCAAGACCATCACGTACGCCAACTCGTCCGACAATGCTGTCGAGTTGGACCTTGCCGTGCAGGGAGGCGCCGAGGGCGTCGCGACGCTCGCCGACTCCAAGCTGACCGTACCCGCGCACGGCGCCGCCTCCACCACGGTCACCGGCGACGGCTCGAAGGCCGCTGTCGGCACCAACAGCGGGCGGATCGTGGCCAGTTCGGGCGGCGCGGCCGTCGCGCACACGGCTTTCGGCCTGGTCAAGGAGGAGGAGCGGTACACGCTCACCGTCCATGTGAAGGACCGGGACGGCAGGCCGGCCGCGGCCAACCTCATGTACCAGCGGCTCGCCAAGGACACACAGCCGCAGCCGGCGACGGTCGACGCGTCCGGCACGGTCGAGCTGCGCCTGAAGCCCGGGACGTACTACCTGGACTCGTTCCTGGACGTCCGCGGAGCCCACGGCAAGGACTCCCTCGGCACGGCCTATCTGTCCGACCCCGAGGTGAGGATCGACAGGGACCGCGAGATCACGCTCGACGGCACCAAACTGCGTGAGGTCGCCACGCGTGTCCCGAAGGACACCGACCCGCACCAGACACTCGTGCAGTACGACCGCAAGGCGGGCGGCGCCGACGTGTTCGGCATGGCACTGCTGCCCATCAAGTACGACACGCTGTACGCCCTGCCCACCCGCCCCGTGAGCGACGGCAGTTACGCGTACCGCACCACCTGGCGCGAGGCCCAGCCGCGGATCACCGTCGACGGCGTCGACGAGGTGTGGGAGCAGCCCGGCTCCACGCTCGTCGAGGGCGCCGGCAGGCTCGCGCTGGTGAACGCGGGCGCCGGAACCCCCGTCGACTACACGGGCAAGAACGTGACCGGCAAGGGCGTCCTCGTACACATCGACGGCACCCGCACCCCGGCACAGATAGCGCAGGCCGCCCAAGACGCGGGCGCCAAGGCGCTGTTCGTCACGGACGACAGCCCCGGCCGCCTCAACACCCTCTTCTACAACGACGACGACACCGACCGGCCACTGCAGATCGCGAGTGTCACCAACGCCGACTTCGCGCGGCTGCTCGCCAAGCAGAAGCGCGGTGAGCGCGTCAGGATGACGGGCGTCGACAACGCCACGTACTCCTACGACCTGTCGAAGGGCTACAAGGGTGCGATCCCGGACCGCAGCCTGCTCTTCGCGCCGGACTCCAAGGACCTCGCCACCGTCGACACCACCTTCTACGGTGCGAAGAAGGCCGCGGGCAGCGAGTTCCGCCACTCGGTCGACCCGTCCTTCGCGGTCGCGGGTGGCTTCCAGGAGCGGTACGACTTCCCGGGACACCGCACCGACTACGTGTCCGTCGAGCCGGGCCAGAAGTGGCACGAGTCCGTGAACGTCGGTCCCCTGGAGGAGCGCAGCGGCCTGGTGTCCTACCGGCCGGGCAAGCGCACCGAGTTGAACTGGTTCAAGCCCGTCTTGCACCCCTACGGCGGCAGCGGCCTCGGCTGGGGCCAGGAGCGGAGCGGCGACATGCTGCGCTTCAACATCCCCGGCTGGGGCGACTCGGGCCCCGACCACACCGGTTTCGGTGACCCGTACAGCCCGGAGTTCGGCATGACGCAGTCCACCGAGGCCTTCGTGAACGGCGAGAGCGCGGGCCGACACACGGGCAGCACCGCCCAGTTCAGCGTCACCGACGGCTCCGAGCAGCCGTTCAAGGTCGTCACCGACACGGAACTCGACCCGGCCGTGTGGGGCATCCGCAGCACCTCGCACAGCGAGTGGGCCTTCCGCTCGGGCACCACGCCGGACGACACGTACACGTTCCTGCCGCTGATCAACCTCAACTACGACATCGACACCGACCTCGCCGGAAAGATCCGCCCGGGCAAGCGCCTGCCGGTCGGCCTGTCCGCCGAGTACGTCAAGGACGCGGCCGGCACCGGCACCATCGGCGCCGGCACCCTGAAGGTGTCCTACGACGACGGGAAGACCTGGAAGTCCGTGCCCCTCGCCGGAGCCGGCGCCTCCTGGAAGGGCACGCTGAATGTGCCGAAGGACGCCACCTCGCTCTCGCTGCGGGCGACGGCGAAGGACGACAAGGGCGGCTCGGTGTCACAGGAGCTCGTCCGTGCGGCGGCCGTGAAGTAGCCGCCGGGCAGTTGTGCGGCAGGCCTCTGGGCACGGCGGAAGAAGAACACCGGCTCGGCGCGGAGCGACTCCGCGCCGAGCTTTCGGTGTGATGTCTCAGGACACAGCAAGCCGGTCCACCAGCAGCTCCAGCCGTAGTTCGGCGTACTCCGATGGCAGGCGTCCCGCCCGGGTCAGGGTCGCGAGGCCGTGGAGGGAGGCCCAGAACACCTCGGTGAAGACCCCCGGCTGGACGCCGTCCCCCGCGACCTCGGCGAGGCACTCCAACAGGGCGGCGAAGGCGTCCTTGAGGGGCGCCGGGGTGTCCTCCTGCGCGAACGCCAGGCCGCCGTCGAGCTGGAACATGGCGTCGTAGACCGCCGGGTTCCGTGCGGCGAAGTCGAGGTAGGTGCGGGCCAGGACGGTGACCCGCTCGCGCGGGGTGTCCGCGGCGGCGGTCGCGGACCGTACGGCGGCGGCCATCTCGGTGGCCCCGTCGAGGGCGACGGCGCCGATGATCTCCCGTTTGCCGCGGAAGTGGCTGTAGAGGACGGGCTGGCTGTACTCGATGCGCTCGGCCAGCTTGCGGGTGGTGACCGCGTCCCAGCCCTGCCGTTCGGCGAGTTCGCGGGCGGTGGCCACGATGAGGCGCTCACGGCTCGCGCGCTCGCGCTCCTTGCGTTCTTGTACCGACATGATTCGACCCTAGCATCGCTAGACAATCGAGCGGCAGTAGCGCTAGCGTCGCATTACTGCCTAGCGGTGCTAGATCCCGGGAGAGGTCTCGCCAATGGGCCCGTCGAAACGTCAAGGAGAAGAACCATGTCGCTGAAGCGCGTGAACACTGTCCTGGCCACCGCCATCGCCCTGTTCGTCCTCTACCTCGGACTGTCCTTCATCCTGGCCCCCGAGGCGTCCACTCCGGGCGTCGGCCTGCCCAACTGGCCCGCGGGCGACGGCGGCGGCTTCCTCGTCATGAAGGGGATCCGCGAATTCTCGATGGGCCTGGTCGTCGTCATCCTGCTCGTGACGGGCCACCGCCGCGCCCTGGGCTGGGTCCTGCTGATGGAGGCCGTCGCCCCGTTCGGCGACATGATCAACGTCTTGACCCATCACGGCTCCATGGCCGCCGCGTTCGGCATCCACGGCTTGACCTCGGCGCTGATCGCGGTCACCGGCCTGCTGATCCTGCGCGAGACCAGGGAGATCAAGGAGATCAAGGAGACCCGCGAGGCTCCCGTTACGGCGGCGTCCGCCGCGGCGTGAGGCTCAGGAGGCGGGAGTGGCGGCGGCCGCCTCCGTGGACGCTGCCCGGGAAGCCGGACCCGTGCCGCTGCGTGCGATGCCGATGCCGGTGTATCCGCAGATCACCGCGAACACCGCACCCAGGTAGCAGAGGAAGGCGTAGGGCGCGTACGAGATCGTCGCCACGCCCAGCGTCGTCGACATGTACATCGCGGCCTCGCTCCAGGGGATCAGCGGAACCATCACCGTGCCGGAGTCCTCCAGGGTGCGGGAGAGGTTCTTGGGGGCGAGGCCCTTGTCGGCGTAGACCTGCTTGAAGCCCTCGCCGGGGATGAGGATCGTCAGGTACGAGGTGCCGGTGGCCAGTGCGACGCCGATCGACGACCCGACCGTCGCCAGGATGATGCCTCCGGTGCGGCGGACGCGGTGCAGCAGACGCGTGATCAGGACGTCCATGAAGCCGGCCTCGGTGATGATGCCGGCGAACGTGAAGCCGGCGAGGCCGATGAGGACGACGCTCGTCATGGAGGAGAGCCCGCCGCGGTCGAGGAGGGTCCGGGCCGTCTCCGGGATGGCCTGCGCGTCCCAGCCGTGCGCGGCGAGCATGTCGGAGCTGAAGCCCTCGGACGCGGCGGTGCTCAGCTCGGACAGGGAGAAGCCCTGCACCACACCGCCCAGGAGTGCGGCCACGATCGACGACAGAATGATCGTCGGCAGCGGCGGCTTGCGCAGCACCGCTCCCACCAGGACCACGAGCGGCGGCAGCAGGAGGAGCGGGCTGAAGGTGAACGCCTTGTCCAGGAAGCCCAGAAGCTCCTCCGTCTGCTTGCCCGCGCCCTGCGAGGAATCCGTGTGCATGCTCAGGCCGAGGAAGAAGTAGGCGATCAGCGACACGACCGCGGCGGGCACCGTGGTGTACAGCAGGTGGCGGATGTGCTCGAAGAGGTTGGCGCCCGCGACGACAGGGGCGAGGTTGGTGGTGTCCGACAGCGGTGACATCTTGTCGCCGAAGTAGGCGCCCGCGACGATCGCCCCGGCCGTCATGGGCAGCGAGGCACCAAGACCGCCCGCCACGCTGATGAGCGCGACACCGACCGTGCCGACCGAGCCCCACGACGTTCCCGTGAGCGTGGAGACGACCACGGTGACCAGGAACGACACCGGAAGTATCCAGTGCGGTTCGATCACCTGGAGTCCGAAGTCGACCACCATGGGGATCGTTCCGCTGATCATCCAGGTGCCGGTGAGCATGCCGATCGAGATCAGGATCAGGAGCGCCGGCATGGTCGAGTCGATCTTGCGGCGGATGCCGGTGAGCATCTGCTCCCAGCTCAGGCCGAACCACAGCGCGTAGACCCCGGCGAAGCCCGACGCGACGATGAGCAGGATCACGGGATCGAGGCCGAGCCACACCGTGCCGAGCACGAGCAGCGCGATCATCACGGCGATCGGGGCGAGGGCCTGGAGGAAGGTGGGTGTCCGGCGCGGCGCCGCGACCGGAGCGGTTTCGGGCATGGGTTCGCTCTTTCCGGGGTGGTTGCGGGCAGGCCGGGCCGGGCCGCCGGGTGTGCCCGGCGGCCGGAGTCCTGCTCCGATGTCTGTGGGGTTGTGGGGATGGCGCGCGGAATTCCTACGGAGCGGTCTCCGGCGGCGCGTCGTGCGGGGTCAACGGCTCGGGGTGACGCAGTAGTTGGGCCACACGGTCCGTGGGGAGCGCGGGCGCGTGGTGGCCCCGGATTCCGGTCACCGGCTCGGCGGCGAACAGGGAGCCGAGAACAGCTTCCTCCGTCGCCTCGCAGACGGCCCGGAACATCAGGTCCATCAGGGGGCCGTCCTCGGCAAGCGCCGAGCAGGTGCGGACGGGCCCGGACGGTACGTGGGGTGTGCGGTTCGTCGTGGACCAGGCCAGGGCGTACTCGCCGCTGCCGTGCTGGACGATGCCGCCGGTGCGGGCCAGGCCGACCGAGGCGCGCTTGGCGATGCGCCGCAGTTGACGGGCGTCCGCCGGGGCGTCCGTGGCGACGAGGACGACACAGGAGCCGGCGCCACGCGCGAACTCGCCCTGCTCCTGCGACTGTTCAGGGGTGAGGTGCCGGCCGACGGGAACGCCGAGCACGGTCAGGTCCGCCGCCCGCCCGAAGTTCGCGAGGACGAGGACGCCCACGGTGAAGCGGCTGCCGTCACCCGCGTCGACGAGCCGGGAACTGGAACCGATGCCCGCCTTCCAGCCGAAGGACACCATGCCGGTGCCCGCGCCGACGGCGCCTTCCGCCACGGGTCCGTCGGACGCCGAGGCCAGCGCGTCGAGGACATGACGCGGGCGGACGAGGAGCCCGCGGATGTCGTTGAGCCAGCCGTCGTTGCACTCCAGGACCACCGGATTGACGGTGCCCGTGGAGACACCGATCTCCGGGTGGTCGAGCAGCGCGTGCCGGGTCAGGCCCTCGAAGGCGGCCCCGACGCCGAGCGTGTTCGTCAGCGCCAACGGCGTTTCCAGGACGCCGAGTTCGACGACCTGGCTGAGTCCGGCCGCCTTGCCGAATCCGTTGACGACCTCAAGGCCCGCCGCTGGTTTCCGGCGGAACGGGGAGCCGGGGGCGGGGACGACGACGGTGACGCCCGTCCGCGCCGGCGACTCCTCGTCGTCATGGTGGAGGGTGAGGTGGCCCACGCGGACGCCTCGTACGTCGGTCAGGGAGTTCGAGGGGCCGGGCGGCAGTGTGCCCGGCGCGATCCCCAGGGTGCGGGGGCGGGGCCGGTGTGTCACGTCGCCTCCGCCCGGCCGGCGCGGCGCGCGGGCGTGGCCCCCTCGCCGTGGTCCGCGAGCCGCGTGCCCGACTGGATGGAGTGCAGCAACTCGGTCTCCACCAGGGAGAGATGGGCCTCCATCAGGCTCGCGGCGAGCTCGGCGTCGCCGTCCGCGACCGCCTCGGCCATCGCTTCGTGGTCGGTCAGCGAGGCCTCCGTGTGGGCGGGCCGCGACAGGACGCCGCTGCGCAGCACGATCACCTGCTGCTGCACCAGCCACACCTGCTCCGCGATACGGGGGCTGTGCGCGGCCTCCATCAGCGAACGGTGGAACTCCAGGTCCAGGTTGTACGGGAGCTTGCGTCCCGTCTCCCGCGCCGTGCGGGAGCGCACGCACACCTTGCGCAGGCGGGCCACCTCCTTGGGCTGCCGACGGAGCGCGGCCAGGCGCGCCGCTCGGCACTCCAGTGCCGAGCGCAGCTCGAACAGGGCCGCCACGTCCTCGGGGCCCGCCGTCAGGACTGCGGCGCCCTTGTTGGGCACGTGCACCAGCAGCCCGTCGCTCACCAGCTGACCGATGGCCTCGCGCAGCGGGCTGCGGCTGATGCCCAGATCGCGGGCGATCTCCACCTCGTTCAGGCGGGAGCCGGACGGCAGTACGCCGGTGAGGATCTGCTCGCGCAGCATCTCGACCACCTGTCCCGCCAGGCGGCGATGGACCAGTCCGGTCACGGGAACCTCCGAGAACAGAGAGCGGACGGCGTTGATCTGCCGAAACGCGCTGCCAAAGTGTCGACAGACGTCAGTGGACAGGCGCCTCGAACCCCGTGTCAAGACTTCCTGGCGACCGTCTTTCATCGCGGACAACTGTCGACACTTGCCGCCGAAACTGATAACTGTCGACACTTGAAAGCCCGTGGCGGCCACCGCCGGGGCTCCGCACCACCGACCGTCGAAGGACACTCATGACCGCCGCAGTCCCCAGCAAGTCCACGTCCGTGTCACCGGTTTCGCGGCCGGAGTGGCCCGTGCTCGCGGAGGTGTGGCGCGGTGACTTCCTCGAGTCCGTGCACCACGGATCGGTCGTGGCGCTCGACGCGGACGGCGCCGCCGTGCTCGCGGCGGGACCCGTCGACAGCCCCATGTACCCGCGGTCGTCCAACAAGCCGCTCCAGACCGTCGGCATGCTCCGCGCGGGCCTCGACCTCGACGGCGAACTCCTCGCCCTCGCCTGTGCCAGCCACTCGGGCGAGGCCTTCCACCTCGACGGGGTACGCCGGATCCTCGCCGGAGCGGGGCTCGCCGAGGACGCCCTGCGGTGCACCGCCGCCCTGCCCATCGGCGCCGACGCGCAGCCCGCGCACCTCGCCGCGGGGCTCGGCCCCAGCCGGATCACGATGAACTGCTCGGGCAAGCACGCGGCGATGCTCGCCACGTGTGCGGCGGCGGGATGGTCCCTCGACGACTACCTCGACCCCGGTCACCCCCTGCAGGTGGCCCTGCGTGAGACCTTGGAGGATCTCGCGGGGGAGAAGTCGACCTCCGTCGGCGTCGATGGCTGCGGCGCCCCGCTGTTCGCGCTCACCCTCACCGGCCTGGCGCGCGCCTTCGCGCGGATCGCGGCCGCGGCCGAGGGCACCCCCGAGAAGCGGGTCGCCACCGCGATGAACACTCACCCCGAATACGTGGGCGGCACCGGCCGCGACGTCACCACCCTCATGCGGGCGCTCCCCGGCGTCGTCGCCAAGGACGGAGCAGAAGGCGTCTACGCCCTCGCACGCGCGGACGGCTCCGCCGTCGCCCTGAAGATCGCGGACGGTGCGCAGCGACCGCGCCCCGTCGTGATGACCGCCGCACTGCGCCACCTCGGCGTCGACGTCGACGCCGATCCCCAACTGGCGGCGCTGACCGAGGCCCCCGTCCTCGGGCACGGTGAACCCGTCGGTGCGGTGCGGCCGTCGGCGGTGCTCGACACCGTCGCTCACCAGGCGTGAATTGCCCCAGGGCCTGGTGGGACGGCGCGACCTGCGCGCGCCCGCCGGCCCGGGCGCCGACCGGAACCCTCCGGTCGGTGCCCGTTCGGACGCCTACGCGACCGTGCGGATGAGCTTCTTGTTCACGAACTCCTCGATGCCCGGCCGGCCGAGCTCGCGGCCGAAACCGGAGCGCTTGACGCCGCCGAAGGAGAGCTCGGCCCCCTCGGCGCCGACGCCGTTGATGAAGACCATGCCGGCCTCGATGCGGTGCGCGACCCGCTGCGCCTGCTCGGCGTCGGTGGTGAAGACGTACGAACCGAGGCCGTACGGGGTGTCGTTGGCGATCCGCAGGGCGTCGTCCTCGTCGGCGGCCTTGAAGACCATGGCGACGGGGCCGAACAGCTCCTGGCGGGCCGTGGCGTGCTCGGTGGTCAGGCCGGTGAGCACGCCGGCCGGGTAGTGGGCGCCGTCGCGCTTGCCCTCGGAGTGCAGCGTGGCGCCCTCGGCGACGGCCGCCGCCACCTGGCGCTCCAGCGTGTCGGCCGCGGCCACGGAGGACAGCGGGGCACCGGACTGGCGCGCGAGGAGCTGCGCGGCGAACTTCTCCACGAACGCGTCGTACAGATCGGAGACGACGACGAAGCGCTTGGCGGCGTTGCAGGCCTGGCCGGTGTTGTCGAGGCGGGCGGCGACCGCGGACTCCACGACCGCGTCGAGGTCGTCGGCGGACAGCACGACGAACGGGTCGGAGCCGCCCAGTTCGAGGACGACCTTCTTCAGGTTCCGACCGGCGATCTCGGCGACCGCGGCGCCGGCCCGCTCCGAACCGGTGAGCGAGACACCCTGCACGCGTGGGTCGGCGATGACGCCGGCGATCTGCTCGTTCGTGGCGTAGACGTTGACGTATGCGCCGGCCGGGAAGCCCGCCTCGCCGCACAGCTTCTCCAGGAGCGCCGCCGTGGCGGGACACTGCGGGGCGTGCTTGAGGACGATGGTGTTGCCGAGGGCGAGGTTCGGGGCGGCGAACCGGGCGACCTGGTAGGCGGGGAAGTTCCACGGCATGATGCCGAGGAGGACGCCGACCGGGCTGCGGCGGACGACCGCGCGGCCGGGTCCCGAGGTCACGTTCACCGCCTCGTCGGCGAGGTACTCCTCGGCGTGGTCGGCGTAGTAGTGGTAGATGTCCACGCAGAAGTCGACCTCGCCCTCCGCCTCCTCGCGCGGCTTGCCCATCTCCCGCACGATGCTGTCCGCCAGCTCGGTGCGGTGCTCGGCGTGCAGGTCGCCGAGGCGGCGCAGGAGCGCGGCACGGTCGGCCACGGTGCTGGTGCGCCCCCACGTGGTGGCCTGGTGCGCGGCGTCGACGGCCGCGGCCACCTCGGCGTCGGTGGCGGTGGAGTAGGTCTCGACGATCTCGCCGGTGGCCGGGTCGGTGACTGCGTACATCGAATCTCCAGAAAAGTGCGAGGGAGCAAGGAACGAGGTCGGTGTGCGGTCCTCACGTGCCGCGACGCCGACTGGGAAGAACCCTACGGCTCCGCGGCGGTGCGGGCTCCAGCGGCCGACCGGAGTTTGCCGTGGACCATTCGTGGTAATCCGTCCATCCGGTCCCGGCCATGGGTGCCGTACAGGACACTGGAAGTGCCGCGACGGGTCGGCCAGGCTGAAGGGGATCCGTAGCAGAAGGAGGCTGTGTGATGGAGCAGGGCGAGCGGGACGAACGACTCGCGCGTGCGTTCTTGGAGCTGGCCGACACCCTCCAGGACGGCTTCCACCTGGTGGACTTCCTGCGAGCACTGACCGACCACATGCGCGAGTTGTTGGATGTGACCACGATCGGGGTCGTCATGGTCGACGCCCAGGACCGGCTGGTGGACGTGACCGCGTCCACTCACACCGCCCATCAACTCGAAGAGACACAGGTCGAGTTCGACGAGGGCCCGTGCAAGGACTGCTGCCTGGGCCGCGAGGGGATCGCCCCCGTGGACCTGACGCTTCCCGCCGTCGCCGAACGCTGGCCACGCTTCACGAAAGCCGCCCGCGCCGCCGGATTCGCGACCGTGGCCGCGCTTCCGCTGCGGCTGCGCGAGGAAGTGATCGGCGCGGTCAACATGTTCCACACCCGACCAGGCGCCCTCCACCCGGCGTCCCTGCGCCTGGGACAGGCGCTGGCGGACGCGGCGACCATCGGCATCCTGCACCACCGCCTCTCCCGGGACCAGGCCGAACGGGCCGGCCAGCTGCAGACCGCACTCAACAGCCGCATCGCCATCGAACAGGCCAAGGGCGCCCTCGGGGCCCGGCTCGGCATCGCACCCGATGCCGCCTTCGAGCGTCTGCGGGTCTACGCCCGCGCCCAGCGGACCTCGCTGACCCAGCTGTGCCTGCGGGTCGTCGAGGGCGAGGTCCCCGCCGAGGCGTTCGCACCGCCTCCGGCCGGACAACAGCGTCCCTGACCGTCCACCTCGGCGTCCCCCTGTCCCCCTCGACCAGGCGCGCGTACGCCTTCACGCAGAACCGTCCGCCCGACGACGGCGTCCACGGCGTCCACCATGACGCCACCCTCGACATGCCATCCTGCTGACGCGTGCCACCGGGCACCGCACACCTCACGCATCGCAGGAGCCCCCATGAAACACCGTCTGCCCCAGATCTCCGAGCTGCGCCCCTTGCTGAGGTTCGACGGCTTCAACCCCGACAGGCGCGCCGCCCGGCTCGCGAAGGCCGCCGACGTATGGGACCTCCGCACGATAGCCAGGCGCCGCACACCCCGCCCGGCGTTCGACTACGTGGACGGCGCGGCGCAGCGCGAGTTGACGGTGCGTCGGGCGCGCAGGGCGTTCGACGACGTCGTGCTCCTGCCGCGCATCCTGCACGGCACCGAGAAGGTGGACCTGAGCACGGACATCGCGGGCGCGTCGTCCGAGCTGCCGTTCGGGATCGCACCCACCGGTTTCACGCGCTTCATGCACGCCGAGGGCGAGGACGCCGGAGCGACCGCCGCCGCGGCGGCGGGCATCCCGTTCTCCCTGTCGACGATGGGCACCCGCTCGCTCGAACAGGTCGCCGCCGCGGCACCGGAGGGGCGCCGCTGGTTCCAGCTGTACCTCTGGAAGGACCGGCAGAAGTCGCTCGACCTCCTGAAGCGGGCCACGGCGAGCGGCTTCGACACACTGCTGGTCACCGTGGACACCCCAGTGGCGGGCCAGCGGCTGCGCGACACCCGAAACGGCATGGTGATCCCGCCGAGGCTCACCCTCAAGACCGTGCTCGACGCCTCGTACCGGCCCGAGTGGTGGTTCAACTTCCTCACCACCGACCCGCTCAGCTTCGCCTCGCTCTCCGGTACCAGTCAGGACCTGCCGTCGATCATCAACTCGATGTTCGACCCGACCCTGTCGATCGAGGACCTGGAGTGGATCCGGTCCCAGTGGCCGGGGAAGCTGTTCGTCAAGGGTGTCCTCACGGCCGAGGACACGCGCCGCTCGCTCGACGCCGGGGCCGACGGCCTCGTCGTCTCCAACCACGGCGGACGCCAACTCGACCGCGCGCCCGTCTCGTTGCACGCCCTGCCCGAGGTACGGGCCGAGGCAGGCGACGACGTGGAGATCATCCTCGACTCCGGCATCATGTCCGGCGCCGACATCGTCGCAGCCCTCTGCGCCGGAGCCGACTTCACCCTCATCGGGCGTGCCTACCTGTACGGGCTGATGGCCGGCGGCCGCGAAGGTGTGTCGCGCGCCGTCGAACTGCTCGCCAGGGAGATCGAGGTGACCATGCAGCTCATCGGGGCGGCGACGATCGCCGACCTCGGACCGCATCTGCTGCGCACGCGGCACACGGGCTGACGCCGAGGCAGACCGACGGTGACCGGTGACGTGTGTCCAGGTCACCGTCGGACGGGCCGGACTCAGACCCCCGGCTTCGGCTCCAACTCGGGCCGCGCGGTGAGGAGTTCAGTGATCTCCTCGGCGAGGTCCTTGCCGAGTTCGCCCCAGCCGGCCTTGTAACCGTAGACGCTCGCCAGCGTACGGGCGTCGTAGTCGCCGTTCATGATGTCGATGTCATCGGGCGTGATGAGCGACGGGTGGGCGACGCCGACCGCCCCCGACACCTTCAGCAACTCCTTGCGCAGGGTGCGCAGATACATGGCGGCGCGCGTCGCCTTCGACGGTGCGTCGACACCACGCACCAGCCACGGGTCCTGCGTGGCGATGCCGGTCGGGCACTTGTCGGTGTGGCACTTCTGCGCCTGGATGCACCCTATGGACAGCATTGCCTCTCGGCCCACGTTGATCATGTCGACGCCGAGGGCGAAGGCGACCGCGGCGTTCTCGGGCAGGCCGAGCTTGCCGGAGCCGATGAAGGTGAGCTGATCGGTCAGGCCACGCTCGGCGAACGTGCTGTAGACGCGCGAGAAGCCCATCCGGAACGGCAGCGACACCGAGTCGCTGAAGATCAGGGGAGCGGCGCCGGTGCCACCCTCCCCGCCGTCGATGGTCACGAAGTCGACGCCGCGGTCACCGCGCGCCATCAGCGTGGCGAGCTCCTCCCAGAAACTCATCTCGCCGACGGCGCTCTTGATGCCGACCGGCAGACCGGTCTCGGTGGCGAGCAGCTCCACGAAGTCGAGCAGCGAGTCCACATCGTGGAACGCGGTGTGCCGCGAGGGCGAGGCACAGTCCTTGCCGGCGGGGATGCCGCGGATCTCGGCGATCTCGGGGGTCACCTTCGCGCCCGGCAGCATCCCGCCGAGCCCCGGCTTGGCGCCCTGGGAAAGCTTGATCTCCAGCGCCTTGACGGGCGCGCTGTCGACCACGGCCTTGAGCTTGTCGAGGTTGAACGTGCCGTCCTCGTCGCGGCAGCCGAAGTACGAGGTGCCGATCTGGAGGACGAGGTCACCGCCGCCGCGGTGGTACGAGGAGAGGCCGCCCTCTCCGGTGTTGTGCATCGTGCCGGCCAGCGCCGCGCCCTTGTTGAGCGCCGTGATCGCCGCGCCGGACAGCGAACCGAAGCTCATCGCCGAGATGTTGACGACGCTCGCCGGCCGGAACGCCTTGGCGCGCCCCCGCGGCCCGCCGAGCACCTTGGCCGAGGGCAGCGGGGCCTGCGGGTCGTGCAGATCGGGCAGCGCCCCGGCGAACGTGCGCTGCTTCACGTACGCGTGGCCCTGCACGTGCTCGACGTCGTTGTCGGTGCCGAACCCGAAGTAGTTGTTCTCCTCCTTCGCCGACGCGTAGATCCAGCTGCGCTGGTCGCGGCTGAAGGGGCGCTCCTCGTCGTTGGACGTCACGACGTACTGGCGAAGCTCCGGGCCGATCGTCTCCAGCAGGTACCGGGCGTGCCCGATCACGGGGAAGTTCCGCAGCAGTGCGTGCTTCTTCTGTACGAGGTCGCGGGCTGCGACCACCGCCAACGCGGTGGCCGCGGCCGCACCGATGTTCCGAGCACGCATGACGTTCCTCTCCTCGACTGCCCGATACCCGACGTCACCGCTGTGCGGCGGACGACGCGGGCGCCCGCCGCGGAACACGGCCGGGCGGACCGGGCGTTCGACGGCGAAGCGCCACCTGATCGTAGAGGTCGCGGACAGGGGAGGGCGGACCCGGGGGAGGGCGGTGAGGCGGGATGCGGGGGCTGGGTGGGGGGCGGGGCAGATTGTCCCGCCGATGGCCTGACGAACTATGGGTAACGGTTGTACGTTCGGTAGCAGCGGTCGCCGATGCGCCGCCACGGCCCCCTGCCCCTGGGCCCCGCTGTGTACACCATGGGCCGCTGGGGCCGCGTCGCCGACCATGGGCGGCTCCAGCTCGCGTCCTGTCACGTGCTGAGCGGAGCGGCCTCTTGGGCTCTCCGCCCCGTGCAGGGCGTGCGCGTGGGGGAGGGAAGGGGAGCTTCCCTCCCCCACGCCCGGCGGTGTCCGCCACTGCCCGTATGCCCGAATTGTGTCCGCGCATGCGCCGGGGTCCGTCGCCCGCCGTGCCCGGACGCAGGCTCGTGGGTGTGCTCATGCCCTGGTCGAGGCCAGGCGGCGGAGCCGTGTGCCGCACCGGCCTCATGAAGTCGGCGCGACAGGGGCGGGGAAGCCCCAACCACACTGCTGTACCGCGCCGTTGACGCCCTCACGTGCCGCGTGCTTGCATCACGCCATGCCACCGCTGGAGCCTCTGACGCGCCGCCGCGCCGTGGACCTCGTCCGCGTCGCCGCCGCACTGTGTAGGTTCCCCGGCTGATCACTCGCCGCGTCGGCCCGCCACCCAACTGCCCTGCCAGGTAAATGTGTTGGGTGCGGTGTACCGACCGCTGGACATCCCGCGCACCTCCGCCCTCCCCGCTGATCACGAGGTCCCGTCATGCCCGAATCCGCCGTACCTTCGCCTCGTTACGAGCCCCATTCCGAGTCCTGCCCCGCGCCCCGCCTCGACGAAACCGCCTACGACCGGCGCAGACTGCGGCAGTGGCTGGCCGGGGAAGCCCGCGCGGACGGGGTCAGCCGCCGTCGGCTGCTCACCCTGCTCGCCGCCACGGCCGCCGCCACCGCGCTCCCCGCGCCGCGACCGGCCCACGCCGCTGAGTCGCCCATCGTCAAACCGCTGCCGCCCGAGTGGTTCATCCAGCGCGGCACCAACGCCGAGACGCGCTGGGAGGCCCTGCGCGGGACCGGCCACCACACCCCCAACGAGCGGTTCTTCGTGCGCAACCACACCGCCACCCCGGTCCTGGACGCACACGAGTGGCGACTGCGGCTGTGGGGCAGCGGGCTGCGGGGCGCGCACGGCGAGGGCAGGCCGGTGGAGTTCGGCTACGACGATCTGCGCGCCCTGCCCGCCGTCACCCGGACCGCGTTCGTCGAGTGCGCAGGGAACGGGCGCAGTTACTACACGTCCCAGCAGGGTGAGACCGTCAGTGGCACCGCGTGGACGCTGGGCGCGGTCGGCATCGCGCGATGGCGCGGGGTGCGCCTGGGCGACGTACTCCGGAAGGCAGGGTTGTCGTCCCACGCCGTCGACGTACAACCGCGCGGCCTGGACGCCGAATACGTCAGCGACGGGGAGAACCTCGGCCGGGTGCGCCGGCCGCTGCCGCTGGCGAAGGCGCTGGACGACGTCCTGCTCGCGTACGAGATGAACGGCGAGCCGCTGCCGTACGACCACGGGTATCCGGTGCGGGTGCTGGTGCCGTCGTGGGTGGGGATCGCGTCGATCAAGTGGGTCGGTGACATCGAGGTGTCCGCGCAGCCGCTGTTCTCGCCGTGGAACACCACCTTCTACCGGCTGTTCGGCCCCGGCCACCCGGAGGGCGGCAGCGCGCCGCTGACCCGGCAGACGCTCAAGAGCGCCTTCGAGCTGGCGAGCGGCGCCCGGTTCCCCGTGGGGGAGGGGCAGGTGCTGCACGGCCGGTCCTGGTCGGGCGCGGGCGCCGTCACGCGGGTCGATGTCAGCACCGACGGCGGGGCCGGCTGGCGGCCGGCCCGGCTGCACGACAGGCCCCGCGCGGGCACATGGACCCGCTGGTCCGTCCCCTGGCAGCCCGACACACCCGGCGCCACGCACGTCCTGGCCCGCGCCACCGACACCACGGGCCGCAGCCAGCCGGACGTCGCCGTGCCCAACACGCAGGGCTACCTGTTCGACGCGGTGGTACGGCATCCGGTGACGGTGGTGTGACGGGGGCCGTGCCAAGGGGTAAGGGGCGCCTGTCACAACGGCGTGAATTCCGAATTGCAGAATGCGGAATCGGCTCCTCGCCTCGTTGACCGCCCGGACTTTCCGCTGCTTTGATCGAAGACATGAAGCGACAGGACCTCACGCAGCGGCGCCACGTCGATCTCGCGCGTGTCTCCAGCTCCTGCTGTCGCCGTCGGGTCTGAGCACACCCCGGAAAACCCGCGCACACGTTTTCCGTGCGCGCCTTCGCCAGGAGTTCTTCATGCCCGTCCCGCCGGGAACCGACCCCCTCCGCTTCGCCTACTGGGTCCCGAATGTGAGCGGTGGCCTCGTCACCAGCACCATCGAGCAGCGCACCGACTGGGGTCACCAGTACAACCGCGAACTGGCCGTGCTCGCCGAGAACAACGGCTTCGACTACGCCCTCAGCCAGGTCCGCTACATGGCCAGTTACGGCGCCGAGTTCCAGCACGAGTCGACCAGTTTCAGCCTCGCCCTGCTGCTGGCCACCGAACGGCTCAAGGTCATCGCCGCCGTTCACCCCGGCCTGTGGCACCCGGGCGTCCTCGCCAAATTCGGCGCCACCGCCGACCACTTGTCGAACGGCCGCTTCGCCGTCAACGTCGTGTCCGGCTGGTTCAAGGGCGAGTTCACCGCACTGGGCGAACCCTGGCTGGAGCACGATGAGCGCTACCGCCGAGCGGAGGAGTTCATCCGAGCCCTGCGTGACGTCTGGACCGAGGACCACGTCGAACTCGCCGGTGACTTCTACCGGTTGCGTGACTTCTCCCTCAAGCCCAAACCGCTGAACACCCCCGAGCGCCCGCATCCGGAGATCTTCCAGGGTGGCAACTCCACCGCCGCCCGTGCCATGGCCGGCCGTGTCTCCGACTGGTACTTCAGCAACGGCAAGGACTTCGACGGAGTCACCGAGCAGATCAACGACGTCCGCGCCTCCGCCGCCCAAGTGGGCCGCACGCCACCCAAGTTCGGTCTCAACGGCTTCCTCATCGCCCGTGACACCGAGGCCGAGGCCCGCGAGACACTCCGCGAGATCGTCGCCAAGGCGGACACCGATGCCGTCCACGGCTTCCGCGACGCCGTGAAGCAGGCAGGACGCTCCAGCGCCGACGGCAAGGGCATGTGGCAGGACTCCACCTTCGAGGACCTCGTCCAGTACAACGACGGTTTCCGCACCGGGCTGATCGGCACCCCCGAGCAGATCGCCGAGCGCATCGTCGCCTACAAGAGGCTCGGCGTCGACCTCCTCCTGCTCGGCTTCCTGCACTACAAGGAAGAGGTCGAGTACTTCGGCAAGCGTGTGCTGCCCCTCGTACGTGAGCTGGAGGCGAGGTCCGCGGACACGGACACCGAGTCCGTAGCGGCCCACGCCTGACCCACCCCGCCGTCATCCGCCCGCCTCGGCACCCCCCCCGCCTCGGCCCCCGCGCCCCCGCTCCCCGCGCCCAGAAAGAAGACCCCATGGCCACCGTCTTGTCCGTGTCCGGAAGTCCGTCCCCCACCTCCCGCACCGGCCGTCTCCTGCGCGCGCTCGATGCCCGGCTCACGAGCCAAGGGCACGAGGTGATCCCGCTCGATGTGCGCACGATCCCGGCCGAGGCCCTGCTCCACGCCGACTTCCGGCACCCCGCGATCGTCGAGGCCACCGCCCTGTTCGAGCGGGCGGACGGAGTGGTGGTCGGGACGCCGGTCTACAAGGCCGCCTACTCCGGGCTGCTGAAGTCGCTGCTCGACCTGCTCCCGCAGTACGCGCTGGCCGGAAAGACGGTGCTCCCTCTGGCCACCGGCGGCTCCACCGCCCATGTACTGGCGATCGACTACGCCCTGCGCCCGGTCCTCGCCTCCATGGGGCCCGCGCACATCACACCGGGCTGGTTCACGCTCGACAAGGACATCACGGTGGGCGACGACGGCACGCTGTCCGTCGCGCCCGGCTCGGCGGAGGCCCTGGCCCAGGTCACCGACCAGTTCTCCGCCGCGCTCGGCGGCCGCACGACGCTGCTGGCGGCCACCGGATGAGCACCGCGACCGTGCTCGCCGACGACAGCGCGGCCCTGGCCGTCGCCGCCGAACTCGCCGCGGACTTCCGTAAGGAGGCCGCCGAACGGGACGCGACGCGCAGGCTCCCGGGTCCGGAGCTGGACCGGCTGTCGGCCTCCGGGCTGCTCGGGGTGACGGTGCCCCGGGAGTTCGGAGGCGCGGACGTCCGCACGGAGACACTTGCCGAGATCTTCCGGCTGCTGGCCGCCGCCGACGCCAGCCTGGCGCAGATACCGCAGAGCCACTTCGTGTACGTCAACGTGCTGCGCCGGCAGGGGACGCGGGAGCAGCAGGAGTACTTCTTCGGTGAGGTGCTGCGGGGGAGGCGGTTCGGCAACGCCCAGTCCGAGGCGGGCACCCGGCACGTGCAGGACATCCGCACCCGGCTCGCGCGACAGCCGGACGGGGCGTACGTCCTCGACGGCGTCAAGCACTATTCCACCGGCGCGCTGTTCGCCCACTGGATCCCCGTCCTGGCCCGCGCCGACGACGACACCCTGCACGTGGCGTACGTGCCGCGGGACGCGCCCGGACTCTCGGTGGAGGACGACTGGGACGGCATGGGGCAGCGCACCACCGCCAGCGGAACCGTCCGCCTGGAGTCGGTGCCCGTACCCGCCGACCGGGTCGTGCCCCATCACCTCACCTTTCAGGGGCCCCAACTGCACGGCGCGGTCGCACAGTTGCTGCACGCCGCCATCGACGCCGGGATCGCCTCCGGTGCGCTGGGTGAGGCGGTGGAGTTCGTGCGCACGAAGAGCCGGCCCTGGTTCGAGAGCGTTGAAGAGGGGCACGCGACCGCCGCCGAGGACCCGCTGCTGATCCAGCGATTCGGTGAACTGGCCATCCGGGTACGGTCCGCCGACGCGCTGCTCGCCGCCGCAGCGAGATCCGTGGACGCCGCGCGCGCCGAGCTGAACGACGACACGGCGGCCGAGGCGTCGATCGCGGTGGCCGCGGCGAAGGTGACGGCGGCCGAGACGGCCGTGGAGGCCGGCAGCGCCCTCTTCGAGCTCTCCGGCACCCGCTCGGCCCTCAACTCCCTCGACCTGCACCGCCATTGGCGCGACGCCCGCACCCACACGCTGCACGACCCGGCCCGCTGGAAGGTCCAGCACATCGGCCGCTACGTACTGGCCGGCACCCGGCCACCCCGGCACGGCCTGCTGTGACGGACGACCCTGAACGGAGAACCCCTGTGTCTCACACCTCCCACCGGTTCCTGCCTGCCAGAGCGCCGCGCCGGGCGTTCCGGGCGGGCGAGGCGCCGGGTTTCCGCGGCCGGTACGAGCGGGTGGCCTCGTGAAATTCCTCGCCATCACCCTGATCACGCACCGGCCCGACCCGGTCACCGGCATACAGAAGTCGACCCATGACCGGTTCCGCGAGGTGCTCGACCACGCGGTGCTGGCGGAGGAGTTGGGCTTCGACGGGTTCGGTGTGGGGGAGCGGCATGAGCGGCCGTTCATCTCCTCCTCGCCGACCGTCGTGCTCAGCCATATCGCCGCGCTGACCAGACGCATCCGCCTCTTCACCGCGGTGACCACGCTCAGCCTCCTCGACCCCGTGCGCGCCTACGAGGACTACGCCACGCTCGACCACCTCTCCGACGGGCGCCTCGACCTGATCATCGGCAAGGGCAACGGCTCCGCACAGCGCGAGCTGTTCCACGTCACGCCCGAGGACCAGTGGGACCGCAACGCGGAGAGCTACGAGGTGTTCCGCAAGCTCTGGCGGCAGGACAAGGTCACCGCGGCGACCCGGTTCCGCCCGCCGCTGACGGACGCCGAGGTGTGGCCGCGGCCCTACCAGCAGCCGGTCCGGGTCTGGCACGGCAGCGCCACCAGCAAGGAGTCGGTGGACCTCGCGGCCCGCTACGGCGACCCGCTTTTCTCGGCGAACGTCACCAACCCCATCGAGCCGTACGCGGAGCTGATCCGCCACTACCGCGAGCGCTGGGAACACTACGGCCACGACCCGGCGGACATCGCGGTGGGCGCCGGTACGGCCGGTCTTTTCGTGGCCCGCACCTCCCAGGAGGCGCTGGAGGTGTACCGGCCGATCTTCGAGTCGACGCTGGCGTTCCAGCGGCAGTTCGGGCTGCCGGTGGTCTTCGAGACCGTGGAGGACTTCGTGGAGCGCGGCTCGGCTCTGATCGGCAGCCCGCGACAGGTCATCGAGAAGGTCCACCGCTACCACGAGCAGTTCGGGCACTCGGTGCTGCATCTGCACGCGGACGGAGCCGGGCTGACGGGCACTCAGCACCGGTCCTCCCTCGAACTGTTCCAGTCCGAGGTCGCCTCGGTGCTCCGGCACGAACTCCCCGACCCGCCGTTCGCCTGGGAGCCCGTGCGTGCCCGCCCTCGCGGTTAGGCTGCGCCCACCCCCGTACGAGAAAGATCCGTGAGCGGGACCGCCGGCGGACGCGCCACGCGGCTCGAGACGGTGACGGACCTGCCGCCCGCCGCGGACGCGAGCAGTGACTCCATGACGTCCAGCACGTGGTACGCCAGCGTGCCCGACGCACGTGGCTCGTGCGTCGGGGGCGTGGCGGCCAGGTCGGCGATGCCGTAGCCGCGGCCGGAGTCGAGGAGACCGGCGGAGACCGGGAGGGTCTCCCACGCCTCGCCGCCCAGGCGGAACAGCCGCGTGTCACCCGCGAAATGGTTCGGGTCGGGCACGGCCAGAGTGCCGCGCGGCCCGTGGACCTCGATGTTCGCGGAGTGCGTCGCGACCGCGTCGAAGCTCACCACGAGCGTCGACAGCGCCCCGGACTCGTGGACGAGAACCCCCGTGACATGGGAGTCGACCTCGACCGGCACCCGCTCGCCCGCCCGCGGCCCGCTGCCGATCTCCCGCTGCGACTGCGGGCGACTCGCGGCGCCGATCACCGACGTGACGGGGCCGAGGAGGGTGACGAGGGCGGTGATGTAGTACGGACCCATGTCGAGGAGCGGGCCGCCGCCCGGCGCGTAGTAGAAGTCCGGGCTGGGATGCCAGCGTTCGTGGCCGGGGGTGACCATGGTGGCTGTGGCCGCGACCGGTCGGCCGACGAGTCCGTCGTCGATGGCCTTGCGTGCGGTCTGGATACCCGTGCCGAGCACGGTGTCCGGCGCGCAGCCGACGACCACCCCCGCCTGCCGGGCGGCCTCCAGCACCTGGCGGGCCTCGTCCGTGGTGGCGGCGAGGGGCTTCTCGCCGTAGACGTGCTTGCCGGCCGCGATCGCTTCGAGGGCTATCTCGGCGTGCGCGGCGGGGATGGTGAGGTTGAGGACGAGGTCGACGTCCTTCGCGGCGAGCAACTCGGCGACGGTGACCGCGCGTACGTCCCCGTCCCCGTCCCACTCCTTCGCCACCGCACGCGCCCGATCCGCGTCGAGGTCGGCCACGGCGACCAACGCGACGTCCGTCAGCCTGCGCAGGCTCGCCAGATACTGGCCCACGATCGTCCCGCACCCGATGATGCCGACGTTCAACGGCTTGCTCGCGTTCAACGGCTTGCCCACAGCAGGCCCCTTTCGACGATGGTGCGCACGCTCGGGTGCTCGAGGTCCTCGACATGGTGGCCCGGTGTGCACACGAAGATGCGGCCCTTGCCCCACCTGCGGGTCCAGATGGCCGGCGAGGTGACCTCCCGGTGCCACGGGTCCCAGGCGCGGATCTTCTGCGTGGTGGTGGCGAGCACGTCGATGTACTCGTCCGAGAGGACCCAGTACTGCTCCGTGACGAGGTCGAAGTCCTCGATGCCCTCGGTGACCGGGTGTTCGGCGGCCGCCGGGAGCATGTTCACCGTGTACGGGACGTAGTTGTCGGCCTGCTCGCCCTTGCGCTCGTCGGGGTGCTTGCCCGGGTGGCAGGCGAACTGGCCGCCGATGAGGTGCAGATAGTCCGCGGTGTTCCGGTACGAGTCGGCGATCCCGCCGTGCCATCCGGCGAGCCCGGTCCCGTTCTCGACGGCCGCGCGCAGCCCCGCGAACTCCTCCCGCTCGATCGTGGACATCGTCATGCACTGCATCACCAGGTCGACGCCCGCCATGTACGCGGCGTCGGCGTAGACCTTGGGCGAGCCCTCGATGCGCACCTCATAGCCGTTCGCCTCGAGGTGCGGGATGAACAGGTCGGTGGCCTCGACGGGTTGGTGCCCGTCCCAGCCGCCGCGTACGACGAGTGCCTTCTTGGCGGTGGTCACAGGTCTCCTTTGACGGGTGGGGGATACGCGGGTCACTTGCCGAAGAGGGACAGGGACCGAAATATTTCGAAGATTGTTCGATACTCCGGAACCGTAGAAGTGGCGACGTTGGCGGTCAAGAGCCCTCGCAGCACTAAAGATGTGGAGCCCGGGATTGACGCCGATGCCACCGCGTCACAAGCTGCTGTCACCGAAAATATTTCGAGACCCAGGAGGCCCCGTGCCGCTCCCGTCCACCTCGGCCAAGCCGACCCTGGCCGCCATCGCGCGCGGCACCGGAGTCTCCACGGCCACGGTGTCCAAGGTCGTCAACGGCCGTGCGGACGTGGCCGACGAGACCCGTGCGAAGGTGCTGGCCGCACTGGAGCAGGCCGGCTACCGCTCGCCGTCCCAGCGCCGGGCGCCCTCCGGTCCCGACGTCGTCGAGGTCGCCTTCGACGCGATCGACTCCGCGTACCCCTCGGCGTTGCTCAACGGCATCCTCGACCACGCCGCGAGCGCCGGCGTCGAGGTCGTCGTCAGCACCACCGGACGGCAGAGCGGCACCGAACTCGGCCTCGGCCGCAAGGCGCAGCGCGTCATCAACGAGGGCCGCGCCGGGGTCATCGTCGTGACCTCGGCCTACGACGAGTCCGGCCTCGCCGCCTTCCTCCACCGACACATCCCCGTCGTCGTCATCGACTCCTACAACCCGCCGCCCGCCGACGTCGTCAGCATCGGTGCCGCCAACTGGGCGGGAGGCAAGGCCGCCACCGAACACCTCCTGGACCTCGGCCACCGCCGCATCGCGTACCTCGGCGGCCCCGAGGCGATCGAGTGCAACCAGGCGCGCCTGCACGGCCACCTGTCCGCGCTCGCCTCGCACGGCATCGAGGCCGACGCCGGCCTCGTCCGACACGGCCGGTTCCGCGCCGAGCACGGCATCGAAGGCCTGACGGCGCTGCTGTCCCTCGACCGGCCGCCGACCGCCGTCTTCGCGGGCAACGACGCCATCGCCGTCGGCGTCCTGCGCGAGGCCCGCAGGCGCGGCATCCGGGTGCCGGAGGACCTCAGCCTCGTCGGCTTCGACGGCACGGCCCTCGCCCGCGACTCCGTCCCGGCCCTGACCTCCGTCGCCCAGCCTCTTCAGGAGATGGGCCGCGCGGCCCTGCGCGCCGTACTGCGCCAGTCGCGCGGCGAACAACCCGATACGCATCGGGTGGAGTTGGCGACGCAACTGGTTGTGCGGGAGTCAACGGCGCTTCGAAAGTAGTGGGTTGGTTTCGCTCATGCCGACTACCCGAGCAATTCGCGCAGCGCGTTCGCCGAGCCGGCGTCGTTGGGGGTGTACAGCTCCAGACGGTGGTCGGGATTGTCGGGCTGGAGCCAGACCTGGTATGTGACGCCGAGGGCGCCTGCCTGTGGGTGTTGGAGGTGCATGGGCGCGGTCGTGCAGTCGCGGACGTGGCCTGCGGCCCACAGCTCGGCGAATGCGTCGCTGCCCATCATGATCTCGCCGAGCAGCGCGGCGAGCCGCGCGTCGGTCGGGTAGCGGCCCGCCGTGAGCCGTAGATAGCCGACGTGGATCTCGGCGAGCTCGCCCCAGTTGCGGTAGAAGTCGCGCGCCTCGGGGGCCAGGAAGAAGCCGCGGACGACCGACGGGCGGAGGTCCGGGTTCCGAGGTGCGTCGAAGTCGGCGCCCTGCCCGAACAGGGCGTGCCCGGCACGGTTCCAGTCCAGGATGTCGCCGCGCCGGCCGAGGATCACCGCCGGAGTGGCCTCGTCGATCGCGGCGAGGAGCGCGAGGACACGGGTGTCGGGTGTCTCGGCCGGGGGCTCGACGAGCTGGGAACGCCCTGACCGGCGGGCGAGGTTGTGCAGGTGGGTGCTCTCCACGTCGTCGAGCCGCAGTACCCGTGCCAGCGCGTCGAGGACCTGCTCGGAGGCGGACTCGGCGAGTCCCTGCTCGAGCCGCGTGTAGTAGCCGGCGCTGACGCCGGCGAGCTGGGCGAGCTCCTCGCGCCGCAGTCCGGGGACCCGCCGCGAGGTGCCGTACGTACGCAGCCCGACGTCGTCGGGTGTGACCCGGTCACGGCGGTTCTTGAGGAACGCTCCCATGCTCTCCATGTCTCAGACGGTAGGCCGTCGAGGAGGGAAACGGGGGACCGGAGGGTGTACCTGCCAGGTGTACCCGCACCAGTGGGATGGCTGCCCTCGTGACCGGCGCCGAACGTGGTGGCCATGACGACGACACAGACACCCCCACAGGACACGGCACCGCCCCGCCGCACCGGTCTGCGCTCCTGGCTCGGCCTCCTTGTGGTCCTCGGGCCGGTCCTCCTGGTCTCCATGGACGGTTCGATCCTCTTCCTCGCCATGCCGAGGCTGTCCCAGGCGCTCGCGCCGAGTGCCGGCCAGGCGCTGTGGATCCTCGACGGGTACGGCTTCGCGGTCGGCTCACTTCTGATTGCCTTCGGCAACATCGGTGACCGGTACGGACGGCTCCGGCTGCTGATGGTGGGAACCGCCGTCTTCGGCCTTGCCTCTGTCGCCGCCGCCTTCGCAGCCACGCCGGAACTCCTCATCACCTTCCGTGTGTTGATGGGCGCGGCCGGCGCCACGCTCCTGCCCTCGGCGCTCGCCGTGCTCAGCGAGCTGTTCCCCGACACACGGATGAGGGCGAGGGCGATCGGGATCTTCGCGGCGACGTTCGCCGCGGGGTTCGCGGTGGGACCCGTCGCAGGCGGGTTGCTCCTGGAGAGCTTCTGGTGGGGTTCGGTGTTCCTGGTGAACCTACCCGTCGTCGCGCTGTTCCTGATCGTCGCGCCGGTCCTGCTCGGCGAGGTGCGGGCCGCGCGGACGGGCCGTGTCGACGTACCCAGTGTGGCCGCGTCCGCCGTCGGCCTGCTGTCCGTGATCTACGGCCTCAAGCACCTCGCCGCCGAGGGCCTCGCCGTCCTGCCGGTGGTCTCCGTGGCCGTGGGGGTCGCGCTGCTCGCCTGGTTCACGTCCCGGCAGCGTGTGCTCGACGAGCCACTGATCGACTTTTCGCTCTTCCGGGACCGCGTCTTCACTGTCGCGATCATCACCGGTCTGCTCCCGCTGGCCGCCTGGTCGGCCGTCGCCTACCTGACCGGTGTCTACCTTCAGTCCGTCCTCGGCATCGACGTCCTGCGGGCCGCGCTGCTCGCCCTGCCCGGAGCGGCCGTGCTCACCGTCACCTCGGTGGTCGTGCCGGCCGTCGTCGACCGGGTAGGCAAGCGGAAGGTCCTGATCACTGGTCACTTCGCCATCGCGGCCGGGCTGCTCGCGCTGCTCGCCACCACCGTCACCGGCGGCGTCGGCTGGTACATCGCCTCGACAGCCGTCGCCGGGATCGGCTACGGGATCTCCTTCGCCGTGGTCGCCGACACCGCGGTCGGCGCGGTCCCCGCGGAGCGCGCCGGTGCGGCGGGCGCGATCGCCGAGACCAGCAACGAGATCGGCAATGCGCTGGGCATCGCCCTCCTCGGCTCGCTGGCCGCCCTGGTCTTCCGGCTTGAGGGCCCCGGCCTCGCGCCCACCCTCGACGAGACCCTCAAGTCCGGTGCGGATGCGGCGGCCCGGGCGGATGCCCAGGCGGCCTTCCTGGCCGGACTGCATCTCGTGGCGCTCACCGCGAGCGCCCTGCACCTCGCCCTGGGGGCGGCGGCCCTGCGCTGGCTGCCGAAGGAGTAGCCGCCGCGCAGTGGTTCAGTCGGCGACCTCGGCCGCCACGTGCACCGGATGGTCCAGGATCTGGTTGTTGAGGTAGCCGAGGCGGTTCCAGGGGACGTGGGCGGGCTGGGTGCGGCCCGTGTCGTCCGTGGCGCGGATCGAGAGGGTGTGCTCGCCCGGGGCGGGGGTCCACGGGAAGTGCCAGCGGGTCCAGGCGCCGGCCTCCCGGGAGCCGGTGAGCCGGGCCTCGTGCCAGGGGCCCCGGTCGATGCTGTACGCCACAGAGGCGATGCGCTGCTCTCCGGCGAACGACCGTCCGCGTACGAGCTGGGGCTCCGGCTTCAGGTGTGCGGGCCAGTCGAGTTCCACCAGGCTGGTGACCGGGAGTTCGTTGATGGGGGTGCCGAGGACCGGACCGTGTGCCGGGTGGTCGGGGCCGATGAGGACGTAGTCCTCGGTGTTCCAGGGGACGTGGATCGGCTTGCGTGACACCTCGATACGGCCCACCCATTTGATGCTGGCCGCCCCCAGCCAGCCGGAGACCACGACCCGGGCCGGGAACCCGTGATCGGGCGGCAGCGGCTCTCCGTTCATGGCGAGGGCGAGCAGGGTGTCGTCGGCCAGCGCCTTGTCGAGCGGCATGGGGCGGCGGGCGCCGCACTCGTCGAGGGCCACCGGCATCACGTCGTGCGCTTCCGGGCCGATCCCCGCCGCCTCCAGCAGGTCACGGAGCCGTACGCCGGTCCACTCGGCGGTGCTGACCGCCCCACGGCCCCACGGCGTACCGGCGATGCGCTGCCCGTGCTGCCGACCGAACAGCACACGGCGATTGCCCGCGCACTCGATCGTGCGCGTCACGGAGACCAGCGGAAACGACCGCCACAGATCGTCATAGCCGAAGGTGACGGGCGAGCGCACGGCGTCGCCCCCGATCCGCAGCGACCACTGGTCGGCGTCGATCCGGGGCGTGGGGGAGTGGCTGCGGACGAAGAAGCGGTCGTTGGGGGTCAGATGGCCCGGCATCCGATCCGCCCGCGTACCGAAGTCGAGTCCGGTACCGGTGTCCTCCATGACCTCGGCCGAGGTCGGCTTGACCACTCCGGGCACTGCGCCGGCTGCCGTGTCGGTTGTCGTCATGCTCTCAGCGTCGGCGTATGACCTCCGGGCCGGTAGCCGCTCGTTCCCTATGAGCCCATAAGCGCGGTCTATGCCCTCAAGGGGTTGGTGTGGCCCGGGATGCTCCCTTCGCCAGCTGCCGGGCGATCACCCGGAGCGCCAGTACCTCGTCCGCCCCCTCGAAGATCGACAGCACGCGGGCGTCGACGAACAGGCGGGACACCGCGTACTCCTCGGCGTAGCCGTATCCGCCGTGCAGCTGCTGGGCCTCGCGGGTGACCCACTCGGCCGCCCGGCAGGCGAGCTGTTTGACCTGGGCCGCGGCCAGGACACCTTCGCCCGCCGTGATGGCACGGGCGGCGGTGGCGGTGAAGGCGCGGCAGGCCGCGATGTGGGCGGCCATGCGGGCCAGCTTGGTCCGGGTGAGCTGGAAGGAGGTGAGGGGGTGGCCGAAGACGGGGCGTTGTCGCGCGTGCTCAAGAGCGAGTTCGAGGGCCGACTGCATGACGCCGACCGCGCGGGCCGCCGTCTGCAGGCGGGCGTTGGCGAAGGCCTGCATCTGAAGGTAGAAGCCGCGGCCCAGGCCCTCGTCGAGGCCGATGAGGTTGTCGGAACGTACCCGGAAGCCGTCGAAGGTGACTTCGTACGAGTGCATGCCGCGGTAGCCGAGTGTGCGGATCGCGCGGCCCGACGCCGAGCCACCGCCGTCCTGTGTGACCTCCCACTCGTGGCCTGCGAACGACGGCTTCTCGACGACTAACAGGGACAAGCCACGGTGGCCCGCCGTGCGGTCCGGGTGTGAACGGGCCAGTACCAGAAGGTAGTTGGCCCGACCGGCGAATGTGCACCACGTCTTGACCCCGTTCAGGATCCAGTCCTCGCCGTCGCGCACGGCGGTCGTGGTGATGCCGCCGACGTCCGAGCCGTGGTTGGGCTCCGTGACGGCGACGGCGCACAGTTTCTCGCCGGTCGCGATGCGTGGCAGCCAGCGCCGTCGCTGCTCCTCGGTGCCGCCGCGTGAGATCGCCGTACCGATGATCTCGGGCCGGGTGATCAGCGAGCCCGCGGCGCCGAGCGAGGCCCGTGACAGCTCCTCCGTCACGACGACCATGCTGAGCAGCTCGTCCGCGCCGCCCTCGGCGAAGCCGCCGTACTCGGCGGGGATCGAAAGGCCGAAGCAGCCCATCTCGGAGAGGCCGTCGACGATCTCGGCCGGGATGTCCTCGTCGCCCGCGTGGATCCGGTCGGCGACCGGCTTCACCTTCGTCTCGGCGAAGTCGCGGAACGTGGAGCGGACCAGCTGGAGTTCGTCGGAGAGGTGGCGCGGGGCCGCCTCCCCGCCGGCCGCGATGACGCGCTCGGCGACGGCGTCCAGGAACGCGGGCGCCCGCCCGGCCGCGACATGCTCGGCGACCCCGTCGAGCGTCGTCGACCCGGCCGTGCCCCACAGGGCTTCGCGGCCGACCGCCCGGCCCGCCAGGTCGGCGGCCGTGTCGGCGGCGAACAGCAGCGCCAGGTCCGCCTCGGCCGAGCTGTGTGATCCCAGGTCGAGGAGGTGGCGGGCGGCGGCGACCGCCGAGGACACCGAGGCGATGTCGTACGGGACGGTCTGGTCGTCGTCGGTCGCCGGTGCGGCGGCGAGGTGGGCGGAGGCCCTGTCGACGACCGCCTCCAGCGCCTCGACGAGCGCGGTCGCACGCGCGAGCGACGTCGTCACGACGTCACCCGCTCGAAGACCGCCGCCAGGCCCTGGCCGCCGCCGATGCACATGGTCTCCAGGCCGTACCGGGCCTCGCGGCGGTGCAGTTCGCGCGACAGCGTGGCGAGCATCCGCACACCGGTCGCGCCCACCGGGTGGCCGAGCGAGATGCCGGAACCGTGCACGTTGGTGCGTTCCAGGTCCTTCTCGCCGAACTCCCACTCGCGCATCACGGCGAGCGCCTGCGCGGCGAAGGCCTCGTTCAGCTCGATCAGGTCGATGTCCTCCAGTGAGAGCCCCGCCCGGTCGAGGGCGACCGCGCTCGCCGGGACGGGACCGATGCCCATCGTCTTCGGCGGCACACCCGCCACACCCCACGACACCAGACGTACGAGCGGACGCAGCCCCAACCGCTCGGCGCGCTCGGGCGTGGTGACGACACACATCGCCGCCGCGTCGTTCTGCCCGCTCGCGTTGCCCGCGGTGACGGTGGCCTCCGGGTCGGAGTGGCGCAGGATCGGCTTGAGACGGCCGAGGGACTCCAACGAGGTGTCGGCGCGCGGGTGTTCGTCGGTGTCGACGACGGTGCCCTCGTCGCCGCGGCGCCGGCCGGGCACCGTCACGGGCACGATCTCCTCGGCGAGGACCCCGTCCGTCTGCGCCTGCACGGCGCGCTGATGGGACGCGAGGGCGAGACGGTCCTGCTCCTCGCGGCCGATGGCGTACTCGCGGCGCAGGTTCTCGGCCGTCTCCAACATGCCGCCGGGCACCGGGTAGTGGCGTCCTCCGGCGGTGGAGCGGGCGCGTGCGAGACCGTCGTGCAGCTGGATGGCGGCGCCCTTCGCGCCCCAGCGCATGTCGGTCGAGTAGAACGCCGCGTTGCTCATGGACTCCGTGCCACCCGCCACGACGACCTCGTGCGCGCCGGTCTGCACCTGCTGGGCGGCGTACAGCACGGCCTGGAGGCCGGAGCCGCAGCGGCGGTCGAGGTGGAGGCCGGGGACGGTGACGGGCAGTCCCGCGTCCAGGGCGACGACGCGGCCGATGGCGGGCGCCTCGCTGTTGCCGTTGCAGTGGCCGAGGATGACGTCCTCGATGGCCTCGGGGTTGATGCCAGTGCGCTCCAGGAGGCCCTTGAGGGCGGCGACGCCGAGGTCGACGGCGGTGAGGGACGTGAACATGCCGCCGTAGCGGCCGATGGGGGTGCGGACGGGTTCGCAGACGACGGCTTCACGCATGGGGTGCTCCTGACGGGGTGCGGGTGTACGGACCGATGGCTGACCTCACAAGAGCCAGCTCACAAGAACCAACTCACATGAACCGGCCGCCTGTTACCTCCTGCACGGTTCCGGTCATGTACGACGACAGGTCCGAGGCCAGGAACAGCGCGACGGAGGCGACCTCCTCGACCTCGCCCGCTCGCCGCATCGGGATCTCGGCCATCTTCTGGTCCCAGGCCTTCTGCGGCATCGCCTCGGTCATGGCGCTGCGGATCAGTCCGGGCTGGATCGCGTTGACACGCACACCATGGTGGGCCATCTCCTTGGCGGCGGCCTTCGACAGGCCGACGATGCCGGCCTTGGCGGCGGAGTAGTTGGTCTGCCCGACCATGCCGACCTTGCCGGAGAGCGAGGAGATGTTCACGATCGCGCCGCGCTTCTGCTCGCGCATCACGGCGGCGGCCTTGCGCGTGCCGTTCCAGGTGCCCTTGAGGTGCACGTCGATGACCTGGTCGAACTGCTCCTCGGTCATGGTGCGCATGGTGGCATCGCGGGTGATGCCGGCGTTGTTGACCATGATGTCGAGGGAGCCGAAGGTGTCGATCGCGGCCTGGATCAGCGCGTCCACCTGGGCGGACTCGGTGATGTCGCAGCGTACGGCGTGCGCGACGGAGGGCCCGCCGAGCTCCTTGGCGGCGGCCTCGGCGGCCTCCAGGTTGAGGTCGCCGAGCACGACCCTCGCGCCCTCGCGGACATAGGTCCTGGCGATGGCGAGCCCGATGCCCTGGGCGCCGCCCGTGATGACTGCGGTCCTGTCGGCCAGTAGTGCCATGGTGTCTTCAGCTTCCTGTGGTCGTGGTGAACGGGTGCGGCGCGACGCGGCGTGGACGGATGACACCCGCCGCACCGAGCTTCGCCAACTCGGCCTCGCCGAGCCCGAGTTCCTTGCGGAGCACGTCGTCGGTGTGCTGGCCGACCGAGGGTGAGGGTGCGGGCGGGAACTGGGTGTCGGCCATGACGACGGGGGAGCCGGGCGCCCAGTGCGCGGGGATGCCGTCCTGGCCCACGCGTGCCATCAGCGGGTTCTCGCGCAGCAGTTGGGCGTCGTCGGCGGCCAGGTCGGCGAAGCTGCGGTACGTGGACCACAGCACGCGCGTGCGGGCCAGTGCCTCCTGGGCCTCGGCGAGGGTGTGTGCCGCGAACCAGCCGGCGAGCAGTTCGCCGAGGACCTTGCGGTGGGTGTAGCGCTCGAACTCGTCGGAGAGGTCGGCGCCGAGCGCGCGGCCGACGGCGTCGACCGCGTCGGTGAGGCCGGTGGCGCCCAACAGGCCACGCCAGTGCCGGTCGGTGAGCGCGACGACCATGAGGCGGCCGCCGTCGGCGGTGGCGAAGTCGCGGCCGAAGGTTCCGTAGACGTAGTTCCCGGAACGGGCGCGCGGAGCGGGGTCGAGCTGGGCCTCGGCGAGGTACCCGAGGTTTCCGGCCGTCGCCAGTGCCACGTCCTCCAGGGCGACACGGACCTGCTGGCCCTCGCCGGTACGCAGCCGGTGCCGCTCGGCGGCGAGCAGGCCGACGGCGAGGTAGAGCCCGGCGGCCACATCCCAGGCGGGCATCAGGTGGTTGACCGGGTCGGGCGTGCCTTCCGGGCCGGTGAGCTGGGGAAAGCCCGTGGCGGCCTGGACGGTGTAGTCGACGGCGGCGGACCCGTCCCGGCGGCCGGTGAGCAGCACGTGGACCAGATCGGGGCGGCGAGCGGCCAGCGCCTCGTACGAAAGGTCCTGGTAGCGCTCGGAGTTGGCGATCACGATGCCGCCGCCCGGCCCGCCCCCGGTGACCAGGTCCGCGACGAGCTCGCGCCCCTCCTCGCTGCGCAGGTCGACCTCCAGGGCGCGTTTGCCCTTGTTCAGGCCGGACCAGTACAGGCTCGTACCGCTGTCGGCGAGCGGGTGCCGGGTGCGGTCCGGCGCGCCGTTCAGCGGCTCGACGCGGATGACGTCGGCGCCGAGCTGGGCCAGCGTCATCCCGCCGAGCGGACTGGCCACGTAGCTGGAGAGCTCGACGATCCGCAGGCCCTCCAGGGGACGGAAGCGGGACACCGTGGGGTGAGGCATGCGTTCTCCTCTCATTCCTTACGCGTACGGGATCGGGGCTCAGGCCGGGAAGACCGGGCGACGGCGCTCCAAGAACGCGGCCCGGCCCTCCAAGAAGCCCTCACCGCCCAGCAGTTCGACCTGCGCCTCGGCCTCCGCTTCGAGCACCGCGCCCAGGCCCTGCGCCTCCTGGGAGAAGATCCGCTTCGTGGCGGCGACCATCGCGGGGGAGGCGACGGCGAGCCGCTCGGCCCGCTCCCGCGCCCGCACCGCCACCTTCTCGCTCTCGACGATCTCGCTGACCAGGCCGATCCGCCCGGCCTCTGCGGCATCCAGGTCCTCGGCGAAGAGGATGAGCTCCTTGGCGCGGGCCGGTCCGACGCGCTGGGCGAGGCTCCAGGTCAGGCCGGAGTCGGCGGTGAGCCCGATCTTGGCGAAGGAGGCCGCGAACCGGGCGTCGTCGGCGGCCACGACGTAGTCGCACGCGGCGGCGAGCCCGAGACCCAGGCCGTACGCGCCCCCGCGCACTGCGGCGACCACCGGCTTCGCCGAGCACACCAGGGCGCGGGCCACGTCTCCCACGACGGCGAGGCGCTCGCGGGCGACGTGCGGATCCTGCGACATGGAACGGATGTCACCGCCCGCGCAGAACACCTCTCCCGCGCCGGTCAGCACGATCGCCCGGCACTCCGGGTCCCGCTCGGACTCCCGCAGCGCGGCGAGCAGTTCGCGCCGGTCCGCGAGGTCGAGGGCGTTGCGCCGGGCGGGCCGGTTCAGGGTGAGGGTGTGGACCGGTCCCTCGCAGCGGACGTCCACGGCGGGTTCGATCACGACCGGGCCTGCCGCAGCAGCTGCTTGGCGATGATGACCTTCTGGATCTCGCTGGTGCCCTCGTAGATACGGAAGAGCCGGGCGTCGCGGAAGCAGCGCTCGACGACCGTGCCGCGCATGTAGCCCATGCCGCCGTGGATCTGCACGGCCAGGTCGGCGGCCTTGGAGACCATCTCGGAGCAGAACAGCTTGGCGGCCGAGGGCCGGATCCTGCGGTCCTCGCCGGAGTCGTACTTCTCGGCGGCGTCCACGACCATGGCCCGGCCCGCGAGCACACCCGTCTGGATCTCGGCGAGCATGCCCTGCACGAGCTGGAACTCGCCGATGGGCCGGCCGCCCTGCTTGCTGGTCGCCGCGTGGGCCACGGACTCCTCCAGGATCCGCTCGGCCATCCCGACGCACAGCGCCGCGATGTGCACACGGCCGCGTACGAGGGACTGCATGGCCGTGCCGAAACCCGCGCCCTCCTCGCCGCCGACGAGCGCCGCCTTGTCGACCTGTACGTCGTCGAAGAACACCTCGGCCGTCCAGGCGCCCGCCTGCCCGGTCTTGGCGTCCTTCGGGCCGACCGTGACGCCCGGAAGACCCGCCTCGACGAGGAACACGGAGATGCCCTTCGTCCCGGACGCCTCCTCGCCGGTGCGGGCGAACACCACGAACAGGTCGGCGAGCGGGGCGTTGGTGATGAACCGCTTGCTGCCGTTGATGGTGTATCCGTCGCCCACACGCACGGCGCGCGTGGTCAGGCCCGACGGGTCGGAGCCCGCCTCCGCCTCGGTCAGCGCGAACGAGGCGACGGCGCCCTCGGCGAGCCGGGGCAGCCAGTGCTTCTTCTGCTCCTCGGTGCCCGCGTTGTCGAGGACCTTGCCCGCGATGCCGTTGTTGGTGCCGAACATCGAGCGGAACGCGGGCGTCGTGTACCCGAACTCGAAGGCGAGCCGGACGTCTTCGGACAGGCTCGCCCCGAGGCCCCCGAACGCCTCCGGCAGCGTGTACCCGAAAAGCCCCATCTCGACGGCCTTGCGGCGGACGTCCTCCGGGATCGCGTCCGTCTCCTCGATCTCGTCCTCGCGCGGGACGACGTCCTCCCGTACGAGGGTGTGGACGGCGGCGACGACCGCTTCGAACTCCTCGGCTTCCATCGTGAAGCTCCCTTCTACGTGCGTCAGTTACGGGTCGTCAGATGTGCCAGCGCGTCCACGGCCAGGGCGCCCTCGCCCGCCGCTCCCAGCAGCAGCGGGTTGACGTCCAGCTCCGCGAGTTCGTCCGCGAAGTCGGCTGCCAGCCAGGACAGGCGGGCGATCGTGTCGGCCGCGGCCTCGACGTCGCGGGCGGGCTTGCCCCGCACCTCGCCGAACAGACGGCTGCCGCGCAACGACAGCAGCATGCGGAGGGCGCCCGCGGTGTCGACGGGGGCGACGGCGACCCGGCTGTCGGCGAGCGCCTCGACGAGGATGCCGCCGAGCCCGGTGACCACGACCGGGCCGAACACCGGGTCGTTCTTGACGCCGACGATCAGCTCGGTGCCGCCGCCCTCGGCCATCCGCTGGACGAGGACGCGGGCGTCGTGCACGCCGGCCTCGCGGGCGATGCGCAGCACGTCGGCGGCGGCCGCGCGGACCGTGTCCGCGCCGTCGAGGCCGAGCCGGACGCCGCCGATGTCGCTCTTGTGCCCGATCCGCTCGGACAGCAGCTTCACGGCGACGGATCCGCCCAACTCCTCTGCCGCGGACGCCGCTTGATCCGGGTTCGCGGCCGGTCGTGAGGCCGCGGCGCGCACCCCGTAGGCGGCGATGAGCCGCGTCGACTCGTACTCGTCGAGCTGGGTGCGGCCCTCCGCGCGGGCGCGGGTCAGGACGGCGCGGGCGGCCTCGGTGTCGACGTCGGTGGGCCGCTGCGGGTCCGGCAGGGCAGGCCGCAGGCTGAAGTCGGCGAGCAGGCCGAGGGCGCGGGCGGCCTGGGCGGGATCGGTGTAGCAGGGGATGCCCAGCTCACGCAGGCGGGCGCGGGGACGGCCGCTGCCACCCGTCCAGACGACGACGAAGGGGCGGTCGGTGGACCGGTACGCCTCGTCGAGGGCGTCGACGAGCGTGTCGGCGCTGCTGTCGGCGCAGCCGAGGAGGACGGCGATCATGTCGGTGTCCGGGTGCTCGACGGCGACCTTGAGCGAACGTCGCAGGATGTCGGGTTCGGCGGTGAGGGTGCCGGTGAGGTCGACCGGGTTGCGCGCCGATCCGTAGACGGGGATGGCGGCGGCCATGGCGCGCTGCCACTCCTCGTCCCAGGGGCGTACCTCGATGCCGTGACCCGCCGCCGCGTCGGCCATCAGGGCGCCCGCGCCGCCGGAGACGGACAGCGAGGTGAGCCTGCGTCCCGCCGCGCGGCGGCCGGTGGAAAAGATCTGGGCGGCCTCCAGCATGGACTCGGGACCGTCCACGCGCAGGATGCCGTACTGGCTGATCGCCCCGTCGAATACGGCGTCCTCACCGGCGAGCGAGGCCGTATGGGACTGGGCGGCGCGGGCGCCCGCCTCGGAACGGCCGACCTTGACGGCGATGATCGGCTTGTCCCGCTCGTGCGCCTCCCGGGCGGCCTCCAGGAGACGGCGGCCGCCGGTGACACCTTCGAGGTAGGCGAGGATCACCTTCGTATCCTCGCTGCGCACGAGGCCGTCGACCAGCTCGGCGACCGAAAGGTCCACCTCGTTGCCGGTGTTGAGGTAGTGGGATATCCCGATGCCGAGGTTCTGGGCGGCGTTGAACACGAAGCCGCCGAAGGCGCCGCTCTGGCTGAGGAAGGCGATCGGCCCCTCGACCAGGTCGGCGTCCTCGTCCAGCGCGGAGGTGAAGGTGGGCAGCGCGCGCTCGCGGGAGGCGATCATGCCGAGGCAGTTGGGGCCGAGGACCCGCACCCCGCTCTCGGCGATCGCGGCCTTGAGGTCTTCTTGGAGCTCCACGCCCCGGCCGCCGACCTCGGCGAAACCCGAGGCTCCCAGGATCGCGGCGGGGATACCGCGCCGGCCGCAGGCCCGTACGGCATCGGCGGACTGCTCGGCCGACAGCATGATCATGGCGAGGTCGATGTCCCCGTCGATGTCGTCCAGGGCGCGGTAGGCGGTGAGGCCCTGCACCTGATCGCGTTTGGCGTTGACGGGGAGTATCCGGCCCGTGAACCCGAACCGCTTGAGGTAGTCGACGGGCCGCCCCGACAGCTTGGTGGGGGTGTCGGAGGCGCCGAGGATCGCGATGGAGCGGGGGTGGAGGAGCGAGTTCAGGGCGTCGTCGGTACGGGGGGTGGCTGCGTGCTGCTGCACGGTTTCTCCTCGGGACTGCTCGGGTCTGTTCCTGTCGGCGACGCGAAGTGCGAGTAGGGGAAGGTCAGTTGGCGGCAGCGGGAGACGCTTCGGTCTGCTGCTCCTGGTCGGCGGTCCTGGCCGACAGGGTGAGGAAGGCGCGTGCCGCGACGAGCGAGATGACTCCGAGGACGACCACGAACAGCACCGGGAGCACGATCGTCCCGGAGGCCGACAGCAGCGACTGCAGAATGACCGGCGCCAGGCCGCCGAGCACACCCGCGAGCCCGTACGCCGTGGAGATGCCGGTGTAGCGGACCTTGGCAGGGAAGGCCTGGGCGAACATGCCCGCGACGATCGCGTAGTACATGACGTCCGGGATGGTCGCGAGGACCGCGCCGGTCACGGCGAGCGGGAAGCTGCCGGTGCCGATGAGGGCGAACATGACCGGGATCGTGGGGATCTGGCAGGCCAGGATGACGGTGACGGCCTTGCGGACGCCCCAGCGGGTGGCCAGCAGGGCGCCGAGCGGCTGCACGAAGAACTGCACGATGCTGGCGATCAGGATGACCGTGAGGAAGTCCTGCCGTCCCATGCCGACTTCGCCGGTCGCCCACGACAGGGCGAAGGTGTCACGGGCGTAGACGATGGCGAAGACGGTGAACGCGGCGCCGACGCCGAGCAGCAGGAGTTTGGAGTGCTCCCGGAACAGGGTGACGACCGGCATCTTCACGGTCTGGTCGGCGGCCCGAAGCGACACCATCGCCGGGGACTCCTCCAGGCTGAGCCGGATCACCAGGCCGATGATCACCAGCAGGGCGGAGGCCAGGAACGGGATCCGCCAGGCCCACGCGAGGAGTGCGTCGTCGGAGAGCCGCCCGACGGCGAGGAAGGAGAGGGTGGCCAGGATGCGGCCGGTGGGCGAGCCCTGCTGGGCGAAGGCCGCGAACAGGAACCCGCGTTCCTTCTTGGCGTGTTCGGTGGTGATCAGGACCGAGCCGCCCCACTCACCGCCGAGCGCGATGCCCTGCACGGTACGGAACAGGGTGAGCAGGATCGGCGCGGCCACACCGATCTGCCCGTACGTCGGAAGACACCCGATGCCGACCGTGCTGACACCCATCAGCAGCAGCGTGGCGACCAGCGCCTTCTTGCGGCCGAGGCGGTCGCCGAGGTGGCCGAAGAGGATGGCGCCGAGCGGCCGGGCCAGGAAGCCGACCCAGAAGGTGACGAAGGAGAGCAGCACGCCGATCGTCGGGGGTACGTCGGCGAAGAACAGCGGGGCGAACACCAGGGCGGAGGCGGTGCCGTAGACGTAGAAGTCGTACCACTCGATCGTCGAGCCGAGGTAGGAGGCCCAGCCCGCCCTGCGGGCCATCTTCTCCTCTGCGGGAAGCCGTCTGCTCGGCATCTCGTCCCGTCCTTCCGGTCGGCCGCGGACGTCGTCGTCCGGGCGTGGGCAGGGGAACTCCTGTGGGAAACAACGTGATCGCGCTCACAGGGAAGCTATGACCGCCGACTGGTTTCGTCTAACACCAAAGTTCTCTACCGTTGATTCGGCTGCGCGACACAATCACTGATGACCTGCGAGGGAACGGGAGTTCACGTGGAATTGCGTCATCTGCGGTCGTTCGTGACGGTCGCGGAGGAGCTCAACTTCCGGCGGGCGGCGGAGCGCTTGCAGATGTCGCAGCCGCCGCTGTCCCAGCAGATCAAGCGTCTTGAGCACGAGGTCGGCGTCACGCTGCTGCGCCGCACGACGCGGCAGGTGTCCCTCACGGCGGCGGGGGAGGCGTTCCTGACGGAGGCCCGCCGGGCGCTGCGGGCAGTGCAGGAGGCGCCGCTCGCCGCACGCCGGGCCGCGAGCGGGCAGACCGGGGTGGTGCGGCTCGGGTTCAGCGGGCCCACCTCCCACGAGGTGCTGATCCTGATGACCCGGAAGTTCCGCGAACACCGCCCGCGCGTCCGCCTGGAGATCCACGGCCCGCTGTACGGCGGCGAGTTGGTGACCCGGCTCACCGACGACGAGATCGACGCGGGGCTGATGCGGCTGCCGGTCTCCGGCACCGGCATCCAGGCCCGCGAACTGGCCCGGCACGACATCGTGGTGGCACTCCCCGCGGGGCACCGGCTCGCGACGCGCGAGGAGATCGGCATGGGCGAGATCCAGGACGAGCCCGTCGTCAGCCACCCCACCAACCGGGGCGCGGGCATCGTGGCGCTGATCCACAGCGCCTATCTGGCCCACGGGTCGAGCCCCCGCATCATCCAGGAGGCGCCGGACACGCACACGATCCTGACGCTGGTCGGCGCGGGTGTGGGCATCGGCTTCGTGCCGTCCTCCGCCGGCCACCTCAAGGTCCCCGGCGTGGTCCTCATCCCGGCCCGTGACATCCCGCCGCTGCCGCTGGCCCTGGCGTGGCGCGCGGGCGACCCGAATCCGGCGCTGCATGCGCTGATCGACCTGTTGGACGAGATCGCGGAGGACTGCGATCCGGGGGCGGCGACGGCGTGAGGCGGCGGGCCGCGTGGTCTCCTGTCGGCCGCGGCGCGCCAGGAGCGATCAGCGGCGCTGGCGTACGTGGAGCAGCGGGGCGCCCGCCGGGTAGAGGTACTTGGCGGCGAACAGTGGCCGGCTGCCCCAGGACACGACCTGCGTCACGAGCGTCGCCGGGGTCTGCGCGGACCGCTCCATCGCCGCGCCGCGCTCCTCGCCGAGCAGCGTCGCGCCGACCGTGCTGCGGCCGGTGAGCGGGGCGTCGGTGGCAGCGAGGAGGACGGCGCTCATGCTGCGGTCCGGCGCCCCGCCCCGGCTCGCGTCGGCCGTGCGGTTGAGGAGCGCCGGGCCGTCGGGAACGACCTCGGCGAGGGTGTCGTCGTCGGCGGCCCACTCGTGCGCGAAACACGCGGGCACGCCGTCCGCCGCCAGCAGGGTCTCCCAGAACCAGGTGCTGTCGCTGCCGGACAGCCGCAGGTGGTGGGCGGAGAAGTCGGTGGGCAGATCCCGGCTCGCGGCGAGCCGGCGGCTGTCGACGTGCGTGGTGTCGAGCAGGTCCTCGACGGGTGAGAGGCGTTCGAGGCCGCGTGGCGGTAGCTGATGGCTGACCCGGCTGCCCACCCCGTGCTTGCGGGTGATCACCCCGTCCTCCTGGAGCAGGATCAGCACCTCGCGCAGCGCGGGGCGGCTCACCCCCAGTTCCCCGGCGAGCGCCGGCTCTGAGGGGAGCACGGAGCCGGGCGGGAAGGTGCCGTCGTGGATCGCGGCGACGATCCGCTCGTACAGCTCGACGCGGGGCGGTCGGCGGTGAGCCGCGCGTGCGGTCATGGGGCGGGGCCTCTCGGTCATGTCAACCATTCTCCGGCCGCCAGTGGTCATACATCCACCGGGCCGGGTACGGCGTCACGTCGAGCATGCACCAGCGCCATTACGCCGGTCAACCCGGTAAATCAACCTCTTGTCAGCGGGGCGATCCGTACTTACGCTCCACCGCAGAACTTCAGTTGTCTGACAACTGAAGCCGAGTTGGATGTGAACTCCCTCCCCGCGGAAAGGCCCCCGATGAACGCCCCCCTGCCCCTGCTCATGGACTGCGACACGGGCGTCGACGACGCCCTGGCCCTCCTCTACCTCGCCGGCACCCCCGGCGTGGACCTGCGCGGTGTCACCACCGTCGCGGGCAACACCAGCGCCGAACAGGCCGCGATCAACACCCTCCAGGTGCTCGAACTCGCGGGCCGCACCGACATCCCCGTCGCGGCCGGCGCCGCCACCCCGCTCACCGGCACCGACCCCGAGTACGCCACCCACGTGCACGGCGACAACGGCATCGGCAACATCCAACTCCCGCAGCCCACCGCCGACCTCGACCGGCGCGACGCCGTACAGCTCATCATCGACGCCGCGCACGAGGCCCCGGGCGCCCTGCACATCCTGGCCACCGCGCCCCTCACCAACCTCGCCCACGCCCTGGAGCGTGAGCCCCGGCTCCCCGAACTCGTCAGCCATGTCACGGTGATGGGCGGCGCCGTCCACCATCCCGGCAACATCGGCGCCCGTGCCGAGGCCAACATCGGCAACGACCCCGAGGCGGCCGCACGCGTCCTCGCCGCCGGGTGGGAGCTGACGATCGTCCCCCTCGACGTGACCATGCGCGAGCGCCTCACCCCCGCCCACCAGGACCGGCTGCGCGCCCACGGCACACCGGCCGCCCGCTTCGCCGCCGACGCCCTCGACGTGTACCTCGACTTCCACGAGCGGATCGTGTTCCCGTTCCGCGCCTCCGCCTGCCACGACCCGCTGGCCGCCGCCATGGCCGCCGGTGACCTCGCGCCCGTCCAGGCCCCCGTGCTGCACGTCACCGTCGACACCACGCAGGGCCCCGCGCGCGGCGAACTCGTCGCCGACACCCGGGGCATGTACCGCGGCTACCCCCGCACGCCCGAGGCCAACGCCCGCGTCCTCCTGGAGACCGACGGCACGTTCCCGGAGCGCCTCGTGGAGCGGATCAACTCCATAGACGCACCGGCCGTAGACGTGCCGACCGGAGGCGTCCCGGCCGTAGGCGCACCGGCCGGAACCGCCCTGCCCGCCACCGGATCCGGAGCCCTCTCGTGAGCCGCACGGCTCCCGCGGCGGCCGCCGAGGACGCGGACGGCGCGGGCCGCCGCGGGAGATCGCACGGACTGCTGCTCACCGCGCTCATCGTCGCGGTGATCGCGTTCCAGCTCGGTGCCTCCATGGTCACCCCCGCGCTCCCCGAGATCGCCAGGGAATTCCAGGTCTCGGCCTCCCAAGTGGCGGGCGCCCAGGACCTGTTCTTCCTCGTCGGCGGTGTCGCGGGCGTCGTCCTCGGCCGGCTCAGCGACCGCGTGGGCCGCCGCCGCATCCTGCTGGCCGCGATGGTCACGATGTGCCTCGGCGCGCTGATCGCCGCCCTGGCCCCCAGCGTTCCCGTGCTCATCGCCGGGCGCATCCTCCAGGGCGCCTCCGGTGCCACCTTCCCGGTCACGTACATGCTGCTGCGCGACACGATGAGCCCCGCCAGGTTCGGCCCGGCCCTCGGGCTCGTCACCGCCATCAACGGTGGCGTCGGCGGGCTCGACGGCCTGGTCGGCGGCATCGTCGCGGACACCGTCGGCTTCCGCTGGATCTTCGGGGCCATCCTCGTCGTCGGCCTGACCGCGATCGTCCTGCTGTTGCGCTTCCTGCCCGAGACCGCGCCCAAGGACGGCCGGCGGATGGACTGGTGGGGCGCCGCCGAGCTGTCCGCCGCGCTCATCTGCGTCAACCTCGCGCTCAGCAAGGGCTCCGCACACGGCTGGTCGGCGCCGCTGCCGCTCGCCCTGCTGCTGGCCGCGCTCACCCTGCTCGTCGTCTTCTGGCAGACGGAGAAGCGCCGTACGGCCCCGCTCATCGCCATCGAGCACCTGCGCTCGCGCCAGGTGTGGCCGCTGCTCGCGACAACCCTGCTGACCCTGATGGGCGTCTTCTCCGCGATCAACTTCACGTTCGTCCTGCTCAGCCAGGACGGCGAGTTCGGCTACGGGATGAGCGCGACGCTCTCCTCGCTGCTCTACCTCACCCCGCCCGCCGCCATCGGTCTGCTCTCCGCACCGCTGACGGGATGGCTGGCACCGCGCAAGGGCTGGCTCGTACTCCTGCGCACGGGCCTGGGGCTCAGCCTCCTCATCCTGCTCGGCACGGCCCTCTTGCCGGACAACCGGTGGCTGCTCTTCGCGGCGGCCTGCGCTCTCGGCATCGCGTACAACGGCCTGGCCATGACGCCGCTCAACGCGCTCGGTGTCGTCGTCTCCCCGAAGGACGCGCCCGGCGCCGTCCCCGGCATCAACGCGGCCTGCTTCGGCATCGGCTCCTCGGTCGGCATCGCACTCGTCGCCCCGGCGGCCGGCTCCGGCACGCTCGGCGGCATCGAACAGGCCCTGTGGATCTCCGCCGGCTTCACCTTCCTCGCGCTGCTCACGGCGTGTGTCCTACGCCTTCCGGCGAGCGAGGGCGGGGGCGGTGCCCAGGCGTGACCGGGCGGCCCGGCGACCTATAGTCGATCACATGAGTCGTTGGCAGGAACTGACCGGTGGAACGTCCGGCAGCGAGTACGCCGCCCGCTTCGAGGCGCTGGCGCGCAGCGGAAAGGACATGCACGGAGAGGCGTCCTTCTGCGCGGCCCTCGTGCCCGCCGGGGCCCGCGTGCTCGACGCCGGGTGCGGCACCGGACGGGTCATGATCCGGCTGGCGGAGCTCGGATACGACGGCGTGGGGATCGACCTGGACGCCTCCATGCTCGACGTGGCACGGGAGCGGGCGCCCCAACTGCCCTGGTACCAGACCGATCTCGCCGAGTTCGACCCGGCCGATCTCGGCATCGCCGCGGACTTCGACCTCGTGGTCGCCGCCGGCAACGTCATGCCGCTGCTCACCCCCGGCACCGAAGCCACGGTCGTCAAGCGCCTGGCCGCGGCCCTGCGCCCGGGCGGACTGCTGGTCGCGGGCTTCGGCCTGGACGCGGCCCACCTGCCGGTGCCGCCCACGATCACACTGCCGGAGTACGACGCCTGCTGTGAGGCGGCCGGTCTCACCCTTGTGGACCGGTTCGCGACGTGGGACGCCGCGCCGTACGACGGTGGCGGCTATGCCGTCAGCGTCCACCGCGCTGACGTCTGAAGGGGCCCGCGCGGACGTGCCGTCCGGCCCCGCCTGCTCTACGCTCCATGGGCATGCTGATCGAGCACCGTGGAAAACGCCCCGTGGTCCCCGCTTCCGCCTACGTCGCTCCGTCCGCCGTGCTGTGTGGCGCGGTCGTCCTGGGGGAGCGCGTGCGTGTCCTGCACGGAGCCGTCCTCACCGCGGAGGACGGCGAGGTGCGCACCGGCCGCGACGTCGTGGTCATGGAGAACGCGCTGGTGCGGGGGAGGGCGCGACACCCAGCCGTGCTGGGCGACTCCGTACTGATCGGGCCGCACGCGCACATCAACGGGGCGCGCGTGGAGGACGAGGTCTTCGTGGCCACCGGAGTGTCGATGTTCCCCGGCGCGGTGGCGGGGACACGCTCGGAACTGCGGATCAACAGCGTGCTCCACGCCAACTCCCGGCTGGGCCCGGACACCGTGGTGCCCATCGGCTGGATCGCCGCCGGGGATCCGGCGCGGCTGTTCTCGCCGGACCAGCACGACGAGCTGTGGGAGGAGCAGGAGGGCCTGGACTTCCCGGGCACCGTCTACGGGGTGCCACGTGGCACCCCGATGCGGGAGGTCATGGAACGCCAGGCCGACTTCTACGGCGCGCATGTGGACGACAGACGGCTGCCCGACTGACCTGGTGCATGCACGGCAGTCAGGCCCTCTCAGTCGAGAACCGCCGTCGCCTCGACCTCGACGAGTACGTCGGGCTCGAAGAGGCAGTCGACGCCGATCAGCGAGGCCGGGGGGAGCCGGTCGCCCAGACCCAACTCCCCGGCCACCTGGCCGATTCCGGCCATGAACGCGTCGATCTTCTCCGGCGTCCACCCCACGACGTGGAACGTCAGCCGCGCCACGTCGTCGAAGGTCGCGCCCGCGCCGGCGAGCCCGGTCGCTGTGTTGCGCAGCGCGTGCGCGACCTGGCCCGCGAGGTCGCCCGGAGCGACCCGGGCCCCGTCCGCGGTGCGGGCGATCTGCCCGCTCACGTACACATGGCGCGTGCCGGTGGCGACGGCGACGTGGTGGTACGGGGTGGGCTGAAGCATGCCGGCAGGGGTGAAACGGCGAACGGCCATCGAGGACTCCTCATGCCTCACGTCGCGAGGCTCATGTCGAACGATTCGTAGGTATACCTTTGATACCTGGTGCACAAAGGACACTTCAACGGAACCAGGTTTCGGCATGGATACCGCTCCCGCCTCCGCCCCCACCCCTGACAGCGAACTCCGCGTCACCGCCCCGCACCGGGAACTCCTCGACCAGGTGCTGGACAAGTGGTCGCTGAGCGTCCTCAACGAACTCTGCGAACGGCCAAGCCGCTTCAACGAACTGCGCCGCGCGATCCCCGAGGTGACCCAGAAATCACTCACCGCCACACTCCGGCGGCTTGAGCGCAACGGCATCGTCGAGCGGGAGCTGCTCAGCTCCCGCCCGGTCGCCGTCGAGTACCGGATCACGCCCCTCGGCAAGACACTCCGCCGCCCGGTCGACGTACTGCTGGACTGGGCCACGACACACATGCCCGAGATCGAACGCGCACGGGACGCCTTCGACGGCGAGTGAGCCGACGGGCTCAAGTCCGGTGTGCGGGTGGAGTGTTGATCGAGGGTGCGGGTTGCCGGGGTCACGGGATCGACCGGTTGTCTGCACGTCACCTTCACGCAGGTCAGGCCTGTTACCCGGTTATGACATGGCGATCTTGACGTGAAGGGTCGGTGGACAAGTAGGTTCGTGGTGCACCGATTTACCATGACGAACCGGCGGACACCCGCCGGAAGGAGGGGGCGTTCCATGGGTTCCCATGCCCGACCCAACCGGCTGCACCGGACCGGAGCCAGAGTCGCGACGGTCGCGCTCTTCGGGGCCGTCCTGCCGATCACCGCCGGTGGCATCGCCCAGGCAGCCACGCCCGCCGCCGAACAGAACGAGGGCGCGCCGGCCGCGGACACCCAGGACGTTCCCGCCGTCGCGGCCGACCACGCCTACCTCCTGGACGCCCGCGACGGCAGCCAGGAGCGCGAGATGTGGGCCGGGGCCAAGGCCGACGAGAGTGTGTCGATGGCCAGCACGACGAAGATCATGACTGCCGTGGTCGTGCTCAAGCACCCGGAATGGCTCGACCGGCAGATCACGGTCAAGCAGGAGTACCGCGACTATGTCCAGGAGAACGGCGCCAGCACGGCCGACCTCCAGACCGGTGACAAGCTGACCGCCCGGCAGCTGCTGCACGCCATGCTGATTCCCTCCGGCGGCGACGCCGCCATGGCGCTTGCCGACAATTACGGCGTCGGGAACACCACGGAAGCGCGGGTCGCCGACTTCGTGAGCCAGATGAACGTCGAGGCGGCGCAGCTGGGCATGACCGGTACCCACTTCGACTCGTTCGACGGCATCTCCCACGGCGACAACCGCAGCACCGCCCGCGACCTCGCCAAGCTCGGCCAGCGCGCCATGCTCCAGCCGGTCTTCGCCGACGTGGTGAAGCTGAAGAAGTACGAGGCCGAGGCCCCGGCGGCCAACGGCCGCACCCGGTACTACACCTGGGAAACCACCAACGACCTGCTGAGCAGCTACGACGGCGCCCTGGGCGTCAAGACCGGCAGCGGCGAAGAGGCCGGCTACTCCCTGGTCTTCGCCGCGAAGCGGGACAACCGCACGCTCGTCGGCGCGATCGTCGGCGCCGACAAGGAGGTCTTCGGCGACGCGACGAAGATTCTCGACTGGGGCTTCGCGCACTGACCGTCCCCCCCACTGACCGGCCCCCACCGACCGGCCCCGGCTGACACACCGTACGAAGGCCCGCCACACCCCCGAGGGGTGCAGCGGGCCTTCGACGTGTGTGTGGGATCCGCTCAGTCCTCCGGCGGAGGCGGCGGCACCGGGGCGCCCGCCGGAGGCGTGATCTTCGCGTACGTGCGGGAGACCGGGGTCTGGTCGCCCGCGGTCTCGTCGTGCTGCTCCGGGCGGTCCTCCGGCGGCAGCAGCGCGGCGCGCTTGGCGCCCGGGTCCCAGCCGGTCTCCACGACCCGCTTCTGCCACGTGATGGCCGTGGCCAGGATCAACAGGCCGACGACGAGCATGAGGATCACACCCGCGACGTCACCGGCCTTGGCGACGTTGCCGAGGATGAGGCCGAGCCAGCCGAAGTCGGCGTCGCCGAACGTGGTGTTGGCCGAGCCGAACGAGCCGAGGACGCCCAGCAGGAACGCGGGCAGGAACGTGATCAGCACACCGTTGAGGAATGCCCCGAGGGCCGCCCCGCGGCGCCCGCCCGTCGCGTTGCCGAAGACACCCGCCGCGCCACCGGTGAAGAAGTGCGGGACGAGCCCCGGCAGGACGAGGGCCGTGCCGAACGCGGGCTTGAAGACACCGACGAGCAGCCCGAGGCTGACCAGGCCGCCGACGAACGAGCAGATGAAGCCGACGAGCACGGCGTTCTGGGCGTAGGGGAAGACGATCGGGGCGTCCAGGGCGGGGATGGCGCCGGGCACGACCTTCTGCGCGATGCCCTGGAAGGCGGGGACCAGCTCACCGAGGATCGTACGGACGCCGAACAGGATGACGGCGACGGCGATGCCGAACTGGAGGCCCTGACCGACCGATGACATCAGGTAGTTGCCGACACCCGTGGAGGGCGTCCCCCCGCCCGTCGCGAACGCCTTGAACGCCTCCGTCTTCCCGACCTTCGCGAGGAAGACGATGGCCATGATCATGTAGATGAGCAGCATCGACAGGGCGGTGGCCACCATCGAGTCACGCAGGAAGCGCAGGCCCTCGGGCAGGTTCATCTCCTCCGTCGAGCGGCTCTTCTTGCCGACGGCCTGCCCGGTGGCACCGGAGAGGATGTACCCGGCCGTGCCGAAGTGCCCGACGGCGACGGTGTTGTTCCCGGTGACACGCTTGGTCCAGGGATGCGCGAAGGCGGGCATCGCGACGAGCATGACGCCGAGCAGCACCGCGCCGGCGACGACCACGACCCATGACGTGACACCGGCCGTGGCCATCACCATCGTCAACAGCGTTGCCATGAACAGCATGTGATGGCCGGTCAGGAACACGTACGAGAGCGGTGTGAAGCGGGCGAGGAGCAGGCTGATGAGGAAGCCGAGGATCATCAGCCAGGCCACGCGCGAGCCGTACTCGGCCTGTGCGATGCCGACGATCGCCTCGTTGGTGGGGATGACACCGTGCGAACCGGTGGCGCCCGTGATCATCGTGCCGAGCGGGGCGAGCGAGTTGGTGACAAGGGTCGCGCCCGCACCGATCAGCAGGAAGCCGAGGGTCGCCTTGATGGCACCGCCGATGACCTGCCCTGCGGACTTCTTCAGGGCGAGGAGGCCGACGGCCGTGATGATGCCGATGAGGTAGGCGGGGACGCTGAGGATCTCGTTGACGATGAATTTCGCGATGTCGACGAGGGTGTTCATGCGGGACTCCTGGGGAGGGGAGCGGTGGGGGCGGGGGATCAGACGTCGTAGAGGTCGCGCATCGCAGCGTCCACCTCCTTGGTGCTGGTGAAGTCCTCGATCACCCGCACCGGCACCCCTACGTCGCCGAGCGTCCGCGCGATCTCCCGCGAGGTCATGATGGCCGCCGCCTCGGACGCCTTGCCCTTCGCGGAGATGGTGTCGGTCGCCTCGGTGGTGATGTACCTGCTCCACTTCCAGCGGTCGAGCACCTTGTCCAGCGTCGACTTGAGGAACAGGCTCGTGCCGACCCCGTTGCCGCACACCGTCAGGATCTTGTGCATGCCGTGCCCGGAGCCCTTGGACGCGGGCCGTTCGGGTGTGCTGCCGGACGGTGCCGGGGTCGGTGCGGTGTCTCCTACGAGGATCCGCCGCAGGGCCTCCGGTGTCGGAGCACGGTCCAGGGCCGCGGAGGTGTCCTGGTCCGCGAGCAGCCGGGCGAGGGCGCCCATCGCCTGGGTGTGTGCCCCGGCGTCCTCGGCGGCGAGGGCGACGACGAGATGGACCGGGTCGTTCGTCTCGTGCCCGAAGTTCACCGGTGTCGAGAGCCGGACCCATGACATGCCCGTACGCCGGACGGCGGGGGAGGGCCGGGCGTGCGCGAAGGCGAAGCCGGGCGCGATGACGATGTAGGGGCCGTTCTCCTCGACGTTGCGGAGCATCTCCTCGGAGTACGTGTCCGTGCTGACGTCCGTGGAGACGAGCAGGTCACCGGCGGTGCGCACGGCGGACTGCCAGTCGGGGGCGGCCACGTCGAGGCGGATGGCCTCGACGGGGATCAGATCGCTCAGTTCACTCATACGAGCAGTGGTCCCGAGCGGCGGTCCCGTGTCAGTGCGACACGCCGGGTGAAGACACCTTCGTTATGAGGTTCCTCCCGGTGCACACGCGGAGGCGGCCCCGCCGAAGCGGGGCCGCCTGCGTCATGCGTCATGCGTCATGCGTCATACCGAGGGGCGGAGCCCCCCCGGGGGACCTCAGCGACCGGCGTAGTCGTGGTACCGGTGGTGGTGCTTCCACGCGCCGACGTTGTGGTGGGCCGCCAGCGAGTTGGAGACGGTGACCCCGTCACGTCCGCCGACGTTGACGAACTCCTGACCGGCGATTCCGGCGTGGTCATACACGTGGCTGCTGCTGTGGTGGCTGTCGTCGATGTCGGCGACAGCGGGGCCGGCGGCCAGGAACCCAGCCACCGAGGCGACGGCGACAGCGGCTGCGATGCGACGCACCATGAACTTCTCCTTCTGAGAGGGATCAAGTGATCACTTAAAAGATCAGCAGACCGTCGGGGGACGCGCACCCCGGGCCGTTCCCGTGCCACCCGGGTGCAGCAACGCGTTCCCCTGCTCGGCCCCATGACCGGCGCGCCGGGTGGACCGGGAGGCCTCTCAGACTTGCCGCTCGCCGGGCCGGTGGACCGAGCGGACCTGCGTGAACGTCGGGTCGAAGGCCTCGGCGATCGCCGCCGCCTCGGTGATGTGCGCGCGGACGTCGGGGCGCCGCATGGCCTCCTGGTACTGCTGCTCGCTGTTCCACTGCGCGTAGTTGACGACACGGCGGCCGTCCAGGCTGACGTGGAGGTTCGCGGAGACGAAGCCGGGCACGGCCAGGAAGACGTCGCGGGTGGCCCGGTCGAGGGCGTCGGCGAGCTCGATCTGCCGTTCCGGCGAGACAGTGAAGACGTTCACCAGCGTGATCAGGTCCGCGTCGGCGGAGATGGTGGTGGTGGGGCTGCTCATGGTCGGCGCCTCCGGCGTAAGCGTGCATCCAATGTCAGGACTCTGACATGTCGAACGTAGGTGTACCCCGCTCGTATGTCAAACTGCTGACATGGAAGACCGGAAGCCGACGCAGCCGCCGCACCCCGCGGACAATGTCACGGACCATGTGGGATACCGCCTCAAGCGCGCCGCCGCGGCCCTTCGCGGCGCCATGGACGCGGCGTTGCGCGAGCACCGGCTGACCGTGCCGCAGTACTCCTGCCTCGAACTTCTCGACGAGCGGCCGGGCCTGTCCAACGCCGAACTCGCCCGCGCCACGTTCGTCACCCGGCAGTCCGTGAATGTCGTCCTGCGCCACCTCCAGGAAGCGGGCCTGGTCTCCCGCCCCGCCACGAGCGAACACGGCCGCGCCCTGCCCACCCACCTGACGCCCGAAGGCCGCACGCGGCTCGAAGCGGTCAGGTCCGCCGTCTACGACATCGAACGGCAGATGATCGAGGCCATCCCCGAGCGGCGCCTGGCCGCCCTCCTCGTCGACCTCGACCGCATGGCCGACGCCCTCGGCGGCTGACCGGCCGGACCCCCGTCCCGGCCGGCCGGCCGCCGGTCGTGGTCAGCGGGAGACCAGCAGCCCCCGCCCGCGCAGCACCTTGCGCTCCAGCGGGCTGAAGATCAGCAGGTCGATGGCGATGCCGACCAGGAGGATCAGGAAGATGGCCAGGAACACCTGCGACATGCTGCTGTTGTTACGGCCGTTCTCCAGCAGCTGGCCGAGCCCCACGCCGAGGTCGGGCGACGAAGCGATGATCTCGGCGGCCATCAGCGAGCGCCACGAGAAGGCCCAGCCCTGCTTCAGCCCGGCGAGATAGCCGGGGAGCGCGCCCGGCATCACGATGTGCCACGCCCCGCGCAGCCCGGTCGCGCCCAGGGTCCGTCCGGCGCGCAGGTACAGCGGCGGGATCTGGTCGACGCCCGCGACGAGGCCGTTCGCGATGGAGGGGACCGCGCCGAGCAGGATCACGGCGTACATCATCGAGTCGTTGAGGCCCAGCCAGATGACGGCGGGCGGCACCCACGCCACCGACGGCAGGGACTGGAGACCGGACAGGATCGGGCCGATCGCCGACCGCACGAACCGTACGCGGGCCACCAGCAGGCCGAGCGGTGTGCCGATGACGAGGGCAAGGAGGAAACCGAACAGGCCGCGTGACACGGACGTCCAGATGGAGTCGAGGAGCGTGCCCTGGAGCCAGGCCGTGCGCACTTCGCCCCACACCTCGGAGGGCGAGGGCAGCTTGTAGTCGGGCACGACCCCCGCCCACACCAGCAGCTGCCAGACCACCAGCACCACCGCGACCGCGGTCACCGGTGGCAGCACCTTGCGGCGCAGTGTCTCGCGCAGCGGCGCCCGGACGCTCTGCACCGAGTCGAGTGCGTCGAGCCCGGCCTCCAGACCCGCGAGGTCGCTCGGGCGCCGGGGCTCGTCGGAGTCCGCCTTCGCGGGATCCGCGTCGAGGGTGACGGTGTGGTCAGTGGCGGCCATGGCGGCGGATCTCCCCACGCAGTTCTTCGGTGATCTCGGCGGACAGTTCGGCGACCGAGGTGTCCTCCAGGCGCCGCGGTCGCGGCAGGTCGACCGTCCACTCCCGGGCGACGCGGCCGGGGCGGGACGACAGCAGGACGACGCGCTCGGCCAGGCGCACCGCCTCCCGCACGTTGTGCGTCACGAACAGCACCGACACACCCGTCTCCTGCCAGATGCGGGTGAGCTCGTCGTGCAGCACGTCGCGGGTGATGGCGTCGAGCGCGGCGAACGGCTCGTCCATCAGCAGCAGCCGGCTGTCCTGGGCCAGCGCACGGGCGAGGGCCACGCGCTGGCGCATGCCGCCGGACAGTTCGTGCACCCGCTTGCGGTGCGCGCCGGTCAGCCGTACGAGGTCGAGCAGTCGCTCGGCCTCGGTGCGCCGCTCCTGCGCCGCGACCCCGCGCAGCTTGAGCGCCAGCTCGATGTTCTTGCCCGCGGTCAGCCACGGGAACAGCGCGTGCTCCTGGAACATCAGGGCGGGCCTGCCGTCCGTGGCGATGGAGCCCGCGGACGGCAGGTCGAGGCCCGCGGCCAGGTTGAGCAGTGTGGACTTGCCGCAGCCCGAGGCCCCCAGGAGGGTGACGAACTCACCCGGCGCGACATCGAGTGTGATGTCGTCAAGGACGAGCTGCTGTCCGCCGGGCGTGCCCGGCGCGGGGAAGGACTTCGAGACATGCTCGATTCGCGCTGCGTGTGTCACCGTCTCGACGGCCTCGGCCGACTTGGCGATCGTGGTGGCCATGGGCGTCACCTCCTGAGGGTCCTGATGGCCCGGATGGTCCTGATGGTTCGTCAATTGCTCGACGTGACCGGTCCGATGGGTTGTTACTTCGCGCCGAGGCCGGCGTCGTCGACCTCGTCCTCGCCCTCGGCCTTGAGGACCTTGTTGAGAGGCTTCAGGTCGTAGATGCCCTTGAGGTCGGGCTGCTCGAGGAGTCCGGACTTCACCGCGTGCTTCGCCTCGGAGTCGAGGGTCGAGGCCAGCGGGTCGTCGAGGAAGTCGATGGACTTCCAGGCCGGGTCGATGACATCGGCCGGCAGCGCCTTGCCGGACAGCTTCTGCAGCGCCGCGTTGGCGGAGGCCTTGGCCTTCTCCGGGTTGGCGTTGATCCACTTGTTGGTCTTCACCGAGCCGCGCAGCACGGCCTCGACGACGTCCGGGTGCTCCTTGAGGAACTTCTGCGACACGATCATGTTCGTGATCACGAACTTCTTGTCGGGCCACAGGTCGGCCTCGTCGAGGATGGCCTTGCCGCCCTCGGAGACGAGCTTGGACGCGGTGGGCTCGGGCACCCAGGCGCCGTCGATGGAGCCGGACTTGTAGGCGTCCGGCGTGATCTTGTTGTCGGTGCGGACGACGGAGACATCGCCCTTGCCGCTCTGGGCGTCGACCTTCCAGCCCTTCTCCGCGATCCAGTTGAGGAACGCGACGTCCTGCGTGTTGCCGAACTGCGGCGTGGCGATCTTCTTGCCCTTGAGGTCGTCCAGGGACTTGATCTTCTTCGGGTTCACGACCAGCTTGACGCCGCCGGAGGCCGAACCGCCGATGATCCGCAGGGACTTGCCCTTGGACTTGGTGTAGCCGTTGATGGAGGGGGAGGGGCCGATCCAGCCGATGTCGATGGAGCCGGCGTTGAGGGCCTCGATCTCGGAGGGGCCGGCGTTGAAGGTCGACGGCTTGATCTCGGTGCCGCCGAGCTCCTTCTGCAGCAGGCCCTTCTGGACGCCCACCAGGGCGGTGCCGTGCGTCAGGTTGGGGAAGTAGCCGATCTTCACCGAGTCGGCGGAGAGCTTCTTGGCACCCGACGCGGCCTTGGCCTGACCGCCGCTGTCGGTCGACTCGGACCCGTAGCCGCACGCGGTCAGCAGAAGGGGAAGTGCTGCTACGGCGGCGAGGGTGCGCAGGGTGGTGCGAGGGCGTGCGGCAGACACGGAGGTGTCCTCTCGGGGAATGAGTGGTTCAGGGGAGGCGCGCGGGGCGCCGTGGGGCCGTGGGCCGGCATGGGGCCGGACTCGGGCCGTCGTCCCGCGGGCGCCCTCGGGCGCCCCTGCGGACGGAGACGGCTCAGGCGGCCCGACAGATGGCGCTGGACGTGCGGCCGAGGTCGATGTGGCGGCGCGAGGTCAGCAGGAGGCGCGACAGGTCGACGCGGCTGAGCGTACGCATCGCCACCCCCTGACTTTCCCAGTTTTCCTACCTGACAGATAGGGATCGTGGCAGAAGGAAGCGCTCACCCCAAGAGGGTGTTCATCATATGGACGCACGAGTCTCGCATTTCGAGATCTCGGTGAAGAGCCTCAGGCGGGGAGGGCGAAAGGAGGCTGCGCGCCATTGAGGAAGTAGTCGCCGATGTCGCGGAGTTGATGCCCGAGCGGCTCGTAGAGAGTGTGCGTGCGGGCGTTGCGCCAGAAACGGTCGAAGCCGAGGCGTGCGGATGCGGCGCGCGGGCCGACGATGTCCAGTGCCCGGCTGGTGGACTCCTGCGCGGCCCTGGAAGCGGCGGTCTCCGCCATGGTCACGAGCGCGGCGACCTCCGCGTACGCGTCGTACGCGAGCTCGTCGCCGAGCGCCAGCGCGTCCTGTACGGCTCCCAGCGCCTGGTCGGCGAGCGCCGACGCGGAGCGGACGAGGACGGTCAGCTCCCCGTAGGTGGTCAGCACCTGCGGGTCGTGCGGGCTGCCGACCGGCCAGGCCGGATGCAGGGGTGTCTGGCCCGTCCTGCTGTACTCGCGGGCCTCGGCGAGCGTGCCCTCGGCCGTGCCGAGCAGGACCTGGACCGAGACGAGGTGGGCGACTGGCGAGGCCAGTGCCGTCCGGGGCGGCAGGAAATCCTCGTCCGCGGAGAGCGGGCCGAGCACCTCGTCGGCGGTGACCACCACGTCGTCGAACTCCACGCTGCCGCCGGCCGCGAGCCGCCTGCCGAAGGTGTCCGCGGCGGCGTCGATCACGACACCGGGCCGGTCGGCGTCCACCACGACGGCGAGCGGCGCGCCCGTGTCCGCCCGTACGGCCCGCACGGCGAGCCGGTCGGCGGCCAGGACCCCGGTGGTGTAGTCCTGCCGCCCGTTGAGCACCAGCCCGCCGCCGCTCCTGGTCAGGGTCAGTGCGGGTTCCTGGCGGGCGAATCCGCCGCCCCAACACCACTGCTCGGCCGCGGACCGCTCCTCGATCTGCGCGGCGAGCGCGGGCCCGGCGAAGAACCGGGCGCTGCCCGCCAAGAAGTAGTGACAACCGAGGAGTTGGCCGATCGCACCGTCCGCCGCGGCGATCTCGCGGACCACGGCGAGGGCGGCGGCCCAGTCTCCGCCGCCTCCATCGGTCTCGGTCGACGCCGGGGGTGTCAGCAGGCCCGCCTCGCGCAACCGGGACACCTCGTCTACGGGGGCCTTGCCCGCCTGCTCCCTGGCGACCGCGTCCGTGGCGAGATCGTCCGCCACCTCGCGGGCCACCCGCAGCCAGTACGGCTGGTCCGAGCCGGTCCGGTCGTGGGCCGGGGTGGGACGGGGTGACGCGGTGGCAGGGCCCATCACGGTGATCTCCTCAAGGTCGGTGGCAGGGGCGGAGCCGGAGCTCGCCTGCCGGTCGGGTCGCCGCTGGATCCTGCCTTCGGGCTCCCGTCGTCGCCCGAAGGGTGGCGCGGTGGCGTCCGGGGCGTGCCGGACGCCACGGCGCGGGCGGGAGCGTGAAGTCAGGGCCGAGGGCCTGACCCGAACGACAGCCCTAGATGATCGATTCCAAGGGGTCAGTGGTCGTAGGCGGTCAGTGACCGCAGTACGGGCTGTCCGGTCTGGTCGTTGTGCCAGATCGCGGCGGTC
>NZ_JBIWLG010000012.1:123428-247708 GCF_044766085.1 Streptomyces sp. NPDC102360 | reverse complement strand
GCTTGGCTGACTTGGTGCCCTTCTTCTGCAGCGTGGAGCGCAGCGCCCGGTCGCGTTCCCGGGTGCGGTTGATGCGGCGCCCGCTGTAGCGGCGGCCGGTGGAGGTGGTGGCGATGTTCACGATCCCCAAGTCCACCCCCACGAACCCGGCCGGGTGCGCATTCTGTGCACTCTCGGGGGCCTCGCAGGTAGCGATCAGGTACCACTGCCCGTCCTGGCACAGCAGGTCGCTCTCGCCCTTGCGGTGCGCTTCGAGGAAGGCCAGCTGTCCGGTACTGCCGGTGAAGGCCAGCTGTTTCAGCCGCCCGGTGGTGGTCCAGATGGACACCGTGCGCTCGTGCATCTGCCAGGACAGGCACCGGTCGTCGAAGGGCTGGGCGGCCTGCGCACGGAAGGTGATCGGCTTGCCGGTGCCCTTCGTGTGCCGCGTGGAGCCGGGCCTGCCCAGGTTTTTGGCCTTCAGGTTCGCCTTCAGCGTGGTGTAGGCGTCAGCGACCTTGCGCAGCACATGCAGCGCGGGCTGCGCGGACAATCCCTGCGCCTTCAACTCCCCGTACGCCAGCACCTGCAGGCCCGACCGGGAGCGCACCGTGTGCTCGAAAGCCTGCGCCGACAGCCAGTTCGCCGCCTCGTTGCAGGCATGCAAGGTTGCCTCAAGTGCCAACGCCTGCGCGGGCGTTGGCAGCAGCTTGACGCGCACCACCAGCTTCATGCCCGACATGCTACTACTTGGCCTGTGTCACCACGATGGGAACCAAATCCGAACATTCGTAGGGGTCGTAGCGTTGTCTACACCCTGCATGCCCATTTGGTCTTTGTCCCGAAGTACCGGCGGGCCGTGTTCACCGACGAGATCCTCACCCGGTGCGAGAAGATCATGACCGAAGTGTGCGCCGGCTTCCGGGCCGAACTGGCCGAGTTCAACGGCGAAGCCGACCACGTCCATCTCCTGGTCCACTATCCGCCGCAGGTCGCCCTGTCCCGCCTGGTCGGCTCCCTCAAAGGCGTGTCCGCGCGCCTGCTGCGCAAGGAATACCCCGACCACATCCGCCGCCATCTGTGGGGCGAGCACTTCTGGTCACCGTCCTACTTCGCCGCCTCCGCCGGAGGCGCCCCCTTGAAGGTGGTCAAGGAGTACATCGAGAACCAGCAACGCCCCGGCTGAGCCAGAGCCCTATTCCGCGCAAGATTCAGCATCACGCCGCTCCGCGGCGAGCCCCGACCGGCTCCGCCGGTAGAACGCTGCGCCCCTCCGGGGCGCGGTCACGGGATGCGATTCCTCCCGATGGCTGAAGCCACGGGATTCCTCGCAAGATTCAGTTGAAGTGGTCCTTGACGGTGTTCCAGGACACGGTCACGTTGTCGGAGGCGTGCGTGATGTCGAGCAACCCGTCGTAGTGGTCCTTGTCGTGATCCCGGTCCGCCGAGAACGAGTTGTGGTCGATCCAGACCTTCGTCGACTTCTGGACGGTGATGCCGTCGGAGGGCGCGAGCGGCTTGCTGATGTTGAGGTTCTGTACGACGACGTTGGTGGCGTCCTTGATCCGGAGGCCGCCGCCGGTGAACCCGGAGTCCGAACCGGCGCCCAGGACCGTGGTGTTGGAGCCGATGTCGACCTGCCCGTCGAGGGTCAACGTGCCGTCCACCTTCACGACCTTCGCGGCGTCTCCTTCGACGGCGGACTCGAACGCGGAGAGCGAGGTGACCGTGGTGGGGGCCGCGTCGCCGCCGCCGGTCGCGGCGGCGCCGTAGCCGACGGGGCCCGCCTCCGCGGCGCCGGCCGACGACATCATCAGCGGGAGCGCGCCGAGCGCGGCCGCCGCGGCGCCACCCGTGGCGATGGCCACGAGGCGGCGCCGGTTGCGCAGGATTCTGTTGCTGCGGTGCTTGGCCATGGCGGGTGCCTTCCAATGGGGGTGCCCGTGGGCGGCGTTACTCCCTTTGGTCGCCGCCGGCGCGTGGGGGGTTGCCGCCCTGGTGTCAGGCCAGCCGGATCACATTCCACGACAGCGGTTCGAGATCGGCCCTGAGCGTGCCGTCATCGAGGGCCGTTCCCGTCGCCGCGTGCGGCGCCACCCGCTCCGGTTCCGCGAGGGTGTTGCGGGCGTCCGGGTCGGTGTCGGAGAGCACCGAGTGTTCGACGATCGACGTCAACTCCAGGCCGTTCAGCGCCACTTCGAGCGGAAGCGCTTCCGTCTGGCTGCGGTTCACCGCGAAGACGGTGACGGTGCCGTCCTCGGCGCGGACCGCCGTGGCGTGCAGGAGGTCGGCCGTGCCGTGGCGCTGCGTGTCGTGCGTGGGTCCGCAGACGCGGACGTCGAGGACCTCGCCGCGGCCGTACTTGGAGGCCGCCGCGAACGGGAAGAACGTCGTCTGCTTCCAGGCCGGGCCGCCCGGCTCGGTCATGATCGGGGCGATCACGTTGACCAGTTGGGCGAGGCACGCCACCGTCACGCGGTCCGCGTGGCGCAGGAGCGCGATGAGGAGCGAGCCGAAGACGACGGCGTCCGTGACCGTGTAGACGTCCTCCAGGAGGCGCGGGGCCTCCGGCCAGTCGAGGGCCGCGACCTCGGACTCGGTGCGCGACTGGTACCAGACGTTCCACTCGTCGAACGAGAGGTTGATCTTCTTCGGCGACTTGAGGCGCGCGCCCACGTGGTCGCAGGTCGCCACCACGTTCTCGATGAACGACTCCATGTCGACCGCCGAGGCGAGGAAGGAGTCCCGGTCGCCGTCGTGCTCCTCGTAGTAGGCGTGCAGCGAGATGTGGTCGACGAGGTCGTAGGTCTCGGCGAGGACCTTCGCCTCCCATTCGGCGAACGTCGGCATCGACTGGCCGGAGCTGCCGCAGGCCACCAGCTCCACGTCCGGGTCGATCTGGCGCATCGCGCGCGCCGTCTCCGCCGCGATCCGCCCGTACTCCTCGGCCGTCTTGTGGCCGGTCTGCCAGGGGCCGTCCATCTCGTTGCCGAGGCACCACAGGCGGATCCCGAAGGGGTTCTTGTCGCCGTGCTCGATACGGAGGTCGGACAGGGCGGTGCCCTTCGGGTGGTTCGCGTACTCCTGGAGCTCGATCGCCTCCGCGACACCGCGCGTACCCAGGTTGAGGGCCATCATCGGCTCGGCCTGCGGTCCGACCTTGCGGAGGAAGTCGATGTACTCGGAGAGGCCGAAGCGGTTCGGCTCGGTGGTGCGCCAGGCCAGGTCGAGGCGGGCCGGGCGGTCCTCGACGGGGCCGACCGAGTCCTCCCACTTGTAGCCGGAGACGAAGTTGCCGCCGGGGTAGCGGATGGCCGTCACCCCCAACTCCCGTACGAGTTCCAGGACATCGGTACGCAGGCCCGACTCGTCCGCGCGCTCGTGGCCCGGCTCGTAGATGCCGGTGTAGACGCAGCGGCCCAGGTGCTCCACGAACGATCCGAAGAGCCGGGGGTTGACCGTGCCGACGGTGAAGGCGGGGTCGAGGGTGAAGCGTGCGGTGCGCAAAGCGTTCCTTTCGACGTGCTGGACGATCTTCAGATGCCGGGGGTCACTGCCCGGCGAGGCCCGTATGGGCCACACCCGCCACGATCTGCCGCTGGAAGAAGACGAAGACGATGATCAGCGGGAGGCCCGCCATCAGGCCGCCCGCCATCAGCTGGGCCCACTGGATGCCGTAGGAGTTCATGACGGTCGCGATGCCGTTCGGCATGGTCATCAGGTCGGGGTTGTTGGTGACCATGTACGGCCACAGGAAGTTGTTCCACGAGCTGATGAAGGTGAAGATGCCGACCGCCGCGAGCGAGGGGCGGGACAGCGGCACGACGATCGTGAAGAAGACCCGCCAGCGGCCCGCCCCGTCGATGAACGCGGCCTCCTCCAGCTCGCGCGGGATGCCCTGGAAGAACTTGTAGAGGATGTAGACCATCGCGGCGGGCGCGCACTGCGGCAGGATCATGCCCCAGTACGTATCGACCATCCCCATCTGCTGGACCGTGGTGAACAGCGGGACGCCGAGGATGGCCGGGGAGATCATGAGGCCGGCCATGACCAGACCCATCAGGGCGGCCTTGCCCTTGAACTCCGTACGCGCGAAGCCGTATCCGGCGAGCGCCGCGACGAAGAGGACCACGGCCGTCACGACCACGGAGACGACGACGGAGTTGACGAACCAGTTGGTGATGTTGCCGGTCTCGAAGAGGGCCTTCCACGCCTGGCCCGTCCAGACCTCGGGCAGCCAGTGCGTCGGCACCTCGACGGCCTCGGTCTCCGATTTGAGCGAGGTGAACAGGGCCCAGACCAGCGGGGCCAGCATGACAACGGAGACCGCCACACCGAGCAGCGTGAGGACGATCTGGCCGGGCGTCCAGGGCCGACGGCTACGTATCCGAACGACAGCGCCGCTCATCGCGCGCCCTCCTCACGGTTGCGCAGCAGCCACATCCGAGCGAGGGCGACGGCCGCGATGATCACGAAGAAGATGATGGAGATCGCGGAGGCGTAGCCGACGCGGTATGCGGTGAAGCCCTGCTCCAGGGTGAACTGCACGAAGGTGCGGGTGCTGTCCTCGGGTCCCGGGCCGAAGTCCATCATGACGACGGCCTGGTCGAAGACCTGGAGCGAGGCGAGGATCAGCAGCGCGACGACGAGGCCCGTGATGTTGCGGAGCATCGGCAGCGTGATGTGGACCATGCGGTGCCAGGCGTTGGCACCGTCCAGCTTCGCGGCCTCGTACAGATGGGCCGGGATGCCCTGGAGGGCGGCCAGGTAGAGCAGGAAGCTGAAGCCGGCCGTCCACCACACGGTGCAGATGACCACGCCGAGCATCGCGTACGACTTGTCGGACAGCCAGGGTGTGTCGATACCGAAGACGTAATTGACCAGGCCCGTACCGGGGTTGAACAGCCACTGCCACAGGTTGCCCGCGACCGTCGACGGCAGCAGGAAGGGCAGGAAGAAGCACAGCCGCCACAGCCACTTTCCGCGCTCGATGTGGTGGGCCAGCATCGCGAGCAGGAAGGCGAGGACCGTGATGCAGGGCACGACCAGCAGCGTGAAGTACGCGCTGTGGCCGAGCGAGTCCCACATCATCGGGTCCTGGAGGGCCTCCTTGTAGTTGCCGAGGCCCACGAAGTTCGCGGCGTCGCCGGAGATGTTGGCGTCGGTGAAGGAGAGGTACACGCCGCGGATCAGCGGCCAGATCACGAACAGCGTGAACAGCAGGAGGAACGGGGCGACGAACCAGCCCCCGTGCTGGAAGCCCTGCTTGCGGCGGACCGTCGCGCTGTCGGCGGCGGTCTTCGCGCGCGCCGGTGCGATGACGGTCTCGGCACTGGTCGTCGTCATGCGACCGCACCTCCCTGCGCGTGACGCGGGCCGGAAAGGGCCTGCGCGGCGGTCATGCCGTCCATCGGATTCTTGGATGCGAGGAGCTGGGCCAGCGTCCCCTTCAGTCGGCGGGCCGCCGCCTCCGGTCGGCTGGAGCCCGCCGTCGAGGACATGACGATGGGCCCGGTGCGCTGGGCGAGCAGCCCGGTGGAGCCCGCGAACCACACCTTCGGCTCGGTGGCCTGGTGGTTCATCGCGGACACGTACTCGCTCTGCGGGTGCATCTTCTTGTACGCGGCCGAGGCCAGGGTCGGCATGTTCGCGGGGATGTGCCCGCCGAGCGCCCACTTCCGCGCGTGCTGGACGACGTACGCGGCGAGTTGGTGCGCCGCCTCGTTCGCCGCGCCGCCGCGGCCTTCCTGGTGCGGCAGGACGAAGGAGTGCGACTCGGCGTGGGTGGCCTGCTTGCCGAAGACGGGCGGCAGCGGGGTCGCCCCGTACTTCACCTTGGCGCCGTCGAAGACCGGCACCGACCAGTTGCCCTCCCAGTCGAACGGCGCCCCGTTGATGAACTGTTCGGCGTCGGCCGCCCCCGAGATGGTGTAGCCGTCGGTGATGTGCTTGCGCAGGAACTCCAGGACCTGGGTGGCCTTGTCGGTGTCGAAGGTGACCTCGGCGTTGGCCTTGTCGAACCAGGTGCCGCCGAGCTGCGTGTAGAAGGCGACGAACATCCACCACTGGATGTTGAGGTCGTTGACGTGCAGGCCGAGGGTCTGAAGGCCCTTCTTGGTGGCCTTCTTCGCCTCCTTCAGCATGTCGAACCACTCGTCGGTGGACGTCACTTGGAGCATCCGGCCGTCTCCGTCGAGCAGGCCCGCCTTCTTCAGGACGTCCTCGCGGTAGTAACAGAGCTGTACGTGGATATCGAGCGGCAGCGCGTAGAGCTTGCCGTCGATCACCGCGCGCTTCCACAGCTCGGGGTTGTAATCGGCCTCCTTCACGCCGTACTTGGCGAGCAGGTCGACGTCCCACGGATCCAGGAGGCGGCCGGGCGAGAAGCCGGTGAGCCGGCCCAGGTGCATCACCGCGAGATCGGGTGCGCGGTTGCCCGCGGCGGCCATCGCGAGCTTCGTGTAGTACGGAGTGCCCCACTGGAGCGTGGAGTCCTTCACGTCGACGTCCGGATGTTCCTTACGGAAGTCGTCCAGCATCGAGATCATGTTGTACCCGTCGCCGCCGCTGAAGAGGTTCCAGTAGCGCACGCGGGTGTCCGCGCCCGAGGCGAGCGCGTCGGCGCCCGTTCCCAAGGCCGCGAATCCCAGGCTTCCCGCGACCGCCAACCCACCCGCACCGGCGAGGAGTTGTCTGCGGTTCAGGCCAGGTCGTCCCACAACCGACCCCTCCCTACGTTCGATATATCGAATGCCGCTCGTAACTTCGAACGGGACCGTAAAATCGAAGCGCTTCCGCGTCAATGGGTCGCACGGGAATCGCGGGAAAAAGTACGGGGCGCACGACGCGAACGCCGTACGCCCCTGCCTCTTGGAGGTGGCTCTGCCGAAGTCTCAGCCGCCGAAGGCCGCTTGGGCCACCCCCTGCCCGATCCCCGGCAGCACGAGCAGCGAGCCCGCGAGCGGTTCCGGCCGGTCGAGGCCGACCCGGGCGGACGTCACGTACAGATCCGTCAGGTCCGGCCCGCCGAAGGCGCAGGCCGTCGGGCGCGAGACCGGCAGCCGTACGGCGCGGTCGAGGGTGCCGGACGGCGTGTAGCGGCGGATGGCGCCCCCGTCCCACAGCGCCACCCACACGCAGCCGTCCGCGTCGACGGTGAGGCCGTCGGGCGAGCCGGCGCCGTCCTCCACGGTCGCCAACTCCCGCCTGTTGCGCACCTGTTCACCGTCCACATCGAAGACGTCGATACGCCCCGTCGGTGTGTCCACGTAGTACATGCGCGTGCCGTCGGGGCTCCAGCCGGTGCCGTTGGAGATCGTGACGTCGTCGAGGACCTCGGTCACCGCGCCATCGGGCGCGACGCGGATCAGGTTGCCGCCGCCGGGCGTCTCGTCGTACGGCATCGAGCCCGCCCACAGCGCGCCGTCGGGGGCCACCGCCGCGTCGTTGCCCCGTCGGCCGGGGACGGGCTCGCGGTGCAGCCACGTGAAGGTCCCGCCCGTGCCGTAACTCCCCACGCCGTCACGGAGGTTGACGACCAGGCCGCCTCCCGCGCGCGGCTTGGCGGCGCCCACGTGCTGTTCGGTGGCAAGGACGGTGCGGTGGCCGCCGCCCGGCTCGTAGGTGTGCACGCGGGAGTTCAGGATGTCCACCCAGATCACGCGGCCCGTGGCCGGGTCCCAGGTCGGTCCCTCGCCCAGTTCCGCCGAGGCCCGTACGGCCTGCTCCACGCGGATCCTCATCGCGCCCCCCCCCGGTGGCCGAGGCGCTCGGAGAGGTCGGCGGCGCCCTTCGCGGCGAGCCCCGCCAGCTCGTCCTCGCGCGCGTCGCTCCAGCGGATCATCGGTACGGAGATGGAGAGCGCGGCGACGACCCGGTTGGTGCGGTCGCGCACGGGCGCGGCGACGCACGACACGTCCGTGTTCGACTCGCGGCTCTCCACGGCGACGCCGCGCTCGCGCACGCCTTCCAGGTGCGCGCGCAGGGCCGCCGGGTCGGTGATCGAGTTCTCGGTCATGGCCACGAGGTCCGCATCGTCCGGGATCCGCGCGGTCAGCTCGGCGTCGGGCAGCGACGCGAGCAGCATCTTGCCGACCGACGTGCAGTGCGCGGGGAGGCGGCGGCCGGCGGCGGACACCATGCGCACGGCGTGCGTGGAGTCGACCTTCGCGATGTAGATGACGTCGGTGCCCTCGAGGATCGCCACGTGGACGGTCTCGTCGCAGGTCTCCGCGACGTCGCGGGCGACGTGCTGCCCCTCGGCGGCGAGGTCGAGCTGCTCGGCGTACCGGCTGCCGAGCTGGTAGGGGCGCACACCGAGGCGGTAGCGGCCCGGCTGGCTCGGGACCTGCACGATGTACTGGCGGGCGGCGAGCGTGGTGACCAGTTCGTGGACCGTGGTCCGCGGAAGCTGTAGCTTGCGGACGATGTCGGGGGCGGACAGCGTGCCGTCCCCGTCCAGGAACAGCTCCAGTATGTCCAGAGCGCGGGTCACGGCTGGTACGAGACGTCCCACAACCGACCCCTCCCTATGTTCGAGTCGTTCGAGATTGAGTCGTTCGAGATTTCAACAGACGGTCGGTATCGCGAACATAGGCTAAGCACAGGGACATTGACCGGGCAATGGGTGATCCGACTCCCTGCACACGGCCTGCACGGGCTACACGGCCTGCACGGTCTACACGGGCCCGAGATCCCCCCGAAGACGCCGGGCCCGCAGCACCAGTTCCAGCTCGAAGCGGCGGTCCGGGTCGTCGACCTCGTCGCCCCACAGCTCGCGGATCTGGCGCAGCCGGTAGCGCACGGTCTGCGGATGCACGCCGAGCCGGGCCGCGACCTCGGGGGCGCCCCCGCGGGTCTCCAGCCAGGCGAGCAGGGTCTCGGCGAGGCGCCGCGCGTGCGTGCGACCGCAGCGGCTGAGGGGTTCGAGGGCGCGCCGCGCGAGATCGTCGACGAGCTCCTCGGGCTGGAGCAGGACGAGGGCCTGGGTGTGCTGGGTGCACTGCACCACTTCGGCGTCGGGCAGCAGCCCGCGCTCCATGAGGCCGACCGCGGCCTCGGCCCAGCGCAGCGACTTCGCCGCGTCGGCGGGCGCGACGGGCGGCCCGATCGCCCCGGTCCAGCCGGACAGCGCGCGGCGCAGCAGATCGCCGCGGCCCGCGGCATCGGGTTCGGACAGGACGAGCCGGGGCCGCTCCGGCTCCATGTCGAGGAGGACGTCGGACCCCACGGCGGGGGCGACCGCGTCGCGGGCGGGCCGCAGCAGCACGCCGACGGCGACGTGCGCGGGCACCGGCCACCCGACACGCGCCGCGCGTTCGGTGAGCGCCTGCACGGGGTCGCGGGGCGCGGCGGTCCGCCCTTCGAGGAGCAGGTCCATCAGCTTGCGCTGCTGGCGCAGCCGCTCGCCCGCCTGCCGGGCGGCGGCCTCGGCGTAGCCGCGCACCGACTGGTCGACGAGGCCGTCGAGGTACTCGTAGCCGGCCTCCGCGAGTTCGTACATCGCCGGGGGCGGGATGTGCAGCCGCTGCCCGATGTCGGCGAGGCGGCGCCAGGACATCTTCACGCCGAGCCGGTACATCGCCTGGAGCGAGTCGAGGCTGCGGCCGTGCAGGGACTGGCCGCGCCCGAACTCCTGGAAGAGGGCCGGGGCATGGCTCTCCGGAAGGCCGTCCGCGGCCCCGTCGGCGAAGCCGCGCACGAAGTCCTCGACGGCGCGGCGGATGCCGACGAGGGCCACCGCCTCGCCCGACTCGTCGAGCACGACGGGAAGTTGGGGGAACTCCCGGTGGATCTCGTCGAGGATGTCCCGGGCGAGCCGGGGCGCCTCGTCGAGGGCGAGCGCCACGAACTGCTTGGCCTGGAGGCGCGGCACGTCGCACCATGCGGAGCGAGCGGTGGCCGGCACGGCTCAGCCCCCTTGGCCGGGCGTCTCGTAGGTCACCAGGGGCGTATTGGGCTGGTCCGGTGTCGCGTTGACGAGCGCGAGCACGCCGAAGGCGGCCGCGAGGGCGAGCGCGGCTCCCGTGGCCGCGGTCAGCGCGGCGGCGAGCAGTCGGTTCATCGCAGGGTCAGCCTCTCGTCGGTGATCCCGAGGTCGTTCCAGAGGTCGTTCCCCACCCGTGCGATGCGACGCGCCACGAGGCACGCGTCCCAAGTGTCCAGTCTCCGCAGAACGTTGACACTTCGTCAAGAGTACGTCTACGGTTCCCGGCCCAAAGGACCCTTCTGACGGATCCCGCTCACCGGCACCGCCCGTGAACGCCGTCCGCATCCAGCCTGATCCGTCAGAAGGGTCCTCACCGGCCGACCGCGAAAAGAACGCGGGTGCCCTTCCTCCCAGGAGTGCCGGATGCGCCGTACAGCCTCACCGTTCTCGCTGGTCGCAACAGGTCTCGGCACGTTCCTGCTCGTCCTGGCGGCCCTGCTCGCCTGGTACGTCGAACCGCGCGCCGAGCGCACCAGCATCGACGTCGACGTGACGACCGTGTTCACCGGAACCGGCAGTTATTTCGACACCGCGAAGATCAGGACCGTGCGCGACCGCAAGCTGACCATCACCCGGCAGGCCCGCGGCGACGTCGCCGAGAGCGAGCGCAGCGGCAACGCGGTGTGGGACGTGACCACGTCCGTGGACACCGCGAAGTCGCTGCCGGCCGCCGACCCGCACGACGCGCTCCAGTGGACCCTGGAGCGCTGGGTCGTCGACCGGCGGACCAACGAGCCCCAGCACTGCTGCGGCGAGCAGCCCGCCTTCAGCGGCGAGGCCTACCTGAAGTTCCCCTTCGACGTGCAGAAGCGCACCTACACCTGGTGGGACAACACGCTCGGCGCGACGGTCCCGCTCCGCTTCAGCGGCGTGACCAAGGTGCAGGGCTACGAGGGCTACCGGTTCACCGGCACCGTCCCCGCCGCCAGGACCGGCTCCCGGCTCGTGCCGGGCCGGATCGTGGGACAGCCCGACAAGAGCCAGGTCCTCGCCGAGGAGTGGTACGCCAACCACGGCGTCGAGCTCGTCGCCGACCAGCGCACGGGCCGGGTCCTGTACGCGGCCATCGGCCCCCGCAAGACACTGCGCGCGCCCGGCGAGGACAAGGACGCGGCGGTGCTCCTGGACAGCCGGAAGATCGCCTTCACCCCGGCCACGCAGCGCGGTCAGGTGGCGCTGGCGGAGGACGACAACGACCGGCTCACACTGCTCGGCACGACGCTGCCGCTGGTGGCGGGTGGTCTTGGCGTGCTGCTCGTGGCGGCAGGGCTCGTGTTCGTCGTACGGGGCAGGGGTGGCAGGCCGGAGCCGGAAGGGTCGGAGCGTCCGGATCCCGATACGTCCCCGACGACCCTGGAAACGTCCACGATGTGACGGTACGTCAGTCGAATACGGACCGAAACTTGTCACGCGGGTGAGTAGCCGCATCGAACAGCGGGGCGAAAACTGTCCCTCCCCACCCCGTGCACAAGCTCCGCACAGCCTCGGCACCGTACCTCCCAGTACACCCAAGTACGCCTGAACACCCGCGTACGCCCGACGAGTTGGAGCACCCATGCCCCAGCACGTGCCCCTCCCGCTGCGCGCCACGGCCCCACCCGGCGCGCGGCATCCGCGACACGACCCCCCACACCCGCGCCGCATCGTGTTCCTCGCCCACCGCGACCTCGGCAATCCGGCCGCGGGCGGCTCCGAGCTCCTGGTCGACCGGCTCGCCGAAGGGCTGACCCGCCAGGGCCACCAGGTGACGCTGCTGTGCGGCGGCCCGGCGGCCTACCGCGACTACCGGGTCGTCTCCGCCGGCGGCGAGCACGCCCACTACCTGCGGGCGCGCTCGGCCTTCACCCGCCAGGTCGGCGACTGCGATCTGCTCGTCGAGGTCTGCAACGGGATGCCGTACCTGGCCCCGCTGTGGCACCGCGGCCCCACGATCTGCCTGGTCAACCACGTCCACACGGACCTGTGGCGGATGCGACTGCGCGGACCGCTCGCGCCCGCCGCCCACCTCGGCCGAAGACTTGAGCACTGGGCGCTCTCCGGGGCCCAGCGCCGCAATCTGCTCGTGGCCGTCTCGCCGTCGACGGCGCACGCGCTGCACGCCATCGGCGTGGACCAGGACCGGATCCGCCTCGTGCCGAACGGCGTCGAGGAGCCGGGCCCGGCCGCGGACCGCTCCCCCGACCCGATGTTCCTGGCGATGGGCCGGCTCGTCGAGTACAAGCGGATCGACCTGCTGCTGCGCCTGTGGGAACGGGTGCGTCCGGTGACGGGCGGCCGGCTCGTGATCGTCGGGGACGGCCCCGAGGCGTCGCGGCTTCGCCAACTGGCGGGCGAGGGAGTCGAGTTCACGGGACATGTCTCCGAGGCCGAGAAGCACCGGCTGCTCTGCGAGGCCTGGCTGCTGCTGCATCCCTCCGCGGTCGAGGGCTGGGGCCTGGTCATCACCGAGGCGGCGGCGCGCGGCACACCGGCGGTCGGCTTCGACGTGCCCGGCGTGCGCGACTCCGTCGAGGACGGCGCCACCGGACTGCTCGCGCGCGGCGAGTCGGCCTTCGCGGCGGCCTGGTGCACGCTCACCCTGTCCGGGCACCGCCGCGAGCTGATGGGCAAGGCGGCCCAGGAGCGGGCCGCGGGCTACCGCTGGGCGCACACGGTGCGGCAGTTCTCCGCGGTGGCGGCGGAGGCGGTGGGGGCCCGTGTCTGAGCCCCGGCGCCCGAGGGGCCGCACACGATGACGGCGGAGAGCGTGCGTGCCAGACGTCGCCGGGCGGACGGGAGTCCGGCGACGGGGCCCGGGGAGGTCCGTGGGCGAGCCGGCTTCAGGGATCCGTCGCCGGCCCGCTCGCTCGCGCTCTTCCGGGCGTTCCTGCGCGAGCAGCGCGACCCCGAGACGTGCTACGCGCTGCTCGCACGGGACGCCGCCGACCAGGTGGAGGCGTACGGGAAGGTGGCCGGGAAGGTCGTCGTGGACGTGGGCGGCGGCAGCGGGCACTTCACGCGCGAGTTCCGGGCGCGCGGCGCGCAGGCCCTCCTCTTCGAGCCGGACACCACCGAGCTCGGCCAGGATCCGCCGGCCGGCACGGTGGTCGCGGACGGCTATCTGCTGCCGCTGCCCGACGCGTCGGCGGACGTCACGTTCTCCTCGAACGTCCTGGAGCACGTCGCCGACCGCGACACGTTCGTGAGCGAGCTGGTCCGGGTCACCCGGCCCGGCGGCCTGGTCTACATCGCGTTCACCAACTGGCTCTCCCCGTGGGGCGGTCACGAGTGGGCGCCCTGGCACTATCTGGGCGCCGACCGCGCGCAGGCTCGCTACCGGCGGCGTACCGGCCGCGCGCCCAAGCACACCCTCGGCGAGAACCTCTTCGCCCATCACATCGGCCCCACCCTGCGCCATGTGCGCGCCCGCGACGACGTGTCGGTCGTCGCGGCGCGCTCCCGCTACTGGCCGTTCCTCGCGCAAGCGGTCACGCGGGTCCCCGGCGTGCGCGAGTTCGCCACCTGGAACCTCCTCCTCATCCTCAGGCGGTGTGCCCCATGACGACCATGGTCCAGGCTCCACCCGCCGCGGCGACGCACCCGGAGCCCGAGCCGGCTCCGCGTACGCGCCGCTGGCTGTTCGCGTTCTGGGCCGTGTTGTTCGTCGCGTTCTGCGCGGCGTCGCCGGGTCGTGCGACGTTCGAGACGAAGCTCGGCGTCTCGCAGGACCCCTGGAAGTTCCTCGGTGACCTCGGGGAGCTGTGGCACGACAGAGCCGGCTTCGGCGGGATCTCCGACCAGTACATCGGCTACGCGTTCCCGATGCTGCCGTACTACGGCCTGACCGACCTGCTGCAGGTCCCGGCGTGGCTGGCCGAGCGGCTGTGGATGTCGATCGTCGTGACCGTCGCCTTCTGGGGCGCCCTGCGCCTCGCCGAGCGCCTCGGCGTCGGCACCTCGGGCAGCCGGCTGCTCGGCGCGGTGGCGTACGCGCTGTGGCCGACGTTCACGATCGTCGTCGGCTCGACGTCGGCGGCGGCGCTGCCGGGCGCGTTCCTGCCGTGGGTGCTGCTCCCGCTCACCAACCCCCGTACGACGGCCCGCATTTCGGCGACCCGCTCGGCGCTCCTCATCCCGTTCATGGGCGGCGTGAACGCGTCGTCGACTCTGGCGTCCCTGCTTCCCGTGGGCCTGTATCTGCTCTCCCGGCCACCGTCCGTCCGCAAGCGCCGCCAGATCGCGTGGTGGCTCCCCTCCGTGGTCCTGGCGACGGCCTGGTGGACGATCCCGCTCGTCCTGCTCGGCATCCACGGCGAGAACTTCCTTCCCTTCGTGGAGAGTTCGCAGACCACGACGGAGACCATGTCCGCGACGGAGACGCTGCGCGGATCCGGGAACTGGGTGGCGTATCTGCACCTGGGCGACGCCTGGCTGCCCGCCGGCTGGGCCGTGGCGACGTCGGTGGTCGTCATCGTCTGTTCGGCGCTCGCCGCCGCGCTCGGCCTCGCCGGCCTGGCGCGCCGCGACATCCCGGAGCGCCGCTGGCTGCTGCTCACGGTGATGGCGGCGGTCCTCATCACCCTTGCGGGGTACGGGGGTTCGCTCGGCGCACCCTTCCACGACACGGTGCGGTCGTGGCTGGACGGGGGCCTCGCCCCGTTCCGCAACGTCTACAAGTTCCAGACGGGCCTGGCACTGGCCCTCGTGCTCGGCATCGTCCATCTCGTGGGCGTGGCGGCGAATCCGCGCGGCGCCCGCCCGGTGCGCGGGAGGCGGTACGCCACGCTGATCGCCGCGATCCTCATCGTGCCGGGCCTCGCCTGGCCGTACCTCAACGGCTCGATCCTGCAACCGGGTTCGTTCCAGAAGCTCCCCACCTACTGGGAGACGACGGCCCACTGGCTGAAGAAGTACTCGCCGGACTCCCGCGCCCTCGTCGTCCCCGCGACCGCCCACGGCATCTACACCTGGGGCTCCCCCATCGACCAGCCGCTCGACGTGCTCGCCGACTCCCGCTGGGCGCAGCGCGACTACGTCCCGTTCGGCACGCCCGGCAACCGGCGCGCCATGGACGCCGTCGAACAGGCCCTGATGAGCGGCACCCAAGTACCGGGTCTCCAGGACTACTTGAGCCGCTCGGGCCTGCACTACGTGGTGGTCCGCGGCGACCTCGACCCCGACCAGCTCGGCTACGTCCCCACGGCCACGGTCAAGCGCACGCTGACCGAGTCGGGCTATGAACGGGTGACCGGGTTCGGCCCCCAGGTCACGGGCGGCCGCATCGCCGAGAAGACGCCGGTCCAGATCGAGGGCCTCTACCCGCGCAGCCGCGCCGTCGAGATCTACGGGCCGCGCGACGCCTCCGACCGTCCGGGCCAGGCGGGCCTGCTCCCGGTCGGGAACACGGCGGAGGTCAGCGGCGGCCCCGAGGCGCTGCTCCGGCTCTCCTCCGACCCGTCCTTCCTGAACCGCCCCGCCGTCCTGACCGGCGACAACCACCCGGGCATCGGCAACCCCGCCCTGCGGATCGCCGCCGACGGCCTGCGCCGCGCGGACACCCGCTTCGGCCTGGTCAACACCAACACCTCGTACCCGTACACACCGACGGAACGCAACAGCCCGAACGCCTCCGAGAACCCGGGCGAGCCGCCGAAGCAGATCCTCCCGACCGACGGCGTCACCCACCAGACGACGGCCGACATCCAGGGGGCCCGCTCGGTCACGGCGTCCTCCAGCGGCAACTGGCTGCTGCACCTCCCCCAGTTCGACCCGGTCAACGCCTTCGACAAGGACCCCGACACGGCGTGGGCGGAGGGCGCCCCGGACTCCGCCAAGGGCGAATGGGCGCGCATCGACTTCTCCCGGCCGACGCGGATCCCCGCCACGATCCGCCTGACCCCGCTGCCGCAGGACAACGTGCGGGCGGCCCCGACCCGCGTACGTATCGAGACGGACAAGGGCTCGACGACGGCCAACATCCAGCCGAACGGCAAACGCCAAGACATCAAGTCCCCTGCGGGTACGGCGAATTGGCTGCGCGTGACGATCCTCGACACGCAGCGCGCCCGCCCCGGACTGACCGGCGCCGGATTCACGTCCATCGACATCCCCGGCGTCCGGGCGACCCGCGCGCTGCGCCTCCCGGCCGACTCCGAGCGGGCCGACCAGTACTCCTTCCACCGCGCCACGAGCGACGGCGGCCTCACCCTCACCGACACCGAGCGCGCCCTGAACCGCGTCTTCACGACGACGGGCGAGTCCACGTACGGCTTCGAGGCGAAGGCCGCCCCCACGCCAGGACCCGCGCTCGACAAGCTCCTCTACGACCTGGCCCCCGACCAGCGCCGCAAGATGACGGCGAGCGCGGACTCCACGGCCGAGCTCGGCCTGAACACCACGCCCCGCAACCTCACCGACGGCGATCTGACGACGGCCTGGATCGCGGGCGACGACCCCACGATCCACCTGCGCTGGCCGGACAAGCAGCCCGTCTCCACCCTCGTCCTCGCCGGGGCCGGCGGCCTCACCACCCGCCCCGAGAAGATCGAGATCAGCAGCCCGGACGGCGCGGCGGTCGCCGGCGTCGACGAGAACGGAGTGGCCCGCTTCGACCCCATCACCACGAACCGCCTCGACATCACCATCACGAAGGCGGCCCCGCTCAAGGTCCACAACCCGGTCGCCGACAAGGACCTGCAACTCCCCGTGGGCCTGACCGAGGCCTACATCCCGACCCTCGACGCCTACCGCGTCGAACAGCCCACGCCCGAGCGCAGGTTCAGCCTCCCCTGCGGCAAGGGCCCGACGGTGACGATCGACGGCACCCGCCACCGCACCTCCGCGAGCGGCACCCTGCGCGCCCTGACGGAACGCCGCCCGGTCACAGTGAAGCCGTGCGGCGACGCCCTGGACCTCCCCGCCGGCCCGCACACCCTGAAGACCTCACCCTCCGGCCCCCTCTCCCTCACGGACATCACCCTCACGAACACGACGGCCACCACGGAGGCGGCGCCCACCGTCCGCGGGCTCACGATCCGCGACTGGCTCGGCGACCGCCGCGAAGTACGGGTCGCCGCGGGCGAGGCGACGTACCTGACCATGTACGAGAACGCCAACGACGGCTGGGAGGCCACCCTCGACGGCAAGAAGCTGTCCTCGCTGCGCCTCGACGGCTGGCAGCAGGCGTGGCTGATCCCCGGCGGAGCGAGCGGCACGGTCAAGCTCTCCTACGCCCCGGCCGGCACGTACGATATCGGCCTGTTCGCGTCCGGCGCGGCGATCCTGGCGCTCGGCACGCTGTGCCTGTGGCGCAGGCGGGACACGGAACAGACACCCCCCGCGCCCCCGCCACCCCCCGGCTGGATCATCGGCACGGCCCTCCTCACGGCCATCGGCATCGTGATCGCGGGCCCCTGGGCAGCCCTGGTCCCGGCCCTCGCCCTCCTCGCCTGGAAACGCCACGCACTCCTGGTGCCGATCGCGTTCGCGGCGATGGCGGCGGCGGGCGCCGTGGCGGCGACGGGAGCGGGCGAGCCGGTCCGGGAGGGCGCGGGCGCCTACAGCACAGCAGCCCAACTCCTGGCGCTGCTGGCCCTGTTCGCGGCACTGGTGACCACAAAATCAGCCCCGCCGGCGTTTGAGGCGCGGGGTCCGGGGCAGAGCCCCGCGTCCGCAACCCCTCGGGGCGAAGCCCCACCGACGGGACGGGAAGGGGAGGAAGGGGCGACTCCCCCGGACCACACCCCCAAGCAACCACCCACCGGGAGCGCACCATGACCGCCCTGGACCGCCCCACCCGAGGCAACCGGACCACCCGGATCCCGTTCCCCACGGTCGACGAAGTCTCCCGTCACTGCCTCCAGGACCGCGAACCGGAAACCGTCCACATAGAGATCCACCTCACCGGCACCCTCGACCCCACCCGCCTCAGCCACGCCTTCACCGAAGCCCTGCACCGCCACCCCCGGATCCTCATGCGCGAGGCCCCCCGCCGCTGGTACAGCAGCCGCTACGAGTGGGAACTGACACCGGCCCCGGACACCCCGCCCGTCTCCGTCCCCGCCCGCACTCCGGACGCCCTGCACCGGGCACGCACCCGCTCCCTCGCCGAGGCCCCACCGCTCGACGCGTCCCCACCCGTACGCCTGGAAGCGGTGGAGGACCCGCTCACACACACCACCGTGCTGTTCCTCACCATCAACCACACGGCCCTCGACGGCCCCGCCTGCCTGCGCGTCATCGCCACCGCGGCGGAACTGTACGGAGGCCGCGACAACTCCCCACCCCCCGGCGGCGCACCGCAACCACCTCCCCCGCCACCGGAGGCCCAGCCGTCCCCCTGGTCCCGCCCCGCCCGCGTGGCGACCGGCACCCCGGAACCCCGCCCCGGCAACGGCCTCCTGGTCACCGAGCTCTCCGTGCCCCGCCGCCCCAAGGGCGCCCCGTACACGGTCAACGACCAGCTGATGGTGGCCACGGCCCGCACCATCGCCGACTGGAACGAGGAGCACGGCACCCACCACACCCGCCGCCCCCTGCGCGTCACCATGCCGGTGGACGACCGTCCCCGCGACACGACGATGCCCATCGGCAACGGCACCCGCCTGGTGGAAGTCGCCCTCACCCCGGCCGAGTTGAGGTTGCCGACCGCCGACCTCCTGCGCCTCACCGCCACCCGTACCGCCGCCCTGAAGTCCGAGCCACGCCCCCAACTCGGCCACGGCGCCGCCCTGTTGACCAGCCCGTACGCCCCGGTCGCCTGGCGCGCCGCCGCCACCCGCGCCCTGCGCGCGGCGGCGGCCCCGTGGACGTCGACCACCTTGCTCAGCAACATCGGCCGCGTCCCGTACCCGCTGGACTTCGGCGACGGCGGCCGGGCCCGCGCCGTCTGGTTCTCCGCCCCGGCCCGTATGCCGCGCGGCCTCACCTTCACGACGGCGTCCACGGCAGGCCGGCTCCACCTGGCCCTGCGCTGGTCCCGCACCCTGCTCGGCCCCGGCGACGGGGCCCGCCTGCGCGACCTGTTCGAGCAGCACCTCCACGCGACGCAGGAGGAGGCACCATGACCACGCACCCCGAACTCGTGGCTTCACCAAGGGACTTGAGGGACTTCTACGAGAACCCGGCCGTCCCGGTGGCCTCCGGCACCCCCCGCACCCGCCGCCAGGCCCGCATCCTCGCCACCGCCCTGTCCGGCACCCGTAACGCGACCGTCCTGGACATCGGCTGCGGCGACGGCACGGCCGCGGCCACCACAGCCCTCCTCCTCCCCGGAGCCGCCGGCCACCGCCTCATCGGCATCGACTGGTCCCAGGACGCGCTGCGGCGCGCGGCCCGCCGCGTCCCCCGCGTCGTACGCGGCGAACTCACGGGCCACGGGCTGCCGTTCGCGGAAGCGTCCGCCGACGCGGTCCTGCTCTCCGAGGTCGTCGAGCACCTCGTCGACCCCGACGCGGCGCTCGACGAGATCCGCCGCGTCCTGCGCCCGGGCGGCCACCTGATGCTGTCCACCCCGAACCTGGCCGCCTGGTACAACCGGGCGCTGCTCCTCGCCGGAGTGCAGCCCGTCTTCTCGGAGGTCAGCCTGCGCGCGATCCACGGAAGGCCGGGCACCGAGGTCGTGGGCCATCTGCGCCTCTACACGCCGCGCGCCCTGAAGGAGTTCGTCGCCGCGTCGGGCTTCGATGTCGTACGCCTCGCGGGGGCACCGTTCCACGGAGTGCCCCGCCCGCTCCGCCCCCTCGACCGGCTCGCCTGCGCGGCCCCGTCCCTCGCCTCGATCCTTCTCCTGCACGCGCGAAGGACGTGAGGGGCGATGCCCGCCGTGGCATGGGGAGTCGGCGCGGCACTGCTCGCCAACACGCTCTACAGCGTCGGCTTCGTCCTGGAGAAACGTGCCCTCACCAGCCTGCCCGAAGTGAGCGTGCGCCGCCCCGCCCATCTCCTGCGCCAGGTGGTGACGAGCCCGCTGTGGCTGGCCGGATCCATCGCCCTGGCCTCCGGCTTCGGCGCCCAGCTCGCCGTCTACCGAACGCTTCCCATCGCCGCGGCCCAGGGCATCTTCGTCTCCGGCCTGGTGCTGCTCCTGCTCCTGTCGGCCCGGCTCCTCGGCGAACACACCTCGGGCCGCGAGCGCTACGCCATCGCCGCGATCCTGGCGGCGCTGCTCATGGTGGTGCTCTCGCTCCAGCAGGACGCCAACGCGGTGGGGCACACCTCCCCCGCACCCCTCATCCTCCTGGTGTGCGTGCCGTCACTGGCGGCGGGCCTGTCCCTGTACGCCGCCGCGGAGCGCCGCGCGCGGCACCGCCACCGGCTCCCGACCACAGGCGTCGAGTACGGGGTCGCGGTGGGCCTGCTCTACGGGGTCAGCTCGCTCGCCATCAAAGGCGTGTCGGGCGTTCTCCCGGACATCCCGGCCCTGTTCGCCTCCCCGTACCCGTATCTGCTGATGTGCACGGGCGCGTTCGGGCTCGTCATGTCGCAGGCGGCCCTGCAACGCTGCCGCGCCTCGCTGATCGTCCCGGTGTGCACCACGGTGACCTGCCTGTTCACGGCGGTCCTCGGCACGCTCGCGTTCGGCGAGTCGCTCCCCCACGAGCCGGTGCGCCTGACGCTGCGCGTGACGGGCACGGCCCTCGCCGTCGCCGTGCTCCTCCTGATGCCGAAACACGACGCCCCCACACAACCCGACCAGGAACCAAGGGAGTTGCTCCCGAATGAACCCTGACGACCCGCTGCTCAAGCTCCTCGCCTGCCCGCTCGACAAGGGCCCGCTGCTCCTGCTGCCCACGCCGGAAGGGGACGCGGGCGACTGCCTCTACAACCCCCGGCTGCACCGCCGCTACCCCATCGTCGACGGCATCCCGCAGCTCCTCCCTTCGTCCGGCGAACAGGTCCCAGAGGGCGAGCACGAGCAGCTCCTGCAACGGGCAGAGCAGGCGAAACGGGCGCTCCCATGACGACCATCGCCGCCCGCATCGCGCCCTGGCTGCCCGCCCGGCTGACCGCGGCGACGGCCCGCGCCCTGTACCCGCGCTTCGAGCCCGAGCTGACCCGGCTCGCCGACATGCTGCCCGCCGGCGGTTCCTGCGGCACGGCGGTGGACGTCGGCGGCTGGTACGGCCCGTGGACCCACCGCCTCGCCGGCCCGGCCCGCCGCGTGATCACCCTCGAACCGGTCCCGCACCTGGCCCGGGTGCTCGCCGCGTCCGCGCCGGCGAACGTGCGGGTCGTCCGGGCGGCCGCCAGCGACCGCCCCGGCACGGCCCCGCTGTGGCAGCCGCCGCACGACGAGCGCGGCGAACGCGGGGTGTCCTCGCTCGTCCGCCGCGACGACCTGCACGCGCCGACCGGCCGCACGGTCCCCTGCGTCACGCTCGACGAACTCGCGCTCCACGAGGTCGACTTCATCAAGGTCGACGTGGACGGGGCGGAGCTCCGGGTGCTGCGCGGCGCCCGCGCCCTGCTCGCCCACGACCGACCCGCCCTCTTCATCGAGCTGGAGACCCGCATCCAGCCGATCGCCCCGGTCGTCGACCATCTGCGCGCCCAGGGCTACGAAGGCTGGGTCCTGCCGTCCGCCGGCGCCGACACCGACTGGCTGCCCCTGCCCTCCTACGATCTGGCGGACCATCAGCGCGGCACCGCCCACATCGCCTCGCAGGGCCTGCTGCGCCGGGCCCTCACCCCGTCCGGGCGCCGCCCGCGGTACGTGAACTCGGTCCTGTTCCTGCCGGACGGGCGGGCCCCCGGCGGCGTACGCCACCATGGAACGCATGCCCGCACGCCCCGCTGACCCCTTCACCCCGCTGGACTTCCAACTGGTCCTGCTGCGCCGCATGGCCGACCACAACCCGGAACTGGTGGAGACCGCCCGCGCCGACCTCGGCGTCTCCGTCGCCGAGATGCGGGAGGCGAACCGCCGCTGGCAGGCGAAGCTGCACTCCCGCCACCCGCGGGCGGCGGTCTCCCGCTACCGGTCCGTGCTCGGCGCCCCGGAGCGCACCCTGCTCCGCAAGGTCGGCGACCTGGAGTGCGAGGCGCTGCTGTGGCCGGTGCCGCTCTGGCCCGACCTGCGCTTCGAGGTGCTGCTCGCCCCCACGGGCGGGATCTGGAACGAGTGGCTGATCCGCACCCCCGGCACCCCGGGCCCACCCCTGCGCACCCTCGCCGACCTGACGCCCTGGTCCTGCACGGTGGACGAGGCGGCCCGCGCCTTCGCCCCGGCCCGCCCCCTCGAAGGCTCGGCGCCCACCCGCTGGGGCCTGGCGTTCCGCGCCCCGGACGAGGCGGGAACGCCCCGCGAGGTGCGGGCGGAGTTCACGTGGGGGCTGCTCCAGCGCTGGTACGAGGCGTAGAAGCAGCCAAGAAGATAAACGAACGCCAAAAGCGAACAGGGGCGCAGTTGTTCCCTTGAACAGGTGATCGTCGCCCAGAAGTTTGCGCCGCGAGCCCGCGACGAACGATGCTTACGGAGCGCAAGCAACGGGCTGCAGACCGTAGCGACCGCATCGCGATGCACATCTCAAGTCCCAAGTCCCCTATGCACTTTGCATCACCAATGCACTTTGCATCATCGCTAGGAGAACGCGTCACATGAACGTCATCACCGACATCGTCGCCGGCCTCGCCCACTTCCTCGGCTGGCTGGTGTAGCACCGTCGGACACCGAAGCGGCGCCGTCTCCCACGTCCCACGGGAGGCGGCGCCCCGGTGTTTGTGGACCGCTCCAGACCCGCCCGGCCTACTCCAGCGAGCGACCTCCCGCGCGCGACCGCAGGATGCCAGAAGGGTCGCCGCCCGGCGAGCCCACCACGGTCCGCGCTCTCGGGAGGATCTGCCATGACCGCCAGTCTGGAGCAGCTGCGCCGCTGCCACTTCGCCGTCGATCTGGGTGCCGCGCGCACCCGCGTGTACGTGAAGGGCGCGGGCCTCGTCGTCGATGAACCGAGCGCGGCGGCGGTCAACACCCGCACCGGCGCGCTGATCGCGGTCGGCGAGTTCGCCGAGAAGATGACAGGCCGCACCCCGCACTACATCCGCGTCGTGCGCCCCGTCTCCGGCGGCACGGTCGTCGACATCGAGATGGCCCAGCGGATGCTGCGCCACCTGCTCGGCGACAAGCTCCGCCGCACCCTTCGCCGCAAGCCCCGCCTTCGCGCGGCGGCCGCCATCCCGCACGACGCGGACCCGCTGGCCCAGCGCGCGGCCGTCGAGACCCTCATCGGCCTCGGGGCCCGCCGCGTGGAGCTGGTCGACACCCTGATCGCCGCCGCGGTCGGCTGCGGCCTCCCGGTGGAGCAGCCCGAGGCCACGATGATCATCGTCTGCGGCGCGGCCACCACCCAGATCGCGGTCCTCTCGCTCGGCTCGATCGTGACGGCCGCCCGCATCCCCGTCGGCGGCGACGCCATCGACCACGCCGTCGTCCAGCACCTGCGCCAGCACCACGCGCTGATGCTGCCCTCCCAGTCCGTACGCCCCCTGCAGGTCGCCCTGAGCGGCAACGGCCTCACCCCGCAGGGCCCGGAGCAGACCGAGATCCACGGCCGCGACGTGGCAACGGGCCTGGCCCGCTCGGTGCACGTGGACACGGCCGCCGTCCGCAGCGCGATCCACACCCCGCTGACCGCCGTCCTCGACGGCATCGGCAGGGTGCTGCGCGACTGCCCGCCCGACCTGGTCGCCGACCTCGCGGAACGCGGCATCATGATGGTCGGCGGCTCCGCCCTGCTGCCGGGGCTCGACCAGATGCTGCGGGCCGCGACGGGCGTCCCGGTGCACATCGCCGAACGCCCCGACGTGTGCGCGGTGCGGGGCCTCGGCGAGATGCTGGAGGGCCGGATCCAGCCAATGGCCCTGAACCCGCTGGCCGACTGACCGAAACACCGAATGGCCCGTCACGGCTTCCGTGACGGGCCATCAGCTTGCGTACGAGCCGGTCGCATCGTTTCTGCGCCACGTACATGCGGTGGGGCGGGTGGGACTCGAACCCACGGCCGACGGATTATGAGTCCGCTGCTCTAACCGGCTGAGCTACCGCCCCGTTTCGGCGTGGCGCGTACAAGTGTGCGCGCCGTCTGCCGCAGCATAGCCGCTCATACGATCTCCTGCCTCGGATGGTCCGGCTCTGCACGACCATGAGGACTCCCCTGTCGCGCCGGTGGTTCCACCGGGCAAGAAAAAGCCCTCCGGAGCGGACTCCGGAGGGACTTGTTCACAGCTCTCCCGACTGGACTCGAACCAGTAACCTGCCGATTAACAGTCGGCTGCTCTGCCAATTGAGCTACGAGAGACCGAGCTCCCCCGACTGGACTCGAACCAGTAACCTGCCGGTTAACAGCCGACTGCTCTGCCAATTGAGCTACAGGGGAATGACCTCGTTGCGTCGAACGAACCCACCTGGGTACTCGCCAGGCGGCGTGCGCTCGCTGCGACACATACATTAGCGCAAGGAGGGGGGTGCTCCGCCAATCGGTACCCCTCAGGTGATCAACAAGTTCCACGATGACCGCACCGACCACGAAGCCTCGCTACGGAAAGGGTGGCCGACCATGCGCTATCGGCTCACATTCATCACCGGTCTGGCCCTGGGATACGTGCTGGGCACGCGGGCCGGCCGGGAGCGTTACGAGAAGCTGAAGAAGTCCGCGCGGGAGATCGCCCAGAACCCGGCCGTGCGCAATACGGCGGAGACGGCGGCGCAGCAGACGCGGAACGTCGCGGGCAAGGCCTTCCACTCGGTGAGCGAGAAGGTCGAGAGCAAGGTCCCGGACTCGGTCGCGGGCCGGGTGCGCACGCTGCGCGAGCGCGGCGGCCCCGCCGACGCCGCGGGGACGGACGACTGGGGCACCAGCAACACCTGACGGCACGGAAGCGTCCGGCGGTACGGCAGAATTTAGTCATGGGGATAGTCGCCGGGCTGGACAGTTCGCCCGAATTTACGCGCATAGTCGTTTGTGACGCCGACACCGGGGCCGTGCTGCGGCAGGGGTACGCCCCGCACCCGCTGGAGGCACCGGAAGGCGGCGGACGGCCGTCCGACGTGGATCCCCAGGCGTGGCTCCTCTCACTCGGCGAGGCCGCCGGCGGTGGGCTGCTGGAGAGCGTGCAGGCCATCGGGGTCTCCGCGCAGCAGAACACCGTGGTGCCGCTGGACGCGCAGGGCAACACCGTGCGCCCGGCCCTGGTCGGCGGGGACAAGCGGGCGCAGGTCGCGGCCGCGGACCTGGTCGACCGGCTCGGCTCGCGCGAGGCGTGGGCCGAGGCCGTGGGCACCGTGCCGCAGGCGGCGCTGCCGGTGACCAAGCTGCGCTGGCTGGCGCGGAGCGAGCCGGAGAACGCCGAGCAGGTGGCCGCCCTGATGCAGGCGCACGACTGGCTGGTGTGGCAGCTCCTCGGCCGGCCCGCGCGCCGCACCACCGACCGCGGCGGGGCCTCCAGCACCGGGTACTGGTCGGCGGCGAGCGCCGCGTGGCGGCCCGATCTGGTGGAGCTGGCGCTCGGGCACCAGGTGGCGCTGCCGGAGGTGATCGGCCCCGGCGAGGCGGCCGGGCGGACCCCGGAGGGCCTGGTCATCTCGGCCGGGACCGGGGAGACGATGGCCGCCGCGTTCGGCCTCGGCGTGCAGTCCGGGGACGCCGTGGTCTCGCTCGGGGCCTCGGGCTCCGTGATGGCCGTGCACCATGAGGCGCTCGTGGACGCGAGCGGCTCCATCACCTCGCTCGCCGACGCGACCGGAATGCACCTCCCGGTGGTCCATACGTCGAACGCGGTACGGGCGTTGCGGGGCACGGTCGAGATGCTGGGGCTCGACGGAGGCCTGGAGGAGCTGTCCGAGCTGGCCATGAAGTCGACGCCGGGCGCCCACGGACTCGTACTCCTGCCCTATCTGGAGGGCGAGAAGACGCCGAATCTGCCGCACACCGCGGGGACGCTGAGCGGGCTGAGAAGAGAGTCCATGAAGCCGGAGCATCTGGCGCGGGCGTCCTTCGAGGGCATGTTGTGCGGGCTCGCCGACGCCATGGACGTGCTGCGCGGCCGTGGCGTGGAGATCCGGCGGGTGTTCCTGCTGGGCGCCGCCTCCGAGTTGCACGCCGTGCAGAGCGTGGCGCCGGCCGTGTTCGGCGCGCAGGTCGTGGTGCCGCAGGCCGCGGACTACGCGGCGATCGGCGCGGCGCGACAGGCCGCGTGGGCGCTGAACGGGCAGCTGCCGCAGTGGCAGGGGGCGGCCGCGCAGGTCTTCGAGGCGGGCGACGAGCTGCCGGTGGGCAAGGCGGTGCGGCAGCAGTACCGGGCCGTGCGGGACCAGATCCACCCCGGCGCGTTCGCCTGAGGGACCCGGCCTCCCGGCGTTCCGGAAGCTCCGGGTCCGCCGATCCTTTGGGTGCTCTTGGTTAATTCGGTTGAGGTAACGCGGGTGGAGTGTTCGACGATGGGGGTCCATGCGTCGCCGTTTCGGCGACGGCGCGGATCGATCCCCCTCCCCGAACACCGCTCCGCCCACTACCGCCGACCACCGAGAGACCGAGCGTGCTCATACAACTTCTGCGGGCCTACCTCAGTCCGTACAAGAAACCCATCGGGCTACTGGTCCTGCTGCAGTTCCTGCAGACCTGCGCCTCGCTGTACCTGCCCACCCTGAACGCCGACATCATTGACAACGGTGTCGTGAACGGCGACACCGGCTACATCCTGGAGTTCGGCGCCCTGATGCTGGGCGTCACCGTCGCCCAGGTCGTCTGCAACACCGGCGCCGTCTACTTCGGCGCGCGGACCGCCGCGGCGGTCGGCCGGGACCTGCGGGCGGGGATATTCGACCGCGTGCAGTCCTTCTCGGCCCGCGAGGTCGGCCAGTTCGGCGCCCCTTCGCTGATCACCCGCACCACGAACGACGTGCAGCAGGTCCAGATGCTGGCCCTGATGACGTTCACGCTGGTGGCCTCGGCGCCGATCATGTGTGTCGGCGGCGTCGTGATGGCGCTCGGCCTGGACGTGCCGCTGTCGGGCGTGCTGCTCGCCGTGCTGCCCGTCATGGCGATCGTCCTGTCGCTGATCATCCGTAAGATGCGGCCGCTGTTCCGGTCCATGCAGACCAAGCTGGACACGGTGAACCGGGTGCTGCGCGAGCAGATCACCGGCAACCGCGTGATCCGTGCCTTCGTCCGCGACGACTTCGAGAAGGACCGGTTCGGAGCCGCGAACCGGGACCTGACGAACGTATCGGTCGCCACCGGCCGGATCATGGCACTGATGTTCCCGTTCGTGATGACGATCGTGAACGTCGCGTCGATCGCCGTGGTCTGGTTCGGCGCCCACCGCATCGACAGCGGCGGCATGCAGATCGGTGACCTGACCGCGTTCCTCGCGTATCTGATGCAGATCGTGATGAGCGTGATGATGGCCACGTTCATGTTCATGATGATGCCGCGCGCCGAGGTGTGCGCCGAGCGCATCCAGGAAGTGCTCGGCACCGATTCGAGTGTCGTGCCGCCGCGGCCCGAGGCGTCGGTGCGTGAACTGCGCCGCCACGGCCACCTGGAGCTGCGGGGCGCCGACTTCGGCTACCCGGGCGCCGAGGAGCCCATCCTGCGCGGCATCGACATCACGGCCCGCCCCGGTGAGACCACCGCGATCATCGGTTCGACCGGCAGCGGCAAGTCGACGCTGCTCGGCCTCGTACCGCGCCTGTACGACACCACGGCCGGGACGGTCTACGTGGACGGCGAGGACGTCCGCGGGATCGACCCGGCGCTGATGGCGAAGACGGTCGGGCTCGTACCGCAGAAGCCCTACCTGTTCTCCGGCACCGTCGCCACGAACCTGCGCTACGGCAATCCGGACGCCACCGACGACGAGCTGTGGCACGCGCTGGAAGTGGCGCAGGCCAAGGGGTTCGTCGGCAAGCTGGAGGGCGGGCTCGACGCACCCATCACCCAGGGCGGCACCAACGTCTCCGGCGGTCAGCGCCAGCGCCTCGCCATCGCGCGCACGCTCGTGCAGCGGCCGGAGATCTACCTCTTCGACGACTCGTTCTCCGCGCTCGACTACGCGACCGACGCGGCGCTGCGCCGGGCGCTCGGAGAGGAGACGAGCGATGCCACCGTGGTGATCGTGGCCCAGCGGGTCGCGACGATCCGCGACGCCGACACGATCATCGTGCTCGACGAGGGCCGCGTCGTCGGCACCGGACGCCATCACGAGCTGATGGCCGACAACGAGACGTACCGGGAGATCGTTCTCTCCCAGCTGACGGAAGCGGAGGCCGCCTGATGAGTGGGCCCATGGGGAGAATGGCGGCCGGTGCGCCCGGTTCGCGTTCGATGGACTTCAAGGGGTCCGGCAAGCGGCTCCTGAAGCGGCTCGCCGCACACCGCACGGCGGTCACCGGGGTGCTCGTCTCCGTCGTGATCAGCGTCGGCCTCTCGGTCGTCGGCCCGAAGATCCTCGGGCACGCCACCGACCTGCTGTTCGGCGGGATCATCGGCGGGCGGATGCCGGCCGGGCAGACCAAGGAACAGGTCATCGAGGGCCTGCGGGCCAAGGGCGACGGCGGGATGGCCGACATGCTCGGCAGCGTCGACTTCACACCCGGCCAGGGCGTCGACTTCACCGCGATCGGCGAGGTGCTGCTGCTCGGCCTCGCCGTGTTCGCGGTCGCCGGTCTGACGATGATGATCGGCACGCGGCTCGCCAACCGGACGATCAACCTGGCCGTGGGGCAGCTCCGCGCCGAGCTGCAGGACAAGCTGTCGCGGCTGCCGCTGTCGTACTACGACAAGCAGAAGCGCGGCGAGGTGCTGAGCCGGGCGACCAACGACATGGACAACCTCGGGCAGACGCTCCAGCAGACGATGGGGCAGATGCTCAATTCGCTGCTGACCGTCATCGGCGTGCTCGCGATGATGTTCTGGATCTCCTGGCTGCTCGCGCTGGTCGCCCTGGTGACGGTGCCGCTGTCGGTGTTCGTCGCGGCGAAGGTCGGCAAGCGTTCGCAGCCGCAGTTCGTGCAGCAGTGGCGGGCGACCGGCGCGCTGAACGCGCACATCGAGGAGATGTACACCGGCCACAACCTGGTGAAGGTGTTCGGCCGTCAGAAGGAGTCGGCGGAACTGTTCGCCGAGCAGAACGACGCACTGTACGACGCGTCGTTCAAGGCGCAGTTCAACAGCGGCATCATGCAGCCGCTGATGTTCTTCATCTCGAACCTGAACTATGTGCTGGTGGCCGTCGTGGGCGGCCTGCGGGTGGCCAGCGGCTCGCTGTCCATCGGTGACGTCCAGGCCTTCATCCAGTACTCGCGCCAGTTCTCGATGCCGCTGACGCAGGTCGCGTCGATGGCGAACCTGGTGCAGTCGGGTGTAGCCACGGCCGAGCGGGTCTTCGAACTGCTCGACGCCGAGGAGCAGTCGGCGGAGCCCGTGCCCGGCGAGAAGCCGGATCACCTGCGCGGGCACGTCGAGTTCGAGCACGTGGCCTTCCGCTACGAGAAGGACACCCCGCTCATCGAGGACCTGTCGCTGACGGCGGACCCCGGTCACACGGTGGCGATCGTCGGGCCGACCGGCGCGGGCAAGACCACCCTCGTCAATCTGCTCCTTCGGTTCTACGAGGTCACGGGCGGGCGCATCACGCTCGACGGCGTCGACATCGCGAAGATGTCGCGGGAGGAGTTGCGCGCCGGGATCGGCATGGTGCTCCAGGACACCTGGCTGTTCGGCGGGACCATCGCGGAGAACATCGCGTACGGCGCCCCGAAGGACGTCACCCGCGAGGAGATCGAGGAGGCGGCGAAGGCCGCGCACGCCGACCGGTTCATCCGGACGCTGCCCGACGGGTACGACACGGTGCTCGACGACGAGGGCACGGGGGTCAGCGCCGGTGAGAAGCAGCTCATCACCATCGCGCGGGCGTTCCTGTCGGATCCGGTGATCCTGGTGCTCGACGAGGCGACCTCCTCCGTCGACACCCGGACCGAGGTGCTGATCCAGAAGGCGATGGCGAGGCTCGCCGCGGGGCGTACGTCGTTCGTGATCGCGCATCGGCTTTCGACGATTCGCGATGCGGACACGATCCTCGTGATGGAGAGCGGGGCGATCGTCGAGCAGGGCTCGCACGAGGCGCTGGTCTCCGACGGTGGGGCGTATCAGCGGTTGTACGAGGCGCAGTTCGCGCAGGCGGTCGCGGAGGTGGACTGAATCTCTTGCCCCGCCGGCGTTGCGGTCTCGGGGCTCTGCCCCGGACCCCGCGCCTCAAACGCCGGCGGGGCTTGAATCGCTAGTCCAGGTAACCCCTCAACTGGTCCGCGAACGCGTGGTCGCGGAGTTTGTTCAGGGTTTTGGATTCGATCTGGCGGATGCGTTCGCGTGTGACGCCGAAGATGCGGCCGATCTCCTCCAGGGTGCGCGGGCGGCCGTCCGCGAGGCCGTAGCGGAGCTGGACCACCTTGCGTTCGCGCTCGCCGAGGGTGGAGAGGACCGCCTCCAGGTGTTCCCTGAGCAGGAGGAACGCCGCCGATTCCACGGGGCTCGTGGCGTCGCCGTCCTCGATGAGGTCGCCGAGCGCCACGTCGTCCTCCTCGCCGACGGGGGCGTGGAGGGACACCGGCTCCTGGGCGAGGCGCAGCACTTCGCTGACTCGCTCGTGCGGCAGGTCGAGGTGGGCGCCGACCTCCTCGGGGGTCGGCTCGTAGCCGCGCTCCTGGAGCATGCGGCGCTGGACGCGGACGACGCGGTTGATCAACTCGACGACGTGGACCGGGACCCGGATGGTCCGTGCCTGGTCGGCGAGGGCGCGGCTCATGGCCTGGCGGATCCACCAGGTCGCGTACGTCGAGAACTTGTAGCCACGGGCGTAGTCGAACTTCTCGACCGCGCGGATCAGGCCGAGATTGCCCTCCTGGACCAGGTCGAGCATGGTCAGACCACGGCCCACGTACCGCTTGGCGACGGAGACGACCAGGCGCAGGTTCGCCTCGATGAGGCGGCGCTTGGCCATCCGGCCCATGACCACCAACTTGTCGAGGTCCAGGGCCAGTTGCGAGTCGAGGTCGGGCGCGTGGGCGAGCTTCTCCTCGGCGAACAGACCCGCCTCGACGCGCCGCGCGAGATCCACTTCCTCGGCCGCGGTGAGCAGCGGAATCCGGCCGATCTCGCGCAGGTACTGACGGAACAGGTCCGAGGACGGACTGCCGCTGTCGGCACGGGCGGCGCGCACCCGCTCGGGCGGGTCCACGGACCCCTGGGAGCCGGCCGGTTCCTCCGGCTCGGCCTCGGGATGGTGCCCGACGCGGCTCTGCGTCGGCACCGAGGCCAGCACGTCGCCCTGCGGCACGGCACCCTTGGGCGCGGCTTCGGGGTCGGCGAGGGCCTGCGCTGTGCTGTCGCTCTGGGTGAGGGTCTGGGTCTGCACGGGGGCGACCTCCAAAGTGATCGCATCTGAGGCGTGCGGCCGGGGGGCGGGAACGACGGCCTCGCCGCTGTCCGTCCCGTACACGATGAGCGGAACCGCGGGGGTGTCGGACCCGTTGTCCGGGCTCCGGCCGCGCTCCGAGGACTCAGGCACCGCAATCCAGTGTGGAGTACGACACAGTGCCGCCACGAGGGGCGTGCGTTGACTTTTTGAGTCCAGTGCGTGACCGCGCGGTTACCGTGCTGGACGGTTACCCGCCCTTCCCCGATCCGAACGCGACCAAACACCCGGGGCTCCGCCCCGGACCCCGCGCCTCAAACGCCGGCGGGGCTTGATAGATCAAGCCCCGCCGGCGATTGACAGCTCTACCCCCTGCGTCGATCGAGCAGCATCTTTCAAGCCCCTGCGGCGATTGAGCAGCGGGGTCCGGGGCAGAGCCCCGTGGCCGAGGGACGGCGCGGCTACAGGGCTTCCGCGCCCCGCTCGTGGAGCGCTTGGCCGTACTGCTGGAGCACCCACAACTCGTTCTGTACCGCGGCCAGTTGGTGAGGGTCGCCGCCCGCGCCGAGGCGGGTGAGCGTGCCCTGGACGTCACGGATGCGGCGGTCGACGGCGCGCTTGCGCACGGTCACCAGCTGCTCCCCCGCGTACGCCTCGTCGACGGTCTTGCGGCGGATGGCCTCGACGGCGAGCTCCGTGACCATCGCCCGCACCGCGTCGTCGGGCGCCGCCGCGCGCACCGCGATCAGGTACTCCTGCGGGTCGTGGACGCCCTGCTCGGCGCCGCCCGCGTCCATGATGGCCTGGCGGACGGCGGCATACGGGTCGGCCGTGAACTCGTCGACGCCGTACGCGTCGAAGGCCGGGGACACCAACTGTGGGTACTGCAGCGCGAGTTTGAGCAGTTCGCGTTCGGTCGTGAACACCGGGTTGCGCAGGGTGAGCGCCGGTCCGCCGAAGGGGCGGGCCGAGGCGGCGGGGCCGGCCTGCGGACCACCGCGCCCGGCGGCGGGCGCGGGCCCGCGGCCACCGCGCTCGCGGGCCCAGCGGGCGAGCTGCCCCACCCGCTTGACCACGAACTGGGTGTCGAGGATGCCGAGCATGCCGGCGAGCTGGACCGCGACCTCGTGCTGCGAGGCGCTGTTCTTGATGCGGGCGACGACGGGTGCCGCCTCGTCGAGCGCGGAGGCGCGGCCCGCCGGGGTCTCCAGGTCGTAGCGGCTCACGATCTGGCGGAGGGCGAACTCGAAGAGCGGCGTGCGGGGTTCGACCAGGTCCGAGACCGCGTCGTCGCCCTTGGCGAGGCGCAGGTCGCACGGGTCCATGTTGTCCGGCGCGATCGCGATGTACGTCTCGGCGGCGAACTTCTGGTCGTCCTCGAAAGCGCGCAGGGCGGCCTTCTGGCCCGCCGCGTCGCCGTCGAAGGTGAAGATCACGCGCGCCGAGCCGTTGTCCATGAGGAGCCGGCGGAGGATCTTGATGTGGTCGCCGCCGAACGCCGTGCCACAGGTGGCGACGGCGGTGGTGACGCCGGCCAGGTGGCAGGCCATCACGTCCGTGTACCCCTCGACGACGACCGCGCGGGAGGACTTGGCGATGTCCTTCTTCGCGAGATCGATCCCGTACAGGACCTGCGACTTGCGGTAGATCGGCGTCTCGGGCGTGTTCAGGTACTTCGGTCCGTTGTCGTCCTCGCGCAGACGGCGGGCGCCGAAGCCGACGACGTCGCCGCCGATGTCGCGGATCGGCCACATGAGCCGTCCGCGGAAACGGTCGATGGGGCCGCGGTTACCCTCCTGCGAGAGGCCGGAGAGCAGGATCTCCTTGTCGCTGAAGCCCTTGCCGCGCAGGAAGCGGGTGAGGTGCTCCCAGCCCGCCGGGCTGTACCCGACGCCGAAGTGCTGGGCCGCCGCCTGGTCGAAGCCGCGCTCGGCAAGGAACTTGCGGCCGATCTCGGCCTCGGGTGACTCCAGCTGGTCGACGTAGAACTGCGCGGCGACCTTGTGCGCCTCGACCAGGCGGATGCGCTCGCCGCGCTGGTGGGTGGGGTTGTACCCGCCCTCCTCGTAGCGCAGCGTGATGCCCGCCTGACCGGCGAGGCGCTCCACCACTTCGGAGAAGGAGAGGTGGTCGACCTTCATCACGAATGTGATGGTGTCGCCGCCCTCCTGGCAGCCGAAGCAGTGGAACAGGCCCTTACTCGGGCTGACCTGGAAGGACGGGGACTTCTCGTCGTGGAACGGGCACAGACCCTTGAGGTTTCCGCCGCCCGCGTTGCGCAGCTGCAGGTACTCGGAGACCACGGCGTCGATCGGGACCGCGTCCCGAACCGCCTTCACGTCCTCGTCATTGATCCTGCCTGCCACGCGGCAAGTCTACGGGGACGGACTGACAGTCCCATCACGGCTCCAGAAGATCACTCAGCGGGACCGAGGGGTCCGAGAGGCGCTCGACGCCGGGCTTCGCCCCTGACCTGATCAGCCGCTGGATCGGCTCCGTGACGTCCCACACATTCACGTTCATCCCCGCGAGGACCTGCCCGTCCTTCAGCCAGAACGCGATGAACTCGCGCTTGCCCGCGTCCCCGCGCAGCACCACCTGGTCGTACGAGCCCGGGGGCGCCCAGCCCGAGTACTCCAGGCCCAGGTCGTACTGGTCGGAGAAGAAGTACGGCACGCGGTCGTAGGAGACGTCCTTGCCGAGCATGGCGCGGGCCGCGGCCGGCCCGCCGTTCAGCGCGTTCGCCCAGTGTTCGACGCGCAGCCGGTCGTCGAAGAGCGGGTGCTGGACCGCCGCCACGTCGCCCGCGGCGTAGATGTCGGGGTCGGAGGTGCGCAGCGTCGCGTCCACGGCGATGCCGCCGCCGTGCGCCCGGTCGGCGAGGTCGAGGCCCGCCGCCTCGGCGAGCGCGGTGCGCGGGGCGGCGCCGATCGCGGCCAGCACGTCGTGCGCCGGGTGCTCCTCGCCGTCGTCGGTGAGGGCGGCGAGGACCATGCCGTCCTGGCCGGTGATCTCGGTGAGCCTGGCGCCGAAGTGGAAGCGGACGCCGTGGTCGCCGTGCAGCTCGGCGAAGATCTGGCCGAGCTCGGGACCGAGCACGGAGTGCAGCGGCGTCGCCTCGGGCTCGACGATGGTGACCTCCGCGCCGTACTCACGGGCGGTCGCCGCGACCTCCAGGCCGATCCAGCCGGCGCCGGCGATCACCAGGTGTCCGTTGTCCCTGCCGAGCGAGGCCAGCACGCCCTTCAGTCGCTCGGCGTGGGCGAGGCGGCGCAGGTGGTGGACGCCCGCGAGGTGCGTGCCGGGGATGTCGAGGCGGCGCGGCTCAGCGCCGGTGGCGAGCAGCAGCTTGTCGTAGCGGACGACGGTGCCCTCGCCGAGCCGCACCGTCTTGTCCGCGCGGTCGATCGTGGTGACCGTCTGCCCGAGGTGCAGCTCGATGTCGTTGCTCGCGTACCAGGCCGGTTCGTGGACGAAGACGCTGTCGCGCTCCTCCTTGCCCTGGAGGTAGCCCTTCGACAAGGGCGGCCGTTCGTACGGGTGGTCCCGTTCGTCACCGATGAGGATCACCCGGCCGGTGAAGCCCTCCGCGCGAAGTGTCTCGGCGGTCTTGGCTCCGGCGAGCCCTCCCCCGACGATGACGAACGTCTGGTCCGCGTCGACCACTTGATGCCTCCTCATTGCCATGCCGTCATATGCGAGCGTCCCGCACGCAGCGTAATGCGGGAAGGGGGCGTGGCCCGATCAGGGCATCTTTTCGTCACGCCCAGTGGTCGCGTCTCCTTCCCGATGATGCCCGCCGCCGGTAAGCCGCGCGTGAAGTGAGCGGGCCGAGGCGTCGGTCAGCGAGGCGATCTGGTCGACGATCACCCGCTTCTTCGCGCGGTCGTCGGGCGCGGTGTCGAACAGGGCGCGGAACTGCGGGTCGAGTCCTTCGGGCGCGCGGGAGGTCAGCGCCTGCGCCAACTCGGCGACCACGATGCGCTGATCGGCCCGGAGCCGCTCCTGCTGGGGGCGCTGCATCACATACCGGTCGGCGACCGCCTTGAGCACCGCGCACTCGTACCGGGCGGCGCGCGGCACCACGAGCTCCGCCGCGTAGCGTGTCAAACGGCCCGATCCGTGTCTCGCGCGTGTCGCGCCCTCGGCGGCGAGGCAGAGACGCCCGATGAGCTGGCTGGTCGCGTCCTTGAGCCGGGCCTGGGCGACCGCCGTCCCGTCGTAGCCGTGCGGCCACCACTCCTGGTCGAGGAGGCGGTCGAGGGCGGCGGAGAGCTCGGCGGGATCCGTGCCCTCGGGGACGTAGCGCCCGATGGCGACCGCGAAGATGTCGGCGCGCTCGGGCTCGGCGTGCAGCACGTTCGGGTCCAAGTGGCCCGCGTGCAGGCCGTCTTCGAGGTCGTGCACGGAGTACGCCACGTCGTCCGACCAGTCCATGACCTGTGCCTCGAAGCAGGTGCGGTGGCCGGGTGACGTCCTTCTGATCCAGTCGAAGACCGGCCGGTCGTCCTCGTAGACCCCGAATTTGTGCGACTCGGGGTCGCTGGGGTGCTCGCCGCGCCCCCACGGGTACTTCGTCGCGGCGTCGAGCGCCGCCCGTGTCAGGTTCAGGCCCACGCTGGTCAGCTCGCCGGAACTGTCGTCGCGCACGAAGCGCTTGGGCTCGATGCGGGTGAGCAGGCGCAGCGACTGGGCGTTGCCCTCGAAGCCGCCGCAGTCCTGCGCCACCTCGTTGAGCGCCTGTTCGCCGTTGTGCCCGAAGGGCGGGTGGCCCAGGTCGTGCGAGAGGCAGGCGGTCTCGACGAGGTCGGGGTCGCAGCCGAGCGCGGCGCCCAACTCCCGCCCCACCTGGGCGCATTCGAGGGAGTGCGTGAGCCGGGTGCGCGGGCTCGCGTCCCAGTGCCTGCTGCGGGTGCCCGGCGTGACGACCTGCGTCTTGCCCGCGAGGCGGCGCAGCGCCGACGAGTGCAGCACCCTGGCGCGGTCGCGCTGGAACGCCGTGCGCCCCGGGCGCTTGTCGGGCTCGGGGGCCCAGCGCTCGGCCGCCGCCTCGTCGTACGTGTCGCTGCCTACGCTGTCTTCCATGGCCCGACAGTACGGGCGACCACCGACAACCGGGGCCCTGGACGGCTCAGACGGACGCGGTCCGCGCCATCGTGTCCGCCTCTGTGGCGTACGCCGTCGTGGCCGGCGCCCGGTCGTAGCGGTGCAGGACGAGGCGGGCCAGGGACGGGTGGGTGCCGAGCGGGGCGGCGGCGATGCCGGGCGCGGCCGCGGCGGTCTCCGTGGCGAAGCGGCCGGGGGCGGTGAAGTACGAGGCGACGGCGATCCGGTCGCGGCCGTGTGCGGCGAGGGACCGGGCGGCGGTGGCGACGTCGGGGGCGGTGGCGGAGGCGTATCCGGGGACGACGGGGACGCCGAGGCGGTCGGCGAGGAGACCGGCGGCGGCACGAATGTCCTGGGCGGCGCGGGGGTCGCGGGAGCCGGCGGCGGCGAGGACGACTCCGCTGCGGCGGCGGTCCCGGTCGGTGGCCCGCTCCGGCCAGCCGGCCTCGACGAGCCGGTCGTGGAGGGCCTCGACGAGCAGCGGGTGCGGGCCGAGGGGGTCGGCGACGCGGGTGAGCAGGTGTTCGGCGGCGTCGGCGGCCCGCGGCAGGTCGTGCTTGACGTGGTGGCCGCGGGAGAGGAGCAGCGGCACGAGAACGGCGCGGCCGGCGGGAAGCGCGGCGAGGGTGTCGCTCAGCAGCGGCTCGTTGAGTTCGATGTGGCCGAGGCGGACGGTGAGGCCGGGGCGTCGCTCGCGTATCCGCTCGACGAGTTCGGAGACGGTGGCCAGGGCCCGTGGGTCGCGGCTGCCGTGCGCCACGAGCACCAGGGCGGGCGGCTGCCGGCGCCCGTACCCGCGCAGCGGGGACACGTGGCTGAGCCTGCTGCCGAGCTGGTCGCTGATCATGGTGAGGAGTCCCGCCGTGCCGACTGTGTGATCCAGGTAGGTCGTGCCGTGGTCCATGGGGCCGTACGACTCGTCCGTCATGAACAGATCGTGCCGGGCGGGGGTTGCCGGGCTGTTGCGTAGCGGTGACGACTGGTTGCCGGGGGTTCACGGGGCGGGCCGGGGCCCGGTGAGCGCGCCCCGGCCGTGCGGTGTACCGGCACCGTGGCCGACGCCTGCCGTCATCGTTGCGCGGCACCGGGGTGCCGCCTTGCCCACCCTGCCGCCCAAGGCGGCAGATTGCCCAAGGCGGTGGCGGCCACATCAAGCCCCTGCGGCGATTGAGCAGGCCTTTCAAGCCCCGCACTTTCGACGAGAGCCAGCGGGGTCCGGGGCAGAGCCCCGATCTTTCCAGCCCCGCCGGCGTTTGAGGCGCGGGGTCCGGGGCGGAGCCCCGAGGCGTGGGCGGCGGGGGCGTGAACCGTCCGGGTGGCGGAGGCGTCTTAGGGCGCGCCCGTACGCGACCGACTGCCCAGGGGGCCCAGATGCATCTGCCACGCACCCGGAGGGCCCAGCGCAGGGCCGTGCAAACAGCCATGGCCACCTGCGTACTGGCCTTGCTGCCGGCGACCTGGCTGCACCTGTCCACCGGGGACCGGCTGCGTACAGTCGAAAACGCCCCGCCCACCGACGTAGCCGTCGTATTCGGCGCAGGCCTCTGGAACGGCGAACCCTCCCCGTACCTGGCCCACCGCCTCGACGCCGCAGCGGAGCTGTACCGCGCCGGAAAGGTCCACGTCCTCCTCGTCACGGGCGACAACAGCCGCGAGGAGTACGACGAACCGGACGCCATGCGCGCGTACCTGACCCGCCACGGGGTACCGTCCCGGGCCGTCGTCAGCGACTACGCGGGCTTCGACACCTGGGACTCCTGCGTCCGCGCGAAGAAGATCTTCGGCGTCGACCGGGCCGTACTGGTCACCCAGGACTTCCACGCGCGGCGCGCGGTGGCGCTGTGCGAGGCCGCGGGCGTCTCCTCGTACGGGGTCGGGGTCGCCGAACCGCACGACGTGACCTGGTACGCGGGCGGGGCGCGCGAGACGCTCGCGGCGGGGAAGGCGGCGCTCGACGTGGCAGTGCGCCCGGATCCGCACTTCCTGGGGCCCGAGGAGAAGGGCGTGCGCGAGGCCCTGGCCGCGACCTCACGCCGTCCGTAGGACGGCCGGGAGATGCTCGTTCCGGCTACGTAACCTCCAGGCGCGCCGACCGGCAACACACCCGCCGCACCCTCAAGTGCATGCTCAACACCACGGCGACGCCCACCCACTGCCCGTACTGCGCCCTGCAGTGCGGCATGAACGTGCTGCCCGGCAGCGAGGCCCCCACGGTCGAGGGCCGCGCGGACTTCCCGGTCAACCAGGGTGCGCTGTGCGGCAAGGGGCAGAGCGCCGCGTCCGTGCTCTCCTCCCAGGTGCGGCTCACGGAGCCGCTCGTGCGCAGCCCCGTCACCGGTGAGCTGACACCCGCCTCCTGGGAGGAGGCTCTTGACAGGGTCGCGGACGGGCTGGCACGCGCGCGTGCCGGACACGGAGCGGACGCCTGCGGCGTGTTCGGCGGTGGCGGCCTGACGAACGAGAAGGCGTACGCGCTCGGCAAGTTCGCCCGCATCGTGCTCGGCACGTCGCAGATCGACTACAACGGCCGGTTCTGCATGTCGTCGGCGGCGGCCGCCGGGCAGAAGGCCTTCGGCCTGGACCGGGGGCTGCCGTTCCCGCTGGAGGACATTCCGCGTACCGGATGCGTGATCCTGGTCGGCTCGAACCTCGCCGAGACCATGCCGCCCGCACTGCGGTACCTCTCGGAACTCAAGGCCAACGGCGGCACGTTGATCGTGATCGACCCCCGCCGCACCCGCACCGCGGACCAGGCGGACCTGCACCTGGCACCCCGCCCCGGCACGGACCTGGCGCTCGCGCTCGGGATGCTGCACCTGGTGGTGGCGGACGGCCGCGTGGACGAGGAGTACGTACGGGAGCGTACGCAGGGCTGGGCGGAGGCCCGGTCGGCGGTGATGGCGCACTGGCCGGAGCACGTGGAGCGGGTCACGGGTGTGCCGGTGCCCCAACTGCGCGAGGCGGTCCGCATGTTCACGGCCGCCGAGCGGGCGATGGTCCTCACCGCGCGCGGGCCCGAGCAGCAGTCCAAGGGCACGGACACGGTGGGCGCGTGGATCAACCTGGCGCTCGCGACCGGCCGGCCGGGCCGCCCGTTCTCCGGCTACGGGTGTCTGACCGGCCAGGGCAACGGGCAGGGCGGCCGCGAACACGGCCAGAAGGCGGACCAGCTGCCCGGCTACCGCAAGCTCACGGATCCGGCGGCCCGGGCGCATGTGGCGGAGGTCTGGGGTGTGGAGCCGGACGCGCTGCCCGGTCCGGGACGGTCGGCGTACGAGCTGCTGGACGCGCTGGGCGGTGACATCAGGGCGCTGCTGCTGATGGGCTCGAATCCGGTGGTCTCCGCGCCGCGGGCGGCGCATGTCGAGTCCCGGATCCGCTCGCTCGACTTCCTGGCCGTCGCCGATGTCGTCCTCTCCGAGACCGCCGAACTGGCCGATGTGGTCCTGCCGGTGACGCAGTGGGCCGAGGAGACCGGCACGGTGACGAATCTGGAGGGAAGGGTGCTGCTGCGGCAGCGCGCCCTGACACCCCCTTCGGGGGTGCGTACGGATCTGTACGTGCTGCAGGAGCTGGCGGCTCGGCTCGCGCCCGGCCTGGAGAAGGGTTTCCCGACGGACGCGCGGGAGGTGTTCGACGAGTTGCGGCGGGCGTCGGCGGGCGGGCCCGCGGACTACTCCGGCATCAGCTACGACCGGCTGGCCGAGGGCGAGGGCGTCTTCTGGCCGTGGTCCTCGGACGACGCGGCCGCCGACGCCGACGGCACCGGTACGCCGCGGCTCTTCCTCGAACGGTTCGCCACGGAGGACGGGCGGGCGCGGTTCGTGCCCGTGTCGCACCGGCCCGCGGCGGAGGAGCCGGATGCGGAGTATCCGCTGTATCTGACGACGGGGCGGGTCGTGGCCCAGTACCAGTCCGGGGCCCAGACGCGGCGCGTGCCGGAGCTCAACAAGGCGGCTCCCGAGGCATTCGTGGAGCTGCATCCGCGGTTGGCCGGGCGGCTCGGGATCACGCAGGGCGACGCGGTCGCGGTGACGTCGCGCCGCGGCCGGGTCGAGGCCCCGGCCCGCGTCACCTCCACGATCCGGCCGGACACCCTCTTCATGCCGTTCCACTGGCCGGGGGCGGGGCGGGCCAACACGCTGACGAACCCGGCCCTCGACCCGACGTCCCGCATGCCGGAATTCAAGGTGTGCGCGGTACGGGTGGAGCGGGTCAAGTAAGCCCCTCCGGCGTTTGAGGAGGCGGGGTCCGGGGCGGAGCCCCGATCTTTTGAGCCCCGCCGGCGTTTGAGGCGCGGGACCTGGTCACCCCTGGCCACTCCTTCACAGCTCCGACACCGTGGATCCATGGACTCCGCTTGTCATGGCCCCCTAAAACTGAATCAGTGTCAGGAATTTGCCGGTCGCCTCACCGTCCCCACGGAGCCGCCTGATGAGACCCGTACGGACCATCACCACCCTGGCCACCCTCCTCGCCGCCACCCTCGCCCTCGCCCCCGCCGCGACGGCGGCCCCCGCCTCCGCCGAGGCCACCTCGGTACGGGACGTGATCACCGACCCCGACGGGGCCCGGCACATCCGCTACGACCGTACGTACGGCCAACTCCCCGTCCTCGGCGGAGACTTCGTCGTCCACGAGGCGGCGGACGGCACGTACGAGGGCACCGACCGCGCCGTCCCCGGCAGCGTCTCCGTCCCCAGCACCACACCCCGCCTCTCCGCTCCCAAGGCCGCGGACCTCGCCACGACGCTCCTGCGGGACGTCAACCCCGGCACTCTGCTCCGCAGCCTCAAGGCCAAGCCGCAGCTCGTCGTGGACGCGCTGCACGGCAGCCCCAAGCTGGCCTGGCGGACGACGGCCGCGGCGAAGGACCCACTCGGCAACCCCACGGCCCGTACGGTCCTCACCGACGCCACCACCGGCGCGACGATCGACTCCTGGAACAGCCTCGAAAGCGCCACGGGCGACGGCCGATCCCTCTACTCCGGCACCGTCCCCCTCACCACCACCCGCGCCTCCTCCGGCGGCTACCAGCTGAACGACGCCACTCGCGGCAACACCTACACCGGCGACGCGGGCAACAAGACCGACACCTGCGTCCTCGGCATCTGCCTGGAGCGCGCCCCCGCCAAGGTCTACACGGACGCCGACAACCACTGGGGCACCGGAAAGGCGGCGGACCGGAGCACGGCCGCCGTGGACGCCCAGTACGGCACGGACCAGACCTGGGACTACTACAAGGACGTCCACGGCCGAATAGGCATAGCCGACGACGGCAAGGGCTCGTACAACCGCGTCCACTACGGGAAGGACTACAACAACGCCTTCTGGGACGACAACTGCTTCTGCATGACGTACGGGGACGGCGACGGCAAGACGTTCGGCCCGCTGGTCGCCCTCGACGTCACGGGCCACGAGATGTCCCACGGCGTGACCTCGTCCACCGCGGCCCTCACCTACTCCGGCGAGTCCGGCGGCCTCAACGAAGCCACCTCGGACATCTTCGGCACGCTCGTCGAGTTCCACGCGAACAACGCCTCCGACCCCGGCGACTGGCTCATCGGCGAGAAGATCGTCAAGCCCGGAGCGGACGGAAAGACCTCGGCCCTGCGCTACATGGACAAGCCGAGCCGGGACGGGAAGTCGGCGGACTGCTGGAACAAGAACGTCGCCGGCCTCGACGTGCACTACTCCTCCGGCGTCGCGAACCACTTCGCGTATCTGCTCGCGGAGGGCAGCGGCCCGAAGACGGTCGGCGGCGTCCGGAACGACAGCCCCACGTGCGACAAGTCGAAGCTCGCCGGGATCGGCAAGGAGAAGCTCGGCAAGATCTGGTACCGGGCGCTGACCGTCTACATGACGTCGTCGACGGACTACAAGGGCGCGCGCACGGCGACGCTGAAGGCGGCCAAGGACCTGTACGGGTCGGGCGGCAAGGAGTACGCGGCGGTGGCGGCCACCTGGTCGGCGGTGTCCGTGAACTGATGGGGCATCACTCGCGTGCCAGCTCCGTCACCCGGTCGCACGCCTCCCCGCTCTCCTTGGGCACTTTCCGGCGGGCACGCCGGTGACCTGCTGGAACGTACCCGTCGGACCGTCAGGAAAGGGGCTTTGGCAGGCCTCCTGACGTCACATCAGGAGGCGGCCCGCCGCAACTGGTACTTGTCTCGACCTTGGCAGGGCGCGCCCGACGCCCGCGAAGGAGCTTGGACGATGCGCGTGCGCAGGGGCATGGGCCGACCGCTGGCCGCGGCGGCGTTCCTCACCACCGCGGCCGCCACGGCAGTACTCGCCGTCGGCGCCCCCGCGACCGCCGCGCAGGGGGGCCTGGAGGTCTACCCGGCGACGGCCTCCCCGGGCGACCGGGTCACGGTGGACACCACCGCGTGCGCCGCGAGCGACACGGCGACGGGTGACGCCAGCGCGGTCGGCGCGGGCACGTTCACGCTGGCGCCGGACACGGGCGCCCCGGCCGCGCCGAACGCCACGGGGCGGTTCCGGGTCCCGGTGTCCGCGCAGCCGGGGACGTACGAGATCGTCGCGAGGTGCGCGGGCGGTCCCGAGGTGACGGGTGACCTCATCGTCTCCGTGACCGGCTCGGGCGCGTCCGTGGCCCAGCTTCCCAAGGGCCACGTGGACACGGGCGTCGGTGGCGCACTCGGTCCCGAACCGACGCGGACTTCGACGGGAGTGGCGGCACTTGCGCTGGCCGCGGCGGGCGGCACGTGGCTGCTGCACCGCAGGGCACGCGGCGACCGTCTCTGAACCTGGGGCAGCTCCCCCGCATCCCCGCCCGCCCCTCGAAGATCTGCGAGGCCCCCCAACCCCATGCGCAATCCCGAGCGCCCCGGCATGCGCATTCGCGCCACGAACCGCTTGAACGCCGCCATGGGAGCGACCACCGCCCTGGCCCTCGCCGCCGGCGCCTGGCTCCTGGCCGGCGGGACGGAGGGTCACCCGCCGCCCCAGCCGTCCGCCGCGCAGGCCCACGTCGACCGGGCACGCGAAGCGCCCGCCGCCGCTCCCCTGGCCCCGTCCCCGCCGGACCGCGTCCGCATCCCGTCGATCGGGGTGGACGCCCCGCTGATGGGCCTCGCCCTGACCCGCTCCGGCAGCCTCGACGTACCTCCGGCCGACCGGAAGAACCTCGCGGGCTGGTACGAGTCGGGCACCAAGCCCGGCGAGACGGGTACGGCGGTGGTCGCGGGCCACGTCGACAACGCGCGCGGCCCGTCCGTCTTCTACGCCCTGGGCTCCCTGAAGCGCGGCCGCACCATCGAGGTGGCGCGGCGGGACGGTTCGGTGGCGGTGTTCACGGTGGACGCGGTCGAGGTCTACGACGCGCAACACTTCCCCGACACAAAGGTCTACGGCACGTCCCGCCGCCCCGAACTCCGGGTGATCACGTGCGGCGGCCCGTACTCCCGCAAGACGGGCTACCAGGGGAACGTGGTCGTGTTCGCCCACCTCACCGGAAGCCGCCCTTAGCCCTCAACCGGTGAACAGTCCCTGGGCCTCCGACACATGCACGGCCCGCTCGGCCCATACCGTCAACTGGTCGCCGTCCGTGCACGCCATCACGCGTTCACGAACGTCGTCGGGCACGGGAATGCCCCGCCACTCCAGAATCCGCAGGGTCATCTCGGCCCGATCCTCGATGCGGCCTTCCTCTCGGCCTTCCTCTCGGCCTTCCTCGCGCCCCTCTTCGCGCAGGCCCTCGGCGACGGGGTTCCGGAAGAAGTAGTTCTTCGTTGCCATCAGGTTCCTCCAGATGTCTCTCGCCTGCTTGCTTGCCAGACCCGACTCCACGAACTGCGCGAACATCGCCGCACTGTCGGGGTCGATGGTGTCCAGGACCCGCGCGAGCATGTCCAGTATGTCAGCGCAGCGCTTGCCGCGGGCGTGGACGATCGCCGAGAAGACGGCGAGCGACGGGTCCTCCATCGCCTGCTTCTCGTCCGTGATCAACGGGACGTTGTCGGGCCCGAGGACCAGCGGACGCACCACGGCCGTCGGGAACTCGGACAGGCCCAGCCGGATGGGCTGCGCCGCCCAACGCGCCGTCGCACGGCTCTGCGTGAGCACGAACAGCACGGGCTGCAACTGGTACTTCGCGTACAGGTGGGCCACGTAGTAGGCCCAACTCGCGGGCTTCTTCTCGTCCTTCTTGCCCTGCGCCTCATAGGCGAACAGGAAGTTGCCCTCATCGGTGTCCACCCGCATCAGGGTGTCCACTCTGCGCTCCACCGGATCGATCTCGGTGAGGTCCGTATCGAGTACCGCGATGTCACGCGCCTCCGGAAACGGCACGTGGAACAGGCGCTGGAAGTTGCGCACCATCATCGCCGTTTCCTTGCGGAAAAAGTGGTGCATCGTCTCGTGCGAGGAGCTGACCATCGTTACGCCGCCGCCAGTTCGCACCACACGTACTTGCCCCGGTTCGCCCCGTGCCCCAGCGGGTGCCAGCCCCACCCATCGGCGCAGGCCCGTACGAGCACGAGGCCCCGCCCCTCCTCCGCCTCGGCACCCGACGCGTTCGCTCCCGGTGGCTCCGGTGGCTCGGGGTCGGTGTCCCACGCACCGAGGCGCAGCACCCCGCCCGCGCAGCGCAACCGCAACGCCGCCGGCCCCTTCGTGTGCCGCACGGCGTTGCCGACCAGCTCGGCGACGAGCAGCTCCGCGACATCCGCCAGGCGGATCAGGCCGTGCATGGTGAGGATCAGTCGCAGGGTGCGGCGGCAGATCGGTACGGCGCGGGGGTCGTTGGGGATGTAGAGGCTGTACTCCCACGGTTCGGTTTCGGGCATGGGGCATCAACTCCGTTGAGATGGGGCGGGTTGGTGTACGGCGGGCGGTGGCATGCCGCGTCCGCCATGGCAGGTCAGAGCGGTGCGCTTCCGACTCCGCTGCGATTCACAGCGTGTACGTTGCGTCACTGACGGTAGAGCTTAGATTTAAGGTCCCGCAAGCCAGTCACGTAATGTCCCCCTGAACGGGTTGCCCTGACGGGCGAGTTGGATCGAGGAGCGGCGATGGGTACCAAGCGCGAACCGACAGCACGGCAGTTGCGACTCGCGGTCGAATTGCGCCGTCTCCGCGACGCCGCGGACCTCAGCGCACGGGAGGCCGCGGCCCTGCTCGGCGTGAACTCCGTTCAGATCAGCCAGATCGAGGCAGGCACCTCAGGCGTGAGCGACCAGCGCCTGAGGAGCCTCGCGGCGCACTACTCCTGCACGGACGGCAAGTTCGTCGACGCGCTCGCCGCCATGGCCACCGACCGGACGCGCGGCTGGTGGGAGGAGTACCGGGGCCTGCTACCCACAGCCTTCCTTGACCTGTCTGAGCTGGAACACCACGCCGCCTACCGGTGGGACGTCGACTTCCTGCACGTCCCCGGCCTCCTCCAGACAGAGGCTTACTCACGGGCGCTCTTCGCACGCCGGGTCCCAGAACTTCCCGAGGCGGACGTCGAGTTGCGTGTGCGGCATCGAATGCAGAGGCGCACCGTCATCGAAGCCGTGCACGCCACCCCCTACGAAGTCCTCGTCCACGAGGCAGCTCTGCGGATCCGGGTCGGTGGTCGCGCCACCTCGCGGGCCCAACTCGCACAGATCCTGGAGCTCTCCGCAGAAGACCACGTCACCGTACGAGTCATCCCCTTCGATCTGGACGAATTCGCCGACATCACAGCCGACATGGTCTACGCGGGAGGCCCCGTCCCGAAGCTGGACACAGTGGTGCGCGATGGCCCCCATGGCGCAATCTTCGTGGATTGCGAAGCGCAACTGGGCGTCTTCCGAACACTCTTCCGTAGAGTGGAGGCGGTATCACTCACCCATGAGCGGTCGCGCGACTTGATCCACCGCCTGGCCAAGGAACTGTGAGGCATCCCGTGAACACCCCCAATACCTGGCGGAAGTCCTCCTATTCAGGAAGCGGCGACGGGAACGCCTGCGTGGAAATCGCGGACGCCCCCACCCACATCTCCATCCGCGATTCCAAAGATCCGGCCCGAGGCGCCCTCACCTTCCCCACGGGCGCCTTCGCCACCTTCGTCGACGCCCTCAAGAGCCGCGACCGCGCCGTGCCCAAAGACCTGTGAGGCACACCGTGACTGTTCCCGACAACTGGCGGAAGTCGTCCTACTCCGGCGGCGGCGACGGCAACAACTGCGTGGAGATCGCCGACCTCCACCCCCGCGTAGCGATACGCGACTCCAAGGCCCCCACCCGCGGCGCGCTCACCTTCCCCGCCCCCGCGTTCACCGCGTTCGTGGCCGCGCTCACGCCACCCACTGCTCGTACGCCATCTTGACCACCAGCGCGCACACCACCGTCAGCAGCACCACCCGTACGAATCCCGCTCCCCGCTTGAGGGCCGTATGCGCGCCCACCATGCCGCCCGCCAGGTTGAACACCGCCATCAGACCCGCGAGTTGCCAGTACACCTGACCCTTCCAGGCGAACATCGCCAATGCCCCGGCGTTGGTGCAACAGTTGACGATCTTCGCCGTGGCGGAGGCCGTCACCAGGTCCAGGTGGAGGATCGCGGTCAGGGCGAGGACGAGGAACGTGCCGGTGCCCGGGCCGATCAGGCCGTCGTAGAAGCCGATACCGAGGCCGGCGAAGCCGATCGCCGCCCAGATCCGGCGGGGCGAGGCCGGGACGGCGGTCGGCGCCGTGCCGAACGACGGGCGGAAGATCACGAACGCGCCCACCGCCACCAGCACCACCATCACGACCGGTTTGAGGACCTCCGTGCTCATGCCCGTCGCGAGCAGCGCCCCGCCGGTCGACCCGATGAGGGCGGCCGTGCCGATGCGCACCGCGAGGCGTACGTCGACGGGGGCCTTGCGGGCGTACGTGACGGCCGCGCCGGTCGTGCCGACGATGGCGACCGCCTTGTTCGTGCCGAGGGCGTGGCCCGCCGCTGCGGAGTTCGGTAGACCGAGGAGGAGGGCCGGGAGCAGGAGCAGTCCGCCGCCGCCCACCACCGCGTCGACCCAGCCCGCCGCGAGCGCGGCGATACACAGCACGACGACGGTGGTCAGGGATATGTCAGGCATGATCGGGACTCTACGGATCCGCCGCCTGCACGGCCCACGGCCCCCTGGAAGGCTGAGGTTGATCTGAGGGTTCCGTACCGGTATGTGGGACGGACCGGTCCGGAGCCGGGGGCGCCGCCGGGGCGACCGTCAGCGCGAGGCACGTAGCGACCAGGGCGCTGGCCGAGGCGAGCCCGGCCATGGCCCTGCGGCGGGCCTGGATCGTGGGGGCGTGTGCGGTGCGGGTGGGTCTGGTGTGGCGGCCCATGAGGGGTGTCTTCTCTTCTCCGAAATCCGAAATCAGAAAGGTGCGGGGCACGGTCAGTACGTGAAGGACTCCGCGTGGATGCGGGTCTCGGGGACGCCCGCCCTCACCAACGCAGCCGTCGCCGTCTCCGTCATCCCGGGCGGTCCGCACAAGTACACGTCGTGGGCGGCGAGTTCGGGCACCAGGGCGCGCAGCGACTGCGGGGCGAGCGGATCGAAGGACGTGCCGGAGGAGCCGAGGAGGTAGTGCAGGGACGCGCCCCGACTCCGCGCGATGGACTCCAACTCGTCGCGGAGCACCAGGTGTTCGGTGCTGCTCGCGCGGTAGAGGAGCGTGATGTCCCCCGGGTCGCCGGGCAGCGTCTCGAACAGGGCCCGCAGGGGTGTGATGCCCACTCCCCCGGCCAGCAGCAGCACCTTCCGCCGCGTACGGCGGTGCGCCGTGAGCGCGCCGAACGGGCCGGTCGCGACCACCCGTACCCCAGGACGCAGCCTCCGCACCCTGCGCGTGTGGTCGCCGACCGCCTTCACTGTGATCCGGACGTGGTCCCCGTCGACCGGCGCCGACAGGGAGAAGGGGAGCGCCGTGTGCCACAGCCGCCGCGTCAGGAACCGCCAGCGGAAGAACTGGCCCGGTTCCGCGCGCAGCCGCCCCAGGTCGGTGCCGCGCATCAGGACCGAGGCGACGCCGGGGCCCTCCTGCCGTACGTCGACGATCCGCAGCCGGTGCCGCAGCGCCTGCCGCACCGGCACGACCAGCCGGTACCAGACCAGCAGTACGGCGACGGTGGCGTGCAGCAGTGACCACAGCCCGAGACCGAGCGGACCGGACGCGATGTCGGGGCCCGCGAGCTGGTGCGCGAAGGCCAGCGCCGCGGCGACGTACGTCAGCAGGTGCAGCCCCCGCCACGTGCCGTGCCCGACGCGGCGGCGGACCGCGCGGGCGCTGCTCACGCCGACCGCGGCGAACAGCGCGGTGCCGGCCGCCGCGGCGGCGAGCGCCGGGTAGCCGAGCAGCTCGGCGACGGTGCCGAACAGGTCGGTTCCGGTGTGCGCCGCGTAACCGCACAGGGCGAGCAGGACGTGGGCGGCGCACAGGGTGAGGACGTGGCGGCCGCCCCGCGCGTGGTGGCGCGCGAGCCGGTCGGCGCCGATGCCGTGCTCGACGGCGGGCACCCGCGCCATGAAGAAGAGCATGACCAGGATCCCGTACCCGGCGAGCAGGCCGGTGAGGTGGGCGCCGGTCGTGAACAGCGCGTCGATCCGGGCCGACGGGCGGATCTGCGCCATCCACAGCGCGGTCACGAGCAGCGCGCCCGCACGGATCCCGGTCCGCAGCTGGTACGGGGTGAGCCGGGCGGGCGCGGCGGGCCGTACGCGGGGTGCCCTGCGGGGGCGCGGAGGGATCGGTGGCGCCTTGCGGCGCGGCTCGGTCTGTCTGCGGTAGGCCGACAGTGCGGGGTGGCGGGGAAGTTCGGAATCGGCGGCCTGGATCGTCACGCCCGCACACTAGGCTCAAGCGAGGCTGGATTTCGGCTGGTCAGGGGCCTCTCGCCGATCCTTAAGGCTCCCTTGAGGACAACCTGAACACGGATTAAGCGCCAGCCGTCGGGCCCGCCCTCACCCAGGCGTCGGCCGGGCCGAAACTCCCCGCGGAGGCCGCGACGGCCCCGGCCCCGATGCCGTCGCCGCCGAGGACGCCACCCGACACCGTCCCCCGCCCGCCCACCCGTTACCGTCACACGCCCGGAGGGCCCGGGCTTCACCGGACGCCCACCCGCCCCTCACACCGGCTCACCGCGCACGCTGAGCCCACCGTTCCTCACGGGAAACCATCGGGACGCCACCGGGAAACACCCGCCCCGCAGTCTGCGAAGCATGACCGCACCGTACGAGCACGACGACGCCACGACCGGCCAGGGCCCCGGCCCCGGCCGCGTCGTCGTCATCGGCACCGGCCTCGCCGGCACCCGTATCGCCCACCGCCTGGGCGAGCGGGCCACGCTGATCGGCGAGGAGACGCACGCCCCGTACAACCGCGTGCTGCTCGCCGAGGTGCTGGCCGGGACGTACGCCCCCGAGGTCATCGAGCTGCCCCGCGCCACAGGACCGCACCTGCGCACCCGCGCCGTCCGGATCGACCGCGAGCGGCGGCTCGTGCAGTGCGAGAACGGGGACGAGGTCGGATACGACACCCTCGTCCTCGCCACCGGCTCGAACCCCGTACTGCCTCCGCTGCGCGGACTGTTCGCGCCGGACGCCACCGAACTGCCGGGCGGCGTCCACGCGTTCCGCACGATGGACGACTGCCTGGCGCTGACCGAGGCCGTCACCGATGGCACCCGCGCCGTCGTCATCGGCGGCGGCCTCCTCGGTGTCTCGGCGGCCCGCGCGCTCGCCCGGCGCGGCGCGCAGGTCGTCCTCACCCAGCAGTCCGAGCGCCTCATGGAGCGCCAGCTCGACCCGCGCTCCTCCGAACTCGTCCGCCGCCACCTCACCGCGCTCGGCGTGGAGATCCACACCGAGTGCCGGGTGCGCGGCGTCGGCGTCGTCGACGGACACGTACGCCGCGTCGAGCTGCACGACGGGTACGTGCTCGGCACCGACGTCACCGTCCTCGCCTGCGGGGTCCGGCCGCGCACCGGTCTCGCGCAGGCCGCCGGGCTCGACGTCCGCAAGGGGATCGTCGTCGACGACGCGCTGCGCACCAGCGACCCGCACATCCGCGCGGTCGGCGACTGCGCCCAGCACGCCGGCACCGTCTACGGTCTCGCGACGCCCGCCCTGGAGCAGGCCGACGCGCTCGCCGACGTCCTCACCGGCAGCGAGGACGCCGCGTACACCGGCACCCGCACCCTGACCCGGCTCACCCTGCCGCACGAGGCGGGACCGCTGGACCTCGCCGCGTTCGGCGAGACGGAGGCACTGCCCGGCGACGACGTCGTACAGCTCGCCGACGCCACCCGCGGCACGTACCGGAAGGTCGTCGTGCGCGGCGACCGTCTTGTCGGCGGGGTGCTCGTCGGGGAACTGGCCACGGTCGGCGCGCTCGCACACGCCTGGGAGTCCAACGAATCACTGCCCGCCGACGACGCTGTCGGCGCGCCTCTGCTGCACCTGCTCACCCACGACGGAGGCCTCTGACATGGCGACCTCAATGCCCACCCTCGTACTCGTCGGCCACGGCATGGTCGGGCAGCGTTTCCTCGAAGCCGCCGCCGAGCGCGGGCTCACCGGGACGCACCGAGTGGTCGTCCTGTGCGAGGAGCCGCGTCCCGCCTACGACCGCGTGCACCTCACCTCGTACTTCTCGGGCACCACACCCGAGGAACTCTCCATGACGGACCCGGAGTTCATCGAGAAGCACGGCATCGAGCTGTACGTCGGCGATCCCGCCGTGGTCGTCGACCGCGAGTCCCGTGTCGTGCACGCCCGCTCCGGGCTCAAGGTCCCCTACGACACGCTGGTGCTGGCCACCGGCTCGTACCCCTTCGTCCCGCCGGTGCCCGGCAAGGACGCGACCGGCTGCTTCGTGTACCGGACGATCGAGGACCTGTACGCGATCGAGGAGTACGCCAAGAACAACGCGACAGTCGGCGCCGTCGTCGGCGGCGGGCTCCTCGGCCTTGAGGCCGCGGGCGCGCTGCAGGGTCTCGGACTCGCCACGCACATCGTCGAGTTCGCGCCGCGGCTGATGCCGGTGCAGGTCGACGAGGGCGGCGGCGCGGCCCTGCTGCGGACCATCTCCGACATGGGACTCGACGTGCACACCGGCGTCGGCACCCAGGAGGTCGTCACGGACGCCGAGGACGCCGTGCGCGGCATGAAGCTGTCGGACGGCAGCGAACTCGCCACCGACCTCGTCGTCTTCTCCGCCGGCGTCCGCCCCCGCGACCAGCTCGCCCGCGACATGGGCCTCACGGTCGGCGAGCGCGGCGGCATCACCGTCGACGAGCGGTGCCGCACCAGCGACCCGGACGTCTTCGCGATCGGCGAGTGCGCGCAGGCCTCGGACGGGCGGGTGTACGGACTGGTGGCCCCCGGCTACGAGATGGCGCTCACGGTCGCCGACACCATCGCCGAACAGGACGCGTCCTTCACCGGCGCCGACCTCTCCACCAAGCTGAAGCTGCTCGGCGTCGACGTCGCCTCGTTCGGCGACGCGCACGGCGCCACCGACGGCTGCCTCGACGTCGTCTACTCGGACTCGCGCTCGGGCACGTACAAGAAGCTCGTGATCGGCGGCGAGGGCGAGATCCTCGGAGGCATCCTCGTCGGCGACGCGGAGGCCTACGGGACGCTGCGCGCGCTCACCGGGACCGTACCGCCGATCGCTCCCGAGCAGCTGGTCCTCCCGGCCGGTGCCGGCGCGCCCGCCCAGCTCGGCCCGGAGGCGCTGCCCGACGACGCCGTCATCTGCTCCTGCCACAACGTGACCAAGGGCGCGATCTGCGAGCACACCTCGCTGCCCGAGGTGAAGAAGTGCACCAAGGCCGGTACGGGCTGCGGGAGTTGCGTCAAGCTCATCGGCCAGCTCCTGCCGAAGTCCGGTGACGACGGGCTGTGCGGCTGCTTCAAGCACACGCGCTCGGAGCTGTACGAGATCGTGCGCGTCAAGCGGATCACGACGTACGCGCAACTCCTCGACGAGCACGGCCGGGAGGGCGCGCGCGGCGGCGAGGGCTGCGAGATCTGCAAGCCGACCGTCGGCTCGATCATCGCCTCGCTCGCCCCGTCGATCGGCGCGGACGGCTACGTCCTGGAAGGCGAGCAGGCGGCGCTCCAGGACACCAACGACCACTTCCTCGCCAACCTCCAGAAGAACGGCTCGTACTCGGTCGTGCCCCGGATCCCCGGCGGCGAGATCACGCCCGAGAAGCTCATCGTGATCGGCGAGGTGGCGCGCGACTTCGGCCTCTACACGAAGATCACAGGTGGCCAGCGCATCGACCTCTTCGGCGCGCGGGTCGACCAACTGCCCATGATCTGGGCCCGGTTGGTCGACGCCGGCTTCGAGTCCGGGCACGCGTACGGCAAGTCTTTGCGCACCGTGAAGTCGTGCGTCGGGCAGACCTGGTGCCGCTACGGGGTGCAGGACTCGGTCAAGATGGCCATCGACCTGGAACTGCGCTACCGGGGCCTGCGCTCGCCGCACAAGCTGAAGTCGGCGGTCTCCGGGTGCGCCCGGGAGTGCGCGGAGGCCCAGTCGAAGGACTTCGGCGTCATCGCCACCGCCAACGGCTGGAACCTGTACGTGGGCGGCAACGGTGGCATGACACCTCGTCACGCCGACCTGCTGGCCCAGGACTTGAGCGACGCGGAGCTGGTCCGCCTGATCGACCGGTTCCTGATGTTCTACATCCGCACCGCCGACCGCCTGGAGCGCACCTCGGTCTGGCTGGACCGGATCGACGGTGGCCTCGACCACGTACGGGACGTCGTCGTGCACGACTCGCTCGGCATCTGCGACGAGCTGGAGGCGCTGATGCGCGAGCACGTCGCGCACTACCGCGACGAGTGGTCGGAGACCATCAACGACCCCGAGCGCCTGTCCCGCTTCGTCTCCTTCGTGAACGCCCCCGACACCCCGGACCCGACGGTCCGCTTCATGCCCGAGCGCGACCAGATCAAGCCCGAGCTGCCGCTGATTCCCCTGGCCTCCATGGAAGGACTGGCTGTCCGATGACCATCGCCCCTGAACTGACCACCCTCGTACAACTCGACGTGGACGGCGAGCTGGTGGCCGTGTGCGAACCGTCCCGCCTGAGCTCGGGGCGCGGGGTCGCCGTCCTGCTCCCCGACGGCCGACAGGCCGCGGTCTTCATGGACCGCACGGGCCACGTCTACGCGATCGACAACACCGACCCGTTCACCGGGGCGTCCGTGCTCTCGCGCGGGCTGCTGGGCTCGGCGGAGGGGCGGCCGTTCGTCGCCTCGCCCCTGCTGAAGCAGCGGTTCGACCTGGAGACCGGGCGGTGCCTGGACGACGACGGGGTCGCCGTCAGGACGTACGCGGCGCGTTGAGACTGGCAGTGACATCAGTCACAGAGAAAACACAGGGATAGAGAGCAACTTTCACAATCCGTCCGTATTTCATCCCCAGTAAGCGCAGAACACCGCTCACACCCGGACAGAAAGCCCCGCACGGGCGCCCTCGAACCGCCTTAGGATCTCGGCCTCAGCGCTTACACGCGCCTTACTCCGATCCGAACAGAGGGCGTCCCGTGCAGATCCGTCAGATTCTCGCGACAGCCGCAGTCGCCGCCGTGACCGCTCCGGTGGCGCTGCTGTCCGTCTCTCCGGCGTACGCCGGGACCAGCTCCACCGTGCAGAGCCAGGAGCAGTCCTCCATAGCCGAGTTGAAGCAGGCCGTGAAGGAGGCGAAGAAGGCGTACAAGGCGGCGCTGGCCGCCAAGGACGAGCTGATCCAGGAGCTCAAGGACACCGAGCTTCCGACGAATCCGGTCAAGGCCGCCCTCGACAGCGCGCAGAAGGCGGCCGACGAGGCCGCGACGGTGAAGACCACCGCGGACGAGGCCGTCAAGACGGCGCAGGCGAAGCTGGACGCGCTCAAGGCCGACGAAGCCGCCACCGCCGAGGAGAAGGACGCGGCCCAGAAGGCGCTGGACCAGGCCACCACCGCCGCGACGGACGCCGACGCCACCAAGACGGACGCCGACGCCAAGCTCACCAAGGCCACCGAGGCCTACAACAACCTCCGGATCGGCATCACGAAGAAGATCTCCCAGGCCGACAATGACATCGAGGCCGCCCGCACCGCGCTGAAGACCGCCAAGAAGGCCCTCGCCGACGCGAAGGACGAGGAGCCCGGCCCGGTCGACCCCGCGGACCCCGGCTGCACGGACGGCACCGACCTCAAGGCGAGCCTCTCCGGACTGCCCTCCAAGATCGCCGCCGGCTCCTCGGTCGACTTCAAGCTGCGCCTGACCAACACCACGAAGAAGACCCTCGACGAGGTGCTGCCCTTCGTGGCCGTGGGCGCGGTCGACAAGAGCGGCGAGAAGGACATCTCCAGCAAGCTGCACCTCAAGTCCAAGCAGGACGGCGCCTGGAAGACCGTCGACCAGGAGAGCTACGCGGGCGAGTTCACCAACGTGAAGGCCGGTGCGCACGTCGACCTGCCGCTGCGCCTGACGATCGACCGCTCCACGCCGGCCGGCTACGGCGCCAGCCTCGCCGTGGGCGAGTACTTCAACCAGGACGAGAGCTGCGGCACGAGCGACCTCGCCGTGTACGAGTTCACGATCAACCCGGTCGGCGCCGGCAACTCCGACACCCCCGCCGGTGAGGGCAACAAGCCCAAGCCGCAGGGCAGCGCCTCCCCCGTGGCGAACTCCGGCTCGGGCAACGGCTCCGCCGACACGGACGGCTCCCTCGCCACCACCGGCTCCTCCTCCGCCCTGCCGACGATCGGCCTCGCGGGCGGCGCCGCCGTGCTGCTCGGCGCCGGCGCGGTGTACGTGGTGCGCCGCCGCAAGGCCGACGCCAACAGCTGAGGCCTGCACCACCGATGACCGACGGCGGACCCGCGCCCCTGCTGGAGGGGGCGCCGGTCCGCCGTCTTCATCGACCCTGTCGGCCGGCCGTCCTCAGCGGTCGAGCCGGTCGAGCGCCTTGAAGTCCACACCGGTCAGCTGCTCCGACGCGGCCCACAGCCGCTCCCCCGCCGCGTCGTCGACCGTCCACGACGCCCGCCAGGACTTGACGGGGGCACCGCGCCACATCGCCACGCGCGGGCCGTAGAAGTCGTCGGGGCGCACATCCGTGGCCGTGGCCGCGCGCAGCGTCGGCAGTGCCCCGACTGCTGCGGGCTGCCCGAAGAACCGGTTGCCGACCTCGTAGAACCGCTCCATGCCCTTGCGGCCCTCCATCTGGGCGCTGCGCGCCTGCAACTCCGTGGCCGCGTAACCGGGGTGCGCGGCGGCCGCCACCAGGTCCGCGTCCGCCGCTCGTACCCGCCGCGCCAGCTCGTGCACGAACAGCAGGTTGGCCGTCTTGGACCGCCCGTAGGCGACCCAACGCCCGTACTTCCGCTCGCTGTTGAGGTCGGCGATGTCGATGTTGGCCAGGGCGTGCAGCCCGCTGGAGACGGAGACGACGCGGGGCGCGGGCGCCGCGAGCAGGGCCGGCAGCAGCAGCCCGGTGAGCGCGAAGTGCCCCAGGTGGTTCACGCCGAACTGGGTCTCGAAGCCGTCAGCGGTGCGGCCGTACGGGAGGGCCATCACGCCCGCGTTGTTGACCAGGAGGTCGAGCGGGCTGTCCTGGCGGGCCTCGGCGAAGGCCCGTACGGAGGCGAGGTCCCCGAGGTCGAGCGGCGCGAACTCGGCCCGCGCTCCGGGGACTTCGGCCGTGAGGCGGTCCAGGGCCGCGGTGCCGCGCGGCTCGCTGCGGCAGGCCAGCACCACGTGGGCGCCCGCGCGGGCCAGTTCGCGTGCGGTGACGTAGCCGATGCCGGTATTGGCTCCGGTGACCACCGCCGTACGGCCCTGCTGGTCGGGGATGTCGGTCGCGCTCCAGCCGCTCATGGGTCGGCTCTCCTTCGGGGGGACGTCGCCTGTGGGGGATGTGGGGGATGTTGGAGTTACCGAAGGGTACGCACCCGTGGAAAAGGGCGGCACCCCCCGCACAGGGGTGCCGCCCTTTCCTGGATACGTAGACGTGGATACGCAGACGTGACTGCGCGGACGTGACTACGTGGATACCGGGGCCGCCGCGAATCGGTGAGGGTCGGGGACTCGCGGCGGCCCCGGAGTTCAGAGCCCGTCAAAGGGGCTCGGGCCGCCGGTCAGCGGTGGTCGCTGCCCGCCGAAGTGGACGCCGCTCGGCCCGCCTCCAGGCGGGCGACCGGGATACGGAACGGGGAGCAGGAGACGTAGTCGAGCCCGACCTCGTGGAAGAAGTGGACCGACTCCGGGTCGCCGCCGTGCTCGCCGCAGACGCCGAGCTTGAGGTCGGGCCGCGTGGCACGGCCCGCCTCGACGGCGGACTTCACGAGCGAGCCGACGCCGTCCTTGTCGATCGTCTCGAACGGCGACACCCCGAAGATGCCCTTCTCCAGGTACGCCGTGAAGAAGCTCGCCTCCACGTCGTCGCGGCTGAAGCCCCAGACCGTCTGCGTGAGGTCGTTGGTGCCGAAGGAGAAGAACTGCGCCGCCTCGGCGATCTGCCCGGCCGTGAGGGCGGCGCGGGGCAGCTCGATCATGGTGCCGATGGCGAGCTTCAGCTTGACGCCGTGGCTCTCCTCGACCTCCGCGATGACCTGGTCGGCCTCCTCGCGGACGATCTCCAGCTCCTGGACGGTGCCGACGAGCGGGATCATGATCTCGGCGCGCGGGTCGCCCTTGGCGTTCTTGCGCTCCGCCGCGGCCTCGGCGATGGCGCGGACCTGCATGGTGAACAGGCCGGGGATGACGAGGCCGAGACGGACACCGCGCAGACCCAGCATCGGGTTCTGCTCGTGCAGCCGGTGCACGGCCTGGAGCAGGCGCAGGTCGTTCTCGTTGTTGTCCTTGCGGGACTCGGCGAGCGCGACGCGCACCGACAGCTCGGTGATGTCGGGGAGGAACTCGTGCAGCGGCGGGTCGAGCAGGCGGACGGTGACCGGGAGGCCGTCCATCGCCTCGAAGAGCTCGACGAAGTCCTGCTTCTGGAGCGGCAGGAGCTGCTTCAGGGACTCCTCGCGCTCGGCGTCCGTGTCGGCGAGGATCAGCTTCTCGACCAGCTCGCGCCGGTCGCCGAGGAACATGTGCTCGGTGCGGCACAGGCCGATGCCCTGCGCGCCGAAGCGGCGGGCGCGCAGCGCGTCCTCGGCGTTGTCGGCGTTGGCCCGTACGCGCAGGCGGCGTACTCGGTCCGCGTAGGCCATGATCCGGTGCACGGCGCCCACGAGTTCGTCGGCGTCGTCGGCGCCGGCGTGCATCCGGCCTTCGAAGTACTCGACGACCGGGGAGGGCACGACGGGCACCTCGCCGAGGTAGACCTTGCCGGTGGAGCCGTCGATGGAGACGACGTCGCCCTCCTCGACGACGGTCTCGCCGATGGTCATCCGGCGGCGCTTGGTGTCGACTTCGAGGTCCTCGGCGCCACACACGCACGTCTTGCCCATGCCGCGCGCGACGACGGCGGCGTGCGAGGTCTTGCCGCCGCGACTCGTCAGGATGCCCTCGCAGGCGATCATGCCGTCGAGGTCGTCGGGGTTGGTCTCGCGGCGGATCAGGATGACCTTCTCGCCGGAGCGCGACCACTTGATGGCGGTGTACGAGTCGAAGACCGCCTTGCCGACCGCCGCGCCCGGAGAGGCGGCGATGCCGCGGCCGAGCAGGTCGACCTTCGCCTCGTCGTCGAAGCGCGGGAACATCAGCTGCGCGAGCTGCGCGCCGCTGACCCGCTGGAGGGCCTCGGCCTCGTCGATCAGGCCCTGGTCGACGAGCTGCGTCGCGATCCGGAAGGCGGCACCGGCGGTGCGCTTGCCGACGCGGGTCTGGAGCATCCACAACTGGCCGCGCTCGATGGTGAACTCGATGTCGCAGAGATCCTTGTAGTGGTTCTCCAAGGTCTCCATGATCTGCATGAGCTGGTCGTACGACTTCTTGTCGATCTGCTCCAGCTCGGCGAGCGGCACGGTGTTGCGGATGCCCGCGACGACGTCCTCGCCCTGGGCGTTCTGCAGGTAGTCGCCGTAGACGCCCTGGTGGCCCGAGGCCGGGTCGCGGGTGAACGCGACGCCCGTGCCGGAGTCCGCGCCGAGGTTGCCGAAGACCATCGAACAGACGTTGACCGCCGTGCCCAGGTCGCCGGGGATGCGCTCCTGGCGGCGGTACAGCTTGGCCCGGTCGGTGTTCCACGACTCGAAGACCGCGTTTATGGCGAGGTCCATCTGCTCGCGCGGGTCCTGCGGGAAGTCGCGCCCGGCCTCGGTCTTGACGATCTTCTTGAAGCGCGTGACGAGCTTCTTGAGGTCGGCGGCGTCCAGGTCGGTGTCGACCGCGACCTTCTTGGCGGCCTTGGCCTTCTCCAGAGCGTCCTCGAAGAGCTCGCCGTCGATGTCCAGGACGGTCTTGCCGAACATCTGGATGAGGCGGCGGTACGAGTCCCAGGCGAAGCGGTCGTCGCCGGCCTGCTTGGCGAGGCCCTGCACCGACTTGTCGGAGAGACCGATGTTGAGGACGGTGTCCATCATGCCCGGCATGGAGAACTTCGCGCCCGAACGGACCGACACCAGAAGGGGGTTGTCGGCCTGGCCGAGCTTCTTCCCCATCTTCTTCTCGAGCGCGTCGAGGTGCTGGGAGACCTCGTCACGGAGTGCCACCGGCTCCTCGCCGCTGTCGAGGTAGACCTTGCAGGCCTCGGTGGTGACGGTGAAGCCGGGCGGGACCGGAAGCCCCAGGTTGGTCATCTCGGCGAGGTTGGCACCCTTGCCGCCCAGCAGGTCCTTGAGGTCCTTGTTGCCCTCGGTGAAGTCGTAAACGAACTTCGCTACCTGAGGATCCTTGTTCTCCGACACGTGTCTCGACTCCTCGAGGCTCGGTGGCTGCCCTGACGGCGAGGAACATACCCAGATCCAAGGCCTGTGGGTACGTCCACTCAGCTGTCATACGGGCGTAACCACCCGTCCGCCAGGAGATCGAAAGCGCTGGACGGTAGGCGCCCCCTCCACCCTTGCCTTCATTATTTGAAGACACTACTCCCGTAGACCCGGCTTAACGCTCACATGAGCGCGCTCTGCTCGTTTGTGCGTTCAGATCATAAATGATCGAACAGTGGCACTGAGTGCCACGACTTGGAGAAGTGCAGACGGGTTTCAACTGCTCGTTTGAGCGCAACCCCGATCAGAGGTGGCGAGAATCACGCCGCGAAAGAGGGCTCCTGGACGCCCCTGTCCCAACATGCGGACGCCGCAGGGGCTTGTAGATCAAGCCCCTGCGGCGATTGAGCAGCGGGGCCCGGGGCAGAGCCCCGCGACCGCAACCCCGCTGCCGCGCAACGAAACGAAGGGTCACCCCCCGGACGTGTCCAGTTCCGCATCCTCGGAGAGCCCCGCACAGTCGTACGGGTCCTTCAGCCACCCGTCCGGCAGGACCACCCGCCCATTGCCCGACGTACGCCCACGCGGCCCGTCGGCCCCCGCCGGCCACCCCTGGTCGAGGTCCAACTCGTCGAGCCCGGAACGGAGTTCCTCCAGCGACGACGTGGTAGCGAGCCGCTTGCGCAGCTCACCCCCGACCGCGAAGCCCTTCAGGTACCAGGCCACGTGCTTACGGAAGTCGATGACGCCGCGCGCCTCGTCGCCGATCCACTCACCGAGCAGCGAGGCATGCCGCACCATCGCGTCGGAGACGACCCGCAGCGTCGGCCGGACCCGCTCCTCGCGGCCCTCGAACGCCGCCACCAGGTCCGCGAACAGCCACGGCCGGCCGAGGCAGCCGCGTCCCACGACGACCCCGTCGACCCCGGTCTCGCGGACCATGCGCAGCGCGTCGTCCGCCGACCAGATGTCGCCGTTGCCGAGCACGGGGATCTCCGGGACGTGCTCCTTCAGGCGCGCGATCGCGTCCCAGTCCGCCGTGCCGCCGTAGTGCTCCGCCGCCGTACGACCGTGCAGCGCGATCGCCGTGACGCCCTCCTCGACGGCGATCCGGCCCGCGTCGAGGAACGTGATGTGGTCGTCGTCGATGCCCTTGCGCATCTTCATCGTGACCGGCAGGTCACCGGCGCCCGACACGGCTTCCTTCAGGATCGCGCGCAACAGGTTCCGCTTGTACGGGAGCGCGGAGCCGCCGCCCTTGCGGGTCACCTTCGGGACCGGGCAGCCGAAGTTCAGGTCGATGTGGTCGGCGAGGTCCTCCTCCGCGATCATGCGGACGGCCTTGCCGACGGTGGCCGGGTCGACCCCGTAGAGCTGGATGGACCTGGGCTTCTCACTCTCGTCGAAGTGAATGAGCTGCATGGTCTTCTCGTTGCGCTCGACCAGCGCCCGCGTCGTGATCATCTCGCTGACGAAGAGGCCCTTGCCACCGCTGAACTCCCTGCACAGTGTGCGGAACGGCGCGTTCGTGATCCCTGCCATGGGGGCGAGGACCACCGGCGGCTGCACGTGGTGGGGGCCAATGTTCAGAGCGGACATCTCAGGGCTCTCCGGGACGGACGACGGGGTGGGGGCAAGCATCCATTGTCCCTCACTCCCCGCTCAGCCCGTCACGGCCGGCGGAGCCGCCAGTTCCTCCAGGCGCCCGACGGCCTCCTCGTCGGCGGGAACGTACGTGACCAGGCGGTACGCGCTGTTCTCCGGCGAGAGCCACAGGTTGCGGTGCTCCAGGCGCAACAGTCCCACCTCGGGGTTCTGGTACCGCTTCACGTGCGGCACCATCGGCGCGACCTCGTGCCGCTCCCAGATCGCGCGGAACTCCGCCGACACCTCCAGGAGGCGGGCCACCCGCGCCTTCCAGGCGGGTTCGGCGACATGCTCGGCCATCGACGTGCGGTACTTGGCGGCCAGGTCGCGCAGCATCTCGTCGCGGTCGAGGAACTGCTCGCGCCACCGGTCGCTCATGGCGAGCAGCCACATGCAGTTGCGCTCGTCGGGGGCGAGTTCGGCGGGGTCGCCGAAGACGTCGGCATAGGGACGGTTGGAGGCGAGCACGTCGTAGCGGGCGTTCTGCAGGGCCGCCGGGTAGGGCGCCAGGGTCTCCATGAGGCGCAGCATCGTCGGCGTGACGGCCGGGCAGACGGTCTCCGCGTGCGGGTCGGTGGTGCCCGCGAGCGCGAAGGCGTGGGAGCGCTCGGTCGGGTCCATCTGGAGGGCGCGGGCGATCGCGTCGAGAACGCCGGGCGAGACGTTGATCGCGCGGCCCTGCTCCAGCCACGTGTACCAGGTGACCCCGACCGCGGCGAGATGCGCGACCTCCTCGCGGCGCAGGCCGGGGGTGCGGCGGCGGGCGGTGCGCGGCAGCCCGGCCCGCTCCGGCGGGATCCGCTCGCGGCGGCTGCGCAGGAACGCGGCGAGTTCGGTGCGGCGCGGATCGTCGGAGACGGGGCGGGTCGACATGCCACCAGCTTGCCCCCACCCTCATCCGGTTGCCAGGTACTGCCTGTAACAGGATGCGGAGACTCTGGTACCAGGCTGGGCGCCCGGCGATGGTCGACCCATGACGACCCTCACCACCGCCGCGCCTCCGGCACAGGACACCCCCCGGCTCGGCCACGTCGGCCTGCTCACCGTCCTCCTCGGCGCCGCCCTGCCGATGATCGACTTCTTCATCGTGAACGTCGCCCTGCCCAGCATCGAGCGCGACCTGAACGCCTCCCCCGCCGGCCTGGAGATGGTCGTCGCCGGTTACGCGGTCGCGTACGCCGTGCTGCTCGTGCTCGGCGGCCGGCTCGGCGACACGTTCGGGCGCAGGCGGCTCTTCCTCGCCGGGGTCGCCGCCTTCGGGCTCACCTCGCTGGCCTGCGGGCTCGCACCGGGTGTGTGGACGCTGGTCGGCGCCCGGGTCGCGCAGGGCGCCGCGTCCGCGCTGATGCTGCCGCAGGTCCTCGCCACCATCCACGCCACGACGACCGGGGCGCGGCGGACGCGTGCGGTGTCCCTGTACGGGTCCGTGAGCGGCGTCGGCATCGTGCTCGGGCAGGTGGCGGGCGGTCTCCTGGTGGCCGCCGATGTGTTCGGCACCGGCTGGCGCGCGGTGTTCCTCGTGAACGTGCCGGTCGTCGTCCTCGCCCTGCTGCTCGGCGCCCGCGCCGTACCGGACAGCCGCGCCGAGCGGCCCGCGCGCGGCGACCTCGCGGGCACGGGGCTGCTCGCCGCGTCACTGACCGCGCTGCTGCTGCCGCTGACGGAGGGGCGGGCGACGGGCTGGCCGGTGTGGTCGGTGGTGTCGCTGGTCGCGGCGCCGTTCCTGGTCCTGGCGTTCGTGGCGGTGGAGCGGCGGGCCGAGCGCTCCGGCGGGAGCCCGCTGCTGCCGCCCTCGCTGGTGGCGGCGCCCGCGGTGCGGCGCGGTCTCGTACTCGGTCTGCCGATCTTCATCGGGTTCGCGAGCTGGATGTTCGTCAGCGCCGTCACCCTGCAACAGGGCTTGCGCTACGGCCCGTTGGAGGCGGGTCTGACGCTGGTCCCGATGGGCGTGGCGCAGTTCGCGGCGTCGACGCTCGCGCCCCGGCTCGCGGCGCGGTTCGGCTCGCGGACGCTGGTACTGAGCGCGGTGTCGCACATCGCGGGGCTCGCCGTGTTCACCCTCACCGCGCTGTGGGTGCCGTGGGACCGGATCACGCCGCTGATGCTCGCGCCGGGGTTCGTCCTGACCGGCCTCGGCACGGGTCTCCAGCTCCCGCTCTACTACCGGATCGTCCTCGGCGCGGTGCCTGCGGCGCGGGCGGGGGCGGGCAGTGGGCTCGCGGCGACGGTGCAGCAGGCGTGCCTCGCGGTGGGGGTGGCCACGCTGGGTTCGCTGTTCCTGGCGCTGGTGCCGGGGGCCGGGATGCGGGTGGCGCTTGCGGTGGTCCTCGCGGTCCAGGCGGTCGGCCTCCTCGCCCTCACCGCCCTGACCCTCCGCCTACCACGCGCCCTCGCCTGACGCGACTGCCACCTCGGGGCCCGCCTCAAAAGATCGGGGGTCCGGGGCGGGGTACCGTCCGCCGGGGGACTTCCCGTGCTCGCTCCACAGCACATCCGGATACCGTCGTACACATGCCCGATGCACGACAAACCCTGACCCACCGCCGGCGGATGCTCGTTCTGGCGATCTGCTGCATGAGCCTGCTGATCGTCAGCCTCGACAACACCGTCCTGAACGTCGCCCTCCCCTCCATGGCGAAGGACTTCGACGCCACGCTCTCGGGCATGCAGTGGACGATCGACGCCTACACGCTGGTCCTCGCCGCGCTGCTGATGCTGGCCGGTTCGACGGCCGACCGGATCGGGCGGCAGAAGGTCTTCAAGATCGGCCTCATCGTCTTCACGGCCGCGTCCGTGGCCTGCTCCCTGGCGCCGAACCTGGAGTCCCTGGTCGCGTTCCGGATGCTCCAGGCCGTCGGCGGCTCGATGCTCAACCCGGTCGCGATGTCGATCATCACGAACACCTTCACCGACCCGCGCGAACGGGCCCGTGCCATCGGCGTGTGGGGCGGCGTCGTCGGCATCTCGATGGCGGCGGGTCCGCTGGTCGGCGGGCTGCTCGTGGACTCGGTCGGCTGGCGGTCGATCTTCTGGATCAACCTGCCGGTCGGCCTCGCGGCCCTGCTGCTCACCATCCGCTACGTCCCCGAGTCCCGCGCCCCGAAGGCCCGCCGCCCCGACCCGGTCGGCCAGTTGCTGATCATCGCGCTGCTCGGCTCACTCACGTACGCGATCATCGAGGCGCCCAGCGCGGGCTGGACGTCCGTGCGGATCCTCGTCTTCGCGGCGGTCGCCCTCGCCTCGCTCATCGGCATCCTGATCTACGAGCCGCGCCGCGAGGAACCCCTCATCGACCTGCGGTTCTTCCACTCGGCGCCGTTCAGCGGCGCCACCGTGATCGCGATCTGCGGCTTCGCGGCGCTCGGCGGCTTCCTCTTCCTGTCGACGCTGTACCTCCAGGACGTACGTGGCCTGGACGCGCTGCACGCGGGCCTGTGGATGCTGCCGATGGCGGCGATGACGCTGCTCTGCGCCCCCCTGTCGGGCCGTCTCGTCGGCAACCGGGGGCCGCGGCTCCCGCTCCTCGTCGCTGGCGTGATGATGACGGCGAGCGGTGTGCTCTTCGCCGCGTTCGACGCGGAGACCTCGAACACGACCCTCTTCATCGGCTACGTCCTGTTCGGCATCGGCTTCGGCTTCGTGAACGCCCCGATCACCAACACGGCCGTCTCCGGAATGCCGCGCGCCCAGGCGGGCGTCGCGGCGGCGGTCGCCTCCACCAGCCGCCAGATCGGCCAGACCCTCGGCGTCGCGGTGATCGGCGCGGTGCTCGCGTCGGGCGTCGCGGAATCCTCGTACGCGAAGGCCTTCGTCGGGGCCAGCCGCTCCTGCTGGTGGATCATCGCCGGGTGCGGTCTCGCGGTCCTGGTACTCGGCGCGCTGACCAGCGGGCACTGGGCGCGGGAGACGGCGCGGCGGACGGCGGAACGTCTCGAGGACGCGGAGGACGCGGCCGTCACGAAGGCGGCCACGGGCTCATGATCGGGCGGCGGCCGCCAACTCCCTGAGCGCTTCGAGGCGTTCACCGGTCACGGCGTCCGCGGGTGTGTACGTGACCATGCGGGCGCCGTAGTCCCGGCCGAGCCACAGGTCGGTGTGGACGACGGAGAGCGGCCCCACGTACGGGTTGTGGAAGTGCTTCACCTTGCTGGGCACGGACTGCACCACCTCGTGCCGCTCCCACAGCTCGCGGAACTCGGCCGACTCCTCGAGGAGCCGCTTGAGGACCAGTTTCCAGGCGGGCTCGGCGAGATGCTCCGCCATGCCGGAACGGAACTTGGCGGCCAGGACCCGCAGCACGCCGTCGAGGCCCATGATCGCCGAGCGCCACTCCTCGTGCGTGAAGGCGAGCAGAATCCAGTTGCGGTCCTCCGGCGGGATCGCGTCGAGGTCGCAGAACAGCATCCCGTACGTGCGGTTGTAGGCGAGGATGTCGTAGCGGCTGTTCTGTACGCAGGCGGGGACGGGCTCCAACCGGTCCATCAGGTCCAGCAGTTCGGGCGTCAGCGTGGCGCAGCTCGCCGCCGGTGTGGGGTCGATGGCGCCCGCGAGGCCGAACAGATGGGCCCGCTCGCTCGCGTCGAGCCGCAGCGTCCGGGCGAGCGCGTCGAGGACCTGCGCGGAGACCTGGATGTCGCGGGCCTGCTCCAGCCACGTGTACCAGGTGACCCCGACCGCGGAGAGCTGCGCGACCTCCTCGCGGCGCAGCCCCGGGGTGCGGCGGCGCCGCCCGCGCGGCAGGCCCACGTCCTCGGGCGTGATGCGCTCGCGGCGGCTGCGCAGGAACCCGGCCAGTTCGTGCCGCCGGATCTCGCCGGGCTGCCCGCCCCGCACATCCCGGACCTCGTGCGCCATGGTGGTCATGCCTCCAGGCTGCACCCTGGGGGCAGTGGCGCGCACCCTGTTTCCAGGTAGAGGTTCTACCAGGATAAGAACACTCTGGTACCAGTCTGAGCGGCGGCGCACGCTCGGTGCCATGACGACCCACACGCAGTCCCCGCCGGTCGCACCACCCGTGCCGTCCGGCACCGGCGTCTCCCTGTCCGGCCCCGGCCTGTTCACCGTGCTGCTCGGCGCGGCGCTGCCCCTCATCGACTTCTTCATCGTCAACGTCGCCCTGCCCACGATCGACCGCGACCTGTCCGCGAGCGAACCGGTCCTGGAGCTGGTCGTCGCCGGGTACGGCATCGCGTACGCCGTGCTCCTCGTCCTCGGCGGGCGGCTCGGCGACCTGATCGGCCGCCGCCGGCTCTTCCTCGCCGGCATGGCCGCCTTCGGCCTCACCTCGCTCGCCTGCGGGCTCGCCCCGACGGCCTGGACGCTGGTCCTCGCACGGGTCGCGCAGGGCGCGGCGTCGGCCGCGATGCTCCCGCAGGTCCTCGCCACGATCCAGGCCACGACGGCCGGGCCGCGTCGGGCCAAGGCGATGAGCATGTACGGGGCGACGGCCGGCCTGTCGATGGTGGCGGGCCAGGTCCTGGGCGGCGTACTCGTCTCGGCGAACCTGTTCGGCTCGGGCTGGCGCTCGGTGTTCCTGGTGAACGTGCCGGTCGTCGTCGTGGCCCTCGTCCTCGCCGTCCGCACGGTCCCCGAGACCCGCTCGGCCCGCCCCGAACCCGTCGACGTACCCGGCACGGTGCTGCTCGCCCTCGCCCTGACGGCGCTGCTCGCCCCGCTGACCGAGGGCCGGGCGGCGGGCTGGCCGCTGTGGACGTGGCTGTCGCTGGCCGCCTTCCCGTTCCTCGCGTACGCCTTCCACGCGGTGGAGCGCCGGGCCGACCGAGCGGGGCGGACGCCGCTCGTCCCACCGTCCCTCCTTCAACTGGTGTCACTGCGGCGGGGGTTGATGATGGTCGTGCCGTTCTCCATCGGCTTCAGCGGGTTCATGTTCGTGATCGCGGTGGCGCTGCAGCAGGGCGAGCGGCTCAGCGCGACCTCGGCCGGGCTCGCCCTGGCCCCGATGGCGGCGGTCTTCTTCCTCGCCTCGCTCGCCGGTCCGCGACTCGTGGCCCGCTGGGGCACGCGGGTCGTCACCGCGGGCGGCCTGCTCCAGGCGGCGGGGATCGCGCTGATCGTGCTGGCGGCCCGACAGAGCTGGCCGGACCTCGGCGTGCTCCAACTGCTCCCGGGCGCGGCGCTCGCCGGGGCGGGCCAGGCGCTCCAACTGCCCATCCTCTTCCGGATCATCCTGTCCGAGGTGCCGACGGCGCGGGCGGGCGTCGGCGGCGGCGTCATGACGACCACCCAACAGGCGTCGCTGGCCCTGGGCGTGGCCACACTCGGCACGCTGTTCCTCTCCCTGGCCTCGTCCCAGGGCATGCGCGACGCCCTCATCACGACGCTGCTCGTGCAGCTCGCGGCGGTGGCGCTGACGGTGGGGCTGAGCCTGCGGCTGCCGCGGCGGATCGCGTGAGAGTCGGAATCGCGCCGCATGACACGCACGACATGACGGCCGCACGACACGCACGCATGACAACTGACAGATATTGAAATCTGTCAGTTGTCATGCGACGCTGGAGGTACCGCACTCACCCGAAGGAGCACCCATGACCACCGCCCTCCCCACCCGCACCCTCGGCACCACCGGCCCCCGCACCGCCGCCCTCGGCCTCGGCTGCATGGGGATGTCCGCGCTGTACGGCGAGGCCGACCGGGCCGAGTCCATCGCCACCGTCCATGCTGCGCTCGACGCCGGGGTCACGCTCCTCGACACCGGCGACTTCTACGCGATGGGCCACAACGAGATGCTGCTCGGCGAGGCCCTGCGCACGGCCCCCGCCGCGGCCCGGGAGAACGCGCTGACCAGCGTGAAGTTCGGCGCCCTGCGCGGCCCGGACGGCGCGTGGAACAGCTACGACGCCCGCCCCGAGGCCGTGAAGAACTTCGCCGCGTACTCGCTGCAGCGCCTCGGCGTCGACCACATCGACATCTACCGGCCCGCCCGCCTCGACCCCGAGGTGCCGATCGAGGAGACGGTCGGCGCCATCTCCGAGCTCGTCGAGCAGGGCTACGTACGGCACATCGGCCTGTCCGAGGTCGGCGCGGACACCATCCGCCGGGCGGCGGCCACGGCTCCGATCTCGGACCTCCAGATCGAGTACTCGCTCATCTCGCGCGGCATCGAGGACTCGATCCTGCCCACCACCCGCGAGCTGGGCATCGGCATCACCGCGTACGGCGTGCTCTCGCGCGGCCTGATCTCCGGACACTTCACCCGTGACCGCGAGCTCGGCGCGGGCGACTTCCGTGCCTTCAGCCCGCGCTTCCAGGGCGAGAACCTCCAGCACAACCTGGACCTCGTCGACCAGCTCCGCAAGATCGCCGAGCAGAAGGGCGCGAGCGTCGCGCAGATCGCGATCGCGTGGGTGGCCGCGCGTGGCGAGGACATCGTGCCGCTGGTCGGCGCCCGGCGCCGCGACCGCCTGACCGAGGCGCTCGGCGCACTCGACGTCACCCTGGACGCCACCGACCTCGCCGCCATCGAGGAGGCCGTGCCCGCGGACGCCGCGGCCGGCGACCGTTACCCGGCGGCCCAGATGGCACACCTCGACAGCGAGCGCTGATCAGCGCCGGGTAACTTCGTAGCCATGGCCCCCGAGACCCTGACCCCCGAGCGCATCCTCGCCGCGACCGAGGACGTGCTGCGCAGGCACGGCCCCGCGAAGGCGACGGTCGTCGACGTGGCCCGCGCGCTCGGGGTCAGCCACGGCTCGGTGTACCGGCACTTCCGTACGAAGGCGGAGCTGCGCGACGCGGTCACCAAGCGCTGGCTCGACCGGACGACGGGCGTGCTCGGAGAGGTCGTCGCGGCCGACGAGCCGCCCGCCGCCAAACTCCACCACTGGCTCGCGACCCTCTTCGAGGCCAAGCGCCACAAGGCGGGCGACGACCCGGAGCTGTTCGCCACGTACTCCGTCCTGACGGACGAGCAGGGCGGCGCGGTGCACGCCCATGTCGCCGAACTCACGGACCAGTTGACCGCGATCCTCCAACAGGGCGTGGACTCCGGCGAGTTCGACATCCCCGATCTTCCGGCGACGGCCCGCGCCGTCTTCGAGGCGACCGCCCACTTCCATGACCCGGTGTACGCCCCGGAGTGGTCGAACCCGGACACCCGACCCGCGTTCGACGCGCTGGTGGCGCTACTCCTCCGCGGCCTGACGACCACCTGAGCGACACCGCCGCCCGCGACGCATCGCGCACTTCAAGTGTGCGCTCTCGGCCATGCTTTGCGAACACTTTCGACACAATCGGAAGGCCGCCGTCGGCGTGCACCGTCACGAGAACAGCGTGCACCAGCAGTAATACCGTTGGCCATGGGTCAAGTTCGGCCGGGAGCCCCCTCCAAACATCTGACCGAATCCATATTGCTGCCACTGTGATGTTTTCGCGGCCGCTCGTACTCTCCGAACGAGGGCGGGACCGCGCACCGCGTCCCCCCTCGGCTTCCGGACCGTACGGAAGCAGCGCCCCGGCCCCCGGCGCGGCACCGCGTGCACCGACGCGACCACGCAGAGGATTCGGTTGGACACCCCCACACGCACATCAGTTGGCCTCGCCCGAGTCGATGTCACCGAGGGCCAGTTCGGCCCACACCACCTTTCCGGTAGGCGTCGGCAGCACACCGACGGCGGAGGCGTAGACCGAGACCAGGAACAGGCCCCGGCCTCCGGTCCCGAGGAAGTCCGGTGGCTCCGTGGGGATGACCACGAGCCCGGGGGACGTGTCCGTCACCTCGAGGCGGACACCACGGGCGGTTCGACCGATGGCGAACTCGAAGGTGCTGTCGCCGCAGTGCCGCACATTGCTGCACAGCTCCGTCGCCACGAACGAGGTGTCGTACACGAGCTCGTGCAGGCCCCAACACCGCAGGCGCGCGCCGATGATCCGGCGGATCTGCTCCAGGCGGTGCGGGCTGTACTCCATACGGATCGAGCACGGCTGATCGAGCACCTCGATCACATCGATCTCGTCCGTCGACTGGTCCGGCATTACCCCTCCGGGGGTCACATGGCGGTGAACTCGCTTGTGGACAAAGGGCGTTGCATGCCCATCCTGGCGCCGAAACTATGCCTTAGGCAAGTATTACGCATGAGTCACCATATTGATGGGGTGAGTAGGCATATGACAGTTGTGTGGCCTGAAGGCGCGGGACATCATGTGCCCATGCCCCAGAGCGAGATGCCCACCATGCGCAGCCGTCGCCTCGGAGCCGAGCTGCGACGACTGCGCTCCGAAGCCGGCCTGAAGGTCAACGACGCGGCACTGGCACTCGAATGCGGGCAACCGAAGATCAGCCAGATCGAGACGGGAAAGCGGGGCATCCGCCAGCTCGACCTGACGACTCTCCTCAACCTGTACGGCGTTGAGGACGACCGGCAGCGCACCAATCTCAAACGGCTCGCCCGCGACATCCACCAAGTGGACTGGTGGTCGGGCCAAGGGCCGCTGCTGAGCGACGACTTGCGCGACTACCTCACCCTTGAGGCCGATTCCTCACTCGTGCGCTCCTTCGAGCCCTCGGTACTGCCAGGGCTTCTGCAGACGGAGGCGTACATGCGCGAGATATTCACCGTGGGTGCGGAGGAGGACCGCGTCGAACCTCTTGTGATGACTCGAATGAGGCGCAAGGATCTGCTCGACGGACCTGCGGAATTCCGCCTGAGAGTGGTCATCGACACACCCGCACTGCACCGCATCCCCGGCCCGAGGGGATTGATCCGTCAGCAGTTTGAATACCTGATGGAAACAGGTGAGTTGCCCAATGTCACCATTCAGGTCCTGCCATTGGACATCACCCTGCCCCTCGCGCAGTACGCTCCGTACACGCTGTTCACGATGCGCGGTGAACCGCCCGTACAGGTCGCGTGGCTGGAGCACATGACCGGCGGCACGCTCCTCGAGCAGCGCCCCGATGTAGAGATGTACGCAAAGGCCTGGGACGACCTGACGGCCGCCGCGCTGTCCCCTGCGCAGTCCCGCCGGTACATCAGTGACCGAATCAAGCAAGAAAGCGGGTCGTGATGCCCCCCACCTACGCCCCCACCGCATCGCTCGTCGAAGTCGGGTCAGCGGTCTGGCGAAAGAGCACGTTCAGCGGCGCGTCCAATGGATGCGTCGAGCACGCCGAACTCACCTTGGGCCGGCGCGCGGTCCGCGACACGAAGCACCGGGAGTTCGGCGCGATCGTCTTTGACTCCTCGGCGTGGCACGCATTTGTTTCAAGCATCAACTCTGGGGTTCTGCCGCTATGAGCACGAGCACCACGGACAGCATTTCGTCCGGAATCGAGCAGGCGCCTGAGAAGGAGTGGCTCTACGCGCTCGACATCTCCGAGGCGCAATGGCTGAGTGCGCCGGGCGGCACCGCCCGGGGCGGCCCCGTGGAAGTCGCCGCGCTCGGCGGCGGCGCGGTGGCCCTGCGCAATCCGGCCGACCCTCGGGGGCTCGTGCTGCGCTTCACGGCCCGCGAGTGGGAGGCGTTCAAACTCGGCGCGCTGCACGGCGAGTTCGACTGAGAACGAGAACGCCCCGGCCCGCCGTGGAAACGGTGGGCCGGGGCGTTCTCGTGCGCCGAGTGCCGGTCAGCAGCCGACCAGGCGGCTGGCCAGGTAGCCCTCGATCTGGTCGAGCGAGACCCGCTCCTGCTTCATGGTGTCGCGCTCGCGCACGGTCACCGCGTTGTCGTCGAGCGTGTCGAAGTCGACCGTGACGCAGAACGGCGTACCGATCTCGTCCTGACGACGGTAACGACGGCCGATGGCGCCGGCGTCGTCGAAGTCGATGTTCCAGTTCTGCCGCAGCGCCTGCGCGAGGCCCTTCGCCTTCGGCGACAGCTCCGGGTTGCGGGACAGCGGGAGGACCGCGACCTTCACCGGGGCGAGGCGGTGGTCGAAGCGCATGACGGTGCGCTTCTCCATCTTGCCCTTGGCGTTGGGCGCCTCGTCCTCGACGTACGCGTCCATCATGAACGCGAGCATCGCGCGGCCGAGACCGGCCGCGGGCTCGATGACGTACGGCGTGTAGCGCTCGCCCTTCTCCTGGTCGAAGTAGGAGAGGTCCTGGCCGGAGGCCTTGGAGTGCGCCGACAGGTCGTAGTCCGTGCGGTTGGCGACGCCCTCGAGCTCGCCCCACTCGCTGCCGCCGAAGCTGAAGCGGTACTCGATGTCAGCGGTGCGCTTCGAGTAGTGGGAGAGCTTCTCCTTCGGGTGCTCGAACCAGCGCATGTTCTCCTCGCGCATGCCGAGGCCCGTGTACCAGTTCCAGCGCTGCTCCATCCAGTACTCCTGCCACGCCTCGTCCTCGCCGGGCTTGACGAAGAATTCCATCTCCATCTGCTCGAACTCGCGGGTGCGGAAGATGAAGTTGCCGGGCGTGATCTCGTTGCGGAACGACTTGCCCGTCTGCGCGATGCCGAAGGGCGGCTTGCGGCGCGAAGTCGTCTGCACCTGGCTGAAGTTGGTGAAGATGCCCTGCGCGGTCTCGGGGCGCAGGTAGGCGACCGAGCCGCTGTCCTGCGTCGGGCCGAGGTGCGTGGAGAGCAGGCCGGAGAACTGCTTGGGCTCGGTGAACGTGCCCTTGTTCCCACAGTTGGGGCAGGAGAGGTCGGCGAGGCCGTTCTCGGGGAGCCGGCCCTTCTTCGCCTCGTACGCCTCTTCCAGGTGGTCCGCGCGGAACCGCTTGTGGCAGGAGGTGCACTCGGTGAGCGGGTCGGTGAACGTGGCGACGTGGCCGGAGGCCTGCCAGACCTCGGTCGCCAGGATCACGGACGAGTCGATACCGACGACGTCCTCACGCGAAGTGACCATGTAGCGCCACCACTGACGCTTGAGGTTCTCCTTCAGCTCGACGCCCAGCGGCCCGTAGTCCCAGGCGGCACGCTGACCACCGTAGATCTCGCTGCAGGGGTAGACGAAGCCACGGCGCTTGCTGAGGCTGACGATGGTTTCGATCTTGTCGGCGGCCACGGTGCTCTCTTCATTACGGCGACGGTGAGCGCGCTGGATACGCGCTCCGGGAGCGAATGCTTCAGGTTACCGGCGGGCCCACCCCCCGAACCAAATCGGTTCCCGGGACAGAGCCGGACCGAGCGTGACGAAGACCTCGGAGGTCGCCTTGTTGACAACCGTTTCCAGTTTTGTTGAAAATGACTGTCATGAACGTACGCCTCGCTCGCCGCCCCCTCCGCTCTCGCCGTCTGATACCCGTCGCCGCCGTCACCGCCCTCGGTCTCGGCGCCCTGACCGCGTGCGGCAGCTCCGCCGCACAGGACAAGGGGAGCGACGGCAAGCTGAGCGTCGTCGCGTCGTTCTATCCGATGCAGTACCTCGCCCAGGAGATCGGCGGCGACCACGTCGACGTCACGAACCTGACCGAGCCCGGCCAGGAGCCGCACGACCTGGAGGTCAGCGCCAAGCAGCGCGCCCAGCTCGAGGAGTCCGACGCCGCGGTCTACCTGAAGGGCCTGCAGCCCTCGGTGGACGAGGCCATCGACCAGTCGGACATCAAGACGAAGATCGACGCCGGCACCCTGACCTCCCTCGAGAAGCACGGCACCGAGGTCGACGGCCACGACCACGGGCACGCCGAGCACACCCACGACGAGGCAGCCGCCGACCCGCACATCTGGCTCGACCCGGTGAAGTACGCCGAGGTCGCCGAGGGCGTCGGCAAGGCTCTGGAGAAGGCCGACCCCGACCACGCGGCCGACTACAAGAAGAACACCAAGGCCCTGGTCGCGGAGCTGGACGAGCTGGACACCAAGTTCGAGAAGGGCCTCAAGGACACCAAGTCCTCGACCTTCATCACCACGCACGCCGCCTTCGGCTACCTCGCCGAGCGCTACGGCCTCACCGAGGAGGCCATCAACGGCCTGGACCCGGAGAGCGAGCCCAGCGCCGCCCGCGTCAAGGCGCTCCAGAAGACGGCCAAGGACGACGGCGTCTCCACCGTCTTCTACGAGACGCTCGTCAGCGACAAGACGGCCAAGACCCTGGCGAACGACGCGAAGCTCAAGACCGATGTGCTCGACCCGATCGAGGGCATCACCGACAAGTCCAAGGGCGAGAACTACATCGAGGTCCAGGAGTCGAACCTGGCCGCGCTGCAGAAGGCGCTGGGCACCAAGTGACCCCGGAGGAGGGCGACATGAGCCAACGGGAAGCCGTCGTCTCGCTGAGCAAGGTGACGGCCGAGCTCGGCGGGCGCCCCGTGCTGCGCGGCATCGACCTCACCGTGCACCGCGGCGAGGTCGTCGCCCTGCTCGGGGCTAACGGGTCGGGCAAGTCCACCGCCATCCGGGGCATCATCGGGCAGGTCCCGACCACCGGCGGCGGCATCGAGATCTTCGGCACGCCGCGGCGGCGCTTCAAGGACTGGGCACGCGTGGGCTACGTACCGCAGCGCACGACGGCCGCGGGCGGCGTGCCCGCGACGGTGTCCGAGGTCGTCTCCTCGGGCCGCCTCTCGCGCGCGAGGTTCGGCATCCTGCGCAAGGCCGACCGGGACGCGGTGACCCGCGCCCTCGAACTCGTCGGGATGGCGGACCGCGCGAAGGACTCCGTGGACGCGCTCTCCGGAGGCCAGCACCAGCGCGTGCTCATCGCGCGCGCCCTGGCCGCCGAGCCCGAGCTGCTGATCATGGACGAGCCGATGGCGGGCGTCGACCTGGCCAGCCAGGAGATCCTCGCCGCGACGCTGCGCACGCAGGTCGCGGCCGGCGCCTCCGTCCTCCTCGTACTCCATGAACTCGGCCCGCTGGAGCCGCTGATCGACCGCGCGGTCGTGCTGCGCGACGGCTGCGTGCTGCACGACGGCCCGCCCCCGGAGGCCGTCGGCCAGCACGCCCTGCCCGGCCACGACCACGTGCACCCGCACACCCCCTCGGACGCCGAACCGATCCGTACAGGACTGCTGAGCTGACTGACATGGAACTCCTCTCCTACGACTTCATGCGGCGGGCGCTGCTCGCCGCCGTCCTCGTCGGCATCACGGCCCCGGCCGTCGGCATCTACCTCGTGCAGCGCCGCCAGGCCCTGATGGGCGACGGCATCGGCCACGTGGCGATGACGGGCGTCGGCCTCGGCTTCCTGCTCTCGACGTCCCCGGTGTGGATGGCGACGCTGGTCTCGGTCCTGGGCGCCGTGATCATGGAGCTGATCCGCTGGTACGGGAAGACGCGCGGCGACATCGCGCTCGCGATGCTCTTCTACGGGGGCATGGCGGGCGGCGTCATGTTCATCAACCTGGCGCCCGGCGGCTCCAACGCCAACCTCAACTCGTACCTCTTCGGCTCGCTCTCGACGGTGTCGCAGGACGACGTCCTCGCCATCTGCCTGCTCGCGGCCTTCGTGGTGCTCGTGACGGTGGGCCTGCGCAAGCAGCTGTTCGCGGTCAGCCAGGACGAGGAGTTCGCGCGGGTCACGGGCCTGCCGGTGCGCGCCCTGAACCTCCTGATCGCCGTCACGGCGGCGGTCACGGTGACGGTCGCGATGCGCGTCGTCGGCCTGCTCCTGGTCTCCGCCCTGATGGTGGTGCCGGTGGCCGCCGCGCAGCAGCTGACCCGCAGCTTCAAGGCGACGTTCGTGATCTCGGTGGCGCTCGGCGTCGCGGTGACGCTCGGCGGCACCGCGACCTCGTACTACCAGGACGTGCCGCCCGGAGCGACGATCGTGCTCCTGACCATCGCGGCCTTCATCGTCCTCGCGCTGCTGTCGAAGCCGCTCGCCCGGCGCAGGGCGCGGGCCGTCCCGGCGCCCTCCGAGTGCCCGATCCCGGAGCAGGCGGCGGCCCCTTCCCTTCATGGATGACCCCCGCAATGCGCCGCCTGGCACAATGGCGGCGATACGTACGTGCAGGGATGTGAGGAGGAACCCGTGGCAGCCCCGGTTCGAGGCAGGTCGACCCGCCAGCGCGCGGCCGTGGCGGCGGCGCTCGACGAGGTGGTGGAGTTCCGCAGCGCCCAGGAGCTGCACGACGTCCTCAAGCACAAGGGCGACTCGGTCGGTCTGACCACGGTGTACCGGACGCTGCAGTCCCTCGCCGACGCGGGCGAGGTCGACGTCCTGCGCACCTCGGAGGGCGAGGCGGTCTACCGCCGCTGCTCCACCGGCGACCATCACCACCACCTGGTGTGCCGGGTGTGCGGCAAGGCGGTGGAGGTCGAGGGGCCGGCGGTCGAGAAGTGGGCCGAGGCGATCGCCTCCGAGCACGGATACGTGAACGTGGCCCACACGGTCGAGATCTTCGGCACGTGCGCGGAGTGCGCCGCAGGTTGAGCCGGGTGGGCATTTCAAGCCCCGCCGGCGATTGAGGCGCGGGGTCTGGGGCAGCGCCCCAGCGGCTCCGCGTGCTCAACGCCACGGGGCTCCGCCCCGGACCCCGGGGGGCCACCCCCCCCGGGGGGGGGGGGGCCGCCCCGCGGGGTGGGTTTGGCCCCCCCCCGCGCCCGGGGGGGGGGGGGCGGGGGCGGGGCCGGGGGCCCCCCCGCCCCGCCGGCGCGCGCGCGCCCCCCCCCCCCCCCCCCCCCCCCCCCCCCCGGCTCCGCGTGCTCAACGCCACGGGGCTCCGCCCCGGACCCCGCTGCTCAATCGCCGCAGGGGCTTGATGTTCCGCCGGAGGGGCTTGATTTGCCCACCCGCTGCTCAGGGAGTGGCAGCCCCTACTTACCCGCCTCCAACTGCAAAAGCACCTCGTTCGGAGTGGCCCCGCCGAACCGCCGGTCACGGGACGCGTACTCGACGCACGCGCGCCACAGGTCCCGCCGGTCGAAGTCCGGCCACAGCACATCCTGGAAGACCATCTCGGCGTACGCGCTCTGCCACAGAAGGTAGTTGGACGTGCGCTGCTCACCGCTGGGCCGCAGGAACAGGTCCACATCCGGCATGTCCGCGTAGTACAGGTACTTGGCGAAGGTCTTCTCGCTCACCTTCGACGGATCGAGCCGCCCCGCCTTCACGTCCTCCGCGAGCGCCTGCGCCGCATCGGCGATCTCGGCGCGGCCGCCGTAGTTCATGCAGAAGTACAACGTCAGCTTGGAGTTGTCCTTGGTCTGCTCCTGGGAGATCTCCAGCTCCTTGGCGACCGACTTCCACAGCTTGGGCATCCGCCCCACCCACCGCACCCGCACACCCAACTCGTCGAGCTGGTCACGGGTCTTGCGGATGAAGTCCCGGTTGAAGTTCATGAGGAAGCGGACCTCGTCGGGCGACCGCTTCCAGTTCTCCGTGGAGAAGGCGTACAGCGAAATCGCGCCGACGCCCATCTCGATCGCGCCCTGCAACACATCCAGGACGCGCTCCGCGCCGACCTTGTGGCCCTCGGTGCGCGGCAGGCCGCGGTCCTTGGCCCAGCGTCCGTTGCCGTCCATCACGATCGCCACGTGCTGGGGCACCAGCTCGCCGGGGATCTTCGGCGGCCGCGCGCCCGACGGGTGCGGTTCGGGCGCTGTGTACTCACGGCGGTTGCGTCCGAGGATTCCGCGACGTGCCATCTTCCGGGCCTCTCCCCTAGCTCAGTGCCAGCTCTCGCTAGCTTTTCTCTACGTAGCGCAGCGATCGCAGTCCGCGCTCAAGGTGCCAGTGCAGGTAGGCCGACACCAGCCCGTTGCCCTCCCGGACGAACCGTGCCTCGCACGTGTCCGCCGTCTCCCAGTCTCCGGTGAGCAGCGCACCGAGCAGGACGAGGGCCTGCGGTGAGGGTACGACGCTGCCCGGTACCCGGCAGTCGACGCAAACCGAGCCGCCCGCACCGACGGAGAAAAACCGGTTGGGACCGGGCATTCCGCACTTCGCGCAGTCACCGAAGGTGGGTGCGTAGCCGTTGACCGCGAGCGAGCGCAGCAGGAACGCGTCGAGCACGAGGCCCGGCGCGTGCTCTCCGCGGGCGAGCGTGCGCAGGGCGCCGACGAGGAGCAGGTACTGCTGCACCGCGGGTTCGCCCTCGTGGTCGGTGAACCGTTCCGCCGTCTCCAGCATCGCGGTGCCGGCCGTGTACCGCCCGTAGTCCGTCACGATGCCGCCGCCGTACGCGGCGATGGTCTCGCTCTGCGTGCACAGCGGGAGTCCGCGGCCGATCAACTCGCTGCCCCGCGCGAAGAACTGCACGTCGACGTGTGAGAAGGGTTCGAGGCGGGCCCCGAACTTGGACTTGGTGCGCCGCACACCGCGGGCGACGGCGCGCACGCGGCCGTGGTTGCGGGTGAGCAGCGTGATGATGCGGTCGGCTTCGCCGAGTTTCTGGGTGCGCAGCACGACGCCGTCGTCCCGAATGAGAGTCATCGCGCGCCCTCGCGCTTCTCATCGTCGTCGCGGAACAGGCTCATGCCTCTCATTGTCCCTTACGGACGGAGCCCGTTTGCGGGAACGGGGGCAGGGGTGCGGTCGGATCCGCCAGCCACGCGCGCCCGCGCGAGCGCACCGTCTCACTCAGGCCCCCGCTCAGGTCCGCCACCGTCACGGCCCGCAGCGACTCCCGCCAGGCCCGGTCCGCGTCGTACATGACCTGCGCCACTCCGCACGGACCCGTGCACCGCTCGGGCGGGATGGCGCACGCGCCGCGCTGCCGGATCTCGCCGCAGACGAAGGCGGGCGCGGAGCCCTCGACCGCCTCCACCACGTCGAGCACGGTGATGTCCTTCGGGTCGCGGGCGAGCCGGAACCCGCCGCGCGGCCCGGATGTGGCGGTCAGCACACCGGCGGAGGCAAGGGACTTGAGGTGCTTGGCGAGGTACGCCTCGGGCAGCCCGTAGTACCCGGCGAGCGTGGAACGGCGCACGGCGGCGCCGGGCGGCGCCTGCACGAGGAGCACGCAGCAGTGCACGCCCCACTCGACGCCCTGCGACAACTTCATGGGACCCGAGGCTACCCTTCCATCCACTTGATGGATATTCAATGTCCATGATACCGATGGGCCTCATGGCTGACATCCGGATCGGCACCACCATCCGCAGCACCCCCGAGCAGGAGGACGCCTCCGCCGGCCCCTCCCCCGCCGACCGCCGCATGCTCGCGGTCGCGCTCACCGCCACGTTCATGGGGAGCTTCGACCTCTTCGTCGTGAACGTCGCCACCGAGGCGCTCCGCGCGGACCTGCGCGCGAGCGACGCGGCGCTCGAACTCGTCGTGTCCGGCTACGCGTTCGCGTACGCGGCGGGGCTGATCACGGGCGGCCGGCTCGGGGACCGGTTCGGATACCGGCGGACGTTCGTGGCGGGCATGGTGGCGTTCACGGTGACGTCACTGCTGTGCGGGCTCGCGCAGGGGGCCGGGGAGCTGGTGGTGGCGCGGATGACGCAGGGGCTCTCGGCCGCGGTGATGGTGCCGCAGGTGCTGTCGCTGGTGACGGCCCGCTTCCCGGCGGCGCACCGGGGCCGGGCCACCGGCTGGAACGGGGCGGTCGCGGGCCTCGGGTCGATCGCCGGTCAGCTCCTCGGCGGCGTACTGCTTCAGGCGGACGCGTTCGGGCTCGGCTGGCGGGCGGTGTTCCTGGTGAACGTCCCGGTGGGGGTGGTGGCCTCGATCGCCGCGTGGCGGATGCTGCCGGGCCAACTGTCCGGCCCCCGGCGGCAGTTCGACGTGCCCGGCGCGCTGGGTGTCACCGCGACGCTGGCCCTGCTCCTGGTTCCGCTGTCACTCGGCCGGGACGAGGGGTGGCCGCTGTGGACGTGGTTGTGCCTGGCGGCGACCGCCCCCGTCGCGTGGGCGACGTGGCGGTGGCAACGAACCCTGCGAGCACGCGGCGGGGAACCGGTCCTCAACCCGGCCCTCTTCCGCAACCGTCCGTACCTGACCCTCGTCGCGGGCCTCGGCGCCTTCCAGCTCTACTTCGGCGCCTACATGTTCACGCTGGCGCTGCTGCTCCAGGCGGGCCTCGGCGCGAGCCCGCTCACGGCCGGCGCGGTGTTCGTCCCACAGGCGGTCACGTTCACCACGGGTTCGCTGCTCAGCGGGCGGCTCACGGCGCGGCACGGGGTGCGGTGGCCGGTGGCGGGCGGGGCGCTGGTGGTGGCGGGCCTGGCCCTCGCCGCGACCCAGCTCACGGTCTCCGCCGGGACGATCACCCCCTGGGCCCTGACACCCGCCCTCCTCGTCAACGGCCTCGGCAACGGCCTGCTGATGCCGCCGATCATCGGCGCGGCCCTGTCACGGGTGACACCCGGGACGGCGGGCTCCGCGTCCGGGATGCTCAACACGGCACAGCAGGCATCGAGCGCCCTCGGCGTCGCACTGCTCGGCACGCTGTTCTTCACGGTGTCCGGGGACGGACTGCACCGCGCGCCGGCCGGGCTGACGGCGGTGTGCGCGGTGTCGGTGGGACTGGTCGCGGTGGCGGCCGCGCTGATGTGGACGGCGGGACGGTGGGGCCAGAGGTCTGGTTGACCGGCGAGGGGCCCACGGCGATTGTCCAACAGGCTGTTGGACAACCGACTCCGGCCCGGCGCCAAGGCCGTCCGCTGCCCGCCTGGACTGCACGCTCAGGGCACCTCGCCGCGACTGCGCGCGTTCTCGTACGCCGTCGCGGCGCTCACCCGCTCCCCCGTCGTCGCCACGCGCAGCACGTCCGGCGGGCAGTCCCACTCGCGCCCGCCCCCGAAGGGCCGCAACTGTACGTACGGCCCCTCGTGCCCCATCACCCGTCCCACCTGACCCGTGCTCGTGTCGACCGCGTACGAACCGATCGGCGGTTTCATGGCGTTGCGCTCCTGTCGTCCGACCTTGCGAGGAGTACGGCGGCGAGCCGGGCCGCCGCGTCAACCGAACAACGCCCCAATTCCACCAAGGGACACGGGGCACTCCGTGCGATTGACCCGGGATCGAGGCCGAGCGAGGGCAGCACAATTCCCGCCCCGGCGAGTGCGGCTCGCAATGTCTCCACCATTTCCTCGGCTTCCTCCACGCACAGCGCGGCGTGCTTCGATTGTCCCGTCACGTGGCTCCCCTGCCTCATTGGATTTCACGCTTTGCGTCTCCACGGTGGGGCGTTGTCCCTACAGTGGGGAGAGGTCTGCGCACTACAACTGCGCGGCTTGACTTGGGGGTTGGCCATGGCCAAGGGTTCGCGCCAAGCGGCGTGGGAGTTCTTCGGGGTGGAGCTGAAACGGCGCCGCGAGGACGCGGGGCTGACCCAAGTGGAGTTGGGGATACGGGTATTCGTTTCCGGGGGCTACATCGGCCAATTCGAACAGGCAATTCGCAAGCCGCAGTTGGATGTAGCCCGCAGGATCGACGAGTCACTGCAAACCGACGGTATTTTCGAGCGGATGTGGCGCAGCTTGATCGACGACCATCGCTACGCGGGGTATTTCGTGGAGGTGGTCGAGCTTGAGCGCTCGGCCACAAAAATCTGCGAGTGTGCGACGAGCGTGGTTCCGGGCTTGTTGCAGACAGCCGGGTACGCGCGGGCCGTCACCCTCGCGGCAAACCCGTTCGTCACCGACGAGTACGTGGAGGAGAAGGTCGCCGCCCGCCAGGAACGGGCATGCATCCTCCGGGACGCTACACGGCCTGAGTATTGGGTGACGCTGCACGAGAGCGTGCTGCGCCCACCCGTGGGCGGTGCCGTCGCAATGGCCGAGCAGCTGGAGCACATCGCGGAGTTGATGCGGCAGCGGGTCGTGTGGATGGCGGTGATCCCGTACGAGGTCGGGGCGTACGCCTTGATGGCAGAGGACCTACGGCTCATGGAGTTCGATGACGCCCCGCCGGTCGCCTATACAGAGACCGCGTTTTCGGGAACGCTCATCGACGATCCGGCCGTGGTGAAGCGTGCGCAGCGCGCTTACGATCTGGTCAGGGGCGCCGCGCGACCACCGGAGGCGTCCCTGTCCTTGATCGAATCGGCGGCGGAGGACCACAGACGATGCGCGAGTACGACCTGAGCAACGCCCGCTGGCGCACAAGCAGTTACAGCAACGGCGAGGGCGGCAACTGCGTCGAGGTCGCCCACGGCTTCGTCGGCGCCGCCCGCTGGCGCAAGTCGACGTACAGCAACGGCCAAGGCGGTGACTGCCTCGAAGTCGCCGACGGAGTCCCCGGGATCGTGCCCGTCCGGGACTCCAAGGTCAGCGACGGCGACGTCGTGGTCATCGGCGCGGCCGCGTGGTCCGCGTTCGTTGCGGGAGCCAGGACGGCGCCCTGAGCCGGGCGGCACCCCGCGGAGCCTGGACGGCGACCCGAGTCAGGGCGCTCGCAACAGCCCTGGCAAAGGACCTCGCCCCGGCCATCAACGCACGCCCCCTGACGGGCAATTAAAGCCCCTGCGGCGATTGAGCAGCGGGGTCCGGGGCGGAGCCCCGTGACGTGGAGCGCGCCGCACCGTCGGGGCCCCGCTGCCCAACCGTCGGAGACGCTTCGCACAGCACCATCGCCAGATCGTCCCGCAGAGGCCCACCCGTGTGCGCGGTCACCTCCGCGTACAACTGGTCGAGGGCCTCCCACGGCAGGGCCCGGGACAGCGCCCCGTGGGCGCGCTCCAGGAGCGGGAACTCCGTGCCCTGCGCGTCCCGCGCCTCCACGAGACCGTCCGTGTAGAGCAGCAGCCGGTCACCGGACTGCAGCCAGTAGCGGGACTGGGCGGGCGCGCACCCGAGGCCGAGGGGCAGCGAACAGGTCACCGGCGTGAGGAACTTGGGGCGGGCGCCCCACCGCAGGGGCGGTGGGTGACCGCAGTTGACGAGCCTGACCTCGCCCGGCGCGAACTCGGCGAACACCGCCGTGACGAAGTCCTCCGGGCCGAGCACGGGGGCGATGCGGGCGTCGAGCCGCTCGGCTAGTTCCGTGAGGTCCGCGGTGACGTAGGCGAGGTCACGGAACCCGTCGGCGACCGCGGCGTTCACACACATCGTGTCGAGCCCGTGCCCGCGTACGTCCCCGGTGAACACCCGCAGCCCGTACGCCGTGTCCGCCACCACGTAGACGTCACCGCCGACCGTGGCCGAGGCGACCGCGCAGTGGTGGCGGGTGTGCACGTCGATGTCCCCGAACCGCGCCTCGATCGGGCGCAGAAGTGCCGCCTGGGCCGCCTGCGCGACCTCGCCGAGCCGGCTCAGGCCGGCCGAACGGGCCGCGGACGCGCGGGCGATGTGGATCGTCACGAAGCCGCCGACCAGCAGCACGCCGTACTCGAACGCGAGCTGCGGACCCGCGACGGCGTGCCCGACGACGCCCACCGTCACCGCGAGGGCCAGGGCCCACGCGGCCGTGGTGAGCGTGGCCCGCGTGCCGAGCCGCGCGCAGGCCAGGAGGGGCCCGATGAGCAGGGCCGCGACAGCGGGGTGGGCGGGGTGCCAGATGCCGGCACAGGCCGCCAGCGCGGCGCACAGGACGAGAAGGACGCCACACAGTATGCGGGCCCCCCACCGACTTCGTAACATCCCTCGACCTCGCCGCCCCTGACCAGCCCCGCCTGGATGAACGGCTCACTATGGCCCAAAGGGCCGACACCCACGCACCGTTGAATCGCACCGGACCGGTACGGACCGGAACTGGTCACTCTCCGTCGCCTTCCGTCGCTTTCCGTCCGGTATCCGGAGCCAAGGCGCGCAGTAAGCACTCACCTCGGCGGATCCCAGCGGTTCGGCACGCCGGACGGAGCAGACTGTGACCGTGGAGATGCTGCCCGTCGAGGCCACCCAGTTCATCGGCCGTGAGGCCGAACTCACGTACCTGGGACAGGAGTTGAGTGACCACCGGCTGCTCACACTCACCGGCGTGGGCGGGGTCGGCAAGACCCGGCTCGCCGCGCGCCTGGCCCTGCGCTCGGGCCCGCGCGTGGCCGACGCGGTGTGCTTCGTGCCGCTCTCCCCGCTGCGCGATCCGGCGCTGCTCGGCAACGTACTCCTGGAGGAGCTGCGGCTCGCCGACAACTCGAACGAGGCCGCCATCGACGTCGTCGCCCAGTGGCTCGCCGACAAGCGGGTGCTGCTCGTCCTCGACACGTGCGAGCACCTTCTGGACGACTGCGGCCGCCTGATCCGCAAGCTGCTCGACATCGCGCCGGGGCTTCACGTCCTCGCGACGAGCAGGCAGCCGCTGGGGCTCGCCGACGAGCACCGGTTCATGGTCGCGCCGCTGCCCGTCACGGCTGAGAGCGACGACGGGCGGCCCGGCGACGCGGTCGCGCTCTTCGCCGACCGGGCGGCGCTCGCTTCGCCCGGCTTCCGGCTCGGGCCCGGTGAGCGGGACGTCGCGGAGGCCGTCTGCCGCCGCCTCGACGGCATCCCCCTCGCCATCGAGCTGGCCGCCGCCCGGCTCGCCGAGCTCCCCCTGGAACGACTCGGCTCCCTGCTCGGCGACCGCCTGGACGCGCTGGCCGCCTCGGACGGACACCCCGGCCCCCCGCGCCACCGCACGCTGCGCGCCACCATCGGCTGGAGCCACGAACTGTGCACGCCGCTCGAACGGCTGCTGTGGGCGCGCCTGTCCGTGTTCACCGGCGGCTTCGATCCGGCGGGCGCACGGGTGGTGGGACACGGCGGGCCGCTCGGCGAGGGCGCGGTGGCCGAGGCGCTCTCCGGTCTCGTGGCCAAATCGCTGGTGCGGCGCAGGCCCGGCGGGCGCTACGACATGCTCGACACGGTCCGCGAGTTCGGGGCGTGGTGGCTGAAGCAGCTCGGCCCCGAGGAAGTGACGGAGGCGCGGCGCAGGCACCGGGACTTCCACCTGGAGCTGGCACGGCGGGCGGACGCGGGCTGGATGGGGCGCGAGCAGGAGCAGTGGTACGAGCGTCTCGTCACCGACCACCCCAACTTCCGTGTAGCGCTCGACTTCTGCCTGGAGACCCGTGACGGGCCGGCCGCCCAGCAGCTCTGCGGACACCTGTGGATCCTCTGGTTCCCCTGCGGCTTCGCCCGCGAGGGCCGGCGGTACGCGGAGGCGGCGCTGGCGCTGTCCGACCGCCCGGGGCCCGAGTATCCGCTCGGCCTGTGGGCCAGGGCGACGGCGGCGCTCTCGCAGGGCGACACCGAGACGGGGCTGAAGGTGGCCGGGATGTTCCGCGAGCGGACCATGCCGCACCCCTCCCCGGCCCAGGAGATGGCGGCGTCCTATCTGGAAGGTACGTCACTGTGCCTGATGGGCCGCCTGGCCGAGGCCGCGGACGTCCTCGACGCCGCCCCCGACACCCGTACGTACACCGGCCCCTATGAGGCCGCCTGGTTCGTGGCGACGGCCTGCCGCTCGCTCGTCCACGTCATGTCGGGCGAGTTCACGGACGCCGCCGTGGTGGCGGCCAGGCTGGTCGACGAGTGCGACCGGCGCGGCGAACAGTGGTCGCGCGCCTGGGCAAGCTGGACGGCGGCCCTCGCGGCGAACGGACAGGCCCGCCCCGACGAGGCGGCGCGGCACGCGCTCACCACCATCGCGGGCAAGTCCCGGTTCCGCGACCGGGTGGGCGTCGCCGTCGCGATCGACGCGCTGGCCGCCTCGCTGAGCACGCTCGGCGAGAGCCGCCGCGCGGCCAGGCTGCTCGGCATCGGCCAGCACGTGTGGCAGAGCCTGGGCCGCCCTCAGCTCGGCTCCCCCGACCTCGTGGCCACGCGGCACCGCACGGAGCAGCACATCCGGGAGACGCTCGGCGACTCCACGTACGAGTCGCAGTACGCGGCCGGCCTGGACATGGACACCGCGGACGGCATCGCCTACAGCCTGGCCACGGAAACCGGTGTCGACACCGCCTGACCGCGCCCCTGCCCCGCTACGCTCGCCCGCATGATCACAGGAGCGCACACGATCCTCTACTCCTCCGACGCGGACGCCGACCGGGCCTTCCTCCGGGACGTACTCGGCTTCCCCTACGTCGACGCGGGAGGCGGCTGGCTGATCTTCGCAGCCCCACCCGCCGAGATCGCGGTCCACCCGACGGAGGGCGCCCCCAAGCACGAGCTGATGCTGATGTGCGACGACGTGGAGCGCACGATCGCCGAACTGACGCAGAAGGGCGTCGAGTTCACGACCCCCGTCCAGGACCTCCGCTGGGGCCGCCTCACGTCCCTCCGCCTGCCGAGCGGCACCGACCTGGCCCTGTACGAGCCCCTCCATTCAAGCCCCTGCGGCGATTGAGCAGCGGGGTCCGGGGCAGAGCCCCGATCTTTTGAAGCCCCGCCGGCGCTTGAGGCGCGGGGTCCGGGGCGGAGCCCCGCGACCGCAACCACGGCTCAGCTGGGCGTCCGCGAGGCCGCGACCAACAACTCGCCCACCTCATCCGTGCACAGCATCAACGCGGCGCCCACCGTCCCGAGCACATCCCGCTCCCCCACCGAATACACCCCATCCGCCAAAGCGATCCTCGCCCCCTGAAGCAGAATCGATTCCCGCCCCGCCGGAGCAAGATGCTGCGCGAGCGGATCAAGCGCCTCGTGCAGCTCTATGGCAAGCCCCGCCCCCGCCCCGCACTGCTCGGCCACCCGCCCCGCATCGGTCATCAACGCCTCGACGAGCGCGGCCAGTTGCTCCTCGCAGGAGTCCTCGAACCCGGCCTCCCGCAACGTACCCACCGCGGACTCCAGCGCCAGCGGCGACGTACCGCCGCCCGCGAGCACCGCGAGCACCACCGTGTGCACGGCGTCCCGCAGCATCGCCGAGAAGCGGTGCGTGGTCGGGTGGTCGAGCGCGTCCGTGCCGAACCGGCCCTCGCAGGCCGCGCATTCGACGACCGGGCCCGCCTGCCCGCGCGGCACGACAGGAACACCGAGCAGCACCAACCGGCGTTTCCCGGTCCGCCGTTGGTAGTTGCGATCGCCGCCACACCCCGGACAGAAGAACTCACCGTCGCCCACGGTGGTCCATATGGTGTGCACCCCGAACACCCGCGAGAGCCCGGTCAGTCCCATGCGTCCATGATTCGGCAGCACGTCGCACACCTCCCGTCGTGGCGCCGCATCATCGCGGCGTTGGCGTGATGTTAGCCACATTGTTGATGCGGCGTCAGTACCTTGGTCACGCCGAGGTCACGGAACTTCTCGTTCCTGGCCTGGATACGACACGGCCCCGCACACCCACAAAAGGCGCACGGGGCCGAGAACCCGCAGGTCAACTACCTCAGCGGGTGGCCCGGTTGACCGCCGAGACAACCGCCTTCAGTGACGCACGTGTCGTATTCGCGTCGGTGCCGATGCCCCACAGAACCTTGTCCCCGATGGCGACCTCGATGTACGAGGCGGCGACCGCGGAGGCGCCCTCGCTCATCGTGTGCTCCTGGTAGTCCAGGAGACGGGCGTCGATGCCGATGCCCTGCAGGGCGTGGAAGAAGGCGGAGATGGGGCCGTTGCCGGTGCCCACCAGGACCTTCTCCTCGCCGTCCACCTCGGCCTCGACGGTCAGCGTGTCGACGCCGTCCGTGTCGGTCGTGGTCTGGCCCGTCTTGACCTGGATGCGGCCCCACGGGTTGTTCGGGTTCGGCAGGTACTCGTCCTGGAAGACGCTCCAGATGTCCTTCGGCGTGACCTCGCCGCCCTCGGCGTCCGTCTTCTGCTGAATGACCTTGGAGAACTCGACCTGCATACGGCGCGGCAGGTCCAGGTTGTGGCCGTCCTTGAGGACGTACGCGATACCGCCCTTGCCGGACTGCGAGTTGACCCGGATGACGGCCTCGTAGGAGCGGCCGACGTCCTTCGGGTCGATCGGCAGGTACGGGACCGCCCACTCGATGTCGTCGACGGTGACGCCCTTGGCGGCCGCGTCGGCCTCCATGGCGTCGAAGCCCTTCTTGATGGCGTCCTGGTGGGAGCCGGAGAAGGACGTGTAGACCAGGTCGCCCACGTACGGGTGGCGCGGGTGGACCTCCATCTGGTTGCAGTACTCCCACGTGCGACGGATCTCGTCGATGTGGGAGAAGTCGATCTGCGGGTCGACGCCCTGCGAGAACAGGTTCATGCCCAACGTGACCAGGTCGACGTTGCCGGTGCGCTCGCCCTGCCCGAACAGGCAGCCCTCGACGCGGTCGCCGCCCGCCATGACGCCCAGCTCGGCGGCGGCGACGGCGGTGCCGCGGTCGTTGTGCGGGTGGATGGACAGGCAGACGTACTCGCGGCGCGACAGGTTGCGGGACATCCACTCGAAGCGGTCCGCGTGGGTGGACGGCGTCGAACGCTCCACCGTGGCGGGCAGGTTGAGGATGATCTCGCGGTCCGGGCCCGGCTGGTAGACGTCCATGACGGCCTCGCAGACCTCCAGGGCGAACTCCAGCTCGGTGTCCGTGAAGATCTCGGGGCTGTACTGGTAGCCGAACTTCGTCTCCGGGCCCAGCAGCTTCTCCGCGTACTCCATGACCAGGCGCGTGCCGTCGACGGCGATCTGCTTGATCTCTTCCTTGGAGCCGCGGAAGACGACGCGGCGGAAGACCGGCGCCGTGGCGTTGTATAGGTGCACCGTGGCGTTCTTGGCGCCCTTCAGGGACTCCACGGTCCGCTCGATCAGGTCCTCACGGGCCTGCGTCAGTACGGAGATCGTGACGTCGTCCGGGATGGCGGCCGGGTCCTCGATGATCGAGCGTACGAAGTCGAAGTCCGTCTGCCCCGACGCGGGGAAGCCGACCTCGATCTCCTTGTAGCCCATCTTGACCAGCAGGTCGAACATCGCGCGCTTGCGGGCCGGCGACATCGGGTCGATCAGCGCCTGGTTGCCGTCGCGCAGATCCGTGGAGAGCCAGCGGGGGGCGGTGGTGATCCGCTTGCCGGGCCAGGTGCGGTCCGGGATGTCGACCTGGTCGTACTGGCCGTACTTGTGGATCGGCATGCTGCTGGGCTGCTGGCGGTTTGCCATGATGCGTGGGCTCCTCGGAGGTGGCCTTGAAGGCGGCCGACGGCGCAACACCAAACTCCGCGGGGAGGGAGCCGGCCTTGTCTACAGGCCCTCGCCGCGGCAGCTAAGGAGAAGCAGCCCGAATCGCATAGTGCTCCGCACCTTAGTCGAGTCCCGCCCGCCGCGAAGACCTGTATCAGTATGCGGGACCGCGGACAGGTAACGGGTAAGAGGTGATCAATACCTCTATTTCGCTAATCATGGTGGCAGGTAGTGACAGCGGCATCACCCGGTGCCAGATTGCCTCGCATGACCGCAAATCCAACGGGGAGCCCACAGGGGTTCGAACCCGTTTTCTGCACCATCGTTCCGCCCCACATCCTCGACAAGGCAGCTCAGAGCGAGGACTCCGCGATCGCCACCAAGGCGCGCCGCTCCCTGGAGCGCGACGCCTTCGAGCGCACGCAGCGCCGGTTGACGACCGTCATCGGCGCACCCTCCGTCGCCCCGCCCGCGGGCATCACGGGCCAGAAGCCGCACCGCACCATCTACGACGCCCGGCACCGCACGGAGCTGCCGGGGCGGAAGGTGCGCGGCGAGGGGGACAAGCCGGGCAAGGACGCGACCGTCAACCGCGCGTACGCGGGGCTCGGCGCGACGTTCGAGCTGTACATGGAGAAGTTCTCCCGCTACTCGATCGACGGCAACGGCCTGCCGCTGAACGCGACGGTGCACTACTCCGAGGACTACAACAACGCCTTCTGGAACGGCGAGCAGATGGTGTTCGGCGACGGTGACGGCGAGATCTTCCTCGACTTCACCATCCCCGTCGACGTCATCGGCCACGAGCTGACCCACGGCGTCACGCAGTACACGGCGAACCTGACGTACTTCGGTCAGCCCGGCGCCCTGAACGAGTCGGCGTCCGATGTCTTCGGCTCGCTGATCAAGCAGTACACGCTCGGCCAGACCGCCGCCGAGGCCGACTGGCTGATCGGCGCGGGCCTGCTCGCACCGCGCGTCACCGGCGTCGCCCTGCGCTCGATGAAGGCGCCCGGCACGGCATACGACGACGATGTGCTCGGCAAGGACCCGCAGCCGGCCGACATGGAGCACTTCGTGAAGACGGGCCGTGACAACGGCGGCGTGCACATCAACTCCGGCATCCCCAACCACGCGTTCTACATCCTGGCCGAGTCGCTCGGCGGGCACGCGTGGGAGCGGGCGGGCCAGATCTGGTACGACACGCTCACCGGCGGCGAGCTCAAGCAGGACTGCCTCTTCGTCGACTTCGCCAAGGCCACGGTGAAGGCGGCGCAGGCCCGCTACGGCGGCGGCGAGGAGTACCAGTCGGTGCTCAAGGCCTGGGAACAGGTCGGCGTTCCTACCCAGTAGGCGCGGGTTGGAGTAGACAGGAACCCATGCGTATTCACGTAGCGCGCACGGGCGGATTCGCCGGCATCGACCGGCACGCCGAGGTGAACACGGCGGGCCGGTCCGATGCCCACGAGTGGCACGCCCTGGCCGAGAAGGCGCTGTCCTCCGGCCGGACCACGCCCCCGATAGGCGTCCCCGACAGCTTCAGCTACACGATCACGGTGGACGACACCACGGTCTACTGCGCGGACCCCCGCCTGACGGAGGAGCAACGCAGGCTGATCTCCCGGGTGTTGAAGGAGGGCGCCTAGTTCTTCCCGCCGGGGCTCCGCCCCGTACCCCGCTGCTCAAACGCCGCAGGGGCTTGAGATGCCGCCGGCTACATCACCCCCGCATCCCGCGCCGTCCACACCGACGGGAAGATCGGGCGGAAGCCCAGTTCGTGGCGGATGCGGCCCGTCGACAGCACGCCGTGCCACGGGTCCGCGGCCTCCTTCTCGTACACCTCCGGGGGCACCGGGAGCCCGCCCAGCTGGAAGATGTCGACCGTGGTCACCGGGGCGTCGTCGGCGATGTTGTAGACGCCTGACGCGCCGGACGCGTACAGGAGGCGCCGCAGGGCCTGCGCCACGTCGACGTGGTGACCCATGTGGAGGCGCTGCGTGGCGGGCCAGGCCGGCGCCCACTCCAGCACGTTGTCCAGATGCGGGTCCCCGTCGCCGTACACGAAGGGCAGCCGTCCGATCCGCAGGTCGTCGAGCCCGTCCAGGTCGCGGAGTGCCCGCTCGGCCTCCCACTTGGACTGGGGATAGGCGCCCCACAGATGGCCGCCCGGCCGCGTCTCGTCGTCCTCGACCAGCGGCCTACCGCGGCCCGCGCCGTACACGAGACCGGTGCTGACCTGCACGAATCGCCGTACGCCAGAGGCCACCGCGGCCCGCCCCAGTTCGATCGCGGCGTCCCGGTTGACCGCCTGGGCCTCCTCGTCCGGCACCCCGCGGAAGGCCGCGGCAACGTTGATCACGGCGTCCGCCCCTGCCGTCGCCTTGCCGAGGGCGTCGGTGTCCCGCAGGTCGCCGACGACGACCTCGGCGCCAAGGTCCGCGAACCGCTCCCCGCGGGCCGCGTCCCGTACGAGCACCCGTACCCGGTCCCCCTGCGGGGCGCTCTGCAGCAGTCGCGGCACGAACCGCCGCCCGACCTGCCCCGTCGCGCCTGTCACCAGTGTCAGCATGGCTGCCTCCTCGATGTCGTAGCTGTCGTAGCCATGACCGAAGCCTGTGGCAGCGGCGTCCGCGGCGGGAGAGACGCGCTTGTCCAGGGACCGGCACTCCCTGGCTGCGCACTGGATCCGCCCGGCGACCCGAGCGATCCTGAAGAGGTGAACCGAGCCGAACTCGCCGACTTCCTGCGCCGCTGCCGCGCCCGCCTCAACCCGTCCGACGTCGGCATGGCCGCGGGCCCCCGGCGCCGCACGCCGGGCCTGCGCCGCGAGGAGGTGGCGCAGCTCACCGGGATGTCCACGGACTACTACACGCGGCTCGAACAGCGCAGGGGCTCGCATCCGTCGCGGCAGATGCTCACCGCGCTGGCCCGAGCGCTGCGGCTCACCGACACCGAGCGCGACCACCTGTTCCACCTGGCGGGCGAGGAGCCGCCGCGGCCGGGCGGTTCCTCGGGCCATGTGCGGCCGGGGCTGCTGATGATCCTCGACCGGCTGCACGATCTGCCGGCGAACGTGATCAGCGACTGGGGCGAGATGCTCGCGCAGAACACGATGTCGGTGGCGCTGACCGGCGACCACACGGGGACCAATCTGATCCGCCGCTGGTTCACCGACCCGGCGGGCCGCACCCTGGCCCCGCCCGAGAAGCACGAGGAGCACAGCCGGGCCCACGTGGCGAGCCTGCGGGCGGTCAGCGCGGCCCGCCCAGACGATCCGGGACCCGCCGCGCTCGTGGCCGAACTCCGGGCCGGGTCAAGGGAGTTCGAGGAGCTGTGGGCATCGCACGAGGTGGTGGTGCGCCGCCCGTCGCCGAAGCGGTTCCTGCACCCCGTGGTCGGCGCCCTCGACCTGGACTGCGAGGTCCTGGTCGGCGACGGGCACAGCCAGCAGCTCATCGTGCACTCGGCGCGGCCGGGCACGGAGACGTACGAGCGCCTGGAACTGCTGCGGGTGATAGGACTCCAGGACCTGTCACCCAGCGGCCAGTAGGCGGATCAGAAGCCGAGCTTGCGCAGCTGCCGCGGGTCCCGCTGCCAGTCCTTGGCGACCTTGACGTGCAGGTCCAGGTAGACCGGCGTACCGAGGAGCGCCTCGATCTGCTTGCGGGACTTGATGCCGACGTCCTTGAGCCGCTTGCCCTTCGGGCCGATGATGATGCCCTTCTGGCTGGGCCGCTCGATGTAGACGAACGCGTGGATGTCGAGGAGCGGCTTGTCGGCGGGCCGGTCCTCGCGCGGCAGCATCTCCTCCACCACGACGGCGATGGAGTGCGGCAGCTCGTCCCGTACGCCCTCGAGCGCGGCCTCGCGGATCAGCTCCGCGACCATGACCTGCTCGGGCTCGTCCGTGAGGTCGCCCTCGGGGTAGAGCTGCGGGCCTTCGGGCAGCATCGGGACCAGCAGGTCGGCGAGCAGGTCGATCTGCTGCTCACCGACGGCCGACACCGGCACGATCTCCGCCCACTCGATGCCCAGCTCCCTGCCGAGCTGGTCGATGGCGATGAGCTGCTCGGCGAGGGTCTTGCTGTCGACGAGGTCCGTCTTGGTGACGATGGCGACCTTCGGCGTCTTCTTGATCGACGCGAGTTCCTTGGCGATGAACTTGTCACCGGGGCCGAGCTTCTGGTCGGCGGGCAGGCAGAAGCCGATCACGTCGACCTCGGCCCATGTGGTGCGCACCACATCGTTGAGGCGCTCGCCCAGCAACGTACGCGGCTTGTGCAGGCCGGGGGTGTCCACCAGGATCAGCTGCGCGTCCTCGCGGTGCACGATGCCGCGCACCGTGTGCCGCGTGGTCTGCGGCTGGTCGGCGGTGATGGCCACCTTCTTGCCGACCAGAGCGTTCGTGAGGGTGGACTTGCCCGCGTTGGGGCGGCCGACGAAGCAGGCGAAGCCGGCGCGGTGCGCGGGCTCCGAGGAATTCGACGACTGGGACGGCTGGGTACGAGCGCTCATGGCGCCCATTGTCCCCGATGCCGGGGGTGCCGCAGCACAGTGAGGCCCCGGTAACCACCCGGCAACAAGAAACACGGCGGAAACCCGCGTGTGCGGTTCCGGAAACGCGGACCCGTGACGCTGATCCGCATGCCTGCCACGACCGTGCCCCTCGCCGCCCCGGCGCTCGACACCGGCGACACCGCCTGGCTGCTCGCCGCCACCGCCCTCGTGCTGCTCATGACGCCGGGACTCGCCCTCTTCTACGGCGGCATGGTCCGCACGAAGAGCGTCCTCAACATGCTGATGATGAGCTTCGTGTCGATCGCCCTCGTGACGGTGGTCTGGCTGGTCGCGGGCTACTCGCTCGCCTTCGGCGACGACGCCTTCGCGGGCCTGATCGGCGGCCTGGAGCACGTAGGCATGGTCGGCATCGGCCCGTCCGACGTCACCGGCACGGTGCCCACCTTCCTCTTCACGACCTTCCAGCTGACCTTCGCGATCCTCACCGCCGCGCTGATCAGCGGGGCGGTCGCGGACCGTACGAAGTTCGGGGCGTGGCTGGTATTCGTCCCCGTCTGGGCACTGCTCGTATACGTTCCCGTGGCGCACTGGGTATGGGGTCCGGGAGGGTGGATCGCGAACCGCCTGGGAGCCCTCGACTTCGCGGGCGGACTGGTCGTCGAAATCGCGTCGGGCGCGTCGGGTCTGGCCCTCTGCCTCGTTCTCGGCCCGCGCATCGGCTTCAAGAAGGACGCGATGCGCCCGCACAACCTGCCGATGGTGGTCATGGGCGCGGGCCTGCTGTGGTTCGGCTGGCTCGGCTTCAACGGCGGCTCGGCGCTCGGCGCGAACGGCATCGCCGCGGCCTCCATGTTCAACACCCTGATCGCGGGCTGCACGGGGCTGCTGGGCTGGCTGTTCGTGGAGCAGCGGCGGGACGGGCACCCGACGACGTTCGGCGCGGCCTCGGGCGCGGTGGCCGGACTGGTCGCGATCACCCCGGCCTGCGGCGTCGTGGGCGTGCCGGGAGCGGCGGCCGTCGGGCTCGTGGCCGGTGTCGTCTGCTCGTACGCGGTCGCCTGGAAGCTGCGTTTCCACTACGACGACTCCCTCGACGTCGTCGGCGTGCACTTCATCGGCGGTGTCGTGGGCACGGTCCTCATCGGCCTGTTCGCGACGTCCGCGATGACCGGGTCGCCGGCCAAGGAGGGTCTCTTCTACGGCGGCGGGTTCGGCCAGCTCGGCAAGCAACTGCTCGCGGTGCTGGTGGTCGCGGCCTACACCTTCCTCGTCACGTACGGGATCGCGAAGGCCATCGACAAGCTGATGGGCTTCCGGGCCGCGGCCGAGGAGGAGCTGACCGGGCTCGACCAGACGGCGCACGCGGAGAGTGCGTACGATCACGGCGTCCTGAGTGCCGCCCCCGTCGCCCGAAAGGTCGCGCCATGAAGTTGATCACCGCGGTCGTGAAGCCCTTCCGCCTCGACGAGGTCAAGACCGCGCTCCAGGAACTGGGCATCATGGGCCTGACCGTGACCGAGGCGAGTGGCTACGGCCGGCAGCGGGGGCACACGGAGGTGTACCGGGGCGCCGAGTACCAGGTCGACCTGGTGCCGAAGGTGCGGATCGAGGTCGTCGTCGAGGACGCGGACGCCGAGCCGGCGATGGACGCGATCGTGCGGGCCGCACGGACCGGGAAGATCGGCGACGGCAAGGTGTGGGCGGTTCCGGTGGACACGGTCGTCCGCGTCCGCACGGGCGACCGCGGCCCGGACGCGATTTAGCCTCCGGCCCTACGGGCTCCTTCAGCGCCGGTCCGGCACTTTAAGCCCCTGCGGCGATTGAGCAGCGGGGTCCGGGGCGGAGCCCCGTGCCGTTGAGCGGGCGGCACCGGGGGGGGGGGGGGGGGGGGGGGGGGGGGGGGGGGGGGGGGGGGGGGGGGGGGGGGGGGGGGCGGGGCGGGGGCGGCGGGGGCGGGGGCGGGGGGGGGGGGGCGGGGGGCGGGCGGGCCCCCCGCCGGGCGGCGGCGGGCCCCCGCCCCCCCCCCGGCGGCCCCCCCGCCCCCCCCCCCCCCGGGGGGGTGTGGCCCCCCCGGGGTCCGGGGCGGAGCCCCGTGCCGTTGAGCGGGCGGCACCGCCGGGGCTCTGCCCCGGACCCCGCGCCTCAATCGCCGGCGGGGCTTAAAAGATGCTGCTCAAGCGCCGCAGGGGCTTGATTTGCCCGCCGGAGGGGCTTGGAAGGCCTGCTCAAGCGCCGCGGGGGGCTTGAGGTGCCCGCCGGAGGGACGTAAAAGGGGCGATCGCCGGAGAGGCGGGGCGTGGGTCAGAGGCCCGCTTTAGCGCCGCAGATCGGCCACGCGCCCGGTCCCTGTTCGGCCAGAACCTTGTCGGCGACAGCCATCTGCTCCGACGGAGTGGCCTGGCTCGCCGCGGGCGCGTACTGCGTACCGCCGTACGCCGCCCACGTCGACGGAGTGAACTGCAGCCCACCGGAGAACCCGTTCCCCGTGTTCGCGGCCCAGTTCCCACTGGCCTCGCACTGGGCGACGGACTGCCACTGGGACGCCGACGCCCCGGTGGCCGCCGAGGCGTTGCCGGTCCCCGCGAGCACCAGCACCCCGCTGGCACCGGCAAGGACGGCGGCCGTGCCAAGACGACGAGTACGGGACATACGGGCGGCGGAGGGACGACGAAGCACGGCGGAGAACACGAAGCGGAACCTTTGTTTGGGGACGTGGTGGGTCGCCCGGCGCGGCGGCCGGTCGGTCGGCTGCCGCAGCGGGCGACCTCTCCACCGTGGGCCACGCCGAGCCCCCGTCCCATGGGCCGCCCGACCCACCGGCGCACCCTTCGGTCCCCCGCACCCGGCGCGCCCCGCCAGGACCAGCGCCCCGGGCCGAAGGTCCCACGGCCCGCTCCCCGCACCCCGTGCCCGCACACACGACGCCCGCCGCACCGGGCCTTCGGGCCTGATCAGCGGCAGGCGTGAGGGTATTCACACGGGTAGCGCGCACACAGCGGCGCTCACGCGGACAGCGTCTCCTTCACCGCGCCGTCGCCCCCGGCCAGGAACACCGGCGTACCGGCCCCGCCCAGGTCGCGTACGGCGGCGAGGTCCTCGGCCGGGAGCTCGTCGGACGCTGAGACGACAGCCGCCGCCTCCAGGGACTGCGCCCCGGACGCCACCGCCATCGCGACGGCCGTCTGCAACGCGCTCAGCTTCAGGGAGTCGAGGGCGACGGTGCCCGCGACGTAGGTGCGCCCGGTCTCGTCACGCACGGCCGCGCCCTCGGGCACGCCGTTGCGGGCCCGCGTGGAGCGGGCCAGGGTGACGATCTTGCGGTCCTCGGGGCCGAGGTCGGTGCTCTCAGTCATGGGGTGAGCATATGGAACACGCCCACCGGGGCATTCACCCGGCCACCGGGTACATCGCCCCGCGCCGCCCCTCCGGCGAGGCCAGCCACTCCAGCTTCGCGGCGGTGTCCGCCTCGGCCAGCGGGGTGTGCAGCACGACCGTGAGGTCGGGCCGTGCGGGGATCTTCATGGCGGTCGACTCCAGGTGCAGCAGCCCGGCCACGGGATGCGTGAGCTCCTTGCGGACCTGTCCCTGCGCCTTGATGTCGCGGCGCTCCCACAACTCCACGAACTCCGGGCTCACCGCCTTCAGTTCGGCGACGACCTCCTGGAACCCCTCGTCCTCGGGGCACTCCGAGCAGGCGGCGCGGAACTGGGCGACGACCGTCGCCGCGTTCTGCTCCCAGCTCTCGCTGCGGGCGCGGTAGAGGGAGTCGGTGAAGAAGTCGATGACGCAGTTCTGCCGGTTCTCCGGGCGCATCGCGAGGACGATCGCCGCCGCGTCGTTGTACATCACGCAGTTGTAGTACGCGTCCATGATGTGCGCCGGGAACGGCATCCAGGCGTCGATGAGCCGCTGCAGCCCGTCGCACATCTGCTGGTCGCCCGGATCCACCTCGTACGCGGGCGGGTTGAGCCCCGCGAGCACGTACAGGTGGCGCCGCTCCGCGCTGGTCAGCTTCAGGACGCGGGCCACGGCGTCGAGCACCTGCGGCGACACCGAGATGTCGCGGCCCTGCTCCAGCCACTGGTACCAGGAGGCGCCCACCCCGGCGAGCACGGCGACCTCCTCGCGGCGCAGTCCCGGCGTACGGCGCCGGGCGCCGCCGTCGGGCAGGCCCGCCTCGGTGGGCGAGACCCGCGCCCGCCGGCTCATCAGGAACTCCCGCAACTCGCTGAGCCGGTGCTTCTTGAGCGCTGCGCTCTCGGCCACGTACGACTCCCCCGGTTGTCTGGTGGTGCGACCACCAGCATAAGTTCCCACTCTCCACGCTTATTCCGGTCGTACGAAGCTCATGGCCATGGCGATCGACACCTCAACCCCGACGGCCACCACACAGGCCCCACCCTCCACCGCGCCCCGCCTCTCCGGCCGGGACAAGCTCGTCCTCTTCGTCCTGTGCGCCGCCCAGTTCATGGTGGCGCTCGACTTCTCCGTGCTGAACGTGGCGCTGCCGGTGCTCGGTCCCGACCTCGGTATGAGCACGTCCGCGCTGCAGTGGGCGGTGACCGCCTTCGCCCTGCCGTCCGGTGGCTTCCTGCTCCTCTTCGGCCGGATCGGCGACCTGTACGGGCGGCGCCGGATCTTCCTGACCGGGCTCGCCCTGTTCGGCGCGGCCTCGCTGCTCGCGACGTTCGCCTGGGACCCGGCGTCGTTCCTCACCGGCCGCGCGCTGCAGGGGATGGGCGCGGCGGCGATCGTGCCGACCGGCATGTCGCTGCTGACCACGACGTTCCCGGAGGGCCCGCAGCGGGACAAGGCGATCGGCATCTCCGGCACCCTGATGTCCCTCGGCTTCACCGTCGGCATGGTGGCCGGCGGGGTCCTCACCGACGCGCTCGGCTGGCGCTCCACGATGGGCCTGCTGACCCTGTTCGCCCTGATCGTGCTGCCGCTCGCGCCCGGCCTGCTGCCCGAGTCCCGCACCCCGGACCGCCCGCGCCTCGACGTCCCCGGCGCCGTCACGGTCACCGGCGGCCTGCTCGCCCTGATCTACGCGCTGTCCACGGCGGCGGAGGCCGGCTTCGGCCGCGCAGACGTCCTGATCACACTGCTCGCCGGTCTCGCCCTGCTCACCGCGTTCGGCTACGTCGAGTCCCGCAGCGCCCAGCCGCTGGTGTCGCTGCCGATGCTGCGCCGCCGCACCATCGCGTGGGGCAACGTGGGCGGCCTCGTCACCTTCTCGATGATGTCGACGATCGTCTTCGTCCTGACGCTGTACCTACAGGAAGTGCTGCACCTGTCGGCCTTCCGGACCGGCCTCGTCTTCGGCGTCCAGGGCGTCCTGTCGGTGGTCGCGGGGGCGTACACCCCGAAGGTCGTCGGCCGCTTCGGCGCCCGCCGCACGCTCGTCGGCTCGCTCGTCGGCCAGGGCGTGCTCATCTCCGCCCTCCTGGGCATCGGTACCAGCGGTGCCTCGGTCTGGCTCGCCACCGCCGCCGTGTCGCTGGCCAGTGCGTTCCACCTGGGCGCGATCATCTCGTACGGCCTCACGGTCACCTCGGGCGTGCCGAACGAGGAGCAGGGCCTGGCCACGGGTCTGGTCACCTCGACCCAGCAGGTCGGCATCACGGTCGGCATCCCGCTCCTCGGCGTCCTCGCGACGACGTCCACGGACCTGCTGACCGGGGCGCACACGGTGATCGCCCTGGCCGCGGCGATCACCCTGGTCGCGGCGGCGCTGGTGGCGCTGGGCCTGCGCACCCGACGCGGTTAGCACCTTAGGGCCTGTCGAGCCGCAGCCGCTCCGCCTTCGGCAGGCCCGCCACCACGAGGTCGTACGAGTCCTCGACGAGCTCCCGGACGACACGGTCCGGGAGCTCTTCGGACCGGTCGACGGTCACCGTGTTCCAGTGCCGCTTGTTCATGTGCCAGCCCGGCACGATGACGCCCTCGTACTCGCCACGCAGCCGCAGCGCGTCGTCGGGATCGCACTTGAGGTTGACGGTCAGGGGCCGCGCGTCCAGGTGCGTGAGGGCGAACATCTTCCCCAGCACCTTGAAGACCGAGATCTCCGGACTGAACGGAAAGTCCTCCACCGCCGCGTTGAACGACAGGCAGAAGGCCCGCAGCTCCTGAGGCGTCATCCGGCGCTCTCCCCCTGGCCGCCGACCGGCTCCGAGAGCACGGTCACGATCTTGTTCCGGCGGCCCGCGGCGGCCTCCGCTGTCAGCCGCAGCTCACGCCCGTCGGGCAGGGTGACCAGGGACGAGGCCCCGGCGATGGGCACCCTGCCGAGCGCCTTCGCGAGGAGTCCGCCGACGGTCTCCACGTCCTCGTCGTCGAACTCCTCGATGCCGTACAGCTCACCGAGGTCGCCGATGTCGAGCCGGGACGTCACCCGGAACCGCTCGTCGCCGAGCTCCTCCACGGAGGACACCTCGCGGTCGTACTCGTCGGTGATCTCGCCGACGATCTCCTCGAGGATGTCCTCGATGGTGACGATGCCCGCCGTGCCGCCGTACTCGTCGATCACGACGGCGACGTGCGTACGCAACTGCTGCATCTCGCGCAGCAGATCGCCCGCGTTCTTGGTGTCCGGCACGAACGTCGCGGGCCGCATCGCGGTGGACACCAACTCGGCCTCGGCGTCCCGGTTGATGTGCGTCTTACGGGCGAGGTCCTTCAGGTACACCACACCCACGACGTCGTCCTCGCTCTCCCCGACCACGGGAATCCGCGAGAACCCGGACCGCAGGGCGAGGGTGAGCGCCTGCCGGATGGTCTTGTACCGCTCGATGACGACGAGGTCGGTGCGCGGCACCATCACCTCCCGCACGAGGGTGTCGCCCAGCTCGAAGACGGAGTGCACCATGCGGCGCTCCTCGTCCTCGATGAGGGACTCCTTCTCGGCGAGGTCGACAAGCGCCCGCAGCTCGGCCTCGGAGGCGAAGGGGCCGCGCCGGAAACCCTTGCCGGGGGTGAGCGCGTTGCCGATCAGGATCAGCAGCGGCGGAATCGGGCCCATGATGCGGGCCAGCGGCAGCAGCACGTACGCGGCCGCCGTCGCGGTGTTCAGCGGATGCTGCCGCCCGATGGTCCGCGGGGACACCCCCACGGCCACGTACGACAGCAGCACCATGACCCCGATGGCGACGAGCAGCGCCTGCCAGGTCTCCCGGAACTGCTCCAGGCACGCGTACGTGACGAGCGCGGCGGCGGCCATCTCGCAGGCGACGCGCACCAGGAGCGCCACGTTCAGATAGCGCGTCGGGTCGGCGGCGACCTGCGAGAGCTTGGCGCTGCCACGCCGCCCGGACCGGGCGGCCTCCTCGGCACGGAAGCTCGACACCCTCGCGAGGCCGGCCTCGGCGCAGGCGGCGAGCCAGGCGATCACGACCAGCGCGACGGCCCCTGCGATCAGCGAAAAGCTCATGACACGGTCGGCGCCGGCGACGGCCCCGTCATCCCCTTCTCCGCACGCCAGCCGTCCACGATGCCCGCCTGGAGACCGAACATCTCGGCCTTCTCGTCGGGCTCCTCGTGGTCGTACCCGAGCAGGTGCAGCACTCCGTGCACGGTGAGGAGCTGGAGCTCCTCGTTCATGGAGTGCTGCGTGGGCGCGTCCTCACCCTGCTTCTTGGCGACCTCGGGGCAGAGCACGATGTCGCCGAGCAGCCCCTGCGGGGCCTCGTCCTCGTCCTTCATCGGCGGCCGCAGCTCGTCCATCGGGAACGACATGACGTCCGTCGGCCCCGGCAGATCCATCCACTGCACGTGCAGCTGCTCCATGGCGTCGCCGTCGACGACGATCACCGAGAGCTCCGACAGCGGGTGGATCCGCATCCGCGCGAGCGCGTAGCGGGCGATGTCGAGGATCGCCTGCTCATCGACCTCGGTTCCGGACTCGTTGTTGACGTCGATCGACATGGCGCTGGTGGACTACTTTCCTTGGTTTGCCCTGGGGCGGCCCTTGCGGGTGCCGTTCTCCGTACCGTTCTCGGAGTCGTACTTCTCGTACGCGTCGACGATACGGCCGACGAGCTTGTGCCGGACGACATCCTGGGACGTGAGCCGCGAGAAGTGCACGTCGTCGAGCCCCTCCAGGATGTCCTGCACCTGCTTCAGCCCACTCTTCGTGCCACCCGGCAGGTCGACCTGCGTCACGTCACCGGTGATCACGATCTTCGAGTCGAAACCGAGGCGGGTGAGGAACATCTTCATCTGCTCGGGCGAGGTGTTCTGTGCCTCGTCGAGGATGATGAAGGCGTCATTAAGGGTCCGTCCCCTCATGTATGCCAGCGGCGCCACCTCGATGGTGCCCGCTGCCATCAGGCGCGGGATCGAGTCCGGGTCGAGCATGTCGTGCAGGGCGTCGTAGAGCGGGCGCAGGTAGGGGTCGATCTTCTCGTAGAGGGTGCCGGGGAGGAAGCCGAGGCGTTCGCCTGCCTCGACCGCCGGGCGGGTCAGGATGATGCGGTTGACCTGCTTGGACTGGAGGGCCTGGACCGCCTTGGCCATCGCCAGGTACGTCTTGCCGGTGCCGGCGGGGCCGATGCCGAAGACGATCGTGTGCTTGTCGATCGCGTCGACGTAGCGCTTCTGGTTCAGGGTCTTGGGGCGGATCGTGCGGCCGCGCGAGGACAGGATGTTCTGCGTGAGGACCTCGGCGGGGGTCTCCTGGTCGTCCCCCTCGCCGTTCTGCGTCGCCTTCAGCATGGCGATGGAGCGCTCCACGGCGTCCTCTGTCATCGGTGCTCCCGTCCTCAGTACCAGCATCATCTCGTCGAACAGGCGCTGGATGAGGGCGACTTCGCCCGGTTGACCCGTCGCGCTGATCTCATTGCCCCGGACGTGGATGTCGGCCTCCGGGAAGGCCTTCTCGATCACTCGCAACAGCGCGTCCCCCGAGCCGAGGATCTCGACCATGGGGTGCTTCGGCGGGACGGTGAACTGTGCGCGGGCGCTGGATGGTGTCTGCGTCATGAGCCGGGCCGGTGGCCCTTGCGTCCTCCCCGTACGGGACATTCTCTGCGGTGTGTTCTGGGGTGTTGCCCTGCACCGCCAAGGGTACGGCGCGGGTACGACAACGCCGAGTGGGTTACGGATACGGCCGGGGCCGGTGCGGGTCCCGGCCGTACGAAGGTCAGGCGTCGAGCCGGATGTAGCGGCGGGTGCCGCGCGGGTGGAAGCCGACGCGCTCGTACACGCGCCGGGAGCCCTCCCCGCCGTACTCCAGCCACACCGAGGCGGCGCCGCGCTCGTGCAGCAGCACACGGGCCAGTTCGGCGGTGACGGCGCCTGCGATGCCCTGGCCCCGGTGGGCGGGGCGGGTGCCGACGCCGGCCAGTTCGGCGGTGCCTTCGGCGGGGGCGCTGCACTGGGCTCCGCCCGCGACCGAGCCGTCGGCGGCCCGTACGAGGCGGACGGCGCCGCCGTCCTCCTCGGTGCGCCGCAGCCGTTCGGCACCCTCGGGCGACGACTGGAACTCGCCGCTGAACGCCTCGGCGAGTGTCGCGTCGAGCGCGAGGTAGTCGTCTTCGCCGGTCGGGGCCTCGACGGCGGGCCGCGAAGGCACGACGAGCGTGTCCTTCGTGCACACGAGGTACGTGTGCTCGGCCTCCGGCGTGAACCCGGCGGCGGCGAGGGCGGCGGCTGCCTCGGGCGCGGCGTCCGGCTCGAACTCCAGGCGCGGGACGAGCCCCCGCTGCCGGAATCCGTCGATCAGGGCGCGTACGTCGGCGGGGGTGGGCGTGGCGCCGGGCAGTGGTGTCGCGTAGTTGACGTACGGGCTGGTGGTGGTCGGATCGAACCCGAGCACGAACCCGGCCGTCTCCAAGGCGTCGGCGCGGCGGCGCAGGTGGGCAACGGTGAAGCGCTGGACGTCGATGTCCATGGTGATGGTGGTTCCTCACGTGTAAGAGCGCACAGCTGACGGATGACGTGTGCGTGGGGCCGCCGTGAGGAGTGAGTCCCCGGAATCGAGGGGTCTCAGTGCGGACGACGGCCGCTGCGGGTCGCCGAGATCATGGGCTTCAGTCCCTGGGATCAGTGAGGTGATGGGCCGCCGGGCGGCGGCGGCAGTCAATCTCGCACGGCGACCGCGCCACCGACAAGGCATTTACGCCGAGGCGCCCGGTGGGGCCGTGCGGTCATGCCCCCGGCCACTCCGCCGCCCGAGCCCGACCGGCGGCCCACTCGGCTGAGCGCGGCACGCACCCCGGGAGGCCCAAGCCCCCGGAGGGGGCGGGTGGGTGGGAGATGGGCGGGGGCACCGGGCACAAGGGTCGCAAGAGACACAAGGGCCGCAACGGGCAGAGAGGCCACGCAGCGGGTGGCGGCTGGGCGGCAGGCCGAAGTCGATCGTTGGCACCGGCCACGTAACGGCTACGCCGACCGACCGGAGCCGATCGTCCGCCCCCGCCGCACCGGCCAGGCGTCCCCCTACGCCGAGCGTCCGAAGCCGATCGTCGGGACAGCCCGCCGCAGGGGCCAGGCCCGGGATGTGTCCGGGAGGAGGGGGGACAGGAAGGCGTAGCGGTCCAGGGCGGAGCGGTTCTGGTGGGTGTTCGAGCGGACCTCTTTCCACCAGACCGCGATCTCGGACCAGCCCGGCGCCGAGAGGGAGCCGCCGAACTCCTGGACCGAGAGGGCCGCGGTGAGGCCGGCGAAGGCGATGCGGTCGGCGAGCGGCCAGCCCGCCAGGGTTCCGGTGACGAAGCCGGCGACGAAGACGTCCCCGGCCCCGGTCGGGTCGAGGGCCTCGACCTCGATGGCGGGGACGGAGGCCGTTTCACCGGTCCGGCCGTCCACCGCGTACGCGCCTTCCGCACCGAGTGTGACCACGGCGACCGGAACGTGTTCGGTGAGCGCGTGCGCGGCGGCCCGCGGACAGGACGTACGGGTGTAGCGCATCGCTTCCTCGGCGTTCGGCAGGAACGCCTCGCAGTGCCGCAGGCCCGGCAGCGCCGCGAGGTCCCAGCGGCCGGTCTCGTCCCAGCCCACGTCGGCGAAGATCTTCGTCCCGGAGCGCGCGGCCGTCGCGACCCACGGCTCGTCGGCGCCGGGCACGAGCGAGGCGACGGCGGCACGCGCGTGCGGCGGACAGTCCGGCGCCGGCTCAACGGGCGGCGGCTCGTGCCCGTGGCTCACCATCGTGCGTTCGCCCTCGTACGCCATGGAGACGGTGACGGGCGAGTGCCAGCCCGGCACGGTCCGCGCGTAGCTGAGGTCGATGCCCTCGCCGTGTTCGAGGGCGTCCCAGCAGTACTCGCCGTAGTGGTCGTCGCCGAAGGCCGCGGCGAGCGAGGTGCGCAGGCCGAGGCGGGCGAGCGCCGTCGCCATGTTCGCGATCCCGCCGGGGCTGGACCCCATGCCGCGCGCCCATGACTCCGTCCCCCGCACGGGCGCGCTGTCGAGGCCGGTGAAGATGATGTCGAGGAAGACCGTGCCGGTGAGATAGACGTCGTAGGGCGGGTCGGCCGTCGTGCGCAGCGCCGCGAGGGGGTCCGTTCTGGGTCGTGTGGAGGTCACGTCGCGCTCCCTGAGTGGTACGGGTCCGGACAGTGTGCACGACCCGGTCCCGTGCCGCGGGGGACGACATCAACCTGTCACGAAGGGCCCCGGTGGCCGTGTGGCGCACGGATTACGATCGGCGCATGTCAGAGAGTGCCGGTACCGAGCCGCAGCGCGGCGTGCGCGAGGTGAAGTCGGCCGCCCGCACCGTCGACCTGCTCGATGTGCTCGCCGCCCGCGGTGACCGCCCGGCGCGCCTCCAGGAGCTCGCCGACGAACTCGCGGTGCCGCGCAGCTCGATGTACGCGCTGTTGCAGACGCTCATCGCGCGCGGCTGGGTGCGCACGGACGTGACGGGTTCGCTGTACGGCATCGGCATCCGCGCCCTGCTGACCGGCACCAGCTACCTGGACACGGATCCGTACGTGCGCTCCGTGCGCCCGTTCCTCGACGAGGCCTCGGACGCACTCGGCGAGACGATCCACCTGGGGCGCCTCGACGGCTTCGACGTCGCGTATCTGGCGACCCGTGAGTCGCACGAGTATCTGCGGACGTTTCGTCGCGTGGGGCGCCGCCTGCCCGCGAACGTCGGCGCGCTCGGCAAGGCGCTGCTCGCCGAACGCCCGGACGACGAGCTGCCGTCGGGCCCGTACGAGCGCAACACCGAGCACACCCGCACCACCCGCGAGGCGCTCGCCGCCGACCTCGCCGTGATCCGCGAGCGCGGCCACTCGGTCGACCGCGAGGAGGGTGTCGTAGGCATCGTCGGTTTCGGCTTCGCGCTGCGCTACCCCGACCGCGCCGCCCCGGCGCACGACGCCATCAGTTGCTCGGTGCCGGTGGCCCGGCTGACGCCGGAGCACGAGGAGCGGATCGTGGCGGTCATGCGCGAGACCCGCGCGAAGATCGAGGCGACGGCCCGCCGAGGGGCCTCCGGCGTCCCCGACTGGCGCTGAGCGCACACCGCCGCTCCACACAAAAAGGCCTCAGCTACCCGGCCGAACCACACACAAACCAAATGTGTCGCGCGTCACAGGACCCCGACTTCCATGCACCCCCCATGGGCTTGATACAAATTGGCGGCGCCCACGTCCCCGGTTCGGTCCCGTTCGCAAAGACGTCGCGCTCCCCAACTCCCCTGCCTTACCACCCCCTTGCCCAAAACAGCGTCCAAGGCGAGGGGCCCGTCCTCAGGAACGCCCGTGTCCTCGCGCACCTCCCGGCCCGCGCTCGTCGCCCTCTTCACGGCCGGCTATCTCGCCGCCTACCTGCTGCCCACCATCGTCGGCAGAGTCGCCGCCGACCTGCGGCTCTCCCCCACTCAGGCCGGTCTCATCGGCAGTGCGCTGCTGCTGAGTTCGGCCGCCGCGGGCTTCACGCTCGCGGCCCGCGTCGAACGGGTCGGCGCCCGCCGCGCGGCCCGCGCCGGACTGCTGCTCGCCGCTCTCGGATACGGCACCGCGGCCCTCGCCACCACCACTCCGCTGCTCGTCGCGGGTGCGATGGTCGGCGGCTTCGGTTCGGGCACGGCGACGGCGGTCGCGGCCACCGGGATCGCCGCCCAGAAGGATCCGCACCGCGCCTCGACGCTCGGCCTGCTGAGTGTGTCCGCACTCGCGTGCGCCCTGTACCTGACCATCCCGCGGATCAGCGAGGGCAGCGCCCTGCCGTTCGCGGCGCTCGCCGCCACCGCGCTCGCCGTGTGGCCCGCGACGCGCGCCCTCGCCGACCCGGCCACCCCGGACAACTGCGCGGCCCCGGCCCCCAAGTCCCCGCTCCCCCACGCCCGTTCGGGCCTGATCCTCGCGGTGACGCTGGTGTGCTGGTCGATGGCGCAGAACGCGCTGTGGGGCGTCAGCAGCCGCATCGGCACCGAGCAGGCGGGGCTGTCCGAGGTCGCGGTGGGTTCGGTCTTCGCGGTGGCGCTCGGCGTCGGGCTGCTCGGCGTGATCGGCGCGGGCGCGGTCGGCGTCCGCCTGGGCCGCGCGCTGCCCATCGGCGCGGGCACGGCCGCGATCGCCTGCTGCGTCCTGCTCAGCGCCCGCGCGGACGGCCTCGCGTCCTTCGCCACGGGTGAGATCGCCTGGAACACCCTCTACCCGGTGGTCCTGTCGTACGTCCTCGGGCTGGCGGCGTCGCTCGACCCGCGCGGCCGCTGGGCGGTCCTCATGGGCTCGGCGTCCTCGCTCGGCACCGCGTGCGGCCCGCTGGCCGGCAGCCTCCTGGCCCAGGCGACCGGCTTCCCGGTGATGGGTGTGGTGCTCGCCGTCGCGCTGCTGCTGCTCGCGGTGCCGCTCACGGCGGTGACCCTGCACACCGGTGGCCGCCCGCTGTTCGCGGGAGCGGTACGGCGCCACAGCGGCGCCCCGGTCGGCGCGGCGGTGCCGCCGTCGGGTGTGCTGGAGCAGCCGGTGGTCGAGCTGTTCGACATCGAGACGACGGTCGAGACGCCCGCGTACACGGCGTTCACGGCGGTGGGCCCCGACGGCGTCGAGCCGGAGCCCCGCGCACCGGCTCAGCCGGAGATGTCGTCCAGTTCGTACGCCTCGACCTCGGCGATGTAGCGCGCCCGGAGCGCTTCCTCCTTCTCGCTGCCGTCGAGGAAGGACGCCACGAACGAGTTGCGGGCCAACTCCCGCACTCGTTCGTGGTCGAGGGCCAGCGCCTCATGGACGGCGTGGAAGGTGTCGCCGACGTAGCCGCCGAAGTAGGACGGGTCGTCGGAGTTGACCGTGCACAGCAGCCCCGCGTCCATCATCTTGACCAGCGGGTGGTCCTCCAGCATGTCGATGGCGCGAAGCCGCACGTTCGACAGCGGGCACAGCGTGAGCGGGATCCGGTCCCGTACGAGGCGGGTCACAAGCTCAGGGTCCTCCAGGGACCGCAGCCCGTGGTCGACGCGCTCGACACCCAGCAGGTCGAGGGCCTCCCACACGTACGACGGGTCGCCCTCCTCGCCCGCGTGCGCGACCTTGCGCAGGCCGAGCGCGCCGGCGGCCTCGTACACCTCGCGGAACTTGGCGGCGGGGTTGCCGACCTCGGCGGAGTCGAGCCCGACGCCGACGATGCGGTCGAGGTACGGCTTCGCGGCCTCCAGGGTCTCCATCGCGGACTCGGCGGACCGGTCGCGCAGGAAGCACATGATGAGCTTCGTCGAGATCCCGTGCCGCTCCTCGCTGCGGGCGAGCGCCCGGTGCAGCCCCTCGACGACGGTGCCCATCTCCACGCCGCGCGCCGCGTGCGCCTGCGGGTCGAAGAAGATCTCGGCGTGCCGCACGCCCTGCTCGGCGGCGCGTGCGAGATAGGCGTCGGCGAGCGCCTCGAAGTCGTCCTCGGTGACGAGGACCGCCATCAGCGAGTAGTAGAGGTCGAGGAAGGACTGCAGGTCGGCGAAGAGGTACGCCTTGCGCAGTTCCTCGGTGTCGGCGTACGGCAGGGTGATGCCGTTGCGACGGGCGAGTTCGAAGGCGAGCTCGGGTTCGAGGGTGCCTTCGATGTGCAGGTGGAGCTCGGCCTTGGGGATGCGCGCGAGTGGTGCGAGTGACATCCGACCAGCGTACGCAGAGGTGGGACTCAGCGGCGCTTCGGCACGGGGACGCGGTCCAGGTCGCGGGCGACCGTCAGCTCCCCGTCGAACCCGGCGGCGCGGGCCTGGCGGGCGAACTCCTGGGGGTCGGTGTAGCGCTGGCTGAAGTGCGTGAGGACGAGGTGCCGCACACCGGCTTCACGGGCGACGCGGGCGGCCTGCGAGGCCGTCAAATGCCCGTGATCGGTGGCGAGTTGTACGTCCTCGTCGAGGAAGGTCGACTCGATGACGAGGAGGTCGCAGCCCTCGGCGAGCGCCTCCACGCCCTCGCACAGCCGGGTGTCCATCACGAACGCGACGCGCTGTCCGCGCCGCGCCTCGCTCACCTCGTCGAGCGTGACGCCCCGCAGGGAGCCCTCCTTCTGGAGCCGTCCGACATCGGGCCCCTTGATGCCGTGCGCGGCGAGCCGCTCGGGCAGCATGCGGCGCCCGTCGGGCTCGACGAGCCGGTAGCCGTACGACTCGACGGGGTGCGAGAGGCGCCGCGCTTCGAGCCGGTACGAGGAGGTGTCGGCGAGCACCGCTCCCTCCCCGGCCACCGGTTCCTCCGCGATGTCGACGGTCTCCCGGTACGCGGTGGAGTACCGCAGCCGGTCGAAGAACCGCTGCCCGGACGCCGGGTAGTGCGCGGTCACCGGGTGCGGCACCCGGTCCAGGTTGATGCGCTGGATGACGCCCGCGAGGCCGAGGGAGTGGTCGCCGTGGAAGTGCGTGACGCAGATCCGGTCGATGTCGTGCGCGGCCACGCCGGCGCGCAGCATCTGCCGCTGCGTGCCCTCGCCGGGGTCGAAGAGGATGCCTTCGCTGTCCCAGCGGAGGAGGTAGCCGTTGTGGTTGCGCTGCCGGGTCGGCACCTGGCTGGCGGTGCCGAGCACGACGAATTCGCGTACGGACATGAGGAATCGACTATCCGGGGGGCCACTGCAGGCCACGGCCGCCGAGGACGTGGGCGTGTGCGTGGAAGACGGTCTGGCCTGCGCCGCTGCCGGTGTTGAACACGATCCGGTAGCTGTCCAGCTTCTCTTCCTTCGCGACCTCGCCGGCCTCGCGCAGCACGTCGGCGGCGATTTCCGGTTCGGCGGCGGCGAGGGAGGCGGCGTCGGGGTGGTGGACGCGGGGGATGACCAGGACGTGGGTGGGGGCCTGGGGGTTGATGTCCCGGAACGCGACGGTGGACTCCGTCTCGCGGACCAGGGTGGCGGGGACGTCCCCCGCGACAATCTTGCAGAACAGGCAGTCGTCCATGTGGGTCCCCTCGGCGGTGGTGTGTCGTATGGCCGCATCGTATCGATGAGGCTGCCACGGAAGATCAAGCCCCTGCGGCGATTGAGCAGCGGGGTCCGGGGCGGAACCCCGATCTTTTAAGCCCCGCCGGCGATTGAGGCGCGGGGTCCGGGGCGGAGCCCCGTGGGCGTAACCACTACTCCCCCGAAACCCGCGGCAGCGTGGGCGGGGACTTGGCCGGGTTCTCGACCAGCGCGGCCAGCGCGATGCGGATCGCCTCGTCCAACTGCGGGTCACGGCCCGCCGCCGCGTCCTGGGGAGCCATCACCACCTCCACGTCCGGGTCCACCCCATGGTTCTCAAGCCCCCACCCGTAACCCTCCATCCACGTCGCATACTTCGGCTGCGTGACCAACGTCCCGTCCACCAGCCGGTACCGGCTGTCGATGCCGATGACGCCGCCCCACGTACGTACGCCCACGACGGGACCGATGCCGAGCGCCTTGATCGCCGCGTTGACGATGTCGCCGTCGGATCCGGAGAACTCGTTCGCCACCGTCACCACCGGCCCGCGCGGCGCGTCCATGGGATACGTGAAGGGGCGGCTGTCGCGCGGCAGGTCCCAGCCCACCACGCGGCGCGCCAGCTTCTCCACGACGAGCTGCGACGTGTGCCCGCCCCGGTTCTCCCTGACGTCCACGACAAGCCCGTCCCGCGCGACCTCCACGCTCAGGTCCCGGTGGATCTGGGCCCAGCCCGGCGCCTGCATGTCGGGGACGTGCAGATAGCCGAGCCGGCCGTCCGACCGCTCGTGGACGTACGCCCGCCGGTCCGCGACCCACGCGTGGTACCGCAGCGGTTCCTCGTCGTCGAGCGGCACGACGATCACGTGGCGCGGGTCGCCGCCACCGGCCGGCGAGACGGTCAGTTCCACCGGCTGGTCGGCGGTGCCGACCAGCAGCGGCGCGGGCCCGGTCACCGGGTCGACCGGCCGCCCGCCCACCGCGACGATCGCGTCCCCGGCGCGCACGGCGACACCGGGCGCGGTGAGCGGGGAGCGGGCGCGCGGGTCGGAGGTCTCGGACGGCAGCACCCGGTCGACCCGCCAACTGCCCTCCTCGTGACGGGAGATGTCGGCGCCGAGCAGCCCCTGCCGGCGCGCGGCGGAACCCCGCCCGCCCCTCGGCATCACATACGCGTGCGAGGTCCCCAGCTCACCCTGCACCTCCCACAGCAGATCGACGAGGTCGTCGTGGGTGGCGACCCGGTCGAGCACCGGTCGGTACCGGTCGAGGACCCCGTCCCAGTCCACCCCGTTCATGTCGGCGCGCCAGAAGTTGTCCCGCATGAGGCGTCCGGCCTCGTCGTACATCTGCCGCCACTCGGCCGTCGGGTCGACGGTCTGGCTGACCCTGGAGAGGTCGACGGTGATGTTCGTGTCGCTGTCGTCGTCGTGTGCGGGGCGCCGGTCGCTGGGGACCACCTTCAGGGCCTCGCCGGTCCACAGCAGCACCCGCTTGCCGTCGCCGCTGACCTCGAAGTGCTCGGCGTCGGGGCCGATCTCCTCGATGCGCTGCTGGACCAGGTCGTAGCGTTCCAGGCGGGTCTTGGGCTCCGGCGCGTCGAGACCGGCCCGGGAGTCGCCGAGCACACCGCGCACCGGGTGCCGCAGCCACAGCACGCCGTCCTTGGCCGTACGCAGCCCGGAGTAGCGCGCGGCCTCCACCGGGAACGGCACGATGCGGTCGAGCAGGCCCTCCAGGTCGACGCGGGTCGCGGGCGCGCCCTCGCTGTCCGGCGTCTCCTCTTTGTCAGGGGTGTCGAAGGGGCGGCCGTGCCGCTGTGGCCCGAACGGCGAGGGCGTCGTCGCGGCGAGCGTGATCAGGTGCGGGCGCGAGCCGCTGACGAACGCGAGGTCGAAGGCGTGCTCGTCGTAGACCGGGTCGAAGGAGCGCGCCGACAGGAACGCCAGGTGCTTGCCGTCGAGCGTGAACGCGGGCGCGTAGTCCCGGAACCGCAGCGGGGTCGCCTCGCTGACGGACAGGTCGGTGGCGTTGGCGAGCTTGAGCTGGCGCAGGTCGTGCGGTCCCGGGTGCGACCAGGCGAGCCACGCCGAGTCCGGCGAGAACGCGAGCCCGGTGGCGTTCCCGTCCTCGCTGCGGTCCACTTCCCGTACGTCGCCGCTGTCGCGCTCGACGAGCAGGATCCGGCCGTCGTGCGAGGCCACGGCGGCCCGGCCGCCGTCCGGCGCCACCGTCAGGGCGAGCACCCGGCCGAGCCGGCCCGCGCCGAGCCTGCGCGGTGCGGCGGCAGGGGCGGCGCCGGTGGCGGGCGCGAACTCCAGGGCGTCGTCGCCCTCGGCGTCCGTCACCCACACGACGTGTTCCTCGCCGTCCACGCGGAAGGTGTGCGGGAGCCGGGCCCGTACGCCCGGTTGGGCGGCGAGGGCGCGGGCGGGGCCCGCGCGGTGGGTCACCCAGTGCACGGCGCCGCGTACGTTGACGGCGCTGCCGCGGCCGGTGTGGTCGGGGGACGCGGCGCCGAACCAGTTCGCGGCGTCGACGGGCCGCGGCTGGAGATCGACGCGCTGGCCGCCGAGGCGGATGTCGAGCCGCCGCGCCTCCACGCCCTCGTCGAGGCCGTCGACGATCCACAGCTCACCGGCGCTCGCGTACACGACGCGCTCACCGTCGGTGGCGGCATGCCGCGCGTAGAAGCCCTCGACGGACGTGTGCCGTCGCAGGTCGGATCCGTCGGGGAGGGAGGAGTAGAGCGCGCCGACACCCTCGTGGTCGGAGAGGAACGCGACGCGGTCCCCCACCCACATCGGGCACTCGATGTTCCCGTCGAGTTCCGTGTGCAGGCGCCCGAACTCCCCCGCGCCCTCCCGGTCGATCCACAGCTTGCCCGCCGTGCCGCCCCGGTACCGCTTCCACCAGGCGGCCTCCCTGCCCATCGGCGCGGACAGCAGCAGCACCCGGTCATCGGGCCCGAACGCGACGCCGCCCACGGGCCCGTACGGCAGTGTCTCGGCGGGTCCGCCGTCCAGTGGTACGGCCCGCGCCCAGCTGCGGCGCAGCGAGGCCTGGCCGTGCGTGGTGGTGGCGAGCACCCGCCCGTCGGGGGTCCAGCCGCGCACGTTCGTGACCCAACTCCCCCAGTGCGTCAGGCGCTTGGCGGGGCCGCCGGCGACCGGGGCGATGTGCACTTCCGGTGCTCCGTCGCGGCGCGAGGTCCAGGCGACCGTCTCGCCGTCCGGGGAGAGCCGGGGGTGTCCGACGGGCACGTTGTCGGCGCTGACCCGCCAGGCGCGGCCGCCGTCGAGGGGTGCGGCCCACACGTCGTCCTCGGCGGTGAAGACCACCAACTCGCCGTGCGGGTGCGGGAACCGGAGGTACGCAGGAGTCGTCACCCGGCCCAGCCTAAATTTGGCCGCGGCCCACGTCAGCCGGTCTGATCACTTCCCCTTCACTTGCCCTGGAAAGTCGGCGGGGGCGCGGTCACCGTGACGGTCTCGGTCACGGTGCTCGTGGAGCCCGGTTGCGGCTCCTGTGGCTGCGGGTCCTGCGAGGGTTGCGGTTTCGGGTCCTCGGAGGGCGCCGGTTGCTGCGAGTCGTTCGGGGCCGAAGTACTGTCGTTCGCCGCGCAGTTGCCGAGAACGCCGTAGCTGAACCACACCTTGCCGTCGATGCGCGCGATGGTCTTCCCGCGCACACACTTGCCGGCGACGACCCCGTACACCCACCCCTGTACGTTGACGTCCTTGCCGTCCCTGGTCTTCCCCCGGCAGTCGACCTTCACCTCACTGGGCGCCGATTTACCGGAGGGCGTGGGCCCGCTGTACACGGCCGTGCAGCTGAGCCAGGCGACCTTGCCGTGCTGCCGGTTCAGCTCGGTGGTGGCCTGCTGGTCGGTGGTCGCCGCGGCCTCGGACGGGTTGAGGTCGCCCTCGATCGGCTGACACGCGACGCCCGTGGCGACGACGGCAGCGACGAGGACCAGCCCGCCGAACCCTCTCGATCCCCGCATGCACGGCAGAATGCCAGTGGACGTACAGGGTCGGTAGTGCGGTTGCAGCCACTGTGGGCGCAACCGGCGGACGGGACGGCTACCCCCAGCGCCCCGTCCGCCCCAGCAGCAACGCCACCGCCGCCGTTCCGGCCGTCGACGTGCGCAGGACGCTCCGCCCGAGCCGCATCGGGCGGGCCCCGGCCTCCTCGAACACCGTCAACTCCTCGGGCGATACGCCGCCTTCGGGGCCGACGACGAGCACGATCTCACCACTGGCCGGGAGTTCGGCGGAGGCCAGCGCCCCGCTCGGAGCGTCCCGGTCCTCGTGCAGCACCGCCGCGAAGTCCGCCCCGGCGAGCAGCCCGGCGACCTCCTTCGTCGTCGCGGCCTCCCCGACGACCGGAAACCGCACCCGCCGCGACTGCTTCCCGGCCTCCCGTGCGGTGGCCCGCCACTTGCCGAGCGCCTTGAGCCCGCGCTCGCCGCGCCACTGCGTGATGCACCGGGAGGCGGCCCACGGCACGATCGCGTCGACCCCCGTCTCGGTCATGGTCTCCACGGCGAGTTCGCCCCGGTCGCCCTTGGGCAGCGCCTGTACGACGGTGATCCGGGGCTGCTCGTCGGCCTCGACGTGTACGGGCCCCGCCGCCACTTCGAGCCGGTCCTTGCCCTCGCTGCCGGTGACGACGGCCTCGCACCACGAGCCGAGCCCGTCGGTGAGGGTCACCGTCTCCCCGGCCCGCAGCCGCTTCACGGAGACGGCATGGCGCCCCTCGGGCCCGTCGAGCACATACGCGCGGTCGCCGGGTACGGCCCCCTCGACGACGAATACCGGAGCGGTCATCGGGCGGCGCCCGGCTGCGTCAACGCGGCCCGGGCGGCGTCGAGTTCGGCGGCGAGCACCTCCACGAGCTGCCCTGCCGGAAGTTCCCGCGCGAGCCGGTGCCCCTGCCCCGCCCACAGCGCCATGCCCTGCGGGTCGCCGGCCTTGGCGGCGGCCTTGCGCAGCGGCGACGTCATGTGGTGGACCTGCGGGTACGCGGCCGGGGCGTAGGGGCCGTGTTCGCGCATGAACCGGTTGACGAGTCCGCGCGCGGGCCGTCCGGAGAAGGCACGCGTCAGTTCGGTCCGGTTGAACAGCGGATTGGTCATGGCCTGCTTGTGCGGCTCCGGCGCTCCGGACTCCGGGGTGACCAGGAACGCGGTGCCGAGCTGCGCGAGGTCGGCGCCGGCCGCGAGCACCGCGGCGATCTGCGCGCCGCGCATGATTCCGCCGGCGGCGATGATCGGCAGCCGGGCGGCCTCGCGCACCTGCGCGATCAGCGCAAGGAGCCCGACCCCGCTCCCGTCGGCCTCGGGGTTGTCCCGGTGCGTGCCCTGGTGCCCGCCGGCCTCGATCCCCTGTACGCACACCAGGTCGGCGCCTGCCTCCTGCGCGGCCTGCGCCTCCTCCACGGTGGTGACGGTGACGCCGACCTTCGTGCCGACGCGCTGCAGCGCCTGGACGACCGCGAGCCGCGGGCAGCCGAAGGTGAAGGTGACCAGCGGGACGGGGTCGTCGACGAGGATCGCGAGCTTGGCGTCGTAGCCGTCGTCGCCACAGCTGTCGGTCTCGCCGAGCGGGGTGCGGTACCAGGTGGCCTCGCCCGCGAGCTGGTTGCGGTAGACCTCGACGGCCGCCGGGTCGGCGTGCTCGGTCTGCGGCATGAAGAGGTTGACGCCGAAGGGCCTGCCGGTCAGCGCCCGCACCTGTTTGATCTCCTCGTACATCCCGTCGGCCGTTTTGTACCCGGCGGCGAGAAACCCGAGCCCGCCGGCGTCGGCCACGGAGGCGACCAGGGCGGGTTGCGAAGCGCCGCCCGCCATGGGGGCCTGCACGATCGGGAGGGGGCAGAGATCGGTCAGTGCGGAGGACATGCCCGCATCGTGCCACGTCCCCTCCGGGCGGCCGAATCGACGTCACGGGGCTCCGCCCCGGACCCCGCTGGCTCTCGTCATAAGAGCGGGGCTATAAATAGCCCCGCCGGCGTTTGAGGCGCGGGGTCCGGGGCGGAGCCCCGTGACCGTGACGAACGGGTGGCTCAACGGCCGTTGAACGCGTCCTTCAAGCGGGAGAAGAGGCCCTGCTGACCCGGCTGGAACTGCCCCGTGGGCCGCTCCTCGCCACGCAGCTTCGCTAGCTCCCTGAGCACCCTCTCCTGCTCCGGATCCAACTTCTGCGGCGTCATGACCTCGACATGCACGATGAGGTCACCACGGCCACCGCCCCGCAGATGCGTGACACCGAACCCGTGCAGCGGAACCGACTGACCGGACTGCGTGCCCGGCCGGATGTCGATCTCCTCCGTGCCGTCCAGCGTCTCCAGCGGCACCTTCGTGCCGAGGGCCGCCGCCGTCATCGGGATGGTGACCGTGCAGTGCAGATCGTCGCCGCGCCGCTGGAAGGTCGGGTGCGGGAGCTCGTGGATCTCCACGTAGAGGTCACCGGCGGGACCACCGCCGGGGCCGACCTCGCCCTCGCCCGCGAGCTGGATCCGCGTGCCGTTGTCCACACCGGCCGGGATCTTCACCGTCAGGGTGCGACGCGACCGGATGCGGCCGTCACCGGCGCACTCCGGGCACGGCGTCGGGACGACGGTCCCGAAGCCCTGACACTGCGGGCACGGCCGCGAGGTCATGACCTGGCCGAGGAAGGACCGCGTCACCTGCGAGACCTCACCGCGCCCGCGACACATGTCGCAGGTCTGCGCGGAGGTGCCGGGCGCGGCGCCCTCACCGCTGCAGGTCGTACAGACCACAGCCGTGTCGACCTGGATGTCCTTGGTGGTGCCGAAGGCGGCCTCGTCCAGCTCGACCTCGAGCCGGATCATGGCGTCCTGGCCACGGCGCGTACGGGACCGGGGTCCCCGCTGCGACGCCGTGCCGAAGAAGGCATCCATGATGTCCGAGAAGTTCCCGAACCCACCGGCGCCGAAGCCACCGGCCCCACCGCCTCCGCCGGCCTGCGACAGGGGGTCGCCCCCGAGGTCGTAGACCTGCTTCTTCTGCGGGTCGGAGAGCACCTCGTAGGCGGCGTTGATCTCCTTGAAGCGCTCCTGAGTCTTCGGGTCCGGATTCACATCCGGGTGAAGCTCACGCGCCAGCCTTCGGAAGGCCTTCTTGATTTCGTCCTGGGAAGCGTCGCGGCGCACGCCGAGTACGGCGTAGTAGTCCGTGGCCACTTACGACTCCGCCAGGATCTGTCCGACGTAACGTGCCACTGCGCGTACTGCTCCCATCGTTCCCGGGTAATCCATGCGGGTCGGGCCGACCACGCCGAGCTTGGCCACTGCCTCGCCGCCCGAACCGTAGCCGACCGACACCACGGATGTGGAGTTGAGTCCCTCATGGGCGTTCTCGTGACCGATCCGTACGGCCATGCCCGAATCTCCCAGCTCGCCAAGGAGCTTGAGGAGCACGACCTGCTCCTCCAAGGCTTCCAGAACGGGCCGGATGGTGAGGGGAAAATCATGTCCGAAGCGAGTGAGATTGGCGGTTCCGCCGATCATCAGCCGCTCCTCGGACTCCTCGACGAGCGTCTCCAGAAGAGTGGAGAGCACCGTCGAGACCGTGCCGCGGTCCTCCTGCCCGAAGGCCTCCGGCAGGTCCTGCACCAGCTGCGGTACGTCGGCGAACCGGCGGCCCGCGACGCGGCTGTTCAGCCGGGCCCGCAGGTCCGCAAGGGACGATTCGCCGAACGGCGCCGGGCAGTCGATCATCCGCTGCTCCACGCGCCCGGTGTCCGTGATCAGTACGAGCATCAGACGGGCGGGCGCGAGCGACAGCAGCTCGACATGGCGCACCGTGGACCGGGTCAGGGACGGGTACTGGACGATCGCCACCTGCCGGGTGAGCTGCGCGAGCAGCCGCACGGTCCGGCCCACGACATCGTCCAGATCGACCGCGCCGTCCAGGAAGTTCTGCACGGCGCGCCGCTCGGGACCGGCCATCGGCTTCACGGCGGTGAGCTTGTCGACGAAGAGGCGGTAGCCCTTGTCGGTGGGGATGCGCCCGGCGCTGGTGTGCGGCTGGGCGATGAACCCCTCGTCCTCCAGGGCTGCCATGTCGTTGCGCACCGTCGCCGGCGAGACCCCGAGCTGGTGCCGCTCGGTGAGCGCCTTGGAGCCGACGGGCTCCTCGGTGCCGACATAGTCCTGGACGATGGCGCGCAGCACTTCGAGCCTGCGTTCGTTGAGCATCGGCGCACACCTCCAGAAACAGTCGCTGCGATCATCCTGCTTTGGCACTCCCTGTCGGCGAGTGCCAATCGTCCCCGGCTCAGTGTACGGCCGGTGGGTACGGGCCCGGCAAGAGCGCTAGCTTCGAGGTATGGAGTTCGCGCAGGGTATCGATTGGGCGTCGGTGGGGTGGGAGGGGATCGCGCCGAATGTGGGGCGGGTGCGGTTGCCGGGGCTCGACTGCACGAGCGGCCTCGTCGTGGGTGAAGATGCGGCGCTCTTGATCGACACCGGATCCTCACTCCGTGAAGGCGTCCGGCTGCGCGCCGACGCCCGCGCGCTCCTCGGTGCGCACCGGAGAGTGACCCATGTCGCACTGACCCACCCGCACTTCGACCATGTGCTCGGTACGGCCGCGTTCGCGGGTGTCGAGGTGTACGGGGCGGTGGGCATCGACGTCCTCTTCGAGCGCGGTGCCGAGGGGCTGCGCGCCGACGCCGTGCGGCACGGTATCGACCCGGACGCGGCGGCCGAGGCGGTCGACATCCTCGTCACCCCGCCGCACCGGGTGTGCGGCGAGTGGACGCTCGACCTGGGCGGCGGTCTGACGGTGCTGCTCGCGAACATCGGTCCCGCGCACACGGGCCACGACCTGGCGGTCCTGGTCCCCGGCAGCCCTTCCGGACCGGAGATCGTCTTCTGCGGCGACCTGGTGGAGGAGTCGGGCGAACCGCAGGCGGGTCCTGACGCTGCGCCCGGCCACTGGCCGGCGGCGCTCGACCGGCTCATCGATCTGGGCGGCGCGGACGCGGTGTACGTTCCGGGGCACGGTTCGACGGTGAATGCGGAGTTCGTCCGTGCGCAGCGCGCCACATTGGCGGCGCGTTTCGGCGTGTCGTAGCGGGGGGCCTGGGACTTCTCTTATCGTCCCTCGGATGCGCCAGTACTCTGCCGATCTGACACCCCCGTGGAAGCGGAACAAGCCGGCCCCCGAGGTGCCGGCCGAACCGGACCTCGTCGTCGAGGAGGTCACCACGGGTTTCTGCGGAGCGGTGATCCGGGTCGAGAAGACGGCGCAGGGGCCGACGGTGACCCTGGAGGACCGCTTCGGCAAGCTCCGGGTGTTCCCGATGGAGCCGCGCGGCTTCATGATCGACGGCAAGGTCGTCACGCTCGTACGTCCCTCGGGGCCGGCTTCGAGGGGCCCCGCCCGGAGCGCGTCCGGGTCGGTGGCGGTTCCAGGGGCCCGCGCGCGGGTGGCCCGGGCGGGCCGCATCTACGTGGAGGGCAAGCACGACGCCGAGCTCATCGAGCGGGTCTGGGGCCACGACCTGCGCATCGAGGGCGTGGCGGTGGAGTTCCTGGAAGGCGTCGACGACCTCCCGGCGGTCGTCTCCGAATTCGCCCCGGGCCCGGACGCGCGGCTCGGGGTCCTGGTGGACCACCTCGTGCAGGGCTCGAAGGAGTGGCGCATCGCGCAGTCGGTGACGAGTGAGCACGCGCTGGTCGTGGGGCACCCCTACATCGACATCTGGGAGGCGGTGAAGCCCTCGTCCGTGGGCATCGAGGCGTGGCCGCGGGTGCCGCGCGGCCAGGACTGGAAGACGGGCGTATGCCAAGCGCTCGGGTGGCGGGTGGCGAACACGGGTGAGGCCTGGCAGCACATCCTGTCGCGGGTCCACTCCTACAAGGACCTGGAACCGGCACTCCTGGGCCGCGTCGAAGAACTGATCGACTTCGTGACGGCCCCCGCGGCCTAACCCACGGGGCTCCGCCCCGGACCCCGCGCCTCAAACGCCGGCGGGGCTGTTATTAGCCCCTGCGGCGATTGAGCAGCGGGGTCCGGGGCGGAGCCCCGTGGCGTGGGGTCAGTCGACCAGGTCACGGACGACCGCGTCGGCCAGCAAACGGCCCCGCAGCGTCAGCACCGCACGACCCGCCGCGAACGGCCCCGGTTCCAGCAACCCGTCCCGCAGAGCGCCCCGCGCTGCCGCGAGCCCATCCGCCCGAAGCAGCTCCAACGGACAGCCGTCACGGAGCCGTAGCTCAAGAAGGATCCGCTCGACCCGGCGGTCCTCCTCCGCGAGGATCTCCCGCCCGGCCCCGGGCGACCGCCCACCCGCGAGCGCCGCCGCGTACGCCCCCGGATGCTTGACGTTCCACCACCGCACCCCGCCGACGTGCGAGTGCGCGCCGGGCCCGGCCCCCCACCAGTCGGCCCCGCGCCAGTACAGCTCGTTGTGGAGGCAGCGCCCGGCCTCGGACGTCGCCCAGTTCGACACCTCGTACCAGTCGAATCCGGCCGCGCCCAGCACCTCATCGGCGATCAGATAGCGGTCCGCGTGCACGTCGTCGTCGGTCATGGGGACCTCGCCGCGCCGGATCCGCCGCGCGAGCTGCGTGCCCTCCTCGACGATCAGCGCGTACGCGCTGATGTGGTCGGGCCCCGCCCCGAGCGCCGCGTCCAGCGTGGCCCGCCAGTCCTCGTCCGTCTCGCCCGGCGTGCCGTAGATGAGGTCGAGGTTCACGTGGTCGAACCCGGCCGCCCGCGCCTCCGCCACGCATGCCTCGGGCCGCCCCGGCGTATGCGTACGGTCGAGCACCTTCAGGACGTGCTGCCGGGCGCTCTGCATGCCGAACGAGATCCGGTTGAAGCCGCCTGCCCGCAGCTCCGCCAGGTACGCCGGGTCCACCGACTCCGGGTTCGCCTCGGTCGTGATCTCCGCGTCGTCCGCGAGCCCGAACTCGTCGCGGATCGACCCCATCATCCGTACGAGATCGGCGGCGGGCAGCAGCGTGGGCGTGCCGCCTCCGACGAAGACGGTGCGGACCGGGCGCGGGTCGTCGCCCAGGACCTTCCGCGCGAGGCGCACCTCCTCCACCAGCGTCTGCGCGTAGTTGTCACGGGACGCGAGCACGCCGCCCGTGCCACGCAGCTCGGTGGCCGTGTACGTGTTGAAGTCGCAGTAGCCGCAGCGCGTGGCGCAGTACGGGACGTGCAGGTAGAAGCCGAGGGGTCGGGATCCGGCCCCGGCGAGGGCGGACGCGGGCAGCGAACCGTCGTCGGGCACGGGCTCACCATCGGGAAGTGCGGAAGGCATGCCCCCATTGTCCCGCCTCGCGGAAACTCCTGAGCGCACCCGCCCTAGGGTCCTTCTGACGGATCTTGCTGGAGTCGCGGGCCCTGGCACGCACATCTGCTGCGTTGTCGTCGGTTGCCAACGCTCCGCGTTGACGCCCTCCTCCGCCTTGCAGCTGCACGCACCAGACCCCGCTTGCGGAGCCGAAAGGTGCGGCCTCCCGCATCCAGCCTGATCCGTCAGAAGGACCCTCCCCCTCACTGCGCCTGGAGCACCAGCAGCGCCAGGTCGTCGTCCGGCGGGCTGTCCCCGAAGGCGTGCACGAGCCGCCGGATCCGCTCCGCGAGCAGCGGCGCCGTCAGGCCCGCGCACCCGGCGAGCGCCTGCGCGAGTCCGTCCCCGTCGTCGAACTGGAGGGCCCCGCGGCGCCGCTCCGTCACCCCGTCGGTGACGCCGAGGAGCGTGTCCCCGGTGCCCATCACGAACGTTTCGCTTGTGTAGTCCGGGTCGTCGACGACACCGAGCAGCACCTGCGGGGTGGCCGCGGCGGCGACCTCCCCGCCGGGCCGCATGAGCAGCGGCAGCGGATGCCCGGCGGAGGCGATGGTGCAGAGCACGCCGTCCTCGGTGGGGGTCAGCTCGCCGTAGAGGAGCGACAGGAAGCGGGAGGTGGAGCCCTCCGGTGGCACGCCCCGGCCGTCGGCGGCGGCGAGCGCGCGGGCCGCGGCGTCGGAGGCCTCGGTCGCGTCGTCGAGCAGCAGCCGGTTGAGCCGGTCGAGGACCTGCGAGACCTGGTACTCCTCCCGCGCGAGCAGCCGCAGCCAGGGGCGTACGAGCCCGATGACGACGGCGGCCTCCGGCCCCTTTCCCTGGACGTCGCCGAGCGCGAAGCACCAGCGTCCGGCGCCGGCCGGGAACACGTCGTAGAAGTCGCCGCCGGGGCCGCCCGCCTCCTTCGGCTCGTACACGAGGGCGGTCTTGACGCCGGGGATCTCGGCCATGGACGTGGGCAGCAGGCCGTTCTGCAGGATGCGGCTGATGGTGGCCTGCCGGGTGAAGCGGCGGGCCGCGCTGACGGCGAGGGCGACGCGCCTGCTGAAGTCCTCGACGAGCCCGGTGACCTCGTCGGGGAAGCGGTGCAGCCCGGCCCGCCCGATCAGCAGGATGCCGAGCGCGCGGCCGCCCGCGGAGAGCCGGTAGGCGACCGAGGCGCCGGTGTCCTGGGTTCCCGGGCCGCCCTGTCCGTCGAAGGGCCAGGGCACGGGGACGGCGCCGGAGAGCCGGTCGGGCAGCCGCGGGGGTTCCTTCTCCAGGAGCCCGCGGAGCTCCTCGATGCGGTGTTCGTGGGTGTGCCAGACGCGGGCGAGCCGGGGCAGCTGCATCGGTCCCGCGCCCAGTACGTCGTGTTCGACGACGCCCGGCAGGCCGCGCCCCTCCTCCTCGTAGAACCAGATGGCGCACCAGTCGGCGAGCCGCGGGACGAGGAGCTGGCCGACGAGCGCGGCGACCATGTCCTCGTCGAGCTGTCCCGCGAGCAGGTCGGAGGCCTCGGCGAGGAAGGAGAGCGCGCCGCGGTTGATCCAGTCCTGGTCCTGGGGGGCGCGCCGGGACGCGGGTGCCAGGATCTCCGCGGCGCGCAAGCCCCTCTGCAGGCTGCGCACGCGGGCCGGGGTGTCGGGAATCTCCGCGGCGGCCGGCGGGGCGTCGGCGGGGACGCGGGCCCAGACCGTCTTGGTGCCGTGACCGTAGGTGATGCCCCACAACTCGGCGAGGGAGGCGACGAGTTGGAGGCCGCGACCGTATTCGGGGGTCTCCGGTGAGCGGAAGGCCCGGTCGTTGCGGACGGCGCGGGCCGGGTGCCGGTCGGTGACCTCGACGACGAGTCCCGCGGTGGCGCTGCCGTCCGGTGCGGCGCCCTCCAGGCGGCACAGGAGGTCGACTCCGGTGCCGGCGTGCACGACGGCGTTGGTGACGAGTTCGCTGAGTACGACGGTCGCGTCGTCCATCAGGCGTCCGTCGAGGGTCAGGGACACGGAGAGTTCGGGCAGTTCGGTCCAGTCGGCGAAAGCAGCGCGCAGGAACCGGCGGGCGGCAGCGGGCGCGAGCGGGTTCCCGGGCAGCGACGTGCGCGCGACGATCGGCTCCCCGGTCGGCTGCTCGGGCGCGGCCGGGGCGCCGAGAGCGCTCTCCCGCTGAATCGGAATGGAACCCACGTTTCGGCTCCTGCGTAGTTGTGGCAAAGACGCCTCAGGCGACACCCACAGAGTGACAGACTGACCACGCCCATAAGCGTGGAGTTACCTAAGTAGGCCGCTATGAGTGAGAACAGTGGTATGCGTGCACCTCAGAAGGGCTACGGTGACGAAACCATCCGTGCGAGCGATCTCCGGCCGTTGCTGGCCGCACTGACGGCTGCCCGGGACGGCACGTTCACGCATGTACCGATCGCCGGTGACGGGATCGTCGGTGAGCTCGGCGCGACATTCAACCAGCTCGCGGACCGCAGCGTGCACTTCAACACCGAACTCGCGCGGGTGCGGCGGGAGATCACCCGGCACGGCCGGCTCGACGAGCGCCTGGAAGCGAGCCCGGGGCAGGGCGCCTGGGTGACCCGGGTCGGCGACGTGAACACCATCGTCGACGCGCTCGTCGCGCCCACCGCGAACGCCACGCGGGTGCTGGAGGCGGTGGCGGGCGGTGACCTGACCCAGCGTGTGGACCTGCACGACGGCACTCGCCAACTCCGGGGTGACCTGCGGCGGTTGGGGCGTTCGGTCAACAAGATGGTGGACCAGCTCTCCCTGTTCACCGGCGAGGTGACCCGGGTGGCCCGCGAGGTGGGAACCGAGGGCCGGCTCGGCGGGCGAGCCAAGGTGACGGGCCTGTCCGGGAGTTGGCGCCATGTGACCGAGGCGGTCAACACCATGGCGTCACGGCTCACGGCGCAGGTGCGGGACATCGCGCTCGTGACGACGGCGGTGGCGCGGGGCGACCTGACGCGCACGGTGACGATCGAGGCGACGGGCGAGCTGCTCGAGCTGAAGCTGACCGTGAACACGATGGTCGACCAGCTCTCCGCCTTCGCCGACGAGGTCACCCGCGTCGCCCGCGAGGTCGGCACCGAGGGCCAACTCGGCGGCCGCGCCCAGGTCCGGGGCGTATCCGGGGTCTGGAAGGACCTCACCGACAACGTCAACTTCATGGCGTCGAACCTGACCTCCCAGGTCCGCAACATCGCCCAGGTCACGACCGCCGTGGCCGACGGCGACCTGAGCCAGAAGATCACGGTCGACGCCCAGGGCGAGATCCTCGAACTCAAGTCGACGATCAACACGATGGTCGACCAGCTCTCCGCCTTCGCCGACGAGGTCACCCGCGTCGCCCGCGAGGTC
>NZ_JBIWLG010000012.1:4156-123328 GCF_044766085.1 Streptomyces sp. NPDC102360 | reverse complement strand
AGGGCGAGATCCTCGAACTCAAGTCGACGATCAACACGATGGTCGACCAGCTCTCCGCCTTCGCCGACGAGGTCACCCGCGTCGCCCGCGAGGTCGGCACCGAGGGCCAACTCGGCGGCCGCGCCCAGGTCCGGGGCGTATCCGGGGTCTGGAAGGACCTCACCGACAACGTCAACTTCATGGCCGACAACCTGACGTCGCAGGTGCGGAACATCGCGCTCGTGTCGACGGCGGTGGCGCAGGGCGACCTCGGCAAGAAGATCACCGTCGAGGCGAAGGGCGAGATCCTCGAACTCAAGTCGACGATCAACACGATGGTCGACCAGCTCTCCGCCTTCGCCGACGAGGTCACCCGCGTCGCCCGCGAGGTCGGCACCGAGGGCAACCTCGGTGGCCAGGCCCAGGTCCGAGGCGTGTCCGGGGTCTGGAAGGACCTCACCGACAACGTCAACTTCATGGCGTCGAACCTGACCTCCCAGGTCCGCAACATCGCCCAGGTCACGACCGCCGTGGCGCAGGGCGACCTGGGCAAGAAGATCTCCGTCGACGCGCGCGGCGAGATCCTGGAGCTGAAGGACACCGTCAACACGATGGTGGAGCAGCTGCGCGGCTTCGCCGACGAGGTGACCCGCGTGGCCCGCGAGGTCGGCACGGACGGCCGGCTGGGCGGACGCGCAACCGTGCACGGCGTGTCGGGCGTCTGGAAGGACCTGACCGACAACGTCAACTACATGGCGGACAACCTGACTTCACAGGTACGGAACATCGCGCAGGTCGCCACGGCCGTGGCCCAGGGCGACCTCTCCAAGAAGATCGACGTGGACGCGCGCGGCGAGATCCTCGAACTGAAGACGACCATCAACACGATGGTCGACACGCTCTCCTCGTTCTCCTCCGAGGTGACCCGGGTGGCCCGCGAGGTGGGCTCCCAGGGTCAGCTGGGCGGCCAGGCGCGGGTCGAGGGCGTGTACGGCACGTGGAAGCGCCTGACGACGAACGTGAACGAGCTGGCGCTGAACCTGACCACGCAGGTCCGCGCCATCGCCGAGGTCGCCTCCGCGGTGACCTCGGGCGACATGTCGCGTTCGATCACGGTCGACGCCCAGGGCGAGGTCGCCGAGCTGAAGGACAACATCAACCTGATGGTGGCCAACCTCCGCGAGACGACGCGCGCGAAGGACTGGCTGGAGTCCAACCTCGCCCGTCTCGCCGCCCTGATGCAGGGCCACCGGGACCTGATGGAGGTCGCCGACCTGATCCTGCGCGAGCTGACGCCGCTGGTGAACGCCCAGTACGGCGCCTTCTTCCTCGCGGAGGAGGACGAGGACGGCACACAGCAGCCCACGGCCGTACCGACCAAGGGACTTGCGTACATCGCCGGGTACGGTTCGGGCTCCGCGTCGGTCATCGACACGGGCGGGATGCCGGTCCACGGCCTCGTACGGCAGGCGGCGCTCGAGAAGAAGCGGATCCTGGTGGAGGAGGTGCCGCCGGACTACATCAACATCAACAGCGGGCTCGGCGAGGCGGCGCCCGCGTCGGTCGTGATCATCCCGATCCTCTTCGAGGACACGCTCCTCGGCGTGATCGAGCTCGCCTCCTTCTCCCGCTTCTCCGACGTCCACCTGGCGTTCTTCGACCAGTTCGTGAACACCATCGGCGTCGCCATCAACACCATCATCGCCAACTCCCGTACGGAGTCCCTGCTCGGCGAGTCCCAGCGCCTCGCCATCCAGCTCCAGGAGCGCTCGGACGAACTCCAGCGCCAGCAGGCCGAGTTGCAGCGTTCGAACTCTCAACTGGAGGAAAAGGCCGCACTGTTGGCGACGTCCTCGCAGTACAAGTCGGAGTTCCTCGCGAACATGTCGCACGAGCTGCGCACCCCGCTCAACTCCCTGCTCATCCTGGCCCGGCTGCTCTCCGACAACCCGGACGGGCACCTCAACGGCCAGGAGGTCCAGTTCGCGACGACGATCCACCGTTCGGGCTCCGACCTGCTCCAGCTCATCAACGACATCCTCGACCTGTCGAAGATCGAGGCCGGCCGGATGGACGTACGCCCCAAGAAGCTCCCCCTCATCAAGGTCCTCGACTACGTCCACGCGACGTTCCGGCCCATCACCCTCGACCGCGGCCTCGCCTTCGAGGTGTCGGTCGGCGAGGACGTGCCGCGCGAGATGTTCTCCGACGAGCAGCGCCTCCAGCAGATCCTGCGCAACCTCCTGTCGAACGCGATCAAGTTCACCGCGCAGGGCCGGGTCGAACTGCGGGTCCGCCTGGTCAAGGCCCCCGAAGGGGCCCAGCCGGCCGACAGCGACGACCTGCTCGCCTTCGCCGTCACCGACACCGGGATCGGCATCCCGCGCGACAAACTCGCCGTCGTCTTCGAGGCGTTCCAGCAGGCCGACGGCACGACGAACCGCAAGTACGGCGGCACGGGGCTCGGCCTGTCCATCAGCCGGGAGATCTCCGCGCTGCTCGGCGGCCACATCGTCGCGGAGAGCGAGCCCGGCGAGGGCTCCACCTTCACGCTGTACGTCCCCGTGCGCTGCCCCGGGCACGAGCCGCCCGCCGGGCAGGAACCGTCCACCCTGCCGCAGGCGGCCCTCGTGCCCGAGCAGGGCGACCCGGCGGACACGTACGCGTCGCAGCAGCCGGAACAGGAGGACAACTGGCCGGCGCCGACGAAGCTGGAGCGGTGGACAACGGGCAGGCCGGGCCTGGTCCTGCCGGGCCGCCGCGTCCTGATCGTCGACGACGACATCCGCAACGTCTTCGCGCTCACCCACGTACTGGGCCGCGTCGGCATGCCGGTCCTGTACGCGGAGAACGGCCTCGAGGGCATCGAGACGCTGGAGAGCCACCCCGATGTCGAACTCGTCCTGATGGACATCATGATGCCCGAGATGGACGGCTACGAGACGATCTCCGTCATCCGCAGTACGCCGAGATGGGCCGGGCTGCCCATCGTGGCGCTGACCGCCAAAGCCATGCCCGGCGACCGCGAGAAGTCGATCGCCAAGGGCGCGAACGATTACGTACCGAAACCGGTGGACGTGGACCAGTTGCTGAAGGTCGTGTGCGAGCTGCTGGCCCCCGAGGAGGCAGACCCCTCCGCCACCGAGGTCTCCGGTACCCCGGCGACCACTGAGTGAGGCACCATCAACATGACTACTGCAGAGTCCACTTCAGCGGATCGGGCCAGCATCCTCCTTGTCGACGACATGGAGGACAACCTGACCGCACTCGAAGCCGTACTGGGTCCCCTCAACGAGCCGCTGGTCAGGGCCCGTTCGGGCGAGGAGGCGATGAAGGCGCTGCTGCGCAGGCAGTTCGCCGTCGTCCTCCTGGACATCCGGATGCCCGGCATGGACGGCTTCGAGACGGCGACGAACATCAAGCGTCTCGACCAGACGAAGGACGTCCCGATCATCTTCCTGACGGGCACGGAGGCCGACACCGGCTATGCCTTCCGCGGCTACGCGACCGGGGCCGCCGACTACCTGACCAAGCCCTTCGACCCGTGGGTACTGCGCGCCAAGGTGACGGTCTTCCTCGACCTGCACCGCAAGAACCGCCAGTTGCAGCGACTCCTGGCGCGCGAGCACCAGCAGTTGGACAACCTCGCGGCCCGCATGACGACGATGGAGCGCCGCCTGGCCGAGGACGCCGACCCCGATGTGCGCGAACTGCGCCACGACATCGGGGAGATGAAGGAGACGCTGCGGATGGTGCGCCGGGGTTAGCGTTGCGGCCGCGGCGTCTCCTCCCCTTGGCCGTCAGCCCTCGCGGCTCCCGGAGTACATCTCGTCGAGGAGCGCCTTGTACTCGCGTTCGACGACCGGGCGCTTCAGCTTCAGGCTGGGCGTCAGCTCGCCGTGCTCGATGTCGAGGTCGCGGGGCAGGAGCTTGAACTTCTTGATGGTCTGCCAGCGCTGCAGGCCCTCGTTGAGCTCCTTCACGTAACCCTCGACGAGCTGCACCGTCTGCGGCGCCGCGACGACCTCCTCGTACGAGGAGCCGCTGAGGTCGTTCTCCTTGGCCCACTCGAGGATCGACGGCTCGTCGAGCGAGATGAGCGCCGTGCAGAAGTTCCGGTCGGCGCCGTGCACGAGGATGTTGGAGACGTACGGGCACACGGCCTTGAACTGGCCCTCGACCTCGGCGGGCGCGATGTACTTGCCGCCCGACGTCTTGATGAGGTCCTTCTTGCGGTCGGTGATCCGCAGGTAGCCGTCGTTGGACAGCTCGCCGATGTCGCCGGTGTGGAACCAGCCGTCCGACTCCAGGACCTCGGCGGTCTTCTCGGGCAGCCCGTGGTAGCCCGCCATGATGCCGGGGCCGCGCAGCAGGATCTCGCCGTCGTCCGCGATCCGCACCTCGGTGCCGGGCATCGGCTTGCCGACGGTGCCGGTGCGGTACGCCTCACCGGGGTTCACGAAGGAGGCGGCGCTGGACTCGGTCAGGCCGTAGCCCTCCAGGATGTGGACGCCCGCGCCCGCGAAGAAGTAGCCGATCTCGGGAGCGAGCGCGGCAGAGCCGGACACACAGGCCCGCAGCCGCCCGCCGAAGGCCTCCCGCAGCTTGCTGTAGACGAGGCGGTCGGCGGCCTTGTGCTTCGAAGCGAGCTTGAACGGCACGGACGCGACGCCCGTGCGGCGGAAGTTGTCCTGGCTGACCTTCGCGTACTCGCGCGCGACACCGGCCGCCCACTGGAAGATCTTGTACTTGGCGCTGCCGCCGGCCCGCGCCTTCGCGGCGACGCCGTTGTAGACCTTCTCGAAGATGCGCGGCACGGCGGCCATGTACGTCGGCTGCACGATCGGCAGATTCTCGATGATCTTGTCTACGCGGCCGTCGACCGCGGTGACGTGCCCGACCTCGATCTGGCCACTGGTGAGCACCTTGCCGAAGACGTGCGCGAGCGGCAGCCACAGGTACTGCACGTCGTCGGGGCCGATGAGGCCGGTCGCGGTCATGGCCTTCGCCATGTACGACCAGTTGTCGTGCGGGAGCCGGACGCCCTTGGGCCGCCCGGTGGTACCGGAGGTGTAGATGAGCGTGGCGAGCTGGTCCTTCTCGATCGCCCCGACCCGCTCGGTGACGACGTCCGGGTTCTTCTCCAGGTACGCGGCGCCGCGCGCCTCCAGGTCCTCCAGGGTGAGCACCCAGCCGTCGGGGTCGGCCGCGTCGGGCTCGACACCGGTCGCGTCGATCACGACGACGTGCCGCAGCTCGGGCAGCTCGGCCCTGCGCGCCCGCGCCTTGGCGAGCTGCGCGGCGTCCTCCGCGACGATGACCTTGGACTCGGAGTCGGACAGGATGAACGCCGACTCGTCCTCGTTGGTCTGCGGGTACACGGTCGTGGTCGCCGCGCCCGCGCACATGATGCCGAGGTCGACGAGCACCCACTCGACGCGGGTCGAGGAGGCGAGCGCCACCCGCTCCTGCGGGCCCACTCCCAGCTCGACGAGGCCCGCGGCGATGGCGTACACGCGCTGCGCGGCCTGCGCCCAGCTCAGCGACTTCCAGTCGTCGGGGCCCGTGCCGGTGGCCGAGGGCACCGGATAGCGGTAGGCCTCGGCGTCCGGTGTCGCCGTCACGCGCTCCAGGAAGAGGTTCGCCACGGAGGGCGGACGGTTCTCGATCAAGGTCTGTGTGTCGCTCACGACGTCCTCCGGGGCCCGCGGCAGTGCGGCTGGTTCAGCGGCTTGTTTAACTGGTGAGTAACCATTGGGCAGTGATCAGGGTAAGGGTCACCGTCCTGGCACGTAAGGGGCTCCGGCCTCCGATTTCATCGGACTCTCCCCCAACGTCCCCAGCCCACACACGGCCCTCACAAAAGCAGCGGGCGCCTGTCCGGAGAAACGGACAGACGCCTCGTGCTTCATGCGGTCCTCATGCGCGGGGACCGGCGCGGCGGGCTACTTCTTGCTCTTGCCGCCGCCGCTGTCGTCACTGGAGAGCACGGCGATGAAGGCTTCCTGCGGCACCTCGACGGAGCCGACCATCTTCATGCGCTTCTTGCCCTCCTTCTGCTTCTCGAGGAGCTTGCGCTTACGGGAGATGTCACCGCCGTAGCACTTGGCGAGGACGTCCTTGCGGATGGCGCGGATGGTCTCGCGGGCGATGACCCGGGAGCCGATCGCCGCCTGCACCGGCACCTCGAAGGCCTGCCGCGGGATCAGCTCCCTGAGCTTGGCGACGAGGCGCACACCGTACGCGTAGGCCTGGTCCCGGTGCGTGATGGCGGAGAAGGCGTCCACGACGTCGCCGTGCAGCAGGATGTCGACCTTGACGAGGTGCGCGGCCTGCTCGCCGGTGGGCTCGTAGTCGAGCGAGGCGTAGCCCTTGGTCTTGGACTTCAGCTGGTCGAAGAAGTCGAAGACGATCTCCGCGAGCGGCAGCGTGTACCGGATCTCGACCCGGTCCTCCGACAGATAGTCCATGCCGAGCAGCGAACCGCGCCGGCCCTGGCACAGCTCCATGATCGAGCCGATGAACTCGGACGGGGCCAGGAGGGTGGCGCGCACGACCGGCTCGTGGACCTCCGCGATCTTCCCCTCCGGGAACTCGCTCGGGTTGGTGACCTCGTGCTCGACACCGTCCTCCATGACCACGCGGTAGACCACGTTGGGGGCGGTGGCGATGAGGTCGAGGCCGAACTCGCGCTCAAGCCGCTCACGAATGACATCGAGGTGCAGCAGCCCCAGGAATCCAACGCGGAAACCGAAGCCGAGCGCGGCGGAGGTCTCCGGCTCGTAGACCAGCGCGGCATCGTTGAGCTGCAGCTTGTCGAGCGCGTCGCGCAGCTCCGGGTAGTCGGAGCCGTCGAGCGGATAGAGCCCCGAGAACACCATCGGCTTCGGGTCCTTGTAACCGCCCAGCGGGGTGTCGGCGCCCTTGTGCAGGGAGGTGATCGTGTCACCGACCTTGGACTGCCTGACGTCCTTCACGCCGGTGATGATGTAGCCCACCTCGCCGACGCCGATGCCGTCGGCCGGGGTCATCTCGGGCGAGGACACACCGATCTCGAGCAGCTCGTGCGTGGCCCCGGTGGACATCATCCGGATCCGCTCGCGCTTGTTGAGCTGACCGTCGACGACTCGTACGTACGTCACGACGCCCCGGTAGGAGTCGTAGACCGAGTCGAAGATCATCGCGCGGGCGGGCGCGTCCTTGACGCCGACCGGGGCCGGAACCTCGGCGACGACCTTGTCGAGCAGCGCCTCGACGCCCATGCCGGTCTTCGCGGAGACCTTGAGCACATCCTCGGGGTCGCAGCCGATGAGGTTCGCCAGCTCCTCGGAGAACTTCTCGGGCTGGGCGGCCGGCAGGTCGATCTTGTTGAGCACCGGGATGATCTTGAGGTCGTTCTCCATCGCCAGATACAGGTTGGCGAGGGTCTGGGCCTCGATGCCCTGGGCGGCGTCGACGAGCAGGATCGTCCCCTCGCACGCGGCGAGCGAGCGCGAGACCTCGTACGTGAAGTCCACGTGACCCGGCGTGTCGATCATGTTGAGGATGTGGGTACTGCCCTCGTCGGGCCCCACGGTCGGGGCCCAGGGCAGCCGCACCGCCTGGGACTTGATCGTGATGCCGCGCTCTCGCTCGATGTCCATCCGGTCGAGGTACTGAGCACGCATCTGCCGCTGCTCGACCACACCGGTCAGCTGGAGCATCCGGTCGGCGAGCGTCGACTTGCCGTGGTCGATGTGCGCGATGATGCAGAAATTGCGAATCAGAGCCGGGTCGGTGCGGCTCGGCTCGGGCACATTTTTAGGGATCGCGGGCACGCAGGGTCCTGTCTCTTGAGGCCTTCTGCCTCAGGTCGGCCTCGGTTGGGATCAATACGTAGCCTCCATGGTCCCATGAGCGGGGCGCTGCGCCCGGTTTGGGCCACCTGGAGGACGGCTGATACCGTGGGCAGCTGTGTCTCATGCCCTCTAAGCCGAGGCACGCACTCAGTGACAATCACCGGTACGGGTCCCTGACCGGCCCCGTGCCTGAACCTGAAAAGGCTCATTTCGTGGCGAACATCAAGTCCCAGATCAAGCGGATCAAGACCAACGAGAAGGCGCGACTGCGCAACAAGACGGTCAAGTCCTCCCTCAAGACCTCGATCCGCAAGGCCCGCGAGGCCGTTGCCGCCGGTGACGTCCAGAAGGCCGTCGAGGCCCAGCGCGCTGCCGCGCGTCAGCTCGACAAGGCCGTCTCCAAGGGCGTCATCCACAAGAACCAGGCCGCCAACAAGAAGTCGGCGCTTGCTTCGAAGGTCGCGTCCATCCAGGGCTGAACCTGACCTGACCTGATCGACCGTCGGTGGGACCCGGGCGGGCCCTCTCTCTCCGCCCCCGACCGACACCCAAGAGCCCGCACGCGACTGCGTTCGCCACGCGGGTGCGGGCTCACAAAGCTTGACCCGAGGCCCCGCCCTTTTCAGGGCGGGGCCTTCGGCGTTCCCTGGGCACGATCGAGCACCCATTCCCCGCCCGCCCGGCTATCTCCAGCCCGTCCGGCGTTTGAGGACAAGGGGGTCTGGGGGCGCAGCCCCCAGGGACGGGACGGGAAGGGGCGGCGGGGGCGATTCCCCACCGCGCCGCGCACCGCGCTACCCGCGCCCCCGCGCACGCGCAGCCCGCGCCACAGTCACCACAGCCTTCTCCAGGGCGTACTCCGGATCGTCCCCGGCCCCCTTCACCCCCGCATCCGCCTCCGCGACCGCCCGCAACGCAACAGCAACCCCATCCGGCGTCCACCCCCGCATCTGCTGCCGCACCCGATCGATCTTCCACGGCGGCATCCCCAACTCCCGCGCAAGATCCGCCGGCCGCCCCCCACGCGCGGACGACAGCTTCCCGATCGCCCGCACCCCCTGCGCCAACGCACTGGTGATCAGCACCGGCGCCACCCCGGTCGAGAGCGACCACCGCAGCGCCTCCAGCGCCTCGGCCACCCGCCCCTCCACGGCCCGGTCGGCGACGGTGAAGCTGGACGCCTCGGCCCGCCCCGTGTAGTACCGCCCGACGACGGCCTCGTCGATGGTCCCCTCGACGTCGGCGGCGAGCTGCGACACCGCGGACGCCAGCTCCCGCAGATCACTCCCGATGGCGTCGACGAGCGCCTGGGAGGCCTCGGGGGTGGCGGACCGCCCGATCGCGCGGAACTCGCTCCGCACGAAGGCCAGCCGGTCCGCCGGCTTCGTCATCTTGGGACAGGCGACCTCCCTGGCCCCGGCCTTGCGCGCCGCGTCCAGCAGGCCCTTGCCCTTGGCGCCACCGGCGTGCAGCAGCACCAGCGTGATCTCCTCGGCGGGCGAGCCGATGTACGCCTTCACGTCCTTGACCGTGTCCGCGGACAGGTCCTGCGCATTGCGTACGACGACGACCTTGCGCTCGGCGAACAGCGAGGGGCTGGTCAGCTCGGCCAGCGTCCCCGGCTGCAACTGATCAGAGGTGAGGTCCCGGACGTCGGTGTCCGCGTCCGCGGCGCGCGCGGCCGCCACGACCTGCTGCACCGCGCGGTCGAGCAGCAGATCCTCCTGCCCCACCGCGACGGTGAGGGGAGCGAGCGGTTCGTCGTTTGCACTCTTCCTGGCCATCGCGCCAAGCATCCCACGCGCCACTGACAACCCCCCGCCCAGCGGCTCATCAAGCCCCTGCGGCGGGCGGGCACTTCAAGCCCCCGCTGCTCAAGCCCCTGCGGCGGGTGAGCATTCCAAGCCCCTGCGGCGGGTGAGCATTCCAAGCCCCTGCGGCGATTGAGCAGCGGGGTTCGGGGCGGAGCCCCGAGTCCTCACCGGGGACGGCCTCGCGGCAACAGCCCTATGGCTCCTCGCGCCAGCCGTCCCACTCGCCCGCGAACCCGTCCAGCGCCTCGGCGGACAGCCGCCCCTCCGCGTCCTCGACGACCAGCAGCCACTGCGCGTCCTCGGCGTCGTCCTCACCGGCCAGCGCGTCCCGTACGAGCTGGGGTTCCTCGGCCACCCCGAAGCGCTCCCGGAGCGCCTCCGAGGCCTCCTCCGCGGCGTCCCGGTCGGGCAGCACCAGTACGTGTCTCACATCGCTCACGCCACCATTTTCCGGCACACCGACGGCGCCGCACGCACGGGGTCAGCCCTTGAGGACGACCACGGAGTCAGCCCTTGGGCACGACCTGTATGTCGAGCTCGATGCGGACGCTGGAGCCGACGACGGCGATGCCCCTCGCCAGCATGGTCTGCCAGCTCACGGTGAAGTCGTCGCGGTGCAGCTCCGTGGTCGCCCGGCAGGCGGCCCGAGTCTCGCCCTCCATGCCGGTGCCCACGCCCAGGTACTCGGCGTCCAGCGTGACCGTCCGGGTCACACCGTGCAGCGTGAGCGCCCCGGTGATCGCCCAGCGGCCGCCGCCCCTGTGCACGAAGCGCTCGCTGTAGAACTCCAGCGTCGGGTAGCGCTCGACGTCGAGGAAGTCGGCCGACCTGAGGTGGTCGTCGCGCATCTTGACGTTCGTGTCGATGGACGAGGCGTCGATGACGACGTGCATCGCGGAGTCCTCGACCCGCTCGGCCACCCGCAGCACACCGGCGAACGTGTTGAACCGGCCGTAGACCCGCGCCATCCCGATGTGCCGCGCCGTGAACCCGATCGAGGAGTGCATCGGCTCGACCTCCCAGTCCCCCGGCGTCGGCAGCGCCGGAGGCGCGGACACCTGGAGCGTGACGTCACCGAGCGCCGCCTGCTCGCCCTCGGCCACGGCCGCCCCGCCGCGGAACGGCGCGTACCCCTCGGCCGACACGGCGAGCCGATAGTCCCCCGCGGGCACCGTCGCCACGAACGAGCCGAACGGGTCGACGCCCCCGCTCACCACCTTGCGCCCCATCGCGTCGTTCACCGAGAACTCGGCGCCGCGCACCGGCTCGCCCACGGCGTCGATGATCCGGCCGCTGAGCACCCCCGCGCCCGGCGGCATCGCCCTCCCCCCGCGAGAACTCGAATCTACTGACCGGTTAGTACGGTTTCTCCGCCGGAGTCCGAACATGCCCTACCCACCCCAGAACGCCTGGACAACTACCTGATCTGCTGCATTCGACAAGCATTCGATCATCGTGGGCAGTTTCGAGGCAACATGCGCCCACATGACAAGAACGCCGCCCTGAGCAGCATCGACCGCGCTACGGGGCGACCCGGAGCTCCCCACCACCCCCTCCCACGACCGCCACCGCCCCGTCCCGGTCCGTCCTGAGCACGGCCGCACCGCGCGCCCTCAGCGCCGCCAGCGTGCTGGGTGCCGGGTGGCCGTACGGGTTGTCGCGGCCCACCGAGATCAGCGCGACGCGCGGCGCGGCCCTGCGCAGCAGTTCCGGATCCTGGTAGGCCGAGCCATGATGGGCGACCTTGAGCACGTCGACCGAGGGCAGCCGGGCCCCGGCAGGCGTTCTCAACAGGGCGCGCTGCGCCGGGGGTTCGAGGTCGCCGAGGAGCAGCAGGGTCAGCCCCGCGACGCGGACGAGCAGCGTCACGCTCGCGTCGTTCGGCCCGTCCGGCGTCGGGGCCGGGGGCAGGCCGGAACCCGCGCCCGCGTCCGGCGGGGGCCACAGCACCTGCCAGTCGAGCGGCCCCGCCCTGCGCCGCTCCCCCGCCACCGCGCGCACCACCGGGACACCGCGCCGGGCGGCCTCCCTCCGCACGAACGCCACCTGGTCCGGCGGCTCCTCGAACCCGGTCGTCTCGATCTGCCCCACGGCCCTCCCCCGCAACACCCCCGCGAGCCCGGCCACATGGTCCGCGTGGAAGTGCGTGAGCACCACCGCCGGGATCCGGGTGACGCCCAGCGAGCGCAGGCACCGGTCGACGAGCAGCGGATCCGGGCCCGCGTCCACCACCACTCCTGCCCCCGCCCCCGCGTCGAGCACCAGGGCGTCGCCCTGCCCCACGTCGCACATGGCCAGACGCCAGCCGGTCGGCGGCCAGCCCGTGACGCCCCGCACGAGCGGCGCGGGCCGCGTGACCGCCAGGACGAGCAGCAGCGCACAGACCCCGCAGATCCACGGCGACGCGAGTGCTCTGCGCCCCGCGAGCACGAGGACCGCCGTGCCGAGCGCGAGCAGCGCTCCGCCGCGCCAGCCACCCGGCCAGTCCACCCCACTGCCGGGCAGCGCGGCCCCGGTCCGGGCGAGGTCCGCGATCCATCCGGTGGGCCAACCGGCGCACCAAGCAAGGGACTTCGCCACCGGCAGCGCGAGCGGCGCCGCCGCCAGCGCCGCGAACCCGAGCACGGTCGCGGGCGCGACCGCGAACTCCGCGAGCAGATTGCACGGCACCGCCACCAGGCTCACCCGCGCCGCCAGCACCGCGACGACCGGAGCGCACACCGCCTGCGCGGCAGCGGCGGCCCCCAGGGCCTCGGCGAGCCGCCCGGGCACCCCGCGGCCACGCAGCGCCGCGCTCCACCGCGGGGCCAGCGTCAAGAGCGCGCCGGTGGCGAGCACCGACAGCAGGAACCCGTAACTCCGCGCCAGCCACGGGTCGTACAGGACGAGCAGCAGCACCGCCGTGGCCAGGGCGGGGATCAGGGATCTGCGGCGCCCGGTCGCCACGGCGAGCAGCGCGATCAGCCCGCACGACGCCGCCCGCAGCACGCTCGGCTCGGGCCGGCACACCACGACGAAGCCGAGCGTGAGGACCCCGCCGAGCACCGCGGTCGTCCGCAACGGCAGCCCGATCCGGGGCGCGAGGCCGCGCCGCTCGACGCGTTGCGCCGTACCGGGCGGGCCGATCAACAGGGCCAGCAGAATCGTGAAATTAGCCCCACTAACCGCCATAAGGTGCAGCAGGTCCGTCTCCTCGAAGGCGGCATGCAGCTCCGGTGTCACGCGCGCCGTGTCGCCGACGACGAGCCCGGGGAGCAGTGCGCGCGCGTCCGCGTCGAGCCCTCCGGTGGCCTCGCGCAGCCCCGCCCGCAGCGCCCCGGCCACCCGCTGCGACCGGCTCGGCGCCGCCACGACCCGTGCCCGCTCCTCGCTCCCGACCCGCAGCACCGCCGCGACCCGGTCCCCCGCGACCATCGGCGGCGCGAGACTCCCCCGCACCCGCAACCTGGTACTCGGCAGCACCGCCAGCCAGGAACTGCCGCGCACCTGCGTCGACTTGCCGGGCGCACGCGCGGACACGGAGCCCGTCCCCTCTCGGCCTCCACCACGCTCCCCGCCCCCTCCGCCCCCTCCATGTTCCTTGTCCCCTCTGGCGTCCCCCTTGCCTCCCGCGTTCACCAGGACCAGCACGGGCGCCCGCGTCCGCACCGTCTTCCCGCCCGGCCCCGTCACCCGCACCGCATCCGCCTCCACCAGCACCGACGCCGGTGCCGCGTGGTCCCCGCGGATCCGCGGCCGGGTGCGCCGAGGGTCGGAGGTCACCTCCAACTCGACGTCCACGGGGGCGAATCGGGCCCCGAGCTCGGGCACGGGGCCGCGCCGCAGGTCGGCCCCGTGCAGACCGGCGGAGGCCGCGGCCGCGGCGGTGCACAGGAGCAGCGCCGCCGCCGAAGGACCGCGCCAGGACCGCGCCGCACTCCCGGCCCCGCCGCGCCCCGCGATCAGCAGCCCCGCCCCACCGAGCGCACACGCCACCGCCACGAGCCCCGCCCACCACGGCGAACCGGTCACCGTCAGCGCCGCCGTGCCCCACGCCGCCAGCGCGGGCGGCACCAACCTCAGGTCCGGCGGCCCCTCTTGGCGAGGATGCGCGTCGCCGAGTCGCCCCACCCCGGCCGACGTCTCCCGGTCACCCCTCACGACCGCGCGACGCATGACCGGGCGATTCGTGACCGGGCGATTCGTGACCGGGCGGCTCATCGCCGTGGCCGGACGATCCATGGCTGGGGGATTCGCGGCCCGGCGGTTCATGGCCCCGCGGTTCATGGCCCCGCGATTCACGGCCCGGCGGTTCATGGCCGCACGGCATTCTGCAGATCCTCGAAGCGGCGATCGCCGATGCCATTGACCTCGCGCAGTTCGTCGACGGAGCGGAAACCGCCGTGCTCCGTGCGGTAGTCGACGATGTGCTGCGCCAGTACGGGGCCGACGCCCGGCAAGGTGTCGAGCTGTTCCAGGGTGGCCGTATTGAGGCCGATCGGGCCCGCCGGGGCCGACGCTCCTGCGGACCCGCCCGACGGCGCGGCGGCGGCCGCCGCCGCGGGCTCGCCCACCTGGACCTGCTCGCCGTCCACGAGGAACCGCGCCCTGTTGAGCCCCGCGGTGTCCGTACCGGGGCGCAGCCCGCCGGCCGCCCGTAACGCGTCCGCGACGCGGGCCCCGGCGGGCAGCCGATGGATCCCCGGCCTTCGCACCTTTCCGCTCACGTCCACGACGATCCCGGCGGTGCCGCTCGCCACGGCCCCCGGCCCCACCGCGGTCGGCGAGGCGCCACCGCCAGGGGGCGGCCCCACGGCTCGCGGCGCCGCCGCCCGCACCGTCTCGGGCGCCCGCACCGGCTGCGGGCGCCCCGCCCAGAAGTGCTGCACGGCGAAGAGCCCCACCACTGCGACGAGGACGCCCAGCGCCACGGCCCCGCGCCGCTCGACCCCGCACCGCGTCTGCACCCACAGCGGCAGCCGGTCCCGCAGGGCGAAGGCCGCACGCTCCCGCCGCGAGGGCGCCGGGGCCACGGCGGGCTCGACCGGCGGCTCTGGCTCGCGCGCCCACGACGGAACGGGAGCCGCCCGTGCCGTACCCCGCATCTCCCGCTTCGGTGGCGCGAACAGCGCCTCCGCCCGCAGCCGGGTCCGCTCCGCCTCGACACGCCTGCGCCGAGCGCGCCGCCGCACCACGTGCCGCTGCCGGGCACGGCTGTCCGATGCGGCGCCGCGCCCCGGCCCGCTCGATGCGTTTGCCGTCCGTGCCCGTGATCGAAGTTCCATGTCACGAGACGGTAGGCACCGCGCCGCCGACTAGTGGATCTTGCTCAATTTCCGGGGACAACCCACCAGTTGTGGAAAACTCCGTCACCCACGTAGGGCGACGGAGTACGCGTCGCCCTACGTCCGCGGCGAGACCACGGCCCCCAGCAGTCCCGGTCCCGTGTGCGCCCCGATCACCGCACCCACTTCGCTGACATGCAGCTCGGCCAGGCCCGGCACCTGCTCGCGCAGCCATCCCGCGAGCGCCTCCGCCCGCTCCGGCGCGGCCAGATGGTGCACGGCCACGTCGACCCGCGCGCTGCCCGCCCGCTCGGCCACGATCTCCTGCAGCCGCGCGATCGCCTTCGACGACGTACGGACCTTTTCCAGGAGTTCGATCCGGCCGCCGTCGAGCTGGAGCAGCGGCTTGACCGCGAGCGCGGACCCGAACAGCGCCTGCGCGGCGCCGATCCGGCCGCCCCGCCGCAGATAGTCCAGCGTGTCGACGTAGAAGTACGCCGAGGTGCCCGAGGCCCGCTTCTCCGCCGCGTTCACCGCCTCGTCGGCGGTGCCCCCCGCGTCGGCCGTCTCCGCCGCCGCGAGCGCGCAGAAGCCGAGGGCCATGGCCACCATCCCGGTGTCCACGACGCGCACCGGGACCGGGGCCTCGCGCGCGGCCAGCACCGCGGCGTCGTACGTCCCGGAGATCTCGGCGGACAGGTGCAGCGAGACGATGGCGGTGGCGCCGGACTCGGCCACCTTGCGGTAGGTCTCCGCGAACAGCTCCGGGCTGGGTCTCGACGTCGTCACCGACCGGCGCTTCTGCAGCGCCTCCGCGACCGAGCGGGCGGAGATCTCCGTACCCTCCTCGAGCGCCCGGTCACCCAGGACCACGGTCAACGGCACCGCCGTGATGCCGTGGCGCTCCATCGTCCACTGCGGCAGGTAGGCCGTTGAATCGGTGACGATCGCGACATGGCGGGACATGCACCGGAGATTACCTGCCGCGGTCTCCCGGCGGCAGCCCGGCCCCTGTCTCCCGGCCGTCGGCCGACGTGGTCCCGCGGGCGATCAAGTCGTGCTCTCCGGACGGGGTTTCTTCTCCCACGGATACACGGGGCGTACACCTGGCGGAGTGATCGCGGCCCGGTTCTGCTCCCGACCCCGCCCCTGCCCGCGGTCCGTCCGCGGCTCCTCCCAGGCGGCCCCCGGCTCGGACCCTGTCCCGGATCCCGCACCCGGTCCCGGCTCGGTCGTCCAGTGCCTCAGCGCCCCGGCCTCCAGGTCGATCTGCGAGCTCAGCGCGTCCAGGTCGTCGCTCGCGAACCGGCCGGCCCGGTCGCGGGCCGCGTGCCGCAGCGCGTCGGCGGACCGTGTGATCTGCTCCGTGCGCGTCCTGAGCTCCGGCAGCACCCGCGCCACCTGCCCCTTGTCGGGCTCGCTCTCCAGGCGCTTCAGCTCGGCGTCCACCTCGTGCCCGTGCGCGCTCAGGCGCTCGAAGAGGCCGAGGGACTCCTTGAGCGAGGAGTCCTCCGCCACGCGCTCGTGCAGCGCGTCCTGCGTGGCCCGCATGGAGGTGCGCAGATGCAGCCGCAGTTGAGCCAACTCGGCTGCCGTGCCGGGCTGCACATAGCTCTTGGCGCGCAGTGTGGTGTCCTCCACCGCCCGCCGCGCCTGCTCGACCTTGCGGTCCACCCCGCGCTTCGCCGCCCCGACCGCCTTCACCGTCACGTACCCGCCGAACGCCAGGAACGCGACGAAGAGCAGCGCAATGATCACAAGCACAATATCCATAGCGCTCTCTCCTCCAGGTCGCCCCGCCGGGCCGCTCTCTCCACCGTAAACGGAGCGGGCAGGCCGAGGGTTCCAGCAGAACCCCCAACCTGCCCGTAGGGAACAACCCTGAGCCGTGGGACCGCGGCTACGCGGGCACGATGTTCACCAGCTTCGGCGCCCGCACGATCACCTTGCGGATGCCGGCGCCGTCCAGCGCGGCGACGACCTTCTCGTCGGCCAGGGCGATCTTCTCCAGCTCCTCGTCGGAGATCGCCGGGGAGACCTCCAGGCGGGCCTTGACCTTGCCCTTGATCTGGACGACGCAGGTCACGGCCTCGTCGACCGCGTACGCGGGGTCGGCGACCGGGAACTCCTGGTGGACGACGGAGTCGCTGTGGCCCAGCTTGCGCCACAGCTCCTCGGCGACGTGCGGGGCCAGCGACGCGACCAGCAGCACCAGGCGCTCGGCGACCGAACGCGGCAGCGAACCTCCCGCGTACGACTTGACCAGGTGGTTGTTCAGCTCGGTGACCTTGGCGATCGCGGTGTTGAACCGCATGCCCGCCAGGTCACCGCCGACGCCGTCGATCGCCTTGTGCAGGGCGCGCAGCGTGGCCACGTCGATGTCCGCCTCGGGCACGTCCACGACGGTGACCTCGCCGGTCTCCTCGTCGACGACATTGCGCCACAGGCGCTGCAGCAGCCGGAACTGGCCGACCACCGCGCGCGTGTCCCACGGCCGGGAGACGTCCAGCGGGCCCATCGCCATCTCGTAGAGACGCAGCGTGTCCGCGCCGTACTCGGCGCAGATCTCGTCCGGCGTGACGGCGTTCTTCAGGGACTTGCCCATCTTGCCCAGCAGCCGGGAGACCTTCTCGCCCTGGTAGTAGTAAGCGCCGTCGCGCTCCTCCACCTCGGCGGCCGGTACGGCGATCCCGCGCGCGTCCCGGTAGACGTACGCCTGGATCATGCCCTGGTTGTACAGCTTGTGGAACGGCTCGGCCGACGAGATGTGGCCCAGGTCGAACAGCACCTTCGACCAGAAGCGCGCGTACAGCAGGTGCAGCACGGCGTGCTCGGCGCCACCGACGTACAGGTCGACGCCACCGGTGGGCATGCCCTCGCGGGGGCCCATCCAGTACTGCTCGATCTCCGGGTCGACCAGCTTCTCGCTGTTGTTCGGGTCCAGGTAGCGCAGCTCGTACCAGCAGGAGCCCGCCCAGTTGGGCATGGTGTTGGTCTCGCGGCGGAACTTGCGAGGGCCCTTGCCGTCGCCCAGGTCCAGCGTGACGTTGACCCAGTCCTCGTTGCGCGACAGCGGCGTCTCGGGCCTGGTGTCGGCGTCGTCCGGGTCGAAGGTGCGCGGGCTGTAGTCGTCGACCTCGGGCAGCTCCAGCGGCAGCATCGACTCGGGCAGCGCGTGGGCGATGCCGTCCTCGTCGTAGGCGATCGGGAAGGGCTCGCCCCAGTAGCGCTGGCGGCTGAACAGCCAGTCGCGCAGCCGGAAGTTGACCGTGCCCGCGCCGATGCCCTTGCGCTCCAGCCACTCGGTCGTGCGGGCCTTGGCGTCGGCGACGCCCAGGCCGTCCAGGGAGATGTCCTCGCCGCTGGAGTTGACCAGCTTCGCGTCGCCCGAGACGAACGCGTCGTCCCACGTGGCCGGGTCGGTGCCGCGCTCGTCCGAAGGCTGCACGACACAGCGCATGGGCAGCTCGAAAGCGCGCGCGAAGGCGAAGTCGCGGCTGTCGTGCGCCGGGACGGCCATGATCGCGCCGGTGCCGTAGCCCATCAGTACGTAGTCGGCGATGAAGACCGGCACCTGCTCGCCGCTGACCGGGTTGATCGCGTACGCGCCCGTGAAGACGCCGGTCTTGTCCTTGGCCTCGGCCTGGCGCTCGACGTCGGACTTCGAGGCGGCCTGCTTGCGGTAGGCGGCGACGGCCTCGGCGGGGGTCGCGTGACCGCCCGTCCACACGTCGTGGGTGCCCTCCGGCCAGGCGGCCGGGGTGATCTTCTCGACCAGCTCGTGCTCGGGGGCCAGCACCATGTAGGTGGCGCCGAACAGGGTGTCCTGGCGGGTCGAGAAGACGGTGATCTTCTCCTCGCCGGAGCCGGAGCCGGAGCCGGCACCCTCGGCGGACGGTACGGCGAAGTCGATGCGCGCGCCCTCGGAGCGGCCGATCCAGTTGCGCTGCTGCAGCTTGATCGCCTCGGGCCAGTCCAGGCCGTCCAGGTCGTCGATCAGGCGGTCCGCGTAGGCCGTGATGCGCATGTTCCACTGGCGCAGCTTCGACTTGAAGACGGGGAAGTTGCCGCGCTCGGAGCGGCCGTCTGCGGTGACCTCCTCGTTGGCCAGGACGGTGCCCAGGCCCGGCGCCCAGTTCACGGGCGCGTCGGAGGCGTACGCCAGGCGGTAGTCGCTCAGGATGTCGGCGCGCTCGGCCTCGCTCAGGCCGCCCCAGTCGCCGCCGCCGGGCACGGCCCGCTCACCGGTCTCGAACTGCTTGACCAGGTCGGCGATCGGACGGGCCTTCTTCAGGTCGTCGTCGTACCAGGAGTTGAAGATCTGCAGGAAGATCCACTGCGTCCACTTGTAGACCTCCGGGTCGATCGTGGCGAACGACCGGCGGTTGTCGTGCCCCAGGCCCAGGCGGCGCAGCTGCGCCTTCATGGTGGCCATGTTGGCCTCGGTCGACGTGCGCGGGTGGGTGCCCGTCTGCACGGCGTACTGCTCGGCGGGCAGGCCGAACGCGTCGAAGCCCAGGGTGTGCAGGACGTTGTGGCCGTTCATCCGCTGGAAGCGCGCGAAGACGTCCGTGGCGATGTAGCCCAGCGGGTGGCCGACGTGCAGGCCCGCACCGGAGGGGTACGGGAACATGTCCATGATGAACTTCTTGGGCCGCTCCGCGACCTGCGGGTCGCCCGCCAGGTCACCGCTCGGGTTCGGCGCCTCGTAGGTGCCGTCGGCGTCCCAGAAGTCCTGCCAGCGTGCCTCGATGTCGGCGGCCATGGCCGCCGTGTAGCGGTGCGGCGCGACCGCCGCCTCGGAAGCGGTGGCGGTGTTCGTCTCGCTCATGATCCTCAAAGCTCCATCGATCGTGTCTGCCAGCGGCCCGTGCCCAGGAAATGAAAAAGCCCCTCGCACAGGAGGGGACGCCGCGCCGATTCCGACCACTCACCCCGGGGGCGGGTCGGGACTGATCAGCGCGGCTCGCTAAGCAGAAGGCGTACGGCACGCATGGCGTCAGGGTACCGCAGCCTCCACTCCGCCTGCGACGGGCTTCCCCGCGGCCCACCGCACCCCACGGGTTACTCGGCGTACCGCCCCCTATCGGGACAACGCAAAGACCAAACATCTCGTAGATAACAGCGAGATAACTCAAACCTCGTACTGCCCGGTATGCCTCGATCTAGAGTGCGGGCCGTGGGACCACCGTGCCGAACCGTTCGGAGTCACCCCCATGAACCCTCGAACCCCCCGCTCCCTGAACTCCCTTCGCACACCGGGGAGTTCAGTCACCCCCGGTGCCAGCCGTCGTAGGAGAACAGGGCTGCTCATCGCGGGAATCGTCCTCCTGTTACCCGTGCTCGTGTCCACCGGCGGCGACGCTCTGCGGACGACGCTCGACTTCGGTGCGGGCGTGCTCTGCCTGGTCTCGCTGACCTCGTCCGTCGTCTGGGGCCTGGTCGCCTCCGACCGGGTCTTCCTCACCTCGCGGCAGCGGCTGCTCGCACAGGCCGTGCACCGGATCACCGCGGTCTCCTCGCTGGTCTTCCTGCTGCTGCACATCAGCGTGAAGCTCGCGCTCTCGCACGTGACGCTGCTCGGCGCGCTGGTCCCGTTCTCCGGGGGCTTCATCGGCAGCGCGGGCCTGATCGGCCTGGGCGCGACCGCCGGACTCCTCATGGTCGCCACGGGCGTCACGGGCGCGCTGCGCAGCTCCATGGCCTCCCGGCTCGCCACCCGCTGGCGCGCGACCCACATGCTCGCCTATCCGGCCTGGTGCTTCGCCCTCATGCACGGCCTGTACGCGGGCCGGCCCGCGAAGGCGTACGTGACCGTCCTGTACTGCCTGGCCCTGGTCGCGGTCGCCGGCGCGATCGCCCTTCGGGCGTCGCCGCAGGCCGTGCGGCGCAAGGTGGCGGTGCGCATCCTCGAATTCCTGGACGCGGGACCACGCGCGAGCGGCTCCAGGCGGGCCGGCTCTCCCCTCCCGCAGCCCCGCACGGAGCCCGCGCCCGCCGCTCCCCAGCCCCGTCCTGAGCCCGCCCCGCGGCCCGCCTTCGACCCGCCTCCCCCGACGCAGGCCGACATCGGCTTCGCGGCCGCCTACCGCGCGGTGTCCGCCGTCCCCCGCTCGGAGCTGCCCACGCAGTCGGTCCCGTACCTGGAGCAGTACGCGGAGCCCACGGCATCCGCGCCCACCGAGCGCTGGCCCGCCCCTTCCCCGCCACCGCCGGCCCAGGCCCCGCCCTCCCTGTACGACCCGACGTACGACACCCCCTACGGAGGCGTGCCCGGCTACCCCGCCTCCTACGGGGACGGCACGAACAGCGGCGCCTACGAAGGGGGCCACGAAGACCTCCATGGGGGCCTCTACGCAGACCTCTACAAAGAAGCGCCCGATCCCACCGAACCGCTCCCCGGCCCCTACCAAGCACCCGCTTCCGGCGAGCCCTGGACCACGCCCTACGGAGGCACGCAGTGAACACCGCACTGCCCGACGTCCCGGAAGTCCGGGTCGTCGGACTTCCCCAGCTCACTTCGGGGTTCGACCTCGTGGAGCGGCTCGACCTCGACATGCACCTGAAGGTGCACGGACCGCTGGAAGCCATGGCGGGCGAGCCGCTCGCGCGGCTGGCCCAGGCGATATCCCTGCGCGGCCGGGGCGGCGCGGGCTTCCCCTTCGCCAAGAAGCTCCGCGCGGTCGCGGAGTCGGCGATCCGGCGCGGAGTGCGCCCGGTTGTCGTCGTCAACGGCAGCGAGGACGAGCCGGCCTGCCGCAAGGACACCGTGCTGATCAACCGGGCCCCGCACCTGATCCTGGACGGCGCCCTGCTCGTCGCGGAGGCGATCGGCGCGCGCACACTCGTCATCGGCGTGACCCGCGACAGCACCGAGGCGTCGATGCAGGCGGCCCTCGCCGAGCGCGGCCTGACGAACCGTCGGAACGCACCGCTTCGCGCACGCGTGCAGCGCAATCCGGTGCGCATGGTCACCGGGGAGTCCTCGGCCCTGATCCGCTCGGCGGACGGCGGCCCGCCCATGCCGCCGGGCCGCAAGGTCCGCGCCTCCGACTCCGGAGTCGGCGGTGCCCCCACGCTTTTGTCGAACGCGGAGACCTTCGCCCAGCTCGCGATCGCGACCCGCACGGGCGCCGAGCGCTACTGCCGCACCGGTCTGCACGACGAGCCCGGCACGGTCCTGCTGACGCTCTCCGGGGCGGTCGCCCGCCCGATGGTCCTGGAGGTGCCGTCCGGCGTGCCGCTGCGCTACGTACTCCAGCTCGCGGGCGCTCCCCCGCTCCCCCAGGGCGTCCTCACGGGCGGATATCACGGCAAGTGGCTCGACGGGGTCGGCGCGCAGGACGCCATCGTGTCCCGCGCCTCCCTGGAGGCCTCTGGCGGTGCGCTCGGCGCCGGGGCGATCCTGCCGATCGGCCCGGACACCTGCCCGCTCGGCGAGGCCCTGAAAGTGGCGCAGTGGCTGGCCTCGGAGAGCGCGGGCCAGTGCGGCCCCTGCTACCTGGGACTGCCCGCTGCGGCGCGCGGCCTCGAGGACGTGCTGAACGGAGGCGGCCCGGCCGCCCTGGAGGCGCTGCGCGAGGTCACGCGCGCGGTGAAGCGGCGCGGGGCGTGCAAGCACCCGGACGGTTCGGCGGCGTTCATCGAATCGACGATCTCGGCTTTCACCGACGACCTGGCCGCGCACGTTCTGGGCGCCGGCTGCGGCCGCCCGGTACTCGGTGTGCTGCCGCTGCACGCGGAGGCGCCGGCGAGCCCGACGTCCAGCGGGAAGCGGCTCGCCGTCGACTGGACGCTGTGCCGGGGCCACGGCCTGTGCGCGGACATCGTGCCGGAGCTGCTGCAGTTGGGCCCCGACGGCTTCCCGACGGTCGCGGAGGCGGCCGTGCCCGGCTACTCGGAGGCGAACGCGGTGCGGGCCGTGCGCCGCTGCCCGGCGCTGGCGCTGCGGATCGAGGAGGACGCCTCGGCGGCCGCGCAGGACCGCAGGCCGTCGCGCCCCGCGCTCCCGCCCGGCCGCAGCCGCGCCCGGAGGTAGCGGGTCACATACCTGGGCCACGGTCACGTACCTGGGTACATACGAAGACGGGCCATCCGAATCGGATGGCCCGTCTTACATTTCTGTGGAGCTAAGGAGAATCGAACTCCTGACCTCCTGCATGCCATGCAGGCGCTCTACCAACTGAGCTATAGCCCCATGCTTTGGTTCCCCGGGGCTTCCCTGTCGGTCTCCCCGGCGGCGTCGCCAACATTACACGGTCACCAGGGTGCATCACCAAATCGTTTCCCTTCCGCCCCCTTCTGTATGGAAAAGTCGCCCTTGACGACTACTAGTGTTCCCTCATGTGACTGTGCTCGCCCTGCCCCGCACCCGCCACGCACCGGCTGCGCTCGGAGCCTGCCTGCTCTCGTTCGCGGCCTTCGTGATCGCCCAGCGCGCGGCCGACGTCTCGATGATCGATCTGATGGTCTACCGGGCGGAGGGCTGGACGGTCCGCACGGGCGGCGACCTGTACGCGATGCGCGCGACCTACGCCGATCTGCCGACCACCTACCCGCCGTTCGCCGCGCTGCTGTTCCTGCCGCTGACGTTCCTGGACGTCGTGACCATGAAGGTCGCCGCGACCGCCCTGAACCTCGCCCTCCTCTTCGGCTTTGTGCACCTCTCCTTGCGCCTCGTGCGACGCCACGCGCGCGTGGAGCACGCCTTGTGGGTGGCGGCCGCCGCCGTGTGGTGCGAGCCGGTGTGGACGACGCTGCGCTACGGGCAGGTCAACCTGCTGCTCGCCGTGCTCGTCCTGTGGGATCTGACGCGCCGGCCGGGGCACCGCTGGGCGGGCGTGGGGATCGGCGTCGCGGCGGCGATCAAGCTGACGCCCGCGCTGTTCGCCGTCTTCCTGCTGTGCACGGGGCTCGCGCAGTTGGCGCGGCGCGGGGCCTGGCGGCCGTGGGTGCGCGGGGCCTGTGTGGCGGTGGGCTCGTTCGTCTGCGTGACCGTGCTGACGGCCGTCGTCCTGCCGCGCGACTCCCGGCACTTCTGGACGCGGACGGTCTTCGAGTCGGACCGCCCCGGCCACGCCGAGGAGACCGGCAACCAGTCGCTGCGGGGCGTACTGGCCCGGCTGCTGCACACCGGGGACCCCGGGGTCTGGTGGACCCTCGCCGCCGCCGTGACGGCCATCGCCGGGCTCACGGTCGCGGTCGCGGCGGCGCTGCGCGGGCGCCTCGCCCAGGCGACGGTGGCGTGCGCGACGACGGCGCTCCTGGTCAGCCCGGTCTCGTGGTCCCACCACTGGGTGTGGTGCGTGCCGTTGGCGCTGCTCGTGTGGGAGTCGGGCCGTCAGAAAGCCGCGCTCGCCCTGGCCTTGACGTTCTGCGCCTACGCGCTGTGGTGGGTGCCGCACACCGACGGGCGGCCCGAACTCCACCAGAACGCGGGGGAGTCGATGCTTTCGGCGCTCTACGTAGGAGTGGCCTGCGCCTTCCTGGCGTACTCCGGGCTCAGGCTCTGGCGAACGAGTAGAAGCGTTTGAGCGTGCAGTGCTCGTCCAGGAGGCGGCCGTAGATCGGCTCGCCCTCCAGCTCCCGGTACGTCTCGATCGGGTCGCCTTTTATGATCAGCGCCCGCGCGCATTCCTCGCACCAGTACTGGTAGTCGGGGTTCAGCGGCTCCATGTCGCGCACGATGGGCGTGCCGCTGCCGCACCAGTCGCACTTCCTCCTGTGTGCACCCATGTGTTCCGCTCAGCTCCAGCTGTGGCCGCAGGCCGTGCACACGTACGAGATCCCGCCGTTGTCGCCGAGCATCTGGGCGACGTGGGAGGAGCCGCAGGACGGACAGTCGAGGGACGGGACTTCTTCCGAACCGGCCGGGGGCTCAGCGGGTATCGCTGCCATGCCGAGGAAGCGATCGGCTTCCTCGTTGATGCTCAAGGGCATCGCGCACTCCCTCCCCAGCGGGCCGCCTTCGTCGGTCGGACACAGCCCCGTTCCGGCCGTCCGATTCTGCCACGGCGGAAGCGACCCGGTCAGCGACGCCCGCGTACCAGTCCGGACACGACGTCCGCAGAGGTATACGCCCCGGACGCCCCGGCATCTCAAACCCGCCGCAAAATCGGCAACGAAAAATCCCGCCCCTTACGGGACGGGATCTCTGATTCCTGTGGAGCTAAGGAGAATCGAACTCCTGACCTCCTGCATGCCATGCAGGCGCTCTACCAACTGAGCTATAGCCCCTCGCGTTCTTCCCCCTCCGGGCTTTCCCCGGCGGGCCGAACAAGAAGAACTTTAGCCTGCGACCTGCCGGAAAGTGAAATCCGGCCCCAGCGCCCCTAGTCGTCGTCGCCGAGGACCGGTTCCGGCAGCGTGCCCGCGTTGTGCTCAAGCAGCCGCCAGCCGCGGGCGCCCTCGCCGAGGACGGACCAGCAGCAGTTCGACAGGCCGCCGAGCCCCTCCCAGTGGTGGGCCTCCAGGCCGAGCAGCCGGCCGATGGTGGTGCGGATGGTGCCGCCGTGACTGACCACCACGAGCAGGCCGTCGTCGGGCAGCTTGTCCGCGTGCCGCAGCACGACGGGAGCGGCCCGGTCGGCGACCTCGGTCTCCAGTTCGCCGCCGCCGCGGCGCACGGGCTCGCCGCGCTTCCACGCCGCGTACTGCTCGCCGAAGCGGCCGATGATCTCCTCGTGCGTGAGGCCCTGCCACTCCCCCGCGTACGTCTCGCGCAGGCTCTCGTCGTACGAGGCGTCGAGGCCCGTGAGCGCGGTCAGTTCGGCGGCGGTGGACGCGGCCCGATCGAGGTCGGACGCGACGATCGCGTCCGGCTTCAGGGAGGCGAGCAGCCGGGCGGCACGGCGGGCCTGGGCGACACCGGTCTCGGTCAGCCCGATGTCCGTGGTGCCCTGGAAGCGGCGCTCCAGGTTCCACGCGGTCTGGCCGTGCCGCCACAGGATGACGCGCCGCCCCCGGGAGGTGCTGGTCACAGCACGTCCTCGGCCTCGGCCTCGGCGGCCCGCTCCTTGGCGTGCTCCTCGCCCTTGCCGCGGGTGGCCTTGGCCTCCTCGGGCAGGTCGATCTCGGGGCAGTCCTTCCACAGCCGCTCAAGGGCGTAGAAGACGCGCTCCTCGCTGTGCTGGACGTGGACGACGATGTCGACGTAGTCGAGCAGGATCCAGCGGGCGTCACGGTCGCCCTCGCGGCGCACCGGCTTGGCGCCGAGCTCCTTGTTCAGCTTCTCCTCGATCTCGTCGACGATCGACTTGACCTGGCGGTCGTTGGGCGCCGAAGCGAGCAGGAAGGCATCCGTGATGGACAGCACATCGCTGACGTCGTAGGCGATGATGTCGTGCGCGAGCTTGTCTGCGGCCGCCTGTGCGGCGACGTTGAGGAGCTCGATGGAACGGTCGGTGGCGGTCACTACAAGGCTTTCCGTCGGCGGTCTGAATCCCCTTCGAGATTCCTCAGGGGGGTACCACAAGGGTCTCACGGTCCGCCGACACGCCTCACGGCCTTACCGGTGGCCCCACGCGCGCGGGCGCCGGGCCACCGGTGGGCGGTCACTGCCCGGTGTAGTCCCGGCCCAGCACCACGGAGACGTCCGCGTTCCTGGCCGCCTTGCCCTTCGCCACGGACGACGTCGGCAGGCCCAGCGTCTTGGCGACCTCTACGGCGTCCTTCTTGTGCGAGGCGTCCGCGTACGTGACCCGGGAGGTCGCGATCGCCGTTCCGGTTCCACCCGATACGAACGTGTAGCCGCCGTTGACCAGGGCGACGCGGGCCTTCTCGGTGCGGGCCTTGTCACCCGTGGCGTTCTCGATGCCGACGCGCGGCGAGTCGCCACTGGCCGGGGACTTCACGGTGCCGCCGAGCACGTTCTCGACCACGGAGTCCGCGGTGGAGCGGGAGATGGCGCCGCCGCGCTGCACCGGCAGCACCTCGCTCTTGTAGTCGCCCTCCTTGGCCCGGTCGGCGAGCTTGGCGAGGAAGGCGCCGAGGTCCTTCTCGGTCAGCGACGGGTCGAGGATCTGGGCGAGCGTCTGCACCGTGGTCGTCGCGGCCTGCGGGTCCGACGACAGCTTGCGCAGCACGCCCTGCATGACCTGCCCGAACCGGCTCAGCTGCGCGGTCTGCGGCTCGCCCTTGGCCCGGTACGTCGCGTACGCCACGGCGGCCGGGCCGCTGAGGGTCTGGTCCGCGCCCTTGTGGACGAGCACGGTGCCCTTCTTGGCGGGGTCGGGCACGCTCGTGTCGGTGCTGACGTCGATGTTCCCGACGAGCTCGACGAGGTTGTTGAGGTACGGGGTGTCGAGCCGCCAGGTGCCCTGGATGTCGGTGCCGAGCAGGGTGTCCAGGCCGTCGCTCGTGCCGGAGGAGCCGTCCTCGTCGACGGACTTGGCGAGTGTGGTGCCGGTGCCGTCCTCGTCCGCCAGGGCGAGGGAGTTCGGCAGCAGGACGGAGGTGGCCCGCTTCGTGGTGGTGTTGTTCACGAGCAGCGCCGTGGACGTCCCCCCGCCCTTGGTGTTGTGCAGGTGGACGACGATGACGTCACGGTTCTGCGGACCGGTCGCGGCGGCCGCGCCCGCCTTCGCCGCGTCCTTCGACAGGAACGGCAGCTTGTCCTGGGACCAGAGGTAGCCGGCGCCGCCGACCACGCACAGGGCGAGGACGACGACGAGGGCGACGCCCCGGTTGCGGCTGCGGCGCCGCGCCTCCTCGCGCCGCTCGGTGCGCGACTCGGTGAACTTCAGCCAGTCGATGACGTCTTCGGAGTCCTCGTCCGGCTCCTCGACGAACTCGAACTGCTCGGTGCGGTAGTCGCGCTCGGGGTGCGGGGCCTGCGGCGGCGCGGGCGCCTGAGCCGGCTGCGGGGCCTGCTGCGGGATGTACGCCGTGGCCTGCTGGGGCTGAGGCTGGTACGGCTGCTGGGCCTGCTGCGGCGCTCCGCCGTAGGTGTCGTACGAAGGGGCCTGTTGGGACTGGTAAGGCTGCTGGGGCTGCTGCCCGGTCGGCTGCTGCTGCTGCCCGGTCGCGTACGGGTCGTAACCGTATCCGTACGGGGAGTTCTGGTCGTACGACGGCGCTTGCTGGACCGGCCGGTAGACCGGCCGGCCGGACTCGTCATATCCGACCAGCTCGTAATTCTGCTGGTCGTAACCGTCGTATCGGTCGTTCACCGATGCCCCTCTCGGCGGTGCAGGGTTCAGTCGCCTCGGTACAGCTGGCGCTTGTCGATATAGCGCACCACACCGTCCGGCACCATGTACCAGATGGGGTCACCCTTGGCGACCCTGTCGCGGCAGTCCGTGGACGAGATGGCGAGGGCGGGAACCTCGACGAACGAGACGCCGCCCTCCGGAAGACCCGGATCGGCGAGCGTGTGGCCCGGCCGCGTGACTCCGATGAAGTGTGCCAGGGAGAACAGCTCGTCGGTGTAACGCCAGGTGAGGATCTGGCCGAGAGCGTCGGCACCCGTGATGAAGAAGAGGTCGGCCTCGGGGTTGAGCTGACGCAGATCGCGCAGCGTGTCCGTCGTGTACGTCGGACCACCGCGGTCGATGTCGATGCGGCTCACCGAGAACTGCGGGTTCTCGGCGGTCGCGATGACCGTCATCAGATAGCGGTCCTCGGCCGGAGAGACGTTCTTCTCGCTCTTCTGCCAGGGCTGCCCGGTGGGCACGAACACGACCTCGTCCAGATCGAACTGCGCGGCGACCTCGCTGGCCGCCACCAGGTGTCCGTGGTGGATCGGGTCGAACGTGCCGCCCATGACGCCGAGGCGTCGCTTGGTCGGTGAGGCCCACTCGTGATCCGGGCCGCCGGCCGGGCTGTTGACCGGGCCGGTAGGCATGTCCTGCGCTCCCATGCGTGCAGAGCCTACTGGCCCGTTCCCAGTGGTCCCGTCCGGGTCAGCGGTCGCGGTTGAAACGGGTGGTGATCCACAGCAGCAGCAGGAGGATGACGAAAGCGGATCCGCCGACGACGAGGGGGTTGAGGCTTTCGTGGTTGCCGCCGTTCTCGCCCTCGGCGGCGAGAGTGGCGAGCTGGGCAGCGGTGCTGTGGAGGCTCATCTTCAGCAGGACCTATCCGGTGTGGAATCGGGAGAAAGACTTCTGACCCATCGTAAGCGGTGGGTTCAGTCGTCGCTCTTGTAGCCCCGCAACAAGAACCAGGCGAGGAAGCCCGCGCCCAGAAAGCCCACAATCAACACGGTTCGCAACAGGTTTCCCGCTCCCTGTTCCGACGCCGCACTGATGACGTGATCGATGTGCTCCATGACGGTTCGCTCCTTCGGTGTGCTGCCCAGTCACGGTATATCCGCCTAGTGTGGACCCCACCTTGGGGGCACGGCCGGAACACGGCGATACACGTCGAATCTCACGGACATGGGGGAAGTCGGATGCCCGACGAACCGAACGAGCAGCACGAGAACGTACCGAGCAGGCAGCGTCGGCGCTTCCCGGGGATCTCCTCGCGGGCGTACGAGCACCCCGCGGACCGCTCGGCGCTCGTCGCGCTGCGCAAGCTCAGCGGGTTCGACACGGTCTTCAAGGCGCTGAGCGGGCTGCTGCCCGAGCGCAGTCTGCGCCTGCTGTTCCTGTCGGACTCGGTGCGGGTGTCCGACGAGCAGTTCGCGCACCTCAACACGATGCTGCGGGACGCCTGTTACATCCTGGACCTGGAGAAGGTCCCGCCGATGTACGTCAATCAGGACCCGCAGCCGAACGCGATGTGCATCGGCCTCGACGAGCCGATCATCGTCGTCACCACGGGACTTGTGGAGCTCCTCGACGAGGAGGAGATGCAGGCCGTGGTCGGCCACGAGGTGGGCCACGCGCTGTCCGGCCACTCGGTGTACCGGACGATCCTGCTGTTCCTGACCAGCCTCGCGCTGCGCGTCGCGTGGATCCCGCTCGGCAACCTCGCGATCATGGCGATCGTGACGGCGCTGCGCGAGTGGTTCCGCAAGTCCGAACTCTCCGCGGACCGCGCCGGGTTGCTGGTCGGCCAGGACCTGCAGGCGTCCATGCGCGGCCTGATGAAGATCGCCGGCGGCAACCATCTGCACCAGATGAACGTGGACGCGTTCCTCAAGCAGGCCGAGGAGTACGAGGCCGGGGGCGACCTGCGCGACTCCGTGCTGAAGATCCTCAACGTGATGCCGCGCTCGCACCCGTTCACCACGGTGCGCGCCGCCGAGCTGAAGAAGTGGGCGGAGAGCCGCGACTACCAGCGCCTGATGGACGGTCACTACCCGCGCCGCAGCGAGGACAAGGACACCTCGGTGACGGACTCGTTCCGCGAGTCGGCCTCGCAGTACACGGAGAACATGAAGAACTCGAAGGACCCGCTGATGAAGCTGGTCAGCGACATCGCGGGTGGCGCGGGCGACCTGGGCGGCCGGGTGCGGCGCGGCTTCGGGAACTTCGGCGGCGCGGGCGGCGGGGGCAACAGCGGGAACCACGGCACGACCGACGAGGGCGAGGGCACGGGCAACGGCAGCGGCGAGCGCTGATCCGCCCCCCTGATCCGCCCACCTCCCCGAACCGACCGCCCGGACTACACGTGCGGCTGCGCGTCCGGCGCGAGAGCGCCGCACAGCGCGGTCGCACTGTCCGTCGCGTACGGGTCGGTGCCGGCCGGGCCGCCCTGCTTCGCGCTCTGGCCCGCGAGCAGCGGATGCAGATATCCGGCCGCGTCGGACGAGCAGGCGAGCGGGCCCGCCTGGACGTACGAGACGAGCAGCTCGGTCTGGTGGTTGCGCAGGTCCTGGCGGTCGAAGCGGAAGTGCATGGAGCGGCGGACGGTGAACAGGGAGGCCTTGGGCTTCCCGTCGCCGTCGGCCGCCTTCTTGTCGCCCTTGTCGACGGGACGCAGCGCGTAGACGAACGTGTGGTCCGAGGTCACTTCGAGGGTGTCCGCGTCGGTCTCGGCCACGTGCAGCGCGCCGCGGACCCGGATGCGCGAATCGGCGAGGGCGGCCTGCGAGGGGTCGAAGCGGACGAGCCAGCCGGTGGCCGCGTGCCGCCCGTCGGTGACCGGCCTGTTGACGCTCTGGTCGAACTGCGGGAGTTGCTGCGGGTCGATCAGCATCCGCACCGGGCGTACGGCGCCGCGCGTCAGCACGTCGGGGTCGAGCGAGGAGTCGACGAGGTAGTCCTTGGCCGTGGTCAGCGCGGTGACGACCTGGCTGTCGGAGAAGTGCGCGGTGGCCTTGGGGTCGGCCGGCAGGTCGATGGCGCGGGCGGCGTACTTGAACCGGGCGGCGGGGCTGTGCTCGTACAGCTCGTGCACGGAATCGGAGCCGGGGACGCGGCCCGTCGGGGCGAGCGGTATGACGGTCATCCGCAGCGGTTCGGTGTTCCGGACGGCCGGGGTGGTCCGGTACGGGCTCCGTACGCCCATGTAGACCGCGGTGCCGAACGCGATCACGATCAGGACGACGAGGATGACGGCCTGCCGGGTGAGGCCCCGGCGCAGCACGGGCAGGCGGCGCACGGCCGGGGAGTGGTCGCCGATGCGCTCCTGCGCGGAGAACTCCTGGAGCCGGGCAGCCTTGACGAACGATTCGTCGAACACGACGGATCGGTACTCTTCCTCGCTGCCGCCACTACCGGGACCGCTGTCCGGTGTCCCCTCCGGTGGGTCTCCTGGCCCGCTCATACCTTCAGGGTAGGTCTCCCCGACGCCAGGTAAACGCCCCGGTGCACGGTCAACTTCCACGCCCCCCGCGCGAGCGCCCCGAGCGCCGCCTCACGGAGTCCGGGGAACCGCCGAAACCGCAGGCTGTGAGTAGTCCGCGGAGGCGGAAGGCGTCCCCGGAACGTTCTTCTCCAGTTCGGTCGTCGCGGGCGGCGGGACCTCGTCCTGGCTGCCCGATGACGCGCCCCGGTAGACAGCCGTGAAGGCGAGGGCGACCATGCCGATGCCCATCAGCAGGGCGAGCGCCCAGGCGACGGGCCTGCGCCAGCGGACGCTGCCCGCCTGCCGGCCCTCGCGGTCGAGCTCCTCCTCGTACAGCTCGTCCGACTCGTCCCCGTAGCAGCCGAATTCGCCGTCTTCGCCGCGGCCGTACCCGTCCGCCTCGTCGTAGAACTCGTCGTCGGGCGCCGGCCGGATGCGGGTCCTGCGGGCCTCGGCCTCCTGGGCCTCGGCGCGCGCCTGCGCGGCGGCGAGCAGTCGCTCGACCGCGGTGGGCTCATGGACCTCGGCAGCCTTGACGAAGTCCTCGTCGAAGACCACGGAGGCGAACTCTTCGTCCCAGCCCCCGCGGTCGTGGTCGTCGTCGGGCTCCCAGCCGTCCGGGAACGGCGAGCCCCCCACGTCCTCCGGCACGCGTCCAGCGTAGACCGAAGGGGTCAATTTGGGCAGACGGTAAGGGAATTCATCGGGTGTGGCCGTCGCCCGTGACGATGTACTTCGTGCTCGTCAGCTCGGGCAGACCCATCGGGCCGCGGGCGTGCAGCTTCTGCGTGGAGATGCCGATCTCGGCGCCGAAGCCGAACTGGCCGCCGTCGGTGAACCGCGTCGAGGCGTTCACGGCGACGGTCGTGGAGTCGACGAGCTGCGTGAAGCGGCGGGCGGCCGCCTGCGAGGTCGTGACGATGGCCTCGGTGTGTCCCGAGGACCACAGGCGGATGTGCTCGACCGCCCGGTCCATGTCGTCGACGACCGCGGCCGCGATGTCGTACGAGAGGTACTCGGTCTCCCAGTCGTCCGGGGTCGCCTCGACCACGGTGGCCTTGGATCCGGCCGCGTACTTCGTGATCCGCCGGTCCGCGTGCACCGTGACGCCCGCCTCCGCCAGCGCGTCGAGGGCGCGCGGCACGAACGCGTCGGCGATGTCCTGGTGGACGAGGAGCGTCTCCGCCGCGTTGCACACGGAGACGCGGTGCGCCTTGGAGTTGACGAGGATGGCGACCGCCATGTCGAGGTCGGCGTCGGCGTCCACGTAGACGTGGCAGTTGCCGGTGCCGGTCTCGATCACGGGGACGGTCGAGTTCTCGACGACGTTCTTGATGAGCGAGGCGCCGCCGCGCGGGATCAGCACGTCGACCAGGCCGCGGGCGCGCATCAGCTCGGTCACCGAGTCGCGGCTCTCGCCGGGGACGAGCTGGATCGCGTCGGCGGGCAGTCCCGCGCCGCCGACGGCGTCGCGCAGCACGCGGACGAGCGCGGTGTTCGACTCGTACGCCGATGAACTGCCGCGCAGGAGGACCGCGTTGCCCGACTTGAGGCAGAGGGCGGCGGCGTCGACCGTGACGTTCGGGCGGGCCTCGTAGATGATGCCGACGACGCCGAGCGGGACGCGGACCTGGCGCAGGTCGATGCCGTTCGGGAGGGTGTTGCCGCGCACGACCGTGCCGACGGGGTCGGGCAGGGCGATGACGTCGCGCACGTCGGAGGCGATGGCACGGACGCGCTCCGGGGTGAGGGTGAGCCGGTCGATGATCGCCTCGGGCGTGCCTGCCTCGCGGGCCTTGGCGATGTCCTTGGCGTTGGCCTCGACGATTTCCGCCGTACGTACTTCCAGGGCGTCGGCGATGGCACCGAGGGCGTCGTCCTTGTGGGCGCGCGGCAGGGCGGCGAGGTCGTGGGCCGCGGACCTGGCGCGGTACGCGGTCTGGGTGACCGGGGTCATCGAGTCGTACGGGTTCAGCGGCAGCGACGTCATGCTCCGCAGGGTATCGGGGGCGTGGGGGCGGTCCACCGTTTGTTTCGGGGGGTGAGACATGGCTGAAATGCGGCCTTGGCCACAGTGGCTGAGGTTTCCGCCTCGTTGCGGCTAACCGTGGCTGGGGTGCGCAGTTCCCCGCGCCCCTGGGTCAGAAGGGGTGGACGCCCACCGGGGTTGCCGGGAGAGGGCCGAAGCCCTCCGCGATGCGTTGGTGGTAGGTCTGGCGGTCGATGACCTCCAGGCCGACGATCTCCCAGGGCGGGAGCTGCGACGTACGGCGGTGTTCGCCCCACAGGCGCAGGGCCACCGCCGCCGCGTCGTGCAGGTCGCGGGCCTCTTCCCAGTAGCGGATCTCGGCGTGGTCCACGGCGTAGCGGCTCGTCAGCAGGAAGGGGTGGTCGTGCGCGAGCTGTTCGAGGCCGCGGCGCACTTCCGCGAGCGACGCTTCCTCGCCGGAGACGCTGAGCGTGACGTGCCACAGTCGGGGGCCCTCCTCGGCGCTCCCCTCAGCGGCCTCCCCAGCGGTCTCCTCGTCGTACGCGTCTCCCGCGGCCACGCTCGTCAGCGCCCGCTCCGCCGACCCTCGGGGCCCCTTGGACGCGACCCCCGGGCGCGCTCGTCTCACGACGGCCTCCTTTGAGCAATGGTCGTGCGGACCTTCCCCGGATGAACTCCCTGCCTCAAGAGTTGAGCAGGACACGGAGCTTCTTGGGGCGGTTTTGGGGAAGGTCCCCCACGGGTGGCAGGCTTTCGGCCTTTCACACAGGGGGTTTCGAAGGCGCGCGGCCCGTTTCAAGCCTGGAGGATGACCAAGTCGTCCCTGTGTACGACTTCCCGCTCGTAGGCGGGACCGAGGTCGCGGGCCAGCTCGCGCGTGGAGCGGCCGATCAGCTGCGGGATCTCCTTGGCGTCGAAGTTGACGAGCCCGCGGGCGACGGCGCGCCCCCGCTCGTCGCGCAGTTCGACGGGGTCGCCCGCGCCGAACTCGCCCTCCACGGCCGCGATCCCGGCGGGCAGCAGCGAGGTGCGCCGCTCGACCACGGCCCGTACGGCGCCGTCGTCGAGGGTGATCGCGCCCTGCGGCGTCGACGCGTGCTGGAGCCACAGCAGGCGGTCGGCGCTGCGGCGGCCCGTGGCGTGGAAGTACGTGCCGGTGTCGCGGGCGGCGAGGGCGTCGGAGGCGTGGCTCGCGCTCGTCAGCACCACGGGGATGCCGGCGGCCGCCGCGATCGAGGCGGCCTCGACCTTGGTGACCATGCCACCGGTACCGACGCCCGCCTTCCCGGCGGAGCCGATCTTGACGTGCGCTGTGTCGGCGGGGCCGCGCACCTCGGCGACGCGGGAGCTGCCGAGCTTGGCGGGGTCGCCGTCGTAGAGACCGTCGACGTCGGAGAGCAGGACAAGGAGGTCCGCGTGCACGAGGTGGGCGACGAGCGCCGCGAGCCGGTCGTTGTCGCCGAAGCGGATCTCGTCCGTGGCCACCGTGTCGTTCTCGTTGACGATCGGGAAGGAGCCCATCGCCAAGAGCTGGTCGAGGGTCCGCGAGGCGTTGCGGTGGTGGGCGCGGCGCGCCATGTCGTCGCTGGTCAGGAGGACCTGGCCGACGCGGAGTCCGTAGCGCGCGAAGGAAGCGGTGTAACGGGCGACGAGGAGGCCCTGGCCGACGCTCGCCGCGGCCTGCTGGCGGGCGAGGTCCTTGGGGCGGCGGGTCAGGCCCAGCGGGGCGAGTCCCGCGGCGATGGCGCCGGACGAGACGAGGACGATCTCCTTCTCTCCCGCTCCGCGCTGCTTCGCCAGGACGTCGACGAGCGCGTCGACACGGTCCGCGTCCAGGCCCCCCGCCGCCGTGGTGAGTGACGACGATCCGACCTTGACGACGATCCGGCGGGCGTCCGCCACACCTTGGCGCGCCGCCCCTGCTGCTGCCCCAGTTGTTGCCCCTGACATGCCTGGCAATGTACGTGACCTGCCCCTTCGACCGCTCTTGGGTTTCGAGGTACGGACAACACCGTGGACGCCCCGTAATCAGGACGGGGTCAGGACAGGAAATTGGTCCCGCCCTTTCACGCCATTTGACCCTGTTTCTGCTGCTTGCGGGTCTGGAGGATTGCTAGGGGACCACTGAAAGTCATACGGTCAGTGGTCAGCATTTCCGCGAGGTGGACCTCCCCCACGGTCCCCCCACCCTCCGAGACCCCCTGCCAGGAGCCCAGCCCGTGCCCTCCGCCGGACGTGCCTCGCGCCGCCTCGTGCAGCTTTCAGCTCTGTTCACGATGTTCGCGCTCTATGTGGCCCAGCTCGTCAGCGCGCTCGTTCCGTATGTCCCCCTCTTCGTCGCCGCGAGCGCGGCCGGACTCGCCCTCGACACCTACCTGCAGTACAAGCAGCCGGGGCTGCTCTCGCTGCTCGGCAAGATCCGCTTCGACGTCACGGTGCGGCAGCTGCTGCGCGACATGTTGATCTTCGTCGGCCTGCTGCGCATCAGCGGCATCAACCCGCTCGACGAGCAGGCGCCGCTGCTGGTCATGGTGCTCGCGATGTACCTGCTGCACTTCGCCTGCCAGGCCGCCGCGGTCCTGGTGCGCCGCACCCGCACGCTGCCGATCGTCACGCGCAACATCGACGCGTCCGCGCTGAACCTGTGCGCGTCGCCGCCGCGCCTGCTGGCCCGGCGGGCGGCCCACCGCCTGCTGACCTTCGCGATCCCGTCCACCCTCGGCCTGGTGATCACCGCGGCGACGACCAACGCCCTGTGGGGCGTCATCGGCATCGGCGTCTCGATCGTCCTGTTCCTCTTCGGCACGGCCTACCTCGGCACGTGGCTGCTGCCCAAGAAGCGTCCGCTGAACGACGACAAGGTCATCGCCTGGCTCGACGCGTGGCTGGCCGACTACCGGCCCACCGTCGGCATGTACTTCTCCGGCGGCACCACCTCCGCGTACCAGGCGAACATGTGGCTCTCCACGCTCGCCGCGGTCGACGGCAAGCCGCTGATCGTGCTGCGCGAGCGCTTCATGGTGAACAAGATCGACGCCACCGATGTGCCGATCATCTGCTTCCCCAAGGTCGCCACGATGTTCTCCCTGGAGAACTCGACGCTGAAGATGCTGCTGCACCCGGCGAACGCCGCGAAGACCTCGCAGGTCCTGCGCATCCCCACGATCAAGCACGCGTTCACCAACCACGGCGAGTCCGACAAGCTCTCGTCCTGCAACCCGTACGCGAAGGCGTACGACGAGGTGTGGGTGGCCGGTCCCGCGGCGCGCGACCGCTACCAGCTCGCCGACGTCGGCGTCGACGACCGGGACGTCGTCGAGGTGGGCCGGCCGCAGCTGGCGCCCATCGAGCTCGCGGACGGGCCCGCCACGGGTTCGTACACGACCGTTCTGTACGCCCCCACCTGGGAGGGCTGGGACGGCAACCCCGGCAATACGTCGGTGATCCTGGCCGGCGAGAACATCGTCCGGCACCTGCTGGCCGACGACCGGGTGCGCCTGATCTACAAGCCGCACCCGATGACCGGTTCGCAGGTCCCCGCCGCCGGTGCGGCCAACGAGCGCATCATGGCGATGATCGAGGAGGCCAACACCCGCCGCTCCGGCGCGCGTCCGGGTCCCGAGGCCGCCGTCGAGCTCGAGCGCCGCTTCGAGGCGCTGAACGAGCTGACCTCCACCAAGTTCCCCAAGGGCACGGACGAGATGGAGCGGATGATGCTCCAGGGCCGGCCCGACGGGGACCGGGCGGCGGCGGTGGCCGAGGCGACCAAGGCGTGGGAGGAGGCGTACTGGGCCTCGTTCCCCGAGTGGGAGCACCTGATCATCACCCAGGCGCGGCCCGCGATCTTCACGTGCTTCAACGCGGCGGACGTCCTCGTCTCCGACGTCTCCTCGGTCGTCTCCGACTGGCTGAGCAGCGAGAAGCCGTACGCGGTGGCCAACACGTCGGGGCTTTCGGAGGACGACTTCCGTACGGGGTTCCCGACGGTGCGCGCGGCGACGGTCCTGTCGCCCGAGGCGACCGAGGTTCCCGGGCTGCTCGCGGTCGTGCGCGGCGAGGCGGAGGACGCCCACGCCGAGGCCCGGGTGGCCCTGAAGGAGCACCTCCTCGGCCCCTCGGACCCGCCGTCCATCGACCGCTTCAACGTCGCTGTACGCGCCCTGTGCGCCAAGGCCGACGAGCGGCGGGCCCGGATGGCGGCGCGCGGCGAGGACGAGGTGCCGCCGACCCGCGAGGACTCCGTCGAGGAGCAGGCGGCCGAGGCGGAGGCCGCGGAGGCGGTGGCCGAGGCGGAGCCTGAGGACACGGTGACCGCGTAACGCCTTTGCGGCGTGCGGCGCATGCGGAGGGGCCCGGGAGACGTCTCCCGGGCCCCTCTGCGTGTCCACGCCCCCGTTTCCCCACGCCACGGGGCTCCGCCCCGGACCCCGCGCCTCAAACGCCGGCGAGGCTTGAAAGGCCTGCTCAATCGCCGCAGGGGCTTGATGTGGCCGCCGCCGCCTTGGGCAATCTGCCGCCTGGGGCGGCAGGGTGGGCAAGGCGGCACCCCGGTGCAGCGCACCCGGTACGACGGCCGCGGCCACGGTTCAGCCCCGCTTGGGGGACCCGGTCGCCTGAGGCTAGAAGGGTTCGAAGTCGTCGTACTCCTGCTGGGAGTCGTCGCGCTCCGCCTGGCGGTCACGGCGGCGCTGCGCGGCAGGACGCGGCGCCTCCATACGGTGGTCCTCGCCACGGCGACCCAGCATCTCGGCGCCCGCCATCATCGTGGGCTCCCAGTCGAAGACGACCGCGTTGTCCTCGGGACCGATCGCGACGCCGTCACCGTGCCTGGCGCCCGCCTTCATCAGCTCGTCCTCGACACCGAGCCGGCTGAGCCGGTCCGCGAGGTAGCCGACGGCCTCGTCGTTGTTGAAGTCGGTCTGCCGCACCCAGCGCTCTGGCTTCTCACCGCGCACGCGGAACAGCGGCTCACCGTCGGAGTCCTCGCGCTTGACCGTGAAGCCCGCGTCGTCCACGGCCTTCGGCCGGATGACGATCCGGGTCGCCTCGTCCTTCGGCTTGGCGGCACGCGCACCGGCCACCAGCTCGGCGAGCGCGTACGACAGCTCCTTGAGGCCCTTGTGGGCGACGGCCGACACCTCGAAGACGCGGTAGCCGCGCTCCTCCAGGTCGGGCCGCACCATGTCGGCGAGGTCCTGGCCGTCGGGCACGTCGATCTTGTTGAGGACGACGAGGCGCGGCCGCTTCTCCAGGCCCGCCCCGTACTCCTTCAGCTCCGCCTCGATGACGTCGAGGTCGGACACCGGGTCGCGGTCGGACTCCAGCGTCGCCGTGTCGAGGACGTGCACGAGCACCGAGCAGCGCTCGACGTGCCGCAGGAACTCAAGGCCGAGGCCCTTGCCCTGGCTGGCGCCGGGGATCAGACCCGGCACGTCCGCGATCGTGTAGACGGTCGAACCGGCCGTCACCACGCCCAGGTTCGGAACCAGCGTCGTGAACGGGTAGTCGGCGATCTTCGGCTTGGCGGCGGAGAGCACAGAGATCAGCGAGGACTTGCCGGCGCTCGGGTAGCCGACGAGGGCCACGTCCGCGACGGTCTTCAGCTCCAGCTGGACATCGCCCTCGTCGCCCGGCACACCGAGCAGCGCGAAGCCGGGCGCCTTGCGGCGGGCCGAGGCGAGGGCCGCGTTGCCGAGACCGCCACGACCGCCCTGCGCGGCGATGTACGTGGTGCCCTGGCCGACGAGGTCGGCGAGCACATTGCCCTGCTTGTCGAGGACGACCGTGCCGTCGGGCACCGGCAGGACCAGGTCCTGGCCGTCCTTGCCGGACCGGTTGTCGCCCGCGCCGGGCGCGCCGTTCGTCGCCTTGCGGTGCGGCGAGTGGTGGTAGTCGAGGAGCGTCGTGACGTCCTGGTCGACGACCAGGATCACGTCACCGCCACGGCCGCCGTTGCCACCGTCCGGGCCGCCCAGCGGCTTGAACTTCTCCCGGTGAACGGAGGCACAGCCGTGGCCCCCGCTACCCGCGGCGACATGCAGCTCGACGCGGTCCACGAAGGTGGTCATTGGTCAGTGCCTCCAGAAACGTACGGGAATGTCTACAGCTCAACACGCGAAAGGCGGACCCGCTTCCCCGGAAGGGAAGTGAGGTCCGCCTCGCGAAAAAATCCAGGTCAGAAAGCCGTCAGGCGTTTCAGACGACCGGGACGATGTTCACGACCTTACGGCCACGGTGGGTACCGAACTCCACCGCACCCGCGGCGAGCGCGAACAGCGTGTCGTCCTTGCCACGGCCAACCGAGTTGCCCGGGTGGAAGTGGGTGCCGCGCTGGCGGACCAGGATCTCACCGGCGTTGACGGCCTGACCGCCGAAGCGCTTCACGCCGAGCCGCTGAGCATTGGAATCGCGCCCGTTCCGAGTGGACGATGCGCCCTTCTTGTGTGCCATCTTGTCTCAGTCCCTTACTTCGCAGCCGTGGGGATACCGGTGACCTTGATCGCCGTGTACTGCTGGCGGTGACCCTGGCGACGGCGGTAGCCGGTCTTGTTCTTGTAGCGAAGGATGTCGATCTTCGCGCCCTTGTGGTGGTCCACGACCTCGGCCTGGACCTTGATGCCGGCCAGCACCCACGGGTCGCTGGTCACGGCGTCGCCGTCGACAACGAGCAGCGTAGAGAGCTCTACGGTGTCGCCAACCTTGGCGGTGGGAAGCTTGTCAACCTCAACGATGTCGTCGACAGCAACCTTGTGCTGACGACCACCGCTGCGCACGATGGCGTACACGGATCTCTCTTTTCGCTCGGAACGGGACCCCCGCAGTCCAGCCGCGCGAGGCGGCCTCTCCCGGATTTCACGAGGGAACCTGGCGAAAACCGAGAGGAAAAAGGTTTACGGGAGCAAGGCGTATCGATGGACACGCCGACGGTCAAGGTTACGGGGCGCCCCACAGAAGGGCAAACCGGCCCCTGACCGGCAGGCTCACGTGGTCTTGACCTCACCGTCCTGCGGCAGCGTCTTGACGCCCTTGCACAGGCTCGTGTTGTCCGAGACTCCCGGGTAGGCGATGCCCCACACCTTGTCGAAGTGCGTGCGGTACGTGTCGTGCACGGAGTCGTCGTCGATCTTGACGTACGCCTCGTCGTTCTCGCGCAGCGCCGGGTCCGAGGCGTTCTGGGAGCCGGTGAACGTGATCTTGTTGCGCGCGCCGTCGTACATGCCGTCGATCGCCACGTACTTGGTGTGGATGATGTACGGCGTCGTCGGCGAGGTCCGCGGGTCGTTGTAGCAGCGCACCGGCGGGGCGCCCGTGGCGTGCATCGACTTCCAGGTGCCGCTGTCGGACGTCGCGTACTCGATCTGGACCGTGCAGCCCGCCTTCTTCAGCGAGACCAGCTTGTCGGCGATGGCCTGCCGGGTGATCTGGAAGATCGCGGCGCGCACGATCGTCTTCTTCGTGGCGCCGGTCGCCGCATCCTTGTAGGTGCACGCGACGTTGTTGAGCACCGAGTGCAGCGTGTCCGTGGAGTTGGTGGTGCCGGCCCGCGGGAAGAAGTACGCCTTGTAGTGGCCGTTGCTGACCGTGCGGTAGTCCCAGTTCGCCCAGTCCTTGGCGGCCATGTCGTCGAAATAGTCCGCGTACGCGCCGTACAGGACCCGGTTGTTGGGTAGCTGGAGCGCGTCGTTGAAGAACTTCGTGCTCGCGGACGGCGTGGAGTTCGCGGTGGTCTGCACGACGACGTTCGTGGCGCCCTCGACGGCCGAGAACAGCCAGAACTTGTTGTGCATGATCGACTTCCCGAACTTGGGGTCGCCGAGGCAGGACTTGTTCGTGGGACACAGCTGCACGAAGGACGGGTTGGCGCGACTGGTGCCGAACAGCGAGACCAGCTGCGCGTACACCGGGTTGTCCGGCCGGTCCGTCTTGCTCGTCGAGTCCAGCAGGATCTGCACGCGCACGCCGCGGTCCCTGGCCCTCTTCAGCGCGTCGACGATCGTCTGCTCCCACACGTGGAAGACGGCGACCTTGATGGTCGAGCCGGGCAGTGCGGCGTCCGTCAGCTCGACGAGCCTGGTGCGGATCGCGTACTGCTCCTGGGCGGTGCCCACCGGGTTGTTGAAGATCGGGCCCTCGGTCCAGGTCCGCGCCCCGTCCGCCTGCGCGGTGCCCGCGGCGACCCCCGCCTGCACCCCGGCCGCCGAGAGCACGGTGGCCAGGGCCACCATCTGCCGTCCGGCCTTGGCCGGCTTCACGGCACGGTGTCTGCCCGTGCCTCTGAGACGCACGTGCGTCATCGTTTCCCTCCCCTGACACGAGTACGCGTCTCCCCAACGCCCACCCATGCCCTTCACTTGTATGACTGCATGAGTTTTACAGGCAGTTGGCCGCGCACCAAGAGGCAGGGGGCGAATAGAGCGCTCTTCGAGACCTCTCACGTCGCCCACGTCGCCGAAAACCACGGCAATGACCGACTTGCCCGTACATACGGCGACGCCCCGCACAGCAGCGCTGTGCGGGGCGTCGTCACTCGGTCCGGGCGGAGCCTCAGGCCTCGTCGGCCGCGGCCGAGACGGACGGCAGCGACTGCTGCTCGGCCGCCGCGGACTTCTTCGCGGTCGTCTTCTTGGCCGTCGTCTTCTTCGCGGCAGTCTTCTTGGCGGTGGTCTTCTTCGCCGCCGCCTTCTTGGCCGTCGTCTTCTTGGCTGCCGTCTTCTTGGCGGCCGGCTCGGACGGGGCCTCCTCGGAGGCGGGCTCCTCGGTCGCGGCCGTCTTCTTGGCCGCCGTCTTCTTGGTGGCGGCCTTCTTCGCCGTCGCCTTCTTGGCCGTCTTACGAACGGCCTTCTTGGCGGCGGGCGCCTCCTCGGGCGCGGGCGCCTCCTCCGTGGCCGAAGGGACGACCATGACGGCCGTGTCCTCGGCAGCGGTCGGGGCGGTCGCCTTGCGGACGGCGCGACGGCGCGGGCGGGCCGGGGCCGCGGCCTCGGTCACCTCGGCCTTCGGCTCCTCGGGCGCCTCCTGTACGGGCTCCGGCTCGGCCTTCACCGGCTCCGTGACGGTCACCGCGGCGGCCTCCTCCGAGGAGGCCTTCGGGGAACCGGCGGGAGCGGACGCCTTGCGCGTGGCACGGCGGCGCGGGCGCGGCGCGGGGGCCTCGTCCTGCACCGGCTCGGGCGCGGGGGCCGGGGCCGGCTCCGCGGCCTTCGGCTCCTCGACGACCGGCTCGGGCGCCTGGGCCTCTGCCTCGGCCTCCGCGGCCCTGCGCTCCGCGGCCCGCTCGGCCTTCGACTTCCTGCCGGACCTCGCCGGCTTCTCGGCCTCCGTCTGCGGGGCACCGGCCGGGGCCGACGCACGGCGCGTGGCGCGGCGACGCGAGCGGCCACGGCTGCCCGCGGCTTCCTCCGCCTCGGCGGCGCTGGAGTACAGCTCCTCGTCGGGAACGAACTCGGGCTCGGGCAGCGCCACCGGGGCGGCCGCCTCGGCGGCGACCTCGGCCTCGGACTCGGGCTGCTCGGCAGCCGGGGTCTCGTGCTGGTGGTCCGCGCCGTTGCCGCCGCGACCGCGCTTCTTGCGCTTGCCGCCGCCACCGGCGGCAGTGGGCTGCTCCATGTGCACGATGACGCCGCGGCCATTGCAGTGCACGCAGGTCTCGGAGAAGGACTCCAGGAGGCCCTGGCCGACGCGCTTGCGCGTCATCTGGACCAGGCCGAGCGAGGTCACCTCGGCGACCTGGTGCTTCGTGCGGTCCCTGCCCAGGCATTCGAGCAGGCGGCGCAGGACCAGGTCCCGGTTGGACTCCAGGACCATGTCGATGAAGTCGATGACGACGATGCCGCCCAGGTCGCGCAGCCGCAGCTGGCGCACGATCTCCTCGGCCGCCTCGAGGTTGTTCCTCGTCACGGTCTCTTCGAGGTTGCCGCCCTGGCCGGTGAACTTACCGGTGTTGACGTCGACCACGATCATGGCCTCGGTCTTGTCGATCACCAGGGAGCCACCCGACGGCAGCCACACCTTGCGGTCGAGCGCCTTGGCGAGCTGCTCGTCGATCCGGTACGTCGCGAAGACGTCGACCTCGGACGTCCACTTGGACAGCCGGTCCGACAGGTCGGGCGCCACGTGGTTGACGTAGCCGTGGATGGTGTCCCACGCCTCTTCACCACTGACGATGACCTTGGAGAAGTCCTCGTTGAAGATGTCGCGCACGACGCGGACGGTCATGTCCGGCTCGCCGTACAGCAGGCTCGGCGACGAGGTCGAGATCTGCTTGGACTTCTTCTGGATGTCCTCCCACTGGCCCTGCAGACGCTCGACGTCGCGGCGCAGCTCGTCCTCGCTCGCGCCCTCGGCGGCGGTGCGCACGATGACGCCCGCGTCCTCGGGGACGATCTTCTTGAGGATGGTCTTCAGGCGCGAGCGCTCGGTGTCGGGCAGCTTGCGGCTGATGCCGGTCATCGAGCCCTCGGGCACGTAGACCAGGTAGCGGCCGGGCAGCGAGACCTGGCTGGTCAGGCGGGCGCCCTTGTGGCCGATCGGGTCCTTGGTGACCTGGACGAGCACGGACTGGCCGGACTTGAGCGCGGTCTCGATGCGGCGCGGCCCGTTGGCCATGCCGAGCGCCTCGAAGTTGACCTCACCGGCGTAGAGCACCGCGTTGCGGCCCTTGCCGATGTCGATGAAGGCGGCCTCCATCGACGGCAGCACGTTCTGGACCTTGCCCAGGTACACGTTGCCTACGTAGGAGGTCGACTCCTCCTTGTTGACGTAGTGCTCGACGAGGATGTCGTCCTCGAGCACGCCGATCTGGGTGCGCTCGCCGTGCTGGCGGACCACCATGACGCGCTCGACGGCCTCGCGGCGCGCCAGGAACTCGGCCTCGGTGATGATCGGGACGCGGCGGCGCCCCTGCTCACGGCCCTCGCGGCGGCGCTGCTTCTTGGCCTCCAGACGCGTGGAGCCCTTGATGGACTGCACCTCGTCCGAGGACGTCGACCGCTCGGCCCGCTCCTCCTTCTTGCGCGGCTCGCGGACCTTGACGACCGTGCGCTCCGGGTCGTCGGCCGTCTGCTCGCCCTCGGAGGAGCCGTCACCGGCGCGACGGCGACGGCGACGGCGGCGACGGCTGCTGCTGGAGCCGCCGGAACCGGCGGAGTCGTCGTCGCGCTGCTCGTCGGACTCGGACCGGTCGTCCTCGGACTCCCCGGCGGCCGACTCGGCGTCGTCGTCCGACTCGTTGTCGTTCTCGGCGTCGTTGTCGATGTCGCCGGACTCGCCGCGGCGACGGCGACGGCCGCCCCGGCGACGGCGGCGGGCCGGGCGGTCCCCGTGCTCGTCCTGCTCGTCGTTCTCGGCGTGCTCGGTGTTCTCGGTGCTCTCGGCGTGCTCGTCGCTCTCCGCGGCCCGCTGGTCCTTGGCCTCGGTGGCCTCGGCGTCCTTGGCGGCCTCGGTCGCGGCGGGCGGCTCGTCGGAGGCGCGACGGCGGCGACGACGGCGCGGCCCCTGCTCCTCCTCGACGACGGCGGCGGCCGGCTCGGGCGCAGGCGCGGGCTCGGGCTCCTTCTCGACGGCGGCCTCGGCCGCGGCGGCCGCGGCGGCCCGCTCCGGCGTCTGGAACATCGGCTCGGTGAAGACCGGCGCCTGGAACGTGGCGACGGAGGCCCGCTTCGGGCGCGTCTCGTCGTCCTGCTCGTCCCGGCCCGCCCTCGCCGGCTTCGAACCGGACCTGGCGGACTTCGTGGCCTTGGTGGCCCTGGACGCCTTCGGCTCGGCGAAACCGCCGGCGGCCTTGCGGGTGGCGCGGCGCCGGCGACGCGGCGACTCGTCCTCGCCGTTCTCGGCGTTCTCGGCGCTCTCCGTGGGACCGGCGTTCTCCGTGGTCTCCGCCTCCGTCGTCTCGGCGGCGATGGCGTCGGAGATCTCGGGGGGACCGGCGGGCGCGCTGGGCGCGGAGGCGCCACGGGTGGCACGGCGACGGTTGCGGCGCGGTCCCGAGTCGTCGGCGGCCGGCTCCGGCTCGGCGGCGGGCGCCGCGGCGGTCTCGGCCTGCGGCTCCTCGACGGAGGCGGCCGGGGCGGCCGGGGCGTCCGGAGTCGACACGGTGCGGGTGGCACGGCGACGGCTGCGGCGCGGCGCGGCGGGCTCCTCGGCGGCGGCCGGCTCCGGCTCCGCGGCGGGCTCGGCGACGGCCTCGGCGGGCTCCGCCACCACGGTCGTCGTCTCGGCCTGCTCGGCGGGTGCACCGGTGGGCGCGGAGGCGCGTCGGGTCGCGCGGCGGCGCGGGCGGCCGGCGGGCGCCGGGGCCTCGGCGGCCGGGGAGGTCTCGGGGGGCTCGACGGGCGCCTCGGCGGCGGCCGGAGTCTGAGTGGCAGTGGCCGGTATGGCCACAGCGGCGTCCTCGGTGGCGGCGCCGTTCGCCGCTACCGGCGGGCCCGCGGGGCGCGACGCGGCCCGGCGCCGACGGCGCGGGGGCAGGGTGTCGCTGGGGCTGTCCAGCTCAGGGTTGGTGGCTTCGGTCTCGGGCATGCGGGTGGATCTCCCGTCGGGCCTCCGGGCGCCGCGCCTGATCCGTGACCGGTGACGTCTGCGGCTCACGCGCATCGAGTCGAGCGCGGTGCCGCCGGTCCGGGGCGCGGGCGCCGCACGGAGGCTCTCTAGTCTGTTCTCGCCGGTTCCGGTACGCGATGTACGTACGGCCTGGCGAAAGTCCTTGGGTGGGTGCGCTGCCCGACCCAGATGGCTCCCGAGTACGAGGGCGGCGCTACGACGACCGCCTTACGCGGGACCTTCCACGGCAGGCGCCGTCGCGGTGGCAGTTCCTGCGGTCGCCTTTTGTGGGGCGGCCCCAGCTGCCTCGCGGTCGAGCGCGAGCGGGTCGGTCACCGTGCCTGTCTCTGCGTCGAAGAGCCCCTGCGCCAGCCTGGTCACCGCTGCGGGGACCGGCGGCGCCAGGTCGGCCACGGCGCGGAGACCGGACAGGACGTCGTCGGGTCGTACGGCAGGCGTCACGTGCCGAACAACCAGCCGCAGTATCGCACAGGGCGCGTCGCTGGGCCTATCAGCCGGACCAGCCGAAACGTCGGAGACCTCGTGAGCCCCGTACGCGTCAAGGCTGACGACGGCCTCACGGGCGTCGAACGTCCGGATCCCGCTCTTTGTCTTCCTCTGTACCTCGACGGTCTCCGCGGTGCGGAACGCCTCCGCGGCGCGCGCGGCCTCTTCGACGCTCACGCCGTCGAGACGCAGCTCCCACACGGAGGCGGTGAGCCGGTCGGCGAGGCCCGAGGTGCGGGCCTCCACGGCGTCCACGATGTCGAGGCCCGTGGGCATCGACTCGTCGAGGAGCTCCCTGAGCTTCTCGGGGTCGCGCGGCGCGGTGAGCGCGATCTCCAGGTACTCGGCCTCACTGCCCGTGCCGGTGGGTGCGGCATTGGCGTACGACACCTTCGGGTGCGGCGTGAACCCCGCCGAGTACGCCATGGGCACCGCGGCGCGGCGCAGCGCGCGCTCGAAGGCGCGCTGGAAGTCTCGGTGGCTGGTGAACCGGAGGCGGCCGCGCTTGGTGTAGCGCAGTCGGATGCGCTGCACCGCGGGTGCGGGCGGCGGGCCTACGGGCTGTCGCTTGCCCAGTGTCCTAGTCCTTAATGAATGCGGTCTTCGTGGGTGCGGTCGTACTGCTGTCAAGACTACGTCCCTGCGGGCCACCCGGTTCCCGCTGGTCGCTGACCTGCGGTTCAGGCCGCGGCGCCGGGCCGAACAGCACCCGTCGCACATCGGCCCGCGCCTGCCGGGCCGCGGCGCGCACGCTCGCGGCCACGCGCCCGACGGGCCGCAGTACGTAGTCGCGCACGACGTGCCCGACCGGGGTGAGCACGGTGCGGTACACCCAGCGCAGCGGATCCACGATCAGCCACCGCAGCACCCGGCCGACGGCACGGGACACATACCCGGCGATCCGCCAGGCGACGCACAGCGCGTCCCAGATCTCGCGCAGCACCACGCCGAGCACCCGCCCGACCGGCACCAGTACGCAGCGCCACACCGCGAGCAGCGGCACCACGACCAACACCCGTACGAGCCAGGCGAGTCCACTGCCCAGCGGCGCCAACACATAGTCGCGCAGCGCCCTTCCGACCGGCGCGAGGACATGGATGTACAGCCACACCGCGGGGACGACCAGCAACACCCGCCCGAGCCACCGCAGTCCACGCCCGACGGGCGCGAGCACGTAGCGCCACAGCATCAGGCACGGCCACACCAGCAGCCCGTACAGCACCCAGCCGACGGCCCGCGCGAGCGGCAGCAGCAGCCACCGGCCCACGAAGCGTCCGACCGCCACGAGCGCGTCCCACACGAGCCGCACGGGCACCACGAGGACGACCATCACGACCCGCAGCGGCAGCCGGATCGCGGCCGCCAAACAGCCTTCGGGCGCCGGTTCGGGGCGCTGCCGCCCCTCGCGCTTCTCCAAGTCCATGCCTCTCCAGACGCTCGCGGAGCCGTCGCGGATGCGGCCCCGCGTAGCCGGTCCGTGCGCGTACGCCGTATGTTCGGTGAAGTCTGCAATATCGCAGTTATGCCTGTAGGGGGAGGAGTCACACATGATCACGCTTACGAAGGAAGACGGCCCCGCTGACCTGGACGGGGTGACCCACCTGTCCATCGGGGTGTCCTGGGACCCCACCGCCGGCGCCAGCGGAGGCGTGCTCGGTGCGCTGCGCCGCAAGCAGGGCACGGACCTCGACCTGATCGCCGTCGCGATGCAGGGCGGGGACCCGGTGCGCCTTGCCGGGCTCGACTCGCTGGACCCGATGGGCAACGGCTCGCTCGCGCACAGCGGCGACAACCAGACCGGCAAGGGCGAGGGGGACGACGAGACCGTCACCGTCGAGTTCTCGCGCCTTCCGCAGCAGATCACGTCGATCGTGTTCGTCGCCGCCGCGTACAAGAAGGGCAGTTCGTTCCAGAAGGCCCGCAACATCAGCTTCAAGGTGTACGACGCGACGGGCGGCAGCTCCCAGCAGGTCGCCGACATCTGGCCGTCCCTGATGACCAGTGACAACGGCTGCGCGGTCGCCAAGGCCATGCGGGTCGGCAGCTCCTGGAAGCTCGAAGTGATCAACACGCCGGGCAAGATCAAGCAGGGCGACGAGCACGCCCTGATGCGCTTCGCCGCGAGCAAGTAGGCGCAAGTACCGCGAAGGGGCGGCCGGTTGGAGAACCGGCCGCCCCTTCGCGTGTGCGGGTTCCGCTACTTGACGACCGTCAGCGGCAGCAGCTTCTTGCCCGTCGGGCCGACCTGGATCTCGGTGTCCATCGCAGGGCACACGCCGCAGTCGAAGCACGGCGTCCAGCGGCAGTCGTCGACCTCCGTCTCGTCGAGCGAGTCCTGCCAGTCCTCCCAGAGCCAGTCCTTGTCGAGACCGGAGTCCAGGTGGTCCCAGGGCAGGACCTCCTCGTACGTGCGCTCACGCGTCGTGTACCAGTCGACGTCCACGCCGTACGCGGGCAGCGTCTTGGCGGCGCAGGCCATCCAGCGGTCGTAGGAGAAGTACTCGCGCCAGCCGTCGAAGCGGCCGCCGTCCTCGTAGACGGCGCGGATGACGGAGCCGATGCGGCGGTCGCCGCGCGAGAGCAGTCCCTCGACGATGCCGGGCTTGCCGTCGTGGTAGCGGAAGCCGATGGAGCGGCCGTACTTCTTGTCGCCGCGGATCTTGTCGCGGAGCTTGGCCAGGCGCTCGTCCGTCTCCGTGGAGCTGAGCTGCGGCGCCCACTGGAACGGGGTGTGCGGCTTCGGGACGAATCCGCCGATCGACACCGTGCAGCGGATGTCGTTGCCCGCGACCTCGCGGCCCTTGGCGATCACGTTCGCCGCCATGTCCGCGATCTGCAGGACGTCCTCGTCGGTCTCGGTGGGCAGGCCGAGCATGAAGTACAGCTTCACCTGGCGCCAGCCGTTGCCGTACGCGGCCGCGACCGTACGGATCAGGTCCTCTTCGGAGACCATCTTGTTGATGACCTTGCGCATCCGCTCGCTGCCGCCCTCGGGGGCGAAGGTGAGGCCGGAGCGGCGGCCGTTGCGCGTCAGCTCGTTGGCGAGGTCGATATTGAAGGCGTCCACGCGGGTCGAGGGGAGGGACAGACCGATCTTGTCCTCCTCGTACCGGTCCGCCAGGCCCTTCGCGACGTCGCCGATCTCGGAGTGGTCCGCGGACGAGAGGGAGAGCAGGCCGACCTCTTCGAAGCCGGTCGCCTTGAGGCCCTTGTCGACCATTTCGCCGATGCCGGTGATGCTTCGCTCCCGTACGGGGCGCGTGATCATGCCGGCCTGGCAGAAACGGCAGCCGCGGGTACAGCCGCGGAAGATCTCGACGGACATCCGCTCGTGGACCGTCTCCGCGAGCGGCACGAGGGGCTGCTTCGGGTACGGCCACTCGTCGAGGTCCATCACGGTGTGCTTGGACACCCGCCACGGGACGCCCGACCTGTTCGGCACCACGCGGCCGATGCGGCCGTCGGGGAGGTACTCGACGTCGTAGAACCCCGGGATGTAGACGCTGCCGGTCTTCGCGAGGCGGAGCAGGACCTCCTCGCGACCGCCGGGACGGCCCTCGGCCTTCCAGCGGCGGATGATCTCCGTCATGTCGAGCACGGCCTGCTCGCCGTCGCCGATGATCACGGCGTCGATGAAGTCGGCGATCGGCTCGGGGTTGAACGCGGCGTGGCCGCCGGCGAGCACGATCGGGTCGTCGAGCCCGCGGTCCTTGGACTCCAGCGGGATGCCGGCCAGGTCGAGCGCGGTCAGCATGTTCGTGTAGCCGAGCTCGGTGGAGAAGCTGAGCCCGAAGACGTCGAAGGCCTTCACCGGGCGGTGCGAGTCGACCGTGAACTGCGGAACCTCGTGCTTGCGCATGAGTTCCTCGAGGTCCGGCCACACGCTGTAGGTGCGCTCGGCGAGGACGCCCTGGCGCTCGTTGAGCACCTCGTAGAGGATCATGACGCCCTGGTTGGGCAGACCGACCTCGTACGCGTCCGGGTACATGAGCGCCCAGCGGACGTCGCACTCCTCCCACGGTTTGACCGTGGAGTTCAGCTCACCGCCGACGTACTGGATCGGCTTCTGCACATGCGGCAGCAAGGCTTCGAGCTGCGGAAAGACAGACTCCACCGTCGAGGCGGCGGCTTCGGCAGACATACCGTTGACCTTCGTGAGCTGACAGGGGTGACCATCTAGCCTAACCCGCCGAGAGGTCAGGCTCCGCCGCCCGCTCCCACAGCCTGGGCAGCCTCCGCTCCTCGTCGGCTGCGGCCGCCTGCTCCTGGCCGTACAGCAGGCCCCAGGTGAAGGCCGTCTCCCCGGCGGCGTGCGCCTGGATCGCGATCTGGCGCAGGGTCTCGCGGGCGACGACCGAGTCCTGGTGCTCACCGAGCAGGGTCTGCACCTTCTTCATCCGCTTGGCGAACTTCGTGGCCTGCTTGCCGAGCGCGGGCACGGCCGTCTCCCCCGCGTACCGGGCGCGCTTGGCCGCCTTGCGGGCCTCGTGCAGCGCGAGGTCGCGGTCCGTGCCGGGCGGCAGCGACAGGGCGTGCTCGATGCGGGTGGCGAGCCGGGCGTGGTCCTTGAGGGCGGCCTTGGCGAGGGCGCCCGTGGCGGGCTTGGCGGCCCGCGGCAGCAGCGCCGGATCGGCGAGCAGCGCGTCGAGGGCTTCGAGCAGGTCGAGGTAGCGCTTGCCGTCGAGCACGGCGACCGTGTGGCGGCGCGAGCCCTGGCGCCGGGCCACCGCCCAGATCCGCAGCCGGCCGCGGACCGGCCCGAGCAGCAGGGTGCGCGGCACGGCGTCGATCCGCGCGGTGAGCCGCTCGGTGAGCACCTCGCGGTCCCGGTCGATGCCCAGCTCGGCGGCGAGCCACTTCAGCTCCTCGCCGACGGGCGCGGTGACGGCCGGGTCGAGCACCTTCTTGTACGTCTTGAACGCGCTGCGCATCCGGCGGGTGGCCACGCGCATCTGGTGCACCGAGTCGGGCAGGTCGCGGCGCACGGCGGGGTCGAGCTCGACGAGGGCGTCGCGCTGGGCGCGCAGATGGGCGAGGACGTGGTCGCCGGCGGTGTCCGCTCCCGCTCTGGCGGACGTCTCCCGCTCCGTACGGCGCGTGGCTCCGGTCTCCTCCAGGGCGCGGGCCAGCTTCGAGGTGGCGGCGGAGCGCTCGACGCCGGCCTTGCGGAGGCGTTTCTCGACCTTGCCGAGGAAGGCCGGGTCGGCGCCGTCCGCGAGTTCGACCTCGATCTCGGTCCAGGCGGTGGTGCGCTCGCCGTCGGGCCGTTCGGCGCGGACGGCGTCGACGCACACCTCGGCGAGGAGTGAGCCGTCGGCTCCGGTCAGGTGGGACACGTCCCGCGACGACCGGAGCCGGACGACGGGGATGAGCTCGTCGCCGCGGACCCGGGAGCGGACGAGGCCCGCGAGGGTGCGGGGGAGGGTGGCAGAGGGCGGGGCCTGGACCTCGTCGCGGACGCCCTCGCTCAGTGCGACCGGGAGTTTGAGGTGCCAGCCCGCGTCGGCGCCGCCGCTGCGGTGGCGCAGGGTGATGCTGTCCGTGGCGAGGCGCTGGTCCTCGGTGTCGTAGTAGACGGCGTCGAGTTCGACGACGCCCTTGTCGATGACGGCCTCTACGCCGGGGACCTTGAGCAGGTCGGGCAGCCGGAAGTGGTCGGTCGGGGCGTCGTACTTTCGCTCGATCTCGCGCTTTGTCTCCGCCATGACCTGAATTTAGGCGTAACCGGCACCGGCGCCAAGGTCTCGGGGCTCCGCCCCGGACCCCGCGCCTCAATCGCCGGCGGGGCTATTTATAGCCCCTGCGGCGATTGAGCAGGCCCGTCCGGCAGGACTTTCGGGAAGGGGCGGGGTGGGGCAGACAACCCCGCCGCAGCCTCACGCCGACATCGGCCTCTGCACCTTGATCGATTGCAATAGGCCCACCGCCACCCACACCGCGAACATCGATGAACCGCCGTACGACACGAACGGGAGCGGGAGGCCCGCCACCGGCATGATGCCCAGCGTCATGCCGACGTTCTCGAACGCCTGGAACGCGAACCAGGCGATGATGCCGGCCGCCACGATCGTGCCGTACAGCTCACTCGTGCCGCGCGCGATCTTGCACGCCCGCCACAACAGCACGCCGAGCAGCAGCAGGATCAGGCCCGCGCCCAGAAAGCCGAGCTCCTCGCCGGCCACCGTGAACACGAAGTCCGTCTGCTGTTCCGGCACGAACTGGCCGGTGGTCTGCGAGCCGTGGAAGAGGCCCGCGCCGGAGAGCCCGCCCGAACCGATCGCGATGCGCGCCTGGTTGGTGTTGTAGCCGACGCCCGCCGGGTCGAGCGCGGGGTTGGCGAAGGCCGCGAAGCGGGCGATCTGGTAGTCGTCCAGGACGCCGAGCTTCCAGATGGCCACCGCGCCCGCCGCGCCGACACCGATGAGGCCGAGCACCCACCGGTTCGAGGCGCCCGACGCGAGCAGCACGCCGAGCACGATCATCACCATCACCATGACGGACCCGAGGTCCGGCATCAGCATGACGACCAGCATCGGGACGGCGGCGAGGCCGAGGGCCTGCAGCACCGTGCGGTGGTCGGGATGTTCGCGGTCGCCCGCGTCGACGCGGGTCGCGAGCAGCATCGCCATGCCCAGGATGATCGTGATCTTCACGAACTCGGAGGGCTGGAGCGAGAATCCGCCGCCGACGACGATCCAGGCGTGCGCCCCGTTCACGGTCGCGCCGAGCGGGGTGAGCACGAGGAGGACGAGGAAGACGGAGATGCCGTACAGGATCGGGACGGCCGTGCGCAGCGTGCGGTGGCCGAGCCAGATCGTGCCCGCCATCAGCGCGACGCCGATGCCGGTGTTCATCAGGTGCCGGAACAGGAAGTAGTAGGGATCGCCCTGGTTGAGCTCGGTCCTGTTGCGGGTCGCCGAGAAGACGAGCGCGGCGCCGATGAACGACAGCGCGATCGCCGACAGCAGTATCGGCCAGTCGAGCCTGCGCACCACCGAGTCGCGGGCCATGAGCCGCGTCATGGTGGAACGCTGCGGCCCGTAGCCGGAGACGGAGAAGCCATTGCCGGTCACGGGTCAGTCCCTCCTGCTGTTTCCGTACGAGGAGGTGGGCAGCGTCGCCGCCAGCTCCTGCTGGTCGGGCGTCGTGTCCCTGCCCGGCTGGAACGGCTTGATCTCCGGGGCGTCGATCGAACCGTCCTTCTGGATCTTCGGCAGGTTCTTCTCCGGCTCGGGCAGCAGGGCCTTCTTCTTGTTGATGCCGCCCTTGTTGTCGACGCCGTAGAGCGCGTCGTAGATCTTGCGGACGGCGGGGCCGGAGGCTCCGGAACCCGTACCACCCTGGGCGATCGTCATGACGACCGAGTAGTCCTTCGTGTACGTGGCGAACCACGACGTCGTCTGCTTGCCGTAGACCTCGGCGGTACCGGTCTTGGCGTGCATCGGGATCTTGTTCTGCGGCCAGCCGCCGAAGCGCCAGGCGGCGGTGCCCCGGGTCGCCACGCCCGCGAGGGCCTGGTCGATGTGGCGCTGGGTCTGCTTGGTCATGGGCAGCTTGCCCTGTGCCTTCGGCGCGATCTCGTTGACCTGCTTGCCGTCGGGGCTGATCACGGCCTTGCCGACCGCGGGCTGGTAGAGGGTGCCGCCGTTGGAGATGGCGCCGTAGATCCTGGCCATCTGGATCGGGGTGACGAGCGTGTCGCCCTGGCCGATGGAGTAGTTGACCTCGTCACCGGCGCGCATCACGTTGCCCTGGCGGCAGTTCTCCCAGTTGAGCCGCTCGACGTAGGAGCCGTCCCGCTTGCCGCCCTTGCACCAGGCGTCCTTGTTGGCCTTCCAGTACTGCTGCTTCCACTTCCGGTCGGGCACCCGGCCGTTGACCTCGTTGGGCAGGTCGATGCCGGTCTCCTTGCCGAGACCGAACTGGTGGGCCGTCTTGTAGAAGGAGTCGTCGGTGTTGACGCCGCCCTTGGGGTGGATGCCGCCGAGCTTCTGCCACTCCTTGTGGGCGAGGCCGTAGAAGACGGTGTCGCAGGAGACCTCGAGAGCGCGGCCGAGGCTGATCGGGCCGAAGTTCTCCGACTCGAAGTTCTTGAAGACCTGGCTGCCGATCGAGTACGAGCTGGTGCACGGGTAGCGGCCGTTGAACGGGTAGCCGGCGTTGACCGCGGCGGTCGACGAGATGACCTTGAAGATCGAGCCGGGCGCCGACTGGCCCTGGATCGCCCGGTTGAGCAGCGGGTAGTTGGACTTCTTGCCGGTGAGCTTGGAGTAGTCCTTGCCGGAGATGCCGCCGACCCAGGCGTTCGGGTCGTACGTCGGGTTGGAGGCCATGGCGACGACGCGGCCGGTCTTGGCCTCCATCACGACGACCGAGCCGGCGTCGGCCTTGTAGTTGGTGCCCGTGTTCTTGTCGAACTCGTGGCGGGCGGCCTTCATCGCCGCGTTCAGCTCCTTCTCGGCGACGGACTGCACGCGGGCGTCTATCGACGTGACGACGTTCGCCCCGGGCTCGGCCTTGTCGCTCTCGGCGCGGCCGATGACGCGGCCGAGGTTGTCGACCTCGTAGCGGGTGACGCCGGCCTTGCCGCGCAGGTCCTTGTCGTACGTGCGCTCCAGGCCGCTGCGGCCGACCTGGTCGGAGCGCAGGTAGGGCGAGTCGGAGTTCTTGGCCTTCTCGATCTCCGCGTCGGTGACCGGGGAGAGATAGCCGAGGACCTGTGCGGTGTTGGAGCCGCCGGGTCCCGCGTAGCGCCGCACGGCGGTCGGTTCGGCGGTGATGCCGGGGAAGTCCTCGCTGCGCTCGCGGATCTGCAGCGCCTGCTTGGGCGTGGCCTCGTCGGTGATCGGGATCGGCTGGTACGGCGAGCCGTTCCAGCAGGGCTGCGGCGTCTTCGCGTCGCAGAGCCGGACCTTCTCCTCGACGGTCTTGGCCTGGAGACCGAGGACCTTGGCGAGCTTGGCGAGGACGGCCTTGCCCTCGTCGTCCATCTTCATCAGGTCGGTGCGGGAGGCGGAGACCACCAGCCGGGTCTCGTTGTCGGCGAGCGGGATGCCGCGGGCGTCGAGGAGGGAGCCGCGGGTGGCGGGCGTGACGACCTGCTGGACGTGGTTCCCGGAGGCCTCCTTGGCGTACTCGTCGCCATTGCGGATCTGGAGGTACCAGAGGCGGCCGCCGAGGGTGAGCAGGAGGGAGAGGACGAGGATCTGGAGGATGATGAGGCGGATCTGGACGCGTGGAGTGCGGCCCGTCTCGGGAATGTTGGTCATGGGCGCAGCCCATTCGCTGGAAGGGCGGTGGTGGGCGACGGGTGGGCGGTCACGGTGGCGTGCTCCCCCTCTCAGTACGTGTACGAGTGCGGCCAGTGGTACGTGTACACGCTGAACCTGTGCGCGTACGCCACCCGGGTGGTCAACTGCCGTGCGCTCACAGGCGTTTGACCCCCTTGATGCGGCCCGCACGGGAAGCGCGCGCCTTGGCCGTCCGCATCCGCAGGCCGCCGCTCTTGCCACCAATGCTCAGGCCCGTGCCACCGCCGGAGAGCCAGCCGGAGGAGACGTCGGCGGCCTTGGCGGAGCCGCCGGAGGTCTCGCCCAGCGGATCGTTCTCGGCGCGTCTGGCGAGCGCCATCACGCCGGGTACGACGAAGGGCGCGAGCAGCAGGTCGTAGAGCGCGGCGGTGAAGATGAGGCTGCCGAGGCCGACGTCGCGGGCGGCGGTGTCGCCGACGAGCGCGCCCACGCCCGCGTACAGCAGGGTCGTGCCGATGGCGGCGCCGACGACGACGAGCATGGGTCCTGCCGCCGAACGCAGCTGGCCGCTGTCGGGCTTGGCGAGGCCCGCCAGATAGCCGATGACGCAGAGCACGAGGGCGTAGCGGCCGGCGGCGTGGTCGGCGGGCGGGGCGAGGTCGGCGAGGAGTCCCGCGCCGAAGCCGACGAAGGCGCCGCCCACGTGTCCGTACACGAGGGCGAGGCCGAGGACGGTGAGGAGCATCAGGTCCGGGACGGCGCCGGGCAGTTGCAGCCGGGCCAGGACACAGACCTGGAGGACGAGGGCCACGACGACAAGGACCGTGGAGAGCAGCATTCGGTTGAAGCGCATGATTCCTTGCTCCTCCTGCTACTGCTGCTGGTCTGCGTTGTTGTCTGCGGCGTTCTCGCCGTTGCCGTTGGCCTCGGCGTTGCCATTGCCGTTGCCGTCCGCGCCCGGGGTGGCCGTCACGGTCACGGTGGGCGTCGGCTTGGGCTTGGCGGGTTTCTTCGGCAGCACCGTGTCCCGCGGGTCGGTGCGCGGCGCCTGCACGACGACACCGACGATGTCGAGCTTGGTGAAGCCGACGTACGGCTTCACGTAGACGGTGCGGGTGAGGTCGCCGCCGGAGGGGTCGACGCGGACGACGCGGCCGACCGGGACGCCGGGCACGAACGGCTTGTCGGCCTGCGAGCCGAAGGTGACGAGCCGCTCGCCCTTGCTCACCTTGGCCTTGCCGTTGAGGAGCTGGACGCGCAGCGGGCGGTCGCCCTGCCCGGAGGCGAAGCCGAGCTCGTCGGACTTCTCCATGCGGGTGCCGACGGTGAAGTCGGGGTCGTTGGCGAGCAGCACGGTGGCGGTGTTCGGGCCGGCGGTCGTCACACGGCCGACGAGTCCGTCGCCGTTCAGCACCGTCATGTCGCGCTTGATGCCGTCATTGGCGCCCGCGTCGATGGTCACGGTCCAGGAGAAGCCCTGCGCCGAGCCGATGGCGATGACCTGGGCGCCCTTGATGCCGTACTGGCCCGCGCCCGCCGTCTTCAGCATGGCGTCGAGCTGGCGGACCTTGCTGCGGTTGCGGTCGCCGCTGCCGAGCTTGGCCTTCAACGCGGCGTTCTCGTGCTCCAGTTCACCGATGCGGTTGTGCCGCTTGTCGGAGTCGCGGACCGCGCTTATGGCGTTGCCGATCGGGTCGACCGCGCCGGACACCCCGTTCTCCACGGGGCCGAAGACCGTGGCGGCCGCGTGCCGGGCACCGTCGACCGGCGAGTCCTCGCCGCCGCGGATGTCCACCGTGATCAGTGCGAACGCGATGGCGATCAGCAGCACCAGGAGCAGCCGACTCTCTCGTGTGTCCCTCACGTGCGGCGGCCGTGCCTTCCTCTGTCGATTGAGTCGAGCGGTGCTCGGCCGTGCCGAGCGATGCTGCGGAGGATTTCTTATGCCTTGCCTATATATCAACGATCCGCCGCACGAGGTGGCAGGCACTCGTACGGCGGACGTTTTCGCTTCAGATCATCTGCGCGGCGAAGCGTCCAGAACCTGCTGGAGCGCCTCGAACTCCTCGACGCACTTGCCGGAACCGAGCGCCACACTGTCGAGCGGGTCCTCGGCGATGTGGATCGGCATGCCGGTCTCGCGGCGCAGCCGTTCGTCGAGGCCGCGCAGCAGGGCGCCGCCACCGGTGAGAACGATGCCGCGGTCCATTACGTCACCGGACAGTTCGGGCGGGCACTTGTCGAGGGTGGTCTTCACGGCGTCGACGATCGCGTTGACCGGTTCCTCGATCGCCTTGCGGACTTCCGCCGCCGAGATGACGACGGTCTTCGGCAGCCCTGACACGAGGTCACGGCCGCGGATCTCGGTGTGTTCGTCGGAGTCGAGGTCGTACGCGGAGCCGATCGTGATCTTGATCTGTTCGGCGGTGCGCTCACCGAGGAGGAGCGAGTACTCCTTCTTGATGTGCTGGATGATCGCGTTGTCCAGCTCGTCGCCCGCGACGCGGATGGACTGCGCCGTGACGATTCCGCCGAGCGAGATCACCGCGACCTCGGTGGTGCCGCCACCGATGTCGACCACCATGTTGCCCGTGGCCTCGTGGACCGGGAGCCCGGAGCCGATGGCCGCGGCCATGGGCTCCTCGATGATGTGCACCTGGCGGGCACCGGCCTGCGAGGAGGCCTCGATGACCGCGCGGCGCTCGACACCGGTGATGCCGGACGGCACGCAGACGACGACACGAGGCCGGGCGAGGTAGCGCCGCTTGTGCACCTTCAGGATGAAGTAGCGGAGCATGCGCTCGGTGATCTCGAAGTCGGCGATCACGCCGTCCTTCAGCGGGCGGACCGCCACGATGTTGCCCGGCGTGCGCCCGATCATCTTCTTGGCTTCGGCGCCGACCGCGAGGATGCCGCCGGTGTTGGTGTTGATAGCGACCACGGACGGCTCATTGAGCACGATCCCTCGACCCCTGACGTACACCAGCGTGTTGGCGGTCCCGAGGTCGACAGCCATGTCACGGCCGATGAACGACATTGAGTTCCCCATCAGGATTCGTCTGGCCTTCCCAAGTGGAGCGTTTGATGGCTTGTCAGGTAGGCGAGAGGTGGACGCGTGTGGCGTGGAGGCTCCATCGTAGTCTCGCCTGCACGATCACGGCGCGAGGGTCTTCGCCATTGTCAGCATGGGAGTCCCTGCCCCGCTAATGGGGACGTCCCGACGGAGGAGTGCGTTCCCCCGATTGGGCCGCATATGCAAAAGAGCGGCCCGAATTCTCGGGCCGCTCCTGGTCAGTGGCGCTCCGTGACTGACACTGCATCAGAAAACGAACTCGCCGGTCTCATGGAGCGGACACCGGGTGTCTCACGGGAGTGAGTCGAAGTCCGGAATACGAGAAGACCGGAAAAGCGACCCGTCACGCGAAATCGGGGAAGAAAAGCTTCAGCTCGCGCGCCGCGGACTCCTCGGAGTCGGAGGCGTGGATCAGGTTCTCACGGACGATGGTGCCGAGGTCGCCGCGGATCGAACCGGGGGCGGCGGCGATCGGGTCCGTGGGACCGGCCAGCTGGCGTACGCCCTCGATCACCCGCTCGCCCTCGACGACCAGGGAGACCACCGGCCCGGAGGACATGAAGTCGACCAGCGGCTCGTAGAACGGCTTGCCCTTGTGCTCGCCGTAGTGCGCCTCCAGCGTCTCCTGGCTCAGGCTGCGCAGTTCGAGCGCGCTGATCGTCCAGCCGGCCTTGCGCTCGATGCGGCCGATGATCTCGCCGATCAGGCCGCGGCGGACGGCGTCGGGCTTGAGCAGGACGAGCGTGCGCTGGGTCATTCGCGGGACTCCTTGTAGGCCTAGTGTGCGGTGACGCCCGAGGTTACAGGGCGTGACCATCGCCGCGGCAGGCGGGCGGGCGCCGGGGCCTGGCCGGGGCTGGGCCCAACCCCGGGGCTCTGCCCCGGACCCCGCTGCTCAATCGCCGCAGGGGCTGGATTTGGCGCCGCACGCCTCAAGCCTGGCCGGCCTGGGCTGCGAAGCGGGCCTTTGCCTCGTCGACCTTGCGGCCGAAGTGGACCGAGGCCCACCACAGGCCCGCGAAGCAGGCGCCGAGGAAGAACATGACCGGGACGAAGAAGCCGCTGATGATCAGGGCGATCTGCAGCGCCCAGCCGAGCTGCACACCGCCGGGCCGCGTCACCATGCCGCACAGCAGCACGCTGAGCAGCATCGCGATGCCGCTCACCGTCCACACCAGGCCGGCCGAGAGGTCGGGGTCCTTCATGGCGACGAGCCCGGCGAAGCCGATGACGAAGAACTCGGCGAGCAGGGTCGAGGAACAGAGAATACGCACGGCGATCAGCCCTTCCCCAGAAGCAGCCGGGCTTCGCCGACCGTGATGACGGAACCGGTGACGAGCACTCCCCCGCCCGCGTACTCGCCCTCTTCCTCGGCGAGCGTGATCGCGGCCTCGATCGCGTCGTCGAGGCGCGGCTCGACCTGGACGCGCTCGTCACCGAAGACCTCCACCGCGATGCCCGCCAACTCGTCGGCGTCCATGGCCCGGTGGCTGGAATTCTGCGTGACGACGACCTCCGCGAGGATCGGCTCGAAGGCCTCCAGGAGCCCCCGTACGTTCTTGTCGCCACTGGCGCCGACGACACCGATGAGGCGGCTGAAGTCGAAGACCTCGCCGATCGCCTCGGCGGTGACGCGGGCGCCCGCCGGGTTGTGCGCGGCGTCGAGCACGACCGTCGGCGAGCGGCGCACGATCTCCAGGCGGCCCGGCGACGTGGCCGAGGCGAACGCGGTGCGGATGGTGTCGATGTCGAGCAGGCGCGCGTGCTGCGAGCCGATACCGAAGAACGCCTCGACGGCGGTGAGCGCCACCGCCGCGTTGTGCGCCTGGTGCGCGCCGTGCAGCGGCAGGAAGATGTCCTCGTACTCGCCGCCGAGCCCGCGCAGCGTCACCAACTGGCCGCCGACGGCGACCTCGCGGCGGACGACGCCGAACTCCAGGCCCTCGCGGGCCACCGTCGCGTCCGTCTCCACGGCCTTCTTGAGGATCACCTGCGCCGCGTCCACCGGCTGCTGCGCCATGATCACGGAGGCGTCCTGCTTGATGATCCCGGACTTCTCGCCGGCGATCTCGCCGGGCGTCTCACCGAGCCGGTCGGTGTGGTCGAGGTCGATGGGGGTGATGACCGCGACCGATCCGTCGATCACGTTCGTCGCGTCCCAGCTGCCGCCCATGCCGACCTCGACGACCGCCACGTCCACCGGGGCGTCGGCGAAGGCCGCGTAGGCCATGCCCGTCAGCACCTCGAAGAAGGAGAGGCGGTACTCCTGCTGGGCGTCGACCATCTCGACGTACGGCTTGATGTCGTCGTACGTCTCGATGAAGCGCTCGTGGCCGATCGGGGCGCCGTCCAGGCTGATCCGCTCGGTGATCGACTGGACGTGCGGTGAGGTGTACCGGCCGGTGCGCAGGTCGAAGCCCGTGAGCAGGGCCTCGATCATGCGGGCCGTGGACGTCTTCCCGTTCGTGCCCGTGATGTGGATCGAGGGGTACGCGCGCTGCGGCTCGCCGAGCACGTCCATCAGCGCGGCGATGCGGTCGACGGAGGGCTCCAGCTTCGTCTCGCCCCAGCGCGTGGCGAGCTCCGCCTCCACCACCCGCAGCGCCTTCTCCACCTCGGGGTCCTCCGGGCGGGCCGGGATGCCGTCGCCCTGCGGCGGGGCCGACTGGGTGCGCAGGGTGCGGCTGCCCGCCTCGATCACCGCGAGGTCGGGGTCGCGGGTGGTCTCTTCGCCGACGATCTCTTCGAACTGGTCGGCGTCGTCGGGGTTGTCGGGGGAGCCGTAGTCGCTGCTGTCGCGCGGGGGGAGGTCACTCACATACGCCAGTCTACGGAGGTCCACCGACAGCGTGCCCGACGCCACCCGTCGTCCCCTTTCGGGACTTTCGCCCTGTCCGTTTCGGGACCTTGGTCCCTCCGGAACCGTCTCCCGCCCGGCAAACTTGCTGATCATGGACATAGGCATCGATCTCGGCACCGCCAACACCCTTCTCTACGTGCGCGGTCAGGGCATCGTGCTGAACGAACCCTCGGTCGTCGCCATGAAGGCGGGCGGGCGCGGCGAGGTGCTCGCCGTGGGCAGCGAGGCGAAGGAGACCATCGGGCGCACGCCGGGGTCGATCACCGCGATCCGGCCGCTGCGCGGCGGCGTGATCAGCGACTACGAGGCCGCCGAGGCGATGATCCGGCACTTCGTCCGCAAGGCGGTGCCGGGGCGCCGCCCCCGTATCCGCATGGTGGTGTGCGTGCCCAGCGGGGTCACGCCCGTGGAGCGGCGGGCCATCGAGCACGCGGCGCGGCGGGCCGGGGCGCGGACCGTGCACCTGATCGAGGAGCCGATGGCGGCGGCGATCGGGGCGGGGCTCCCGGTGGCGGATCCGCGCGGGTCGATGGTCGTGGACATCGGCGGCGGCACGAGCGAGGTCGCCGTCATCTCGCTGGGCGGCGTGGTCACTTCGCAGTCCCTGCGGGTCGGCGGCGACCGGTTCGACGAGGCCATCACGGACTACGTGCGCAAGGAGCACGGGCTGCTGATCGGCGAGCGCACGGCCGAGGACATCAAGGTCGCGATCGGCTCGGCGTGGCCGGTGCCCGGCGAGGACTCGTTCGAGATGCGGGCGTTCACCGTGCGGGGGCGGGAGAAGGTGGCGGGCCTCCCGAAGACGCTGGAGCTGACGGTACGTGAGGTGCGGGCCGCGCTCGACGAGCCGGTGGAGGCGGTCATCGCCGCGGTGAAGGCGACGCTGGAGGAGTGTCCTCCGGAGCTGTCGGGGGACGTCATGGAGCACGGGATCGTGCTGACGGGCGGGGGTGCGATGCTGCCGGGCCTCGATCTGCGGATCGCCTCCGGCACGGGGATTCCGGTGTTCGTCGCGGACGATCCGCTGGACAGCGTGGCGCTGGGGTGCGGGAAGTGTGTGGACGACTTCGACGGGTTGCAGCGGATGCTGGCGGCGTGAGTTTTGCGTTGGGGCTGAGTTGGGTTCGCGGGTGCGGTGTTGCTGGGGTTGCGTTTGCGCCCACGCGGCGGAGCCGCACATCGAGACAGCCCCGCGCCCCTGAAGAACAGCCCCTACGTTCTTGCCGGGAAAGTTGCCTCCACCTCGTAGGTGGACTGCTCTGTTCTGCCTGCGTGGAACGTGCCGCCCAGTGACGACACCCGTTCTGCCATGCCCGCCGTGCCCGTACCCGCCGAGACCGGGGGCAGTGTCGGGGCGCTGGGCGCCAGCGGGTTGGTGACCGTGACGCGCAGGCGGTTCGCCGCCACCGTCACGGTCACCGCCACCGGCCGGCCCGGGGCGTGCTTCGCGGCGTTCGTGAGGCACTCCTGGACGACGCGGTAGACCGCGGCCTGGCGCAGCGGGGACTGGGCGCGGGCGGCGGCGTCCACCTCGACGGCGACCTCGTTGCCCGCCGCCGCGCTCTCCTCGGCGAGCCGGGCCAGGGCCTCCAGGCCGGGGGTCGGTGCGCCGCCTCCGGTGCCGCGGCGCACGACGATCTCGTTGAGCAGCAGGTGCGCCCGCCGCGCCGTCTCGGACAGCTCGTCGAAGTCGGTCTCCCAGCGCTCGCCGCGGGCCCGCCGCGACAGCACCTCCGCCCGCACCGACAGCATCGTGAGCTCGCGGCCCACGAAGTCGTGCACGTCGCCCGCGACGTCGGCGCGCTCCTGCTGCACGGCCTGGAGCAGCGCCGTCTCGGTGCCCTTGGCCTCCAGTGCGCGGACGAGGTCGATACGGCGCGCGGCGATGCCGACGCCGGTGGCGAGTACCCCGATGGGCACGGCGAGGGCGAGGAACTGGCTCACGCTCTCGCCGCCGCGGTGCGCGGGCCAGTCGAAGAGCGCGTACGCGGTACAGGCCCAGACGAGATAGCCGCAGCACGCGAGGATGCCGGAGTTGCGGCCCCGGTAGCGGGCCACGGAGTACAGGGCGAACTGGATCAGGGTCACATCGTGCAGCCAGCCGAGGAAGACCATCCCGACGGCGAACGACAGCCAGGGCCCCCACGGCCCGCGCCGGCGCAGCAGCAGCGTCGCGGCGCCGAGGACGAGCACGAGCGTGGCGGACGTGCCGCTGAGCGCGTTGTCCGCCCTGGCGAGGCCGGGGATGTCGAGGCCCATCAGGGCGAAGCAGCCGGCGGCCGTGACGAGGTCGACGGCGTGCGGGGTGCCGCGCCAGCGCTCCAGGCGCGACCAGAGCCGCCCGAGGCGACGGCCCGCGGCGGCCGTCGCGGCCCCGCTCGCCGCCTCTGCGTCGGCCCCGTCGTGCATGCGCCTCATCTCCGTGCGACCGCGCCCGATATGCCCCTTCTTACCTTGATCCGGCATGCCGGGGCATCTCGTGGCCGGCCACGGGAACGCCGTGCGGCGGCCCCACCCTCGTCGAGCGCTCGGGATACGCGGTGGTCTCGTCGGCCCCGCGGCGGCCCGCATCGGTGCTCAGGACGGCTCGGGGCGTCGCGCCGACAGCAGGGTCAGTCGTTCGACGCGGCGGGCCCCGAAACCCAAAGGTTTCGGGGCCCGCCGCGTCGATGACTCACGCTGCTACGCCTGCGGCAGCCGGTCCAGCTGGGCCTGGATCCGGGCGATGTCCTCGTCCGCCTTGGCGAGCCGGCCCTTGATCTTGTCGACCACCTGGTCCGGGGCCTTGGCGAGGAACGCCTCGTTGCCGAGCTTGCCCTCGGACTGCGCCTTGTCCTTCTCTGCGGCGGCGAGGTCCTTGGCGAGGCGCTTGCGCTCGGCGGCCACGTCGATCGCACCGGACAGGTCGAGCGCCACCTCGGCGCCCGCGACCGGCAGCGTGGCGGTGGCGGTGAAGCCCTCGCCCTCCGGCTGCAGCTTGAGCAGCTGGCGGATGGCCGGCTCGTGCGCGGCGAGCGCGGTGCCGTCCAGGGTCAGGCGGGCCGGGACGCGCTGGCCCGCCTTGAGGCCCTGGTCGCCCTTGAAGCGGCGGACCTCGGTGACGACCTGCTGGAGCGTCGCGATCTCCTGCTCGGCGGCGTCGTCGCGGAAGCCACTGTCCTTCGGCCAGTCGGCGATGACGACCGACTCACCGCCCGTGAGCGTCGTCCACAGCGTCTCGGTGACGAACGGGACGATCGGGTGCAGCAGCCGCAGCATGACGTCGAGGACCTCACCGAGGACCCGGCCCGACACCTTGGCCGGCTCGCCGCCCGCCATGAACGTCGTCTTCGACAGCTCGACGTACCAGTCGAAGACCTCGTCCCACGCGTAGTGGAAGAGCGAGTCGGAGAGCTTCGCGAACTGGTAGTCCTCGTAGAACGCGTCGACCTCGGCGACCGTCTTGTTGAGACGGGAGAGGATCCAGCGGTCCGTCGCCGTCATCTCGGACGGCTCCGGCAGCGGGCCCTCGACGGTCGCGCCGTTCATGAGCGCGAAGCGCGTCGCGTTCCAGATCTTGTTGGCGAAGTTCCGGGACGCCTGGACCCAGTCCTCGCCGATCGGGACGTCGATACCGGGGTTCGCGCCGCGGGCGAGCGTGAAGCGCAGCGCGTCGGAGCCGTAGGTGTCCATCCAGTCCAGCGGGTTGACCGCGTTGCCGAACGACTTGGACATCTTCTTGCCGTGCTCGTCACGGACCATGCCGTGGAACGCGATGGTCTTGAAGGGGACCTCGCCGTCCATCACGTACAGGCCGAACATCATCATCCGGGCGACCCAGAAGAACATCAGGTCGTAGCCGGTGACCATGGCCGAGTTCGGATAGAACTTCGCCAGGTCCTCGGTCTGCTCGGGCCAGCCCAGCGTGGAGAACGGCCACAGGCCGGACGAGAACCAGGTGTCCAGGACGTCCGTGTCCTGGTGCCAGCCCTCGCCGCTCGGCGGCTGCTCGTCGGGGCCGACGCACACGATCTCGCCGTTCGGGCCGTGCCAGACGGGGATGCGGTGGCCCCACCACAGCTGGCGCGAGATGCACCAGTCGTTGAGATTGTCGACCCAGTCGAAGTAGCGCTGCGTCAGGTCGGCGGGGTGGATGTTCGTCCGGCCGTCGCGGACCGCGTCGCCGGCCGCCTTGGCGAGCGGCTCGACCTTGACCCACCACTGCAGCGACAGGCGCGGCTCCAGGGTCGTCTTGCAGCGCGAGCAGTGGCCGACGCTGTGCACGTACGGCCGCTTCTCGGCGACGATCCGGCCCTCGGCCCGCAGCGCGGCGACGATCGCGGAGCGCGCCTCGAAGCGGTCGAGCCCCTCGAAGGGACCGTGCGCGGTGATGATGCCGCGCTCGTCCAGAACCTCCAGCGCCTCGAGGTCGTGGCGCTGACCGATCGCGAAGTCGTTCGGGTCGTGCGCGGGCGTGACCTTGACGGCTCCGGTGCCGAACTCCGGGTCGACGTGCGTGTCCGCGACGACGGGGATCGAGCGCCCGGTCAGCGGCAGCTTGATCCGCTTGCCGATCAGGTGCGCGTAGCGCTCGTCGTCCGGGTGGACGGCGACCGCGGTGTCGCCGAGCATCGTCTCGGCGCGGGTGGTCGCGACGACGATGGTGTCCTCGCCGTCGCCGTACTTCATGGAGACGAGCTCGCCGTCGTCGTCCTGGTAGTCCACCTCGATGTCCGAGATGGCCGTCAGGCAGCGCGGGCACCAGTTGCTGATGCGCTCGGCGCGGTAGATCAGGCCGTCGTCGAACATCTTCTTGAAGACGGTCTGGACCGCGCGGGACAGGCCCTCGTCCATCGTGAAGCGGTCGCGGCTCCACGCCACACCGTTGCCCAGGCGGCGCATCTGACCGGCGATCTGGCCGCCGGACTCGGCCTTCCACTGCCAGACCCGCTCGACGAACGCCTCACGGCCCAGGTCGTGACGGGACAGGCCCTCCTTGGCGAGCTCGCGCTCCACCACGTTCTGCGTGGCGATGCCGGCGTGGTCCATGCCGGGCTGCCACAGCGTCTCGTAGCCCTGCATGCGCTTGCGGCGGGTGAGGGCGTCGATCAGCGTGTGCTCGAAGGCGTGGCCCAGGTGCAGGGAGCCCGTGACGTTCGGCGGCGGGATGACGATCGTGTACGGCGGCTTCTCGCTCTTGGGATCGGCATCGAAGTAACCGCGCTCCACCCAGCGCTCGTACAGCGGCCCCTCTACTTCGGCCGGCGCGTACTGGGTCGGCAGTTCGGAAGTGGGCGCTGGCGTCTGCTGCTGAGAGTTCTCGGTCACGGGGCCAGTTTAGAGGGGTTACAAGCTCGTACTGAAACCGAATCCGGTGGAACGGATCGCACCCACGTACGTCAGGATGTCGGCAGCACATAAGCAACGGGAGGGAACGCCAGTAATGAGCCACAACCAGCCGGGCCCGTACGGGAACCAGCCGCCCCAGCAGCCGGGCCCGTACGGTCAGCCGCCCCAGCAGCCGGGCCCCTACGGTCAGCCGCAGCAGCCGGGTCCGTACGGCCAGCCGCCGCAGGCGCCCCAGCCCGGCTACGGTTACCCGCAGCAGCCGCCCCAGCAGGCACCCCAAGGCGTTCCGCCCCAGCAGCCGCCGGGTCCGTACGGTCAGCCGCCGCAGCAGGCGCCCGGCGGTTACGGCCAGCCCCAGCAGCCGGGCCCGTACGGGCAGCCGCAGCAGGCTCCGTACGGCCAGTACCCGCCGCAGCCGCCCACCGGCGGGGGCGGCAGCAAGAAGGTGCTGGGCATCGTGATCGGCGCGGTCGTCGTGGTGGCGGCGCTCGGGGCCGGGGGCTACTTCATCTTCGGCGGCGGCGACGGCGGCAGTGGCGGCGGGTCCGTGGCGGACGACGGCCAGCACAAGCTGACGACGCCGGCCACGGTCCTCGGCGAGTACCAGAAGAGCAGCTCGAACACCTCCAGCAGCGGCACCTTCAGCGACAGCGACCTCGCGGAGGCCAAGAAGTGGGGCGTGACCGACCCCAAGAGCGTGAACGCCAGCTACAAGGCGGGCTCCGGCACCTCGGTCAAGGCGATCAACTTCGGTGGCGTCTACGGCAAGATCGAGGACCCGGAGAAGGTCGTCGACTCGATGTTCACCGAGATGGAGAAGAAGTCCAAGGCGGACGCGGGCGGCGCGAGCGGCGCCAAGGTCTCCTTCGACGGCTCGCCCCAGAAGTTCGAGCCGGCCGGCTTCAAGAACGGCGTCATGAAGTGCCAGAACGCCAAGTACGAGATGCCCGGCGGCAGTTCGTCCACCGCGGGTGTGCCGTCGAGCTTCAAGATGCCGATGTGCATCTGGGGCGACCACAGCACGGTCACGTACATCGTGTACTCCGACAGCGGCGCCATCATCTCGAAGAAGGAGCAGCCGCTGAGCGAGGCGGCCGACACGACGGCGAAGCTGCGCGACGAGGTCCGCGTCAAGTCCTGACGGTCAGCACCTGCACCACATGAGAAGGGCCCCGGTCGGATCTCCGACCGGGGCCCTTCCCGTACCGACTGGCCTGTGGCTACGCCGACTTCTGCTCGCCGCTGCCACCGCCGCGGGCGTCCCGCGGGATCAGCGTCGGGTTCACGTTCGAGTGAACGGCCTCTGCCGTGATGACGACGCGGGCCACGTCCTTGCGGGACGGGACCTCGTACATCACCGACTGAAGGACCTCCTCCATGATGGCGCGCAGTCCTCGCGCGCCGGTGCGGCGCAGGATCGCCTGGTCGGCGATGGCCTCGAGCGCCTCGCGCTCGAAGTCCAGCTCCACACCGTCGAGTTCGAAGAGCCGCTCGTACTGCTTGACCAGAGCGTTCTTCGGCTCGACGAGGATCTGGAGCAGCGCCTCACGGTCGAGGTTCTGGACCGCGGTGATGACCGGGAGCCGGCCGATGAACTCCGGGATCATCCCGAACTTCACCAGGTCCTCCGGCATGACCTCCTGGAACTGGTCCTTCTCCTCCAGCTCGCGCTTGGAGTGCAGGGTCGCGCCGAAGCCGATGCCCTTGGCGCCCGCCCGCGACTCGATGATCTTCTCCAGACCGGCGAACGCGCCGCCCACGATGAACAGCACGTTCGTCGTGTCGATCTGGATGAACTCCTGGTGCGGGTGCTTGCGGCCGCCCTGCGGCGGAACCGAGGCGCTGGTGCCCTCAAGGATCTTGAGGAGGGCCTGCTGCACGCCCTCACCGCTCACGTCACGCGTGATCGACGGGTTCTCCGACTTGCGGGCGACCTTGTCGATCTCGTCGATGTAGATGATCCCGGTCTCGGCCTTCTTGACGTCGTAGTCGGCCGCCTGGATCAGCTTCAGCAGAATGTTCTCGACGTCCTCGCCGACGTACCCGGCCTCCGTCAGCGCCGTCGCGTCGGCGATGGCGAACGGGACGTTGAGCATGCGCGCCAGTGTCTGCGCGAGGAGCGTCTTTCCGGAGCCGGTCGGGCCGAGGAGAAGGATGTTGGACTTCGCGAGTTCGATCGCGTCGTCCCGTCCGTTCGCCCCGCCGTTCTCGCCGGCCTGGACGCGCTTGTAGTGGTTGTACACCGCGACGGACAGGGCCTTCTTGGCGGCTTCCTGTCCTACGACATAACTCTCGAGGAACTCGTAGATCTCGCGCGGCTTGGGCAGTTCCTCCCAGCGCACTTCGCTCGTCTCCGCGAGCTCTTCCTCGATGATCTCGTTGCAGAGGTCGATGCACTCGTCGCAGATGTATACACCGGGGCCTGCGATGAGCTTCTTGACCTGCTTCTGGCTCTTTCCGCAGAACGAGCACTTGAGCAGATCGCCGCCGTCACCGATGCGTGCCACGAGGTGCTTCCCCTTCGCCTGGGAGACGCTCGCGTAAGCGGCTCCTGGTGCCTGTATCCGACGGTACCTTGCCGGGCCCCCCGTTCGGGCCCCCCTTGGCACGGTTCACTTTGACGTGAACCGTGCCGGAGGGAACGGCAGACGATACAGCGCCTACTACGCGATCGCCTCGTTGTTCATCTTGCGCGTCGACACGACCTGGTCGACCAGGCCGTACGCGAGCGCGTCCTCGGCCGTGAGGATCTTGTCGCGCTCGATGTCGTCGCGGATCTTCTCGATCGGCGTCGTCGAGTGCTTGGCCAGCATGTCTTCCAGCTGAGCACGCATGCGCATGATCTCGTTGGCCGCGATCTCCAGGTCGGAGAGCTGCTCACGGCCGGTGCCGCCGGAGGGCTGGTGGATCAGCACGCGCGCGTTGGTCAGCGCCATGCGCTTGCCGGGCGTACCGGCGGCCAGCAGGACGGCGGCCGCGGAGGCGGCCTGGCCCATGCAGACCGTCTGGATGTCCGGCTTCACGAACTGCATCGTGTCGTAGATGGCCGTGAGGGCCGTGAACGAGCCACCGGGGCTGTTGATGTAGATGGAGATGTCGCGGTCCGGGTCCATCGACTCCAGGCACAGCAGCTGCGCCATGACGTCGTTGGCCGACGCGTCGTCGATCTGCACGCCGAGGAAGATGATGCGCTCCTCGAAGAGCTTCGCGTACGGGTCGTACTCGCGCACGCCCTGCGAGGTGCGCTCGACGAAGCGCGGCACCACGTAGCGGTTGTCGACCTGGGGGCCCTGGTACAGGCCGCTGCCGGGGAAGTTGTTCATGGTCGGTGTTCCGTCCTGGTGAGGGTGGGCTTGGCTGGCTGTGCCGACGTGATCGCGAGGATCAGGCGCCGGTGCCGCCGCCGCCCGGAACGCCCGTAGCGGCAGTGATGATCTCGTCGATGAGGCCGTACTCCTTGGCCTCCTCGGTGGTGAACCAGCGGTCGCGGTCACCGTCACGGATGATCGTCTCGATGGTCTGGCCGGAGTGCAGGGCCGTGATCTCGGCCATGCGCTTCTTCGTGCGCAGCAGGTACTCGGCCTGGATCTTCACGTCCGACGCGGTACCGCCGATGCCCGCAGAGCCCTGGTGCATCAGGATGTCGGTGTGCGGCAGAGCGAAGCGCTTGCCCGCCGTGCCGCCGGTCAGCAGGAACTGGCCCATGGAGGCGGCCATGCCCATGCCGATGGTGATGACGTCGTTCGGGATGTACTGCATGGTGTCGTAGATCGCCATGCCGGCCGTCACCGAGCCACCGGGGCTGTTGATGTAGAGGTAGATGTCCTTGTCCGGGTCTGCGGCAAGGAGCAGCATCTGCGCGGTGATCTTGTTCGCGATGTCGTCGTCGACCTGCTGGCCGAGGAAGACGATGCGCTCGCCGAGCAGCCGGTTGTACACATGGTCGCCGAGGCCACCACCGATGGACGGCTCGCCTGCGGCGGAAGGCATCAGATTCGTCACGTATCCACCTGCTCGTCTCTGACGGCTACGCGCCGTCTCGCGTCTTTAGCTGGGGCCGGGGGCCGTGCTCGGACTCCCCTGCCCTCCTCTTCATGGACCCTAACGCGCGGCTCCCTCAGGAGAATCCCGCGAGTGGAACTGTTCGCTGTGAGCGCAGGTTCGCGCCGGTCATGGACGGGGTGGCCGAGCGCGGCTCTCCGCGCCCGTAAAAGCAGGCCCCCGGAACCAGCACGGTTCCGGGGGCCTGCTCACACGTTCCTGAGCGGAGCGGTTACTTGGCCTCGGCCTCGGGGGCCTCGGTGGACTCGGCGGCGGCCTCGGTGGCCTCCTCCGTCTCCTCCTCGTCGTCCGACAGGTCGACGACCTCGCCGTTGGTGTCCTTGACGGTGGCGGCCTCGACGACCACGGCAAGGGCCTTTCCGCGGGCGACCTCGCCGACGAGCATCGGGACCTGGCCACCCTCGACGACCGCCTGGGCGAACTGGTCGGGGGACATGCCGGAGGAAGCGGCGCGGCGCATGAGGTGCTCGGTGAGCTCCTCCTGGCTGACGTTCAGCTTCTCCTTGTTGACGAGCTCGTCGAGGACGAACTGCGTCTTGATGCCCTTGACGGCCTGCTCGCTCGTCTCGGCGTCGAACTCCTCGACCGTCTTGCCCTGGATCTCGAGGAACTTCTCGAGGTCCAGGCCCATCTGGCCGAGCTGGTGGTTCTCGAGGTTGTGCTTGCGGGTCTGGACCTCGTCCTCGAGCAGCTTCTCCGGGACGGGAACCTCGACCAGCTCGAGCAGCTTCTCCAGGACGCGCTCCTGCGCCTGCGTGGCCTGGTCGTTCAGCTTCTGGTTCTCGAGGCGCTTGCGGCTGTCCGCCTTCAGCTCCTCAAGGGTGTCGAACTCGGAGGCGAGCTGCGCGAACTCGTCGTCCAGCTCCGGCAGTTCACGCTTGGCGACCTGGCTCACCTTGACGGTGACCTCGGCGTCCTTGCCCTCGGCGGAACCGCCCTTGAGCTCGGAGGTGAAGGTGGCCTCGCCACCGGCCTCCAGGCCCTTGACGGCGTCGTCGATGCCGTCGAGGAGCTCGCCCGAGCCGATGGTGTACGAGACGCCGGACGCGACGCCGTCCTCGAGGACCTCGCCCTCGACCTTGGCCTCCAGGTCGATCGTCACGACGTCGCCGTCCTCGGCGGCGCGCTCGACCGGCGCGGTGGAGGCGAAGCGGTCGCGCAGCTGCTCGACGGCCTTGTCGACGTCCTCTTCGGTGACCTCAGTGGCGTCGACCTCGACCTCGATGCCGGAGTAGTCCGGGATCTCGATCGTCGGGCGTACATCGACCTCAGCGGTGAAGTTCAGCGTCTCGCCGTCCTTCAGGTCGGTGATGTCGACCTCGGGCTGACCGAGGACGTTGAGCTCCGCCTCGTTCACGGCCTCGGTGTAGAACTTCGGGAGCGCGTCGTTGACGGCCTCCTCGAGAACCGCACCGCGGCCGAAGCGCTGGTCGATGACGCGGGCCGGGATCTTGCCCTTGCGGAAGCCCTTCACCGTGACCTGCTGGTTGATCTTCTTGTACGCCGCGTCGAGGCTGTCCTTGAGCTCCTCGAAGGGCACCTCAATGCTGAGCCGAACCCGGGTCGGGTTCAGGGTCTCGACGGCGCTCTTCACGGTGGGTCTCCTTGGGGGCTGACTTCTGGGATCTGCCCGGCTTAAGAGACACACGGGCATGCAGCTTGCATAGTAACGGCACGCCGCTGCTGACCCACAATGCGATCTTGGAGAACCCCGGGGTGGCCGACCCTGTCCGCGCCGGCCACCCTCCGAACGCTGGTCGGGGTGGCGGGATTTGAACCCACGACCTTCCGCTCCCAAAGCGGACGCGCTACCAAGCTGCGCCACACCCCGTCGGTGCGACACGTAGGGTACATGCCCGCAGGCCATGCGGCTCCCGCGCTGCGGGCCGCCGAAAGGGGGGTGTGCGCTCGACGCCCTCGACCCGCTACGATGCCTGCGTACCGCGGTCACCGACCTGCGGTGCGGCCGTGCGGGCGTAGCTCAATGGTAGAGCCCTAGTCTTCCAAACTAGCTACGCGGGTTCGATTCCCGTCGCCCGCTCCATACGACTCAAGGCCAGGTCAGAGGCTATTTCCTCTGCCTGGCCTTGATCGTTTCCTAGGGGCCCGTTCAGTCCTCCGTGTCCCCCGCGTGCCCCTTGGACTTTCGATCTTTCTTCTTCTTCTTGGACTTCTTGCCGTTCTTCCGGCCCTTCTTCACGATCTCGTTCAGGGCGTCCGCGATCAGCCGGTCACGGTCCGCGCTCGCGTGCTGATAGATCAGCGCGGCCCGGGTCGTGCTGTGGCCCATGCGCGACATCAGCTCCCGCGTGCTGGCCCCGGTCGACGCGGCGAGCGTGTTCCCCGTGTGGCGGAGATCATGGAAGTGCAGACCCTTGATCCCGGCATCCTCGCAGGCCGCACGCCACAGCTTGTTGAAGTGGTTGCGGCGAGGAGTCGCGCCCTTGACCCCGATGAAGACGCGGCCGTCGGCGCCCGGCTCCGCGTACCGCTTCAGGTGGACCCGGATCTCAGCGACGATCACGAGCGGGACGGCAACGGTGCGCTTGCCCGCCGCACTCTTGGGTGCCTTGATCTCCTGCTGTCCGTTGAACAGCTCAGCGACCGCCCGGCGGACACGTACGGTGCCGTGCTCCAGGTCGATGTCCCGGCGGTGCAGGCCGACCAGCTCACCCCAGCGCAGGCCGAGGAAGCCCGCCATGAGGACGAGCGCCCGGTAGCGCGGCTGGATCGCGTCGGCGAGGGCGTAGACCTCCTCCACGGTGGCCGTCGGCCGCTCCGGGGTGTGCACGGTGCTCGCTCCCTTGATCTGGCACGGGTTCCGCCTGATCATCTGGTCCGACACGGCCGTGCCCAGGATCGAGCGGAGCAGGGCGTACGCCTTGGCGACCGTCGTCGGCCCGGTGCCGGACGCGAGCTTGTCGGCACGCCAGCCCCGAACGAGGGCGGGCGAGATCGCGGCCACGTTGACGGCGCCGAAGGCGGGCTCAAGGTGGTGCTTCAGGAGCGAGCCGTAGAGCTGTCGCGTGGTGGTCGTGATCTCCCGTTCCTTGATCCAGGCCGTTGCGTACGGTCCGAAGGGGACCTGTCCGGCGTCCGGGTCGTGCCAGTCTCCACGGCGCATCTCCGACTGCTTGTCGGCGAGCCAGTCGTCAGCGTCCTTCTTCGTGCGGAAGGTCTCCGGTGCCGGACGGAGCTGGCCGTCAGGGGCCAGGTAGCGGGCCTGGTAGCGGCCGGACTGGAGCTTGCGGACGCGGCCGAACTGCCGACGCTTCTTGCCAGCCATCAGGCAGCCACCCCCAGCCGCTTCCGAGGCTCGACCGTGTTCGCGGCGAGGAACGCAAGTACGACGCTCTCGCGGAACCGCACGTGCCGACCGAGCTTGACGTACTCAATCCGACGTTCTTCGACGAGACGCCGAGGGAAGCGGACCGACGTGTTGAAGAGTTCGGCGACCTGTTCCACGTCGAGGTATCGATCATTCATGCTGCGGCTCCTTCCAAGGTGCGTTGGTGTTGCAGGGCTTCGCGTGCTGTCTCGCGGTTCAGTTGGATGTCACGGGCGATCGAGGCGGCGAGGGCGGATTCGCCCGGGGTGTGGCCGTGCCCGGCGTACTGCCAGTCGGCGAGGACGAGCACGGTGTCCGGCTCGTAGTCAGGCAGGCCGAGGGCTTCACGTTCTTGGGCGGCTCTGAAGTCAGCGCGGGCCTGACGGAGTTCACCGAGCGTCGTCGAGTACCTGCGCGACTTCGAGGAGAAGTGGCCACGGAAGCCGAGCATGTGAGCCCAGGCCCAGAGCCGACGGTCCGGGTAGATCGGATCGAGCAGCTTGCACGCCTTGATCAGGCGGCGGGCATGGTCGGGCACGCCGTGACGATCAAGTTCGGCCAGCTCCCCGATCCGGCGGTCGAGGGTGCCCGTGTTCTCTGCCGCCTTGGTGGCGTACTTGGCGACGTAGGAGGCGACTGCCTGCTCTGTGATCTCGGAGCCGTTCCCGAACGCCTTGACCGGGCGCACATCGAGCTGTCGGCCCCAGCGGAACGTTCGGGCCGGTTGGCCGTCGGCGGCGGGAACGCTGACGCTCGTGTACGCGTGCAGTGCCGCGGCTCGGATCGCGTCATCGAGCAGGCCGACGCTGGCCCAGGACGGCGGCGGAGTCTCGGGCCCGTCCGGACCGTCGAGGCGGATCACGGCGTGGAAGTGGATCGCGCCGCGCTTCTGGAACTCAGCGACCTTGCCGTACGAGACGCGGGCGGTGTCGGCGAGTTCCCGTTGTGTGATCCCGGCACGGGCGGCGATCTCGCGGCGCAGCCGGTTGACGAACCGCATCCACAGCTCGCTGGACAGGTTGTTGAAGAGGACCGCGCCCGCGTAGTCGTAGGTCGCCGGATCGAGCGCGGTGCCGAGGGCCGGATCATCCGGGGCGTGGCGGGCACCGCAGCGGCAGGTTCCTCGGTCCGGCCGGTTGTGGACCGGTCCGAAGGATGGCGCCGTCAGAGTGGCGAAGACGCGCGGGTGATCGCGGACCGTGGGGGTAAGGTCCCGGCGGTCGTCGCCGACGAGCCCAGCCCGGATCAGGTGGTAAGTGTCTCCGGCGTAGGTCCAGGCACAGGCCGGGCAGCGGGAGGCACGGCGGTTGCCGCAGGCGACACGGAGACGCCCGCCCGGCTCGGTCTCGGTCGAGTAGTGGTGCAGGGTCTCGCCGGTCGTCTTGTCCTTGGTGAGCGTCCATCCGGTCAGGTGGATGGGGTTGGCGCAGCCGCCGGTTCGGCGGATCTGGTCTTGCCAGCGGTCGAAGCCGTCGGACCCGGCCACCCGCAGCAGGTCGCCGAGGGTGGTCGGATCGAGGCCCGCGAAGGTCGCGGAGTCGGTCACGCGGCCACCTTCCGGACTGCGAGGGCCGGGCGGAGGGTGCCGGAGCCCTTGCAGGTGTGGCAGGAGACCGTGACGACGGGCAGGTTGCCGCGGTGGTCGCGGCCGAGGCCGGAGGATACGGCGACGACGGGAAAGCCGTCGCAGTTCGGGCAGACGCGTCCCAGGTAGGAGATGCGGTCGGTCATGATGAAGGTTCCTTCCGGATCTTTGGTTCGGACAGGGACGGCGCCGGAGCGGGCGAAACCTGGCAGTGGAGGCCGCTCCGGGGCCGGTCAACGGCGCTTGTGCTCCGAGGCGATCAGCGAGCGGACGACCAACGCGACGATCGCGAGCGAGCCCGCGGTCACGGCGACGGCGAGGAGCATCGAGACGAGGACGGTCCCGACGACGAGGACCGCCGCAGTGCCGCCGCCGACGAGCAGGGCCAGGGCGCCAGGGGTGAGCTGGACCGTCGGCCGAGTCGGCGCGGGGGCAGAGGCGAACGGCTCGGGGGTGTGGCGCGGGACGACGCTCGTCGGCTCGACCACGGCAGGCGGAGTGACGTGCCCGGTCGGTGCGGGCATGGTCGGGATCTTCGGGCGGAGCATGGTGGATCTCCCTTCACGGCGGGTTACTTGTTGACGGCGGTGTCGATGACCGGGGAAAGCAGGCTGTCGGCGAGGAGGTAGCCGCCGAGCAGCAGCAGGGCGATCAGCCACCACGGCGGGCGGATGAGACGGATGCCGACGAGCCCGACGCAGGCGACGAAGAACCACAGCGGTACGTCCATGACCAGCTCCTCAGCGGACCTTGCAGCGGTGAGTACGGGCAGCGAGCTGGGCGGCCGACTGGCTGCCGTAGTCGGCGGACCAGCCGCAGCGCTCGGAGGTGCACACGGCGGCGTGCTTGGTGTGGCCGTGCCGGTCGCGGTGGGTGCCGATCCGCACGGGGCCGATGCTCATCACGGAGTGGAAAAAGTCGCGGGCAGGCATGACGATCGGTTCTCCTTGTTGGTCAGGTGAGTTGGGCGGCGATCGCGTCGGCCATTGGAGCCGGGACGCCGAGGCGGGCACGCAGGGTGTCGGTGTCGATCGAGGCGCCGGTCCGGGCGCGGTGGTCGTCGGCGACCTTGCGGGCATGCTCGACCAGCGCGGCGGGAGCCTCAGGGACGGTCGGTGCTTCGGGCAGAGCCGGAGCCGCATCGGGAGCGAAGACCGGTTCGGGGGCCGGGGCTGCGGGCGCCGGCGGAACCGGCACCCGGTCCCCGGCCGCGGTGTCGGCGGGCGACCGCACGGTTGCCGAGTGGGCGAGAAGCGTGCCGCCGAGGAACGCGAGGGCGGGCCATCCGGCGACCCCGAAGCGCAGCCAGGCGGGCGGGTGAGCGAGGTCGAGGAATCCGGCGGTAGCGACGTTGGCGCCGAGCGAAGCGACCAGGGCGACCAGGAACCAGCTCCATGCCAAGCGCGAAGGCCCGTCAGCCCGCAGCCGCCGCCATGCAGCAACGAGCAGCAGGTCGACGCTGACCGGGTAGGCCCACGCCTTCCAGCCGTCTTGTCCGGCCGCGGCGGCGAGGTCGTGCAGGTGGGCGAAGGACAGCGCACCGGCGATCACGGCCTGTACGAGTACGGCATCCGGACGGATCGAGCGGGACACGGTTCCTCACCTCCTTCAGGGGTTGGGGCCAGGGCCGGGCGGGGCTCACGGAGTCCGGCCGCCCGGTCCCAGCAGGTGTTCAGTCGGCGGCGTGGCCGGAGCCGAAGCAGGCGAGGCACATGCCGGTCTGTTGGTGATCGGTGGTCCGCTGCTTACGGCCGCCGACCCGGACCGCGGTCGAGATCTCTCCGGAGCCCTTGCAGGTCTTGCACTCCGGCGGGGTCGCGGGCTTGCGGGCGGGGCTCTTGCGTGTGGCCATGGGTGGTGCTCCTTCCGGGATCAGGCATGGGCGGGGTAGGGACGTGGCGCGAGGCGGTCACGCCGACCGGAGTACGAGGAGAGATCAGGCAGCCGTCGCGGACTTCTCGACAGCCGGAGCCGGAACCGGCTTCAGGTGCGGCAGGTCAGGCCGGAACGGCTCCAGCTCGGGCAGGTCCGGGGTGCGCTCAGCGTGCCGGTTGCAGACGTTCACGGCCTTGCGCAGCGAGGTGTACGGCGCCCGGATGCGGGACCAACCGCCGGTCGAGTCGCCGGAGATCGCGACGCCGTGTGCGTCGGCGGGGATGGAGATCGCGGCGAGGACGGCGTCCGGGGCGATGTCCCCGAAGGCCATGTTCGCGCTCGTCTCGTCATTGACGCGGTGCGCGGTCCGCCCGGTGAGCTGAGCACGCAGCATCGTGATGCCCTTGCCCAGCTCCGAGCCGAAACGCTGCCCGCAGATTTCCAGGTAGACGCCAGCGGCACGGCCGAGCTGGGCGAGGCGGACCAGGGACGTGATGATGCGGTTGCGGCGCTTCTCGTCCGCGCTGCTGGCGTACAGGGCGAGTTCGGCCACCTCGTCGACCAGGACGACGATCGGGACCGGGCGCAGGTCCTCGGGCAGGTCCCAGATGTCTGCGGCGATCTCCGCATCCGGGACCGCGGAGGCAACACCCTGGTGTGCACGGATGATCTGGTAGACGCCCTCCATGTGATTGACGAGCGCGTCGAGGAGATCGGCCGCGGTGTCGGGGTTGTCGGCCAGCGCCGAGAACCGGCGGGCAAGCGGGAACAGCTCGACGCCCTGCTTACAGTCGATGCCGACCAACGCCACGTCCCGCGGGGCGAGTTCGGTCACGAGGTTACGCAGGTAGACCGACTTGCCGGACTCCGTGGCGCCGATCGTCAGACCGTGCGGGATGGCTCGGAAGTCGCGGTAATGGACCGCTCCGTCTTCTCGCAGGGCAACCGGGATGCGCATCGGTGCCGGGTCGGTCACGGCGGGCATCTGCACCCGCTTGAGCACGTCATAGCCGGTCATCCGCAGCTCTACGACGCCCGATCGCAGTTCGCGCGAGGTGACGCCGTACATGGCGAACGAGTGGCGCAGCCGGTCGGTGGACGCAGCCACGTCGAAGGCGTCCTGTCCGGGCCGCAGCCCGAGCCGCAAGACCAGGCCGGTCCGGGTCGGACGAACACGGAGGATGCGCGGAGCCCGCGGGCCGGGCATCTCCCGATGGGTCAGCCTGGCCAGACGCAGCCGCCAGCGAGCGGGCGGGACTGTCAGGCCGCAGGCGTCCATGACCGAGCCGTACCGGACCAGGACGCGCAGCACGGCGAGGGTGACCCCGAAGGTCAGCCAGTACCAGGCGGGGCGCCGCCACCGCAGGAGACCTGCGGCAGCAACGACCAGCAGCACGACGGCGAGCAGCCACGTCATGACTCAGGCCGCCTTCGGCTTCGAGGCGCCCGCAGCGAGCGAGGTCACGGCGACCGCGCGGAACGAGATCCCGTGCCGCTTGCCGTTACCGAAGTCGTTCTCCCACGGACGGGCAATCAGCCCGGTCAGTGCAACGGGCGTGCCCATCGTCAGCTCACCGGAGATACCCGGCTCGGGAACGGCGACGGACAGGATCTCCACCTCGTCGTTGGCGGAGAACATGACCTCCACGGTCATCAGCGACGCGCCGGACTCGATGTCTGTGGCGATCTCGCCGGTACGGCGGTCCTTGACCTTGGGCTGCGGAGGCTTGGCCACCATCACGACGGCGGCGGAGGTGTCGACGGGAATCTGACGCATCGTCTCTTCTCCTGATCTTGCGGGGAATTGATCCGCTGTTCGGCGGTGAGACCAGGAGACTCCCGAAGGGGGTGGACGGAGCACCGACCCTATGGACCTTTGGGGACGTCTCCGCTACCGTCGAAAACGTCCCACCGTCCCAACACTCCATCCGGCAAGGCGAGTTCAAGGGAGCGGCATCATGGCGAACGACCGCTTGCGCGCAGCGATCTCCGCGAAGGGCGAGACCATCCAGACGCTGGCCGATCACGTCGGCATAGACCCCAAGAGCGTTGAGCGGTGGGTCTCCAAGGAGCGCACCCCGCACCGGACGCACCGCTGGAAGGCCTCGCAGTTCCTCGGAGCGGACGAGGTCTACCTCTGGCCCGCCGTCGAGAAGCAGGCGGACACAGCCAGCGCGTCAGAACTGATCACGTACTACCCGCACCGAGGAGCAGTCCCGACGAACCTCTGGGACTACTTGATCGAGAACGCAACCAGCCACGTCGAGATCCTCGTATACGCAGGCCTGTTCTTGTTCGATGGGCACCCTGACCTGCCCGACCAACTGGCCGAGAAGGCCGCATCAGGGACCGAGGTCCGCATCCTCCTTGGCGACCCGGACGCGCCCATGATCAAGCAGCGCGGTGAAGAGGAAGGCATCGGCGACGGTCTGGCGGCCCGGGCCCGGATCACCCGGCAGTACCTGGAACCGGCGATGAACGTCCCCGGCATCGAGGTCAGGCTTCACGACACGATCCTCTACAACTCGATCTACCGCTTCGACGATGACGTGCTGGTGAACCCTCACGTCCTCGGAGCGCCCGCCGCGCAGAACCCGATGCTGCACTTCCGGTACCTCCCGGGCGCCCGCACGTTCCGGCACTACATGCGGAGCTTTGACTACGCATGGGAGCGAGGACGGCCCGCGTAGAGCGGTCGAACAACCAGCCGTGCGAGGCTGGCCCCATGGGCCGAATCGACTACGTGAATGATCCGAACGCCCCGAAGGCGAACAGCATCGTCCCCTCGGTGGTCGCCGTTGCCGTCAACGAGGCCGGAGAAGTCCTGCTGATCCACAAGACCGACAACGACCTGTGGGCGCTCCCCGGCGGAGGCGTCGAGGTAGGCGAGTCGGTCGCCGACGCCGCCGTACGCGAGACCAAGGAAGAGACCGGCTTCAACGTCGAGGTGACCGGACTAGTCGGCCTCTACACCGACCCCGGTCACGTCATGGCGTACGACGACGGAGAGGTACGCCAACAGTTCTCGATCTGCTTCACCGCCCGCATTGTCGGCGGCGAGCCGCGAACGAGTAGTGAGAGCAAGGAAGTCGCGTTCGTCGCACCGGAACGGTTGGGCGAGCTGAGCATCCATCCGTCCATGCGGATGCGGATCGAGCACGGCTTGTCCAACCGGCCCGCTCCCTACATCGGTTGATCAACCACGGAGTCGGGCACGCGTGCGCTCGACAGCCGCACCCAGGTACGGGCGAGCCTTACTGATCGCGGTGTGAACGACGCTGCCCGCCTCATACCGATCAAGGATCTCGTCCATACGACGGTCAAAGTCGAAGGACTGCCCAGCGGGGCCAGTCGTCATGTCGGCGTAGATCAGCGCATCGAGGAGCGGCGAGTCCTCACGCTCGTACACGGCCAACTCGGCAGACAAACCGCGCTGCTCTGCCTCATACACAGCTCCGGAGTGGTGAGCAACCAGTCGTACGAGTCGGTCGGGGGCATCGAGGGATTCCAGGTGCCGAGCCCCGTCGAGGGGGTGAAACCCGGTCTCGCGCAACTCCGGGGCATACCCGATGTCATGCAGCCAGGCCGAGGCGACGAGGAGATCACGTTCAGCCTCAGGTACAGCCGCCGAAGCCTCCCGCGCCCGTGCTGCAACGGCTTGCGTGTGCAGCCAACGGTTCCCGAGCGGGGGCAGCAGGGACTCAGCCAGTTCGGCCGCTCCCTGAGGCGTATCCAGTGCAAGAGGCATGATTCGCACCGTAGCCGAATCAGCAGGCCGCCCAACAGGGTGAAGCCGGTCGTTCCGGATCACCACAAGCGCGGTGGAACTTTCCCTACTTCATCAAGGCACGCGCACGGCGCGGGCGCGCGCCGTCTTCGGCGCGGGCCGCTCGCTCTGTCTTCGCCCGCGGCGGCCCGCGCCAACGGCGCGCCGCGTGCATGCGGGCAAGAGCGGGAAGTCACCTGCGGATCAAAGACGATGCCTCCGGCGGGGGCGCTCCTGCATCCGGGGCGGGGGGCCGCTTGCGGGTTCCGGCCGTGCGCGGCGCGCGTTGGAGAGCTCCCATCCCGTCTGCCGTCGACCCAGGCAGAGCCGAGCAGACGTGGCCCATGGCGTCCAGGTCGTTCGTACAGTGGCGCGCTCCACCTGGACGCCATGGACCACGCCCGCTCCACATCCGTGTGGGTCGACGGCAGACGGGATGGGAGCTGGGGAAGTTGTGTGGGAGGAACAGACCACGTCCCCGCCGCCGGACCCGAGGAAGCACCCAGCGATACCCTGGAGGCCGACTAGCGCCCCGGAGGCGGCCGAACAGGGCTGACGCGGGGTCAGAGTCCAGCTCACGACGGAGAACGCGGCAGGCGGGCGCCTGTGCCCCCTACGTGCCCGATGGGGCAGCACCGAGCGGGGAGCAACGGGGAGTCCCGGCGAGCGTCCCGAGAACCCGCAGGTCAGCGTCTTGCCTGGTCAGAGCAGGTGCGCGTACGCGATCTTCCAAACTAGCTACGCGGGTTCGATTCCCGTCGCCCGCTCTCGTGAAAAGCCTCCGGCCCGGATCCACTTCTTGTGGACCGGGCCGGAGGCTTTTTCGCGGACCTCCGCCGGGCGTCCCGACCGCTGCTTCAGAAATGGATCGCGCTGACGCTGTCCGCGACCGAGTTCAGGAAGTTGTTGATCGCAGGCGCCATTCCGGTCGATGCGAGGAAGAAGCCGAAGAGCACCGCGACTATGGCGGGCCCCGCCTTGATCGAGCCGCCGCGCATGAGGACGACGAGGACGATCGCCAACAACAGCACCACTGACAGCGAAATGGCCACACTGATCACACCCTAGGTCGGTCCGCTCTCCCGGCCCGGGGGGTACAGCCCCACCCCCCGCCAGAACCATCGTGCCACCAACCCGGCGCCTCTATGCGGCCCGTGACGCATCGTCGGCCACGTACCGGCGGGTTTCGGCTTGATCGTTTCTATCGCCCCGCGCTCCCCACGCGCCCGCCGCCCTCGCGGCCTGCAGGCTTTCTCTCAGTTTCCCCTTGGTTCGCACACAGGAAAATCAAGGAAATGCGATGTCCAATTACTGCCCAAGCCGTAGGGGACGAATCGGTCATTTCACCAAGGGCGGGCAAACCGATGGGGCACAACCGCACAAACTCCATGCCGACTTCCGCACAAACGGGGTACCTGGAAAGGCCAAGGAGGAATCGACTTGAGGGTTTTACGAAATCACAGCGGCCCCACTAAGGTGCCTCAGATGTTCCACGCTGCCATCGTCCCCACCGGCGCAGTGCGGCCCCCCACGATCTCCCCGAGTTCCTGGCGGGAGGGCCCGTGACCAACTCGCTGCACCCGCAGGGCTCGCACCGCACGCCGCTGCCACCGACCGCGCGGCCCGCGGCAGACGTCACCCCCCAGAAGACCCAGCAGAAGCCGGCCCCCGCTCCGGCCGAATCCCCCACCAAGCCCAAGCAGCGCGACGCGTTCTTCGACAACGCCAAATATCTGGCCATCGTCTTCGTCGCGATGGGCCACTCCTGGGAACCCCTGACGGACGGCAGCCGTACCGCCGAAGCGCTGTACGAGATCGTCTACACGTTCCACATGCCGGCGTTCATCATCATCTCCGGCTATTTCTCGCGCAGTTTCGACATGCGGCCCGACCGGCTGCGGCGCCTCATCACCGGCGTCGCCGTGCCCTACGTGATCTTCGAGGTCGCGTACAGCATCTTCAAGAAGTACGCGGACGACGACCCCACGCATCCGATCAGCCTGCTCGACCCATGGTTTCTGACCTGGTTCCTCGTCGCGCTGTTCATCTGGCGGCTCACCACACCGCTGTGGAAGATCGTCCGCTGGCCGATCCCGCTCTCCATCGCGATCGCCGTGCTCGCCGCGGTCTCCCCCGACATCGGCGACGACCTGGATCTGCAGCGCGTACTGCAGTTCCTGCCGTTCTTCGTGCTCGGCCTGTTCCTGAAGCCCGAGCACTTCCAGCTCGTGCGGCGGCGCGAGGTGCGGATCCTGTCCGTGCCGATCGCGGCGTGCGCCTTCCTGCTGGCCTACTGGTCGGCTCCGCGCATGACGTCGGTGTGGTTCTACCACCGCGACAGCGCGCAGGAACTGGGCGTCCCCTGGTGGGTCGGCGTCGTCATGACGCTCGCCCTGTTCGGCTGCTCGATCGTGCTCACCGCGTGCTTCTTCGCGTGGGTGCCGGGGCGCAGGACGTGGTTCACGGTGCTCGGCGCCGGGACGCTGTACGGCTATCTGCTGCACGGATTCCTGGCGAAGGGCTCGCGGTTCTGGGGCTGGTTCGACGCGGACTGGCTGCACAAGCCGTACGGGGAGGTCTTCGTGACGCTCGTCGCCGCGGTGGTCGTGACCGTGCTGTGCACGCCGCCCGTGCAGCGGATCTTCCGGTTCGCCATGGAGCCGAAGATGCCGTGGGCGTTCAAGAAGAACGCCACCGAGACGGCACGGGCCAGGCAGCGCGCCTGACGTGGTTCGGGTAAGGGTGGGACCGGGGACCCCGACCACTCTTACCCGAACCGCGAGGAGCCCGGCCTCATGCAGATCGACCTGACGGGACGCACCGCCCTGGTCACCGGATCCACCCAGGGCATCGGCGCCGCCATCGCGACGGGCCTGGCCCGGTCCGGGGCCCGCGTCGGCGTCAACGGCCGAACCCGGGAGCGCGTCGACGAGGCCGTGTCCCGCATCCGCGCCGACGTACCCGGCGCCGACCTGGTGCCGGTCGCGGCCGATGTCACCACGGAGGACGGGCTGCGGGACGCCGCCGAGGCGCTCCCCCACATCGACATCCTGGTCAACAACCTGGGCATCTTCGGCTCCGCCGACCCGCTGAAGATCACCGACGCGGAGTGGCGCCGGTACTTCGAGGTCAACGTGCTGTCCGCGGTCCGGCTGATCCGCCACTATCTGCCCGGCATGACCGAGCGCGGCTGGGGCCGGATCCAGAACATCGCGAGCGACTCGGCCGTCGTGATCCCCGCCGAGATGATCCACTACGGGATGTCCAAGACGGCGCTGCTCTCCGTGACCCGTGGCTTCGCGAAGCAGGCCGCCGGCACCGGCGTGACCGTCAACTCCGTCATCGCGGGTCCCACCCACACGGGCGGCGTCGAGGACTTCGTCTACGAACTGGTCGACCGCGAGCTGCCCTGGGACGAGGCGCAGCGGGCCTTCATGCGCGAGCACCGCCCGCAATCCCTGCTGCAACGGCTCATCGAGCCGGAGGAGATCGCGAACATGGTGGTCTACCTGGCCTCCGACCAGTCGAGCGCAACGACAGGCGGCGCGCTGCGGGTGGACGGCGGATACGTGGACTCGATTCTGCCGTAGGGCCCCGCGAGGCCCCGCGCCCCGCCTAAGAAAGCCTCAGCAGCGTGCGCATCGTCGCGTACTTGCGCGTCAACCGCTCCCGGGTCGGCTCGTCGAGGACGGCGAGGCGGTCCGGGTCCGCGTTGTGCGCCAGGTCCGCCTCCTTGACCAGGCGGGCGCCGGGGGTGGCGAGAATGCGCCGCGCGTACGCCTCCGGGAGCTCGCCCTCGCGCTTGGTCAGCGCGCGGACGACCGCCTTGGTCTCCGCCGGGAGCGGGGCCGCGTCCAGCCACTCCTCCGTGAGCGCGTCGTCCTCGATCGCGTCGTGCAGCCAGGCCGCGGCGATCAGGGCTTCGTCGCCTCCCCTGGCGCGGGTGCCCTCGGCCACGGCCGCCAGATGCTCCGCGTACGGGCGGCCCGCCTTGTCCTTCTGCCCCTCGTGGGCCCGGCGCGCGAGGGCCTCGACTTCAGTCAGCGTGAGCATGCCGCCGACTCTCTCACACGGCCCCGGATACCCCCCTCAGGTCCTTTGGTAAGCTAAGTATTGACGTTTTCTTGACGCTCTCTTGACCAAAGGCTCTGGTCGGTCCTGACGACCGGGCTTTCAAGACCAAGGAGGAACGGGCCCATCGGACACGCAGACACCTTGATCGCCATGGGCGGCGCCTTTCTCGCGGCAGCCGTCCTCGCCCGCCTGGGAGGGCGGATAGGCCTCCCCACCATTCCCCTGTTCATCCTGGCCGGGATCCTGCTCGGCCCTCACACGCCGGGCGTCGTGCTGCTCTCCGACCCGCACGACCTGGAGATGCTCTCCGCGCTCGGCCTCGTACTGCTGCTCTTCTATCTCGGCCTCGAGTTCCACATGGACGACCTGAAGACGGGCGGCCGCAAGATGGCCGTCGCCGGAGGGACGTACCTCGCGCTGAACGTCGGCGCCGGCCTCGGTTTCGGATTCGCCCTCGGCTGGGGCACATCCGAAGCTCTGGTCCTCGCCGGGGTGCTCGGCATCTCGTCGTCCGCGATCGTCACCAAGGTCCTCGTGGACACCGGCCGGCTCGGGAACCCCGAGACCAAGCCGATCCTCGGGATCATCGTGGTCGAGGACATCTTCCTCGCCCTGTATCTGGCCGCGCTCCAGCCGATCCTGTCCGGTGCGGACTCACTGTCGGCCGCCGTGCTCGACGGCGGCAAGGCCTTCGGGTTCCTGTTGCTGCTCGCCCTCGCGGCACGCTTCGGCACGCGGGTCGTCGGCGCGCTCTTCAACACCAAGGACGACGAACTGCTCGTCATCTCCTTCCTCGGTGCAGCGGTGTTCGTGGCCGGGGTCTCCGAGTGGTTCGGGGTCGCCGACGCCATCGGCGCGTTCATGGTCGGCCTGATGCTCGGCTCGACCGCTTCCGGCGAGCGGATCCGCACACTGGTGCACCCGCTGCGGGACGCCTTCGGGGCGATCTTCTTCTTCGGGTTCGGGCTCTCCATCGACCCCGGTGACCTGCCGTCCGTGCTGTGGCCGGTGCTCGCCGCGGTCGCGCTGACGCTCGTCATGAACGTGCTCGCGGGGATCGGCGGGGCGAGGATCTACGGCTTCGGGGCCGGGCCCGCCGCGAACATCTCGACCACGTTGCTGGCGCGCGGCGAGTTCGCGCTGATCCTCGCCACGATGGCCGCGGGGGCAGGACTCGACGAACGCCTCTCGCCGTTCATCGCGGGATACGTGCTGCTGCTCGCGGTGCTCGGCCCGATGGCCGCGGGCCGCTCCGCGTGGCTGGCCCGGATCCTGCCGATCAAGGAGCGGGCGCCGGTGGCCGAGGAGCCACGGGTGGGCGCGGGGGTATAGAGACCTCGCGCCGGGACCCGTGGGAACCCTTACGCGTCCCGGCAGATCAGCAGCAGCGCCCGGTCGTCGTTGACGTCCTTGGCCACCGCCTCGATGAGGTGCCAGGCCGCACCGTGGAAGCCGCCGGTCACATACCGGTCGGCTTCCCCGGTGAGGCGGTCCATGCCCTCGCTGATGTCCCGCTCGGAGGTCTCGACGAGGCCGTCCGTGAACAGCATCAGCACGTCACCGGGGCGCAAGGTGCCCTTCGTGGCGTCGAATTCGGCACCGTCGTAGACGCCGAGGAGCGGTCCCTCGGCCGCCTTCTCCTCCCAGCGCCCGGTGCCCGCGCTGAGCTGGAGGCCCGGCGGATGGCCCGCGGAGTACAGCTCGTAGTCCCCCGATTCGAGGTCCAGGACCAGGTGGATCGAGGTCGCGAAGCCCTCGTCCCAGTCCTGGCGGAGCAGATAGCCGTTCGCCGCGGGCAGGAAGGCGTGCGGCGGCAGCGAGCCGAGCAGGCCGCTGAAGGCGCCGGCCAGCAGCAGCGCCCGCGAGGCCGCGTCCATGCCCTTGCCCGACACGTCCGTGAGGACGACCTCCAGCGTGCGGCCGTTGTTCGTACGGGCCGCGACCACGAAGTCGCCGGAGAACGACTGGCCGCCCGCCGGGCGCAGCGCCATCTCGCGGTGCCAGCCCTGCGGCAGCTTGGGCAGCCGGCTCTGCGTACGGATCCGCTCGCGCAGGTCGAAGAGCATCGTTCCGCCGCGCCGCCAGGGCACGCCGACCCGGCTGCGGAACTGGGCGATGAGCAGGCCGAAGAACCCGCAGGCCGCGACCGTGAGCACGGTGCCGGGCGTGACGCCGGCCGCGCGCTGTGTGTAGGGGCCGAGCTGGAACGATTCCACGATCAGCGCCGCGGCCGCCGCCGCGTACAGACCGAGCAGGCTGGCCGGGCGCAGCAGCAGGCCGCCCGCGACGATCGGCAGGACGAGGACGGCGGGCGCGCACCACACCGGATTGAGGATCGTGGCGAAAGCGATCACCGGGATGGTGATGAGCAGCCCGACGAGCGCGATCCAGTCCGAACCGTCCCCGCGGAAGTAGTCCACTCCGGATTTGCGCACGGCTGTGCGGACCCGGTGCACGCGCATTCTCAACCGGGCCGGGAACGTATCGGCCTCCGCGCGCTGTTCGCGCCCGCGCCGCTCTCGTCGTACCGCCATTGTTCGTGGACCCTATCCACCGGGTCGGGACCTGTGCACGGGAGGTCCCACTTGTCCCCCTTTCCGGGCACGTCCGTCAGCCCCGGTACGGGCGGTAAATTCTCTCGCCCGCCGCTGCCCGCCCTGGTAGGGATGGCGTATGGCGACCGATCTGCGCACCTTGCGGGACAGCGAGTGGAACGACTGGTACGGGAAGCTGGAGCGGGCCTTCGGCGGAGTGGCCGAGGCACCGGAGGAGCGCGGGCTCTACCGGGAGCTGACCGCCCTGGACCGCTCGCTCGGGGTCTGGGAAGGGGCCGAGTGCGTGGGCACGGCGGGCGCCTTCCCGTTCCGCGTCGCGGTGCCGGGCGGGGCCTTCGTGGGCGCGGCGGGCGTGACCATGGTCAGCGTCGCCGCTACGCACCGCAGGCGGGGCATCCTGACCGGAATGATGCGCCGTCAACTCGACGACGTACGCGGGTGGGGCGAGCCCCTCGCGGTCCTCACGGCGTCCGAACCCGTGATCTACGGACGGTTCGGCTACGGCATCGGGACCCGTAAGGCGACGGTGCGCGTCGAGTCCCAGCGGGTACGCGTCGACGCGCCGGCCGAGGCCGACGACGTGCGGCTGCGGTACATGGACGCGGCGCAGGCCGCGGAGCGCTGCGAGGCCGTGTATCTGCGGACCGTGGGGACGCGGCCCGGGATGCTCGGGCGGCTGCCCGGCTGGGAGCGGCTGCCGCTGCTCGACCCGGAGCGGGATCGGGGCGGGGCGTCGCCGCTGCAGTGCGTCGTGGCCGAACTGGACGGCGAAACGGTCGGGTTCGCGCGTTTCCACGTGAAGCCGGAGTCCGCGCACGGGCTGGATCAGAGCACCGTGTTGGTGCGCGAGGTGGCCTCGGTCGACCCCGCGGCGTACGCGGCGCTGTGGCGGTTCCTGTGCACCATCGACCTGACGGAGACCGTGGAGTGCGGCAATCTGCCGGTGGACGACCCGCTGTTCTCGCTGGTCTCCGACATCCGGCGGTGCGACGTACGGGTGCGTGACTCGATGCACGTACGCCTGGTGGAGGTGGGCGAGGCGCTCGAAGCACGTACGTATCTCACGCCCGTGGATGTCGTGTTCGAGGTGCGGGACGCCTTCTGCCCCTGGAACGAGGGGCGTTGGCGGCTCACGGGCGACGCGAAGGGCGGCGCGGCCTGCAAGCGGACCGAGGAGCCGGCCGATCTCGCCCTTTCCGTACGAGAGTTGGGCGCGGCCTATCTCGGTGACGTGTCACTCCTTGAGCTGGCCGGGGCCGGGCGGGTGCGGGAGCTGCGGCCGGGGGCGCTCGCGGAGGCGTCGGTGGCGTTCGGCTCGGCGGTCGCGCCGTGGCTGCCGCACGGGTTCTAGTCAGTACGCGCCGGTGGGCTGGCAGGTCGGGCACCAGAAGAGGTTGCGGGCCGCCAGTTCCAACGTGCGGATCTCGGTGCCGCACAGGTGGCAGGGGTGCGGTGCGCGCCGGTAGACGTAGACCTCGCCGCCGTGGTCGTCGACGCGCGGGGGCCGGTTCATCGCCTCGGGGGTGTGCTCGGGGCGGACGGTGTCGATGCGGTTGGCGCGGACGCCGTCGTGCATGAGCGCCACCAAGTCGTCCCAGATGGCGGCGAGTTGGGCCGCGGTGAGGTTCCTGCCCGGGGTGTACGGGTCGATGCCGTGCCGGAAGAGGACCTCGGCGCGGTAGACGTTGCCGACGCCGGCGATCACCTTCTGGTCCATCAGGAGCGCGGCGATGGTGGTGCGGCTGCGGGAGATCCGCTCGTACGCCCTGGTGGGGTCCTCACCCGGGCGCAGCGGGTCCGGGCCGAGGCGGTCGTGTATCGCCTGCTTCTCGGCGTCCGTGATGAGCGCGCAGGTGGTGGGGCCGCGGAGGTCCGCGTAGTGGGTGTCGTTCGCGAGGCGGAGGCGGACGGTGTCCGTGGGGGGCGGGGCGGGGGTGGCGCCGAGGGTGTACTTGCCGAAGAGGCCGAGGTGGATGTGGATCCAGGCGGCGTCGTCGCCGAAGGCGAGGAAGAGGTGTTTGCCGTGGGCCTCGGTGCGGGTCAGCTCTTGACCGGTGAGGAGCGCTGCCGCGTCGGAGAACTTGCCCTGGGGGCTGGTCACGGTGGCCGTGCGGCCGGCGAAGCGGGTGGCGTGGTCCTGGGCGAGGCGGTGGATCGTGTGGCCTTCAGGCACGCCGGTTCCTTTCGGCTAACCGTGGTTGACGTCACGGGGCTCCGCCCCGGGCCCCGCGCCTCAATCGCCGGCGGGGCTTGATTTATCAAGCCCCGCCGGCGATTGAGGCGATCGAGCCCCTGCGGCGATTGAGCAGCGGGGTCCGGGGCGGAGCCCCGGGGGTCAGTCCTGCTGCGGGTGGTGTGCGGGGATCGCGGGGAGGACGCCCGACGCCTCGTAGGCCGACAGCATGTCGATGCGGCGCTGGTGGCGCTCCTCGTTCGAGTACGGGGTCGCGAGGAAGATCTCGACGAACTTCGTCGCCTCGGCCTCCGTGTGCATCCGCCCACCGATGGAGATCACGTTCGCGTTGTTGTGCTCACGGCCGAGCGCAGCGGTCTGCTCGCTCCAGGCGAGGGCCGCACGGACGCCCTTCACCTTGTTCGCGGCGATCTGCTCACCGTTGCCCGAGCCGCCGATCACGATGCCGAGGGCGTCGGGGTCCGCCGCCGTCCGCTCCGCGGCGCGGAGGCAGAACGGCGGGTAGTCGTCCTGGGCGTCGTAGATGTGGGGCCCGCAGTCGACGGGCTCGTGGCCGTGGGCCTTGAGCCATTCGACCAGGTGGTTCTTGAGTTCGTAGCCGGCATGATCCGAGCCGAGGTACACGCGCATGGGTCCGAGTGTGGCACGACGCGCGCCGGGTAGCCGCCTCCGGGTGCCCCGGCGGGCCGCCGGTCGTGGCCTTGACAACGATCCGGACTCAAAGCTTCCGATCGGGCTCTCCGGTGCGTTGAATGCGGACGCACGTTTACCGCGCAAACGTAAGGACCCGTGCATGACCACGCAGTCGTCCCCCACCACCGGGACCCCGTCCTCCGGTACGCCGCCCACCGGCGGCGAAGGTGACGGACTCAAGGCAGGGCTGAAGAACCGGCACCTGTCCATGATCGCCATCGGCGGTGTCATCGGCGCCGGCCTGTTCGTCGGCTCCGGCTCCGGCATCGCCGCCGCGGGACCCGCCATCCTCGTCTCGTACGCCCTCGTCGGCGCGATGGTCGTCTTCGTGATGCGGATGCTGGGCGAGATGGCCGCCGCACGGCCCTCGTCCGGCTCCTTCTCCGCCTACGCCGACCAGGCGCTCGGCCGCTGGGCCGGCTTCTCCATCGGCTGGCTGTACTGGTTCTTCTGGGTCGTGGTGCTCGCCGTGGAGGCGACCGCCGGGGCGAAGATCCTCAACGGCTGGATACCGGGCGTCCCGCAGTGGGGGTGGGCACTGATCGTGATGGTCGTGCTCACCGTCGTGAACCTGGCGGCCGTCGGCTCGTACGGAGAGTTCGAGTTCTGGTTCGCCGGGATCAAGGTCGTCGCGATCGCGGCGTTCGTGATCGTGGGGCTGCTCGCCGTGTTCGGGGTGCTGCCGGGGTCGGACAACGCGGGCAGCGGTCTCGCGCATCTCACCGATTCCGGGGGCTTCTTCCCGAAGGGGCCCGGAGCGATCCTCACCGGTGTGCTGATGGTCGTCTTCTCCTTCATGGGATCCGAGATCGTCACGCTCGCCGCCGGTGAGTCCGAGGACCCGCAGAAGGCCGTCACCAAGGCCACGAACTCCGTGATCTGGCGTATCGGCATCTTCTACCTGGGCTCGATCTTCGTCGTGCTCACGCTGCTGCCGTGGAACGATCCGTCGATCACCAAGGACGGTTCGTACGTCGCCGCGCTGAACTCCATCGGCATTCCGCACGCCGGGCAGGTCATGGACGTCATCGTGCTGACGGCCGTGCTGTCCTGCCTCAACTCCGGGCTCTACACCGCTTCCCGTATGGCGTTCTCGCTCGGGCAGCGCGGTGACGCGCCGAAGGCGTTCGCGAAGACCACGTCGCGTGGTGTGCCGCGGGTCGCGATCCTCGGGTCCGTCGTCTTCGGGTTCCTCGCGGTCTGGTTCAACTACCAGTGGCCGGACACCGTCTTCAACTTCCTGCTGAACTCCTCCGGAGCCGTCGCGTTGTTCGTGTGGCTCGTCATCTGTTTCACGCAGTTGAAGATGCGGGGGATGATTCTGCGGGATCAGCCGGAGAAGCTTGTCGTGAAGATGTGGCTGTTCCCGTATCTGACGTGGGCGACGATCGCGGCGATCTCGTTTGTGCTGGTGTACATGCTGACGGATGACGCGGGGCGGGAGCAGGTTCTGCTTTCGTTGCTCGTCGCGGCGTTCGTTGTGGTGTTCGCTCTCGTGCGCGAGAAGGTGCAGCGGCAGAAGGTGTGATTGTTGCGGTGGTCCGGGGTTGGCGTCGCGGGGCGCTGCCCCGGACCCCGCGCCTCAATCGCCGGCGGGGCTTGATGTGCCGGATGGGGTGAACGTCGACTTCACTTTCTCGTACGTCTTCCGCGCCTGGGGTTCCGACTCCGGGCGGTACCACGTGCCCAGCTGGTAGGAGCGGGTGCCGCGGTCGAAGCCGAGGAGTTCCGCGTGCCAGCGGGCGCCCTTGAGGGTGAAGAGGTACTCCCAGACCACCGCGGGGCGGCCGCGGAACGTGGTGCGGGTCAGGCGGAGCTTTCTGTAGTCCTGGCCCTGGTGCGCGGCGCGTTCGGACTTCTGCCACGTGGCCAGCAGGTCGTCCTTCGCGAGGGCCGACTGGGCGACGAGCTCCTGGTTGCCGTCCGGTGACGTGTAGTGCACCTCGGACGCCGTCTTCACCACCCTCTCCCAGCCCTTCGGCGGCACCCACGCGTACCCCGCCTCCCGCCGCGCGCCTGCCGGAAGGCTCTCGGTGGGCGCGCGGGACGTGCCCTCGACGGTGGGCGGGCGGGACGTCGTGGAGGTCGGGCGGCCGTCCGGCGGGTCGATGTTCGGCAGCAGGAGGGCGAGGACCGCGGTAAGGCCCACGGTGCCCGCTCCCCCGATGATGAGAAACAGCGCCCGGCTGCGACGGGTCGGAGCGGGGTCCGGCGAGCGGTCCTGCGGGGGCTCTGCCGCCGCCGGCACGGGCGGTGGTGGAGGCGGCGACGCGGGCGGTGGTGGAGCCGGTACCTGGGTCCGGGTCAGGGAGCGCGTCACCCGGTCCAGGTCGGGGCGGTCCCCCGGCTCCTTCGCCAGGAGGGCCGTCAGGAGCGGCGCCAGGTCCCCGGCCCCGTACGGGAGTTGCGGTTCCTCGTACAGGACGGCGTGCAGCGTCGCGAGGGTCGTCTCCCGGGAGAACGGCGAGCCGCCGCCGAGCGCCGCGCAGAGCGTCGCCCCCAGGGACCAGAAGTCGGACGGCGGGCCCTGCGGGTGGCCCGAGACCCGCTCCGGCGCCATGTAGTCGGGCGACCCGACCAGCATGCCGGCCATGGTGAGCGCCTTGGTGTCCTGGATCGCGGCGATGCCGAAGTCGGTGAGCATGACGCGGTGCTGCCCGACGCCCTCGATCAGTACGTTGCCGGGCTTGATGTCCCGGTGCAGCACGCCGCCCGCGTGCACCTGTCGCAGCGCCCCGGCCAGGCTCAGTCCGATCCGCGCGACCTCGTCCGCGGGCAACGGCCCGTCCTCGACGAGGAGCTGCTCCAGGGAGCGGCCGTCGACCAGCTCCATGACGATCCACAGGCGTTCGCCCTCGTCGACGACGTCGTAGACGCGCACCACGCCCGGGTGGTCGATACGGGCGGTGGCGCGGGCCTCGCGCAGGGTGCGCTCACGGCGGGTGCGGGCGTCCTCGGGGTCGAGGCCGTCGATGCGCATTTCCTTGACGGCGACCCGGCGGTCGAGCATTTCGTCCACCGCGCGCCACACGCGACCCATTCCGCCCTGGCCTATCGATGCGTCCAGGCGGTACCGGGAAGCCACCAATAACCCCTGGACGCCTCCGCTCGTATTCCCCGGCAATCGACTGCACCCCCGAAACACGAAGAAACACGAAGTCGACACTTACCGCCGACCCAGCATAGTGCGGAGAAATCTTGTGGTACCTCTTCAAGTGCCGCGAATTCGGCCGCGGTTGGGGAAGCCGCGATCAGGGGAAGCGGAAAGATCAAGGGGGGCGACGAGCATGAGTTCACGACGTCAGGTCACAATCGCCGGGTCGCTGTGCGCAGCGGCCGTCACGGCGTTCATGGTGCTGCCGGGCGCCGCGCTCGCGGACGACGGCCCTGGTCCGGGCAGCGGCGAGGGCGGAAAGCCGGTGGACGCGGCGCCCTCGGGCGTGAAGCTGACCACGGCGCTGCCGAAGAAGATCTCGGCCGACAACGCGACAGGGGAGACACAGAATCTCGTCGCGAGCGTCGGCAATCAAGGGGACAAGGGAAGCGGCCGGATATTCCTGGCCGTCGTGGGATTCGACGGGCTCGTGGTGAAGGACGTTCCGAACTGCACCGCGATACCGGAGAACAAGCTGCCGAAGGGCTCCAACAGCGGATTCTCCTGCCTCATCGACAACCTTGGGGCGGGAAAGACGCAGTCGTACAAGGTCGCCGCGACATTCGACCTGAAAAAGACCGGGAAGATCTGTCTGCCGGTGCAGAGCGGGGACACGAAGAAGACGTTCTGGCAGCAGGGCCCGGTGCCGTTCGGCGCGACGAGCCCCTCGCCGAACGCGCCGGTCACGCCGCTGCTGCTCGGCACCGAGAACAAGCCGGCCGCCCCTGCCGGTGACAAGGGCGGCGGCGGAGACAAGGCGGGCGGCGAGGAGAACCTGCCGTCGACCGGCGTCGGTGACGCCGCACTGCCGCTGGGCGCGGCCGGCGCGGCGCTGATCGCGGCCGGCGGGGCGGGCCTGTGGTGGACCCGCCGCACCGGCCGGCGCGCGCGTTAGACGCCTACTTGTCGGCGAGCTTCCAGGCGGTGGGCAGCGCGCCCATCGCCAGGGCCGCCTTCAGGACGTCGCCGATCAGGAACGGGGTGAGGCCCGCGGCGATCGCGGCCGTGAGGCCCATGCCCGTGGACAGGGCCAGGTACGGGACGCCGACCGCGTAGACGATCGCCTCGCCGAGCAGGAACGTGCCCGCGGTGCGCAGCATCGAGCGGTCGGCGCCGCGCCGGGCGAGCGCGCCGACGGCGGCAGAGGCCAGCATCAGACCGATGACGTAACCGAACGAGGCCATCGCCATGCCCGAGCCGCCCTCCGCGAACCACGGCACGCCGGCCATGCCCGCGAGCGCGTAGACGGCGAGCGCGAGGAAGCCGCGGCGGGCGCCGAGCGCGGTGCCGACGAGCAGCGCGGCGAAGGTCTGCCCGGTCACCGGCACCGGCGAGCCCGGGACCGGGAGCGCGATCTGCGCGGCGATGCCGGTGAGGGCGGCGCCACCGACGACCAAAGCAATGTTCTTGGCACGGGAGGCGGGGAGGAGGTCGGCCAGGACCTTGCCCGGACGGGCGGTCGTGACAGCGGCGGTACTCATGGGGACTCCGCGTTCAGTGAGAGGACCTTGCGGTCGGGCAGGACAGGACGGGACTTTGTGACGCTATCCCAGGGGAGTTGGGCCGATCACGGTCGCCGGTCGACAAAGGGGCCCACGCCGTGTTGGTGGGCTCTGAACAAACAACGGCGCGTACACCCCGTACAAGGTGATGCTCGTCACTGGGAGAGTCCGTTTTGCGTGCGGAGGTGCTTGAACGGGAGACTGTAGGTTCCCGCCAAACCGCGCACGCCCGCGCGACCAGCACATCCGAGATCGGCTGAAGCTCCATGCCCCCCACGCACGACGAACCACTCTCCGCGGGGCTCAAGCAGCGCCACCTCACGATGCTCGGCCTCGGCGGGGTCATCGGTGCGGGCCTGTTCGTCGGCTCGGGCGCCGGTATCGCGGTCGCGGGACCCGGCATCGTCGTCTCGTACCTGATCGCGGGCGCGCTCGCGATGCTGGTGATGCGGATGCTCGGCGAGATGTCCGCCGCGATGCCCGCGTCCGGCTCCTTCTCGGTGCACGCGGAGCGGGCGCTCGGCCGGTGGGCCGGGTTCAGCGCCGGCTGGCTCTACTGGTTCATGCTCGTCGTGGTGCTCGCCGTGGAAGCGACGGGCGCGGCGCAGATCGCGAACGGGTGGGTGCCGGGCGTCCCGCAGTGGGCGTGGGTGCTGCTCTTCATGGTCGTGTTCACCGTCGCCAACCTGACGGCGGTGAAGAACTTCGGCGAGTTCGAGTTCTGGTTCGCGGCGCTGAAGGTCTTCGCGATCGTCGCGTTCCTGATCCTCGGCACGCTGGCGATCTTCGGGCTGCTGCCCGACACGGACCCCGTCGGCCTCACCCATCTGACCGGGGACGGCGGGTTCCTGCCGCACGGCTGGGAGGGCGTCGTCTCCGGGGTGCTCGCGGTCGTCTTCGCGTTCGGCGGCCTGGAGGTCGTCACGATCGCGGCCGCCGAGTCCGAGGACCCGGCCCGCTCGGTGGCGCGCGCGGTGCGCAGCGCGGTGTACCGGATCCTGTTCTTCTACGTCGGGTCGATGCTGGTCATCGTGACCGTGCTGCCGTGGACCGAGCAGAAGGCGGGGATCAGCCCGTACGTCACCGTGCTCGACTCGATCGGCGTCCCGTCGGCGGCGCAGATCATGAACATCGTGGTGTTCGTGGCGCTGCTCTCCGCGCTGAACGCCAACCTCTACGGCTCATCGCGCATGATCTTCTCGCTGGCCGAGCGCGACGAGGCACCGAAGTCGCTGCTGAAGGTGAGCGGTGGCGGGGTGCCGCGCCGCGCGGTCCTGGCCTCGGTGGCCTTCGGGTTCATCTCGGTCCTGCTCAACCTGGAGTGGCCGGACACGATCTTCCTCTACATGCTCAACTCGGTCGGCGCGGTGCTGCTGTTCGTGTGGGCGCTGATCGCCGTGTCGCAGCTGCGGCTGCGGCGGCGCATCGAGCAGGAGGCCCCCGAGCGCCTCGTGTTGAGGATGTGGGCGTTCCCCTATCTGACCTGGGTGGCGATCGCCGCGATGGCCGCGGTCTTCGGCCTGATGCTGACCGACGCGTCGGCGCGGCCGCAGCTGCTCTGGTCGGCCGGGGCGACGCTGCTGGTCCTCGCGGTCGCGGGCGTACGGGAGTTGCGCGCACGGCGTGCCTGAGCGGTACCCGCGCGTTCACCGAACGTCGACATGATCATTGCGGCGTGTGAGCGTCGTGTCCGTATACCGGAAACCTATTCCCTATGAGCGGGCCGGGCACGGACACTGTGGCGGTTTTACGCACCGTTTACGTCACGACCGCCAGGACCGTCACAGCTACTGAACAGGGCACACCCATGTCTGGGAACTCAGCGCAGTCCACAGAGAGTGCGGACGCGCGTCCGAGCGAGCAGGCGCCGGCCGAGCCGACGCTGTCGCACGGCCTCAAGCAGCGACATCTTTCCATGATCGCGCTGGGCGGCGTGATCGGTGCGGGGCTCTTCGTGGGCTCCGGCACGGCGATCGCCGCCGCGGGCCCGTCGATCATCCTCGCCTACGCGATATCCGGCGCGCTCGTCATGCTCGTGATGCGCATGCTGGGCGAGATGGCCGCCGCTTACCCGGCCTCGGGTTCGTTCTCGGTGCACGCCGAGCGGGGCATCGGGCCGTGGGCCGGATTCACCGCGGGCTGGTCGTTCTGGTTCCTGCTCTGCGTGGCCGTCGGCCTGGAGGGCATCGGCGCGGCCGGCATCGTGCACGGCTGGGTGCCCGGGGTTCCGGAGTGGGCCTGGGTGGCCCTCTTCATGCTGCTGTTCACGGTCACGAACCTGTCGGCCGTGAAGAACTTCGGCGAGTTCGAGTTCTGGTTCGCCGCGCTCAAGGTCGGCGCGATCGTGATCTTCCTGGTCATCGGCGTCCTGGCCATCCTCGGCGTGCTGCCCGACGCCGAAGCCCCCGGCATGTCCAACCTCACCGGCCACGGCGGCTTCATGCCCAACGGCACGGAGGGGTTGATCGTCGGCCTGCTCGCATCGGTCTTCGCGTACGGCGGTCTGGAGACGGTGACGATCGCCGCCGCCGAGTCGGAGCACCCGGTCCAGGGTGTCGCGAAGGCCGTCCGCACCGCGATGTGGCGCATCGCCCTCTTCTACGTCGGCTCGATGGCGGTCGTCGTGGTCCTGCTGCCCTGGACCGCGAAGGAGATCCCGACCAAGGGCCCCTACGTCGCCACGCTCGACTACCTGGGCGTCCCCGCGGCCGGCCAGATCATGAACGTGGTCATCCTCGTCGCGCTGCTCTCCGCCATGAACGCCAACATCTACGGCGCCTCGCGCATGGCCAGTTCGCTGGTCGCCCGCGGCATGGGCCCGAAGGTCATCGGCAAGGTCACGGGCGGTGTGCCGCGCGCCGCCGTCCTGATGTCGGCCGTCTTCGGCTTCGTGTGCGTGCTGCTCAGCTACTGGCGTCCCGACGACATCTTCGCCTGGCTGCTCAACACCATCGGCGCGATCATCCTCGTCGTCTGGTTCTTCATCGCCGTCTCGCAGCTGGTGCTGCGCCGCAAGCTGGAGCGGGAGGCGCCGGAGAAGCTGGTCGTGAAGATGTGGGCGTACCCCTACCTCACGATCCTGGCGCTCGTCGGCATGGTGGCCGTCTTCGTGCTGATGGCCCGTGAGCACGACACGCGGATCCAGCTGTACTTCTCGGGCGGCCTGGCGATCATCCTCGCGGCGGTCGGGTACGCGCGGCAGAAGATGGCCGAGAAGAATTGACTTGCATCCCCGCCCTGAAGGGCGGGGGTTCTGGCCTTCCGTTCCGTTGCTGTGCTGCTACGCGGCACGGTCTTCGGTCGGGAATCCGTGGCTTCCTGTTTCTTCGCGTGGTGCCGGACGTGGTGTCCCGGTCTTACCTACGCTCGGCAGGCTGTCACCGCCGAGTCCGGCGGCCTTCTTCACATTGATCGCGGCGTTGATGTCCCGGTCGTGGACCGTGTGGCAGGCGGTACAGGTCCATGCCCGGACGTCGAGGGGTTTGGGTCCGTCCCGGTGTCCGCAGGTCGAGCAGGTCTGGGTGGTCGGTTCGTACCGGCCGATCCTGATCAGAGTGCGGCCGTACCGGGCCGCCTTGTATTCGAGCATGGTGATGAACGCCGACCAGCCCGCGTCGTGCACGGACTTGGCCATCCGTGTGCGCGCCAGGGCTGTGACCGCCAGGCTTTCCACGCCGATCGCTTGGTTCTCGCGGATCAGACGGGTGGAGAGCTGATGGTGGAACTCGTGGCGGGCGTCGGTCACCTTCGCATGCGCGCGGGCGACCTTCAGGCGGGCCTTCTCGCGGTTCTTCGAGCCCTTCTGTTTGCGGGACAGGTCCCGCTGGGCCTTCTTGAGCTTCTTCTCCGCACGGCGCAGGAACCTCGGGGAATCGATCTTCTCGCCAGTGGACAGGACCGCGAAGTGAGTGAGGCCCAGGTCGATACCGATGGCCTGGTCGGTGTCGGGCATGCGGGCGGCGTCGGCTGCCGGGTCGGTGTCGATGACGAAGGAGGCGAAGTACCTCCCGGCCGCGTCCTTGATCACGGTGACGGAGGTGGGGGTGGCGGGCAGGGTGCGGGACCATTTCACCTTCACCGCCCCGATCTTGGGCAGGTTCAGCCGGCCACTGTCGGTGATGGACCATCGGGCGTTGGCGGTGAAGCGGATCGACTGCCGGGGGTCCTTGCGGGACTTGAAGCGGGGCGGGCCAAGCTTCCTGCCTTTGCGGGCACCCTTGCAGGAGGCGAAGAAGTTGCGGTACGCCGTCTCGGCGTCCCGCAGGGACTGCTAGAGGACGACTGAGGAGACCTCGCCCAGCCAGGACCGCTCCACAGTCTGCTTCGCGACGGTGATCAGCTTCCTCGACAGCTCGCCTGCTTTCGGGAAGGCTTCCCCCGCCTTCCGGGCGTCCTCACGGGCACGCACCGCATCGTTGAATACGACACGGGCGCACCCGAACGCCCTAGCCAATGCGGTGCGTTGGTCGGCGTCCGGGTACAAGCGGAAGCTGTACCGGAGCTGCATGACGATCACACTAGACATGCCGAACGAACACTGTCGCCGGGAACATACGAACGAGTCGTCACCGTCACCGCGCGAAGCCCGGCTCCGCCGGAACGGACGCGACGACGCTCCGCGTCGCCACCATTTAGATTCGCTTCACCACCGGGCTGAAGCCCGATGCACTGCGAATGAACCCCGGTAGCCGTACCGGCTTCCACCGAGTTCAACGCGGCGGGCCCCCGGACCACTTGGTCCGGGGGTCTTTTCGTTGCGCCCGACACTGTTGCTGCTAGCCTGCACTTGCAAGAGAGTTGCAATAAGCAGTCGGAGGGCACGGAGAGACATGGCCACGTACACGCTTCCTGAGCTTCCGTACGACTACGCGGCGCTTGAGCCGGTCATCAACCCGCAGATCATCGAGCTCCACCACGACAAGCACCACGCGGCGTACGTGAAGGGCGCGAACGACACCCTCGAGCAGCTGGCCGAGGCGCGCGACAAGGAGTCCTGGGGCTCCATCAACGGCCTGGAGAAGAACCTCGCCTTTCACCTCTCCGGCCACATCCTGCACAGCATCTACTGGCACAACATGACCGGTGACGGTGGCGGCGAGCCGCTCGCGGCGGACGGCGTGGGCGAGTTGGCGGACGCGCTGACGGAGTCCTTCGGCTCCTTCGCCGGTTTCAAGGCGCAGCTGACGAAGGCCGCGGCCACCACGCAGGGCTCCGGCTGGGGCGTCCTCGCGTACGAGCCGGTGAGCGGGCGGCTCATCGTCGAGCAGATCTACGACCACCAGGGCAACGTCGGCCAGGGCTCGACCCCGATCCTCGTCTTCGACGCGTGGGAGCACGCGTTCTACCTTCAGTACAAGAACCAGAAGGTCGACTTCATCGAGGCGATGTGGCGGGTCGTCAACTGGCAGGACGTGGCCAAGCGGTACGCGGCCGCGAAGGAGCGGGCGTACAACCTGCTGCTGGTGCCGTAGCCGGCACCGCAGCGTGATGCGTCCCGCCTCGTGATCGTCTTCTCAACCTTCACGTTGGCGGGCGGAAAAGGGACGGGCCCCCGTGAGGATGTGACTCACGGGGGCCTGTCGGTATGCGGGGTTCCGGTGGACCGTGTCGACATGCCGAAGTCGAGGAATCTCACCTGCAAGACGTGCAAGCCCCATCGGTCCCGGCCTCACAAGTCCCTGACCAAGGAGCAGGAGGACTGGCTGCGCACGAACGCGGGCGTGAAGTACACGGGCGACTGGTGGAAGTGCGCCCAGGACGGCTGCGTCACCGCCCGGCCCTTCTCCAGTGAGGGCAACAGCGTGCAGTTCCCCTCGGCCATCGCCTGACGTCAGTCGAAGATCGGGCCCACCGTGCGCGTGCGCTTGATTTCGTAGAAGCCCGGGACCGAGGCGACGAGGAGTGTGCCGTCCCAGAGCTTGGCCGCTTCCTCGCCCTTGGGGGCCGGGGTGACGACCGGGCCGAAGAAGGCGATCTGGTTGCCGTCGGCCCCCGGCACCGCGATGACCGGCGTGCCGACGTCCTGGCCGACCTTGTCGATGCCCTCCTTGTGCGAGGCCCGGAGCTCCTCCTCGTACTTCGTGCCGTCCCAGTGGTCGAGGAGCGAAGCCGGCAGGCCGACCTCGTCCAGGGCGCCGGCGACGGCCTCCTTCGTGGGGCCCTCGCCGCGGTTGTGGATACGCGTGCCGAGCGCCGTGTAGAGGTCGCCGAGGACCTCCGCGCCGTGCTCCTGCTGCGCGGCGATGACGACGCGGACCGGGCCCCAGGCCTGGGTGCGCATCATCTCCTGGTACTCCTCGGGCAGCTCGTCGAGGCGCGGCTCGTTCAGCACCGCGAGGCTCATCACGTGCCAGCGGACCTTGATGTCGCGGACCTTCTCGACCTCCAGGATCCAGCGCGAGGTCATCCAGGCCCAGGGGCACAGGGGGTCGAACCAGAAGTCGACGGGGGTCTTCTCGTCCGTGGCGGACATAGCTCTCCTCAAGGTTCACCGGGTGGTCTCGGCTGCGCCAACGCGGTCCGTGCCCGGTCCATTCCCCGATGTCCGGTGTCACAGGCGCGTGCGAGGATCGTAGGCGGCTGAACAGTTACGTCACAAAGGAGTGCCGCCGTGCCCGGTGAGAATCTGTCCCGCGACGAGGCCCGCGAGCGGGCGGGACTGCTGTCCGTCGACGGGTACGAGGTGGCGCTCGACCTGCGCTCCGCGGTCGGCGGCTTCGCCGGCGAGGGGCCGCGCACCTTCCGCTCCGTGACCACGATCCGGTTCCGGTCGAACGAGGCGGGGGCGGGCACGTTCGTCGATCTGATCGCGCCGTCCGTGACGGCCGTGTCGCTGAACGGCGAGGACCTCGACCCCGCGGCCGTGTTCGACGGCAGCCGCATCCAGCTGGAGAGCCTGGCCGAGGACAACGAACTCGTCGTCGACGCGCAGTGCGCCTACTCGCGCACCGGCGAGGGCATGCACCGCTTCGTCGACCCCGAGGACGGCGAGGTCTACCTCTACACGCAGTACGAGCCGGCCGACGCGCGGCGCGTCTTCGCCAACTTCGAGCAGCCCGACCTGAAGGCGCCGTACCGGTTCAGCGTGCAGGCCCCCGAGGGCTGGACCGCGTGGTCGAACGGTGCGGGAGAACTGATCGACGGTGTCTGGCAGTTCGCGGAGACCAAGCCGATCTCGACGTACATCACGGCGGTCGTCGCGGGCCCGTACCACTACGTGACGGACTCGTACGAGCGCGTCTTCGAGGACGGGTCGAAGCTGGTCGTCCCGCTCGGCGCGATGTGCCGCAAGGGGCTCGCCCCGTACTTCGACGCCGATGACGTCTTCACGGTGACCAAGCAGGGCCTCGACTTCTTCCACGACCACTTCGACTACCCGTACCCCTTCGGGAAGTACGACCAGGCGTTCGTGCCCGAGTACAACCTGGGGGCCATGGAGAACCCGGGGATGGTGACCTTCCGCGAGGAGTTCATCTTCCGCGGGAAGGTCACGCAGGCGTCCTACGAGCGGCGCGCGAACGTGATCCTGCATGAGATGGCCCACATGTGGTTCGGCGACCTCGTCACCATGCGCTGGTGGGACGACCTGTGGCTGAAGGAGTCCTTCGCTGACTTCATGGGCGCGTTCTCGATGGTGGAGGCGACGCGGTTCACGAACGGCTGGATCACCTTCGCCAACAACCGGAAGTCGTGGGCGTACCGGGCGGACCAGCTGCCGAGCACGCATCCGATCACGGCCGACATCCGGGACCTGGAGGACGCGAAGCTCAACTTCGACGGCATCACGTATGCGAAGGGCGCCTCCGTACTGAAGCAGCTCGTCGCGTACGTCGGGCGGGACGCGTTCCTCGAAGGCGCGCGGCGGTACTTCAAGCGGCACGCCTACGGGAACACCGAGCTGGGCGATCTGCTCTCCGCGCTGGAGGAGACGAGCGGGCGCGATCTGGCCGCCTGGTCGCGGTCCTGGCTACAGACAGCGGGCGTCAACTCCCTCACCCCGCAGGTCACGTTGAACGCCGAGGGGCGGATCACCGAGCTGGCGGTGGTGCAGGAGGCCGTGGCCTCCCATCCCGAACTGCGTCCGCACCGGGTGGCCGTGGGCCTGTACCGGCGTGCGGCCGGCGGCGCGGTCGAGCGGTACGCGCGCGCCGAGGTGGACGTGGACGGGCCGCGGACGGTCGTGGGCGAGCTGGCCGGGGCGGAGGCTCCGGAACTGGTGCTGGTCAACGACGACGACCTCACGTACTGCAAGATCCGCTTCGACGAGAGCTCGCTGGCAACGCTCCGGGAGCACCTCGGGGACGTGTCCGACCCGCTGGCCCGTGCCCTGTGCTGGACGGCGCTGTGGAACGCGACGCGGGACGCGTTGATGCCGGCGCGGGACTTCATCGACCTCGTGCTGCGGTTCGCGGGGCGCGAGTCCGACATCGGAGTGCTCCAGACGCTGCACGGGTGGGCGCGTTCGGCGCTCGTGCACTACGCGGCGCCCGAGTGGCGCGAGGCCGGCGGGCGGCTGCTCGCCGAGGGTGCGCTCAAGGAGCTGCGGATCGCGGAGCCGGGGAGCCAGCACCAGTTGACGTGGGCGCGGTTCTTCGGCGCGGTCGCCTCCAGCGAGGCCGATCTTCAGTTGCTGCGGGGGCTGTTGGACGTTTCCGGTGGCGCGAAGATCGACGGGCTCGACGTCGACCAGGAACTGCGGTGGGCGTTCCTGGAGACGCTCGCGGCGTACGGGGTCGCGGACGAGGGCGTCCTTGCGGCGGAGCTGACGCGGGACGACACCGCCTCCGGCAAGCGGCACCAGGTGCGGTGCCTCGCGGCGCGGCCGTCGGAAGCGGTGAAGGCGCAGGCCTGGGCGCAGGTCGTGGAGTCGGACGCGCTGAGCAACGCGCTGGTGGAGGCCACGATTTCGGGGTTCCAGCAGCCGTCGCAGCGGGGGCTCACCGCGGGGTATGCGGAGAAGTACTTCGGCGTGATCGAGCGGGTGTGGGGAGAGCGGTCGATCCAGATCGGGATGGATGTGGTGCGGGGGTTGTTCCCCGGGTTGCAGGATTCGCGGGCGACCCTGGACGCCACGGATGCGTGGTTGGCCTCGCACGAGCAGGCCGCGCCTGCGTTGCGGCGGCTCGTGCTTGAGGCGCGGGACGATCTGGCGAGGTCGCTGCGGGGGCAGGCGTGTGACGGGGGCGCGGCCCGGTAGTCGGGTATGTCGCGCGGCGACGGGGCTTCGGGGCTCTGCCCCGGACCCCGCTGCTCAAACGCCGCAGGGGCTTGAAAGATCGCCTCAAACGCCGGCGGGGCTTGAATTATCAAGCCCCGCCGGGGCGGGGGGCGTGTTACCGAACTCTGGCATTTGGGGCCGTAACCCAGGGGTCGCCTGGGGTTTTCGGCAGATGGAGGGGGCAGCTTTAGGGCGACGATGTCCGGAGTTTCCTACGGGGGTGTAACAGCGGTTAGAGGGGGCGAACCGGGCGGGAATGGCCCGGTCATGAACCAGAACACCCCCGCCCCACTGTCCCCCCGCCCCCTGCGTCACCTCGCCCAGAACCAGCGGCAGCTGATGAGCTCGGCGCAGCTGAAGGCACACGGCGTGGGCGCCGCCGCCGTATCGGAGCAGTGCCGGGCCGGCGGGTCGTGGCAACAGGTGCTGCCAGGTGTGTATTTGCTGCACCCCGGCCCGCCCAGCGACGAGGAGCGGCTGCACGCCGTACTGCTGTACTCGGGGCGGGCCCCCGAGCGGCGCGGCCGCCCGGACGGCGTGCCGCCGCAGCACACCCCCGACCGCGCGCCGTACTCCGACACCATGGTCACCGGGCTCGCCGCCCTCGCGCTGCACGGCTTCTCCGGCGCTCCCCCACTGTCCTCGCTCGACCACATCGACGTGCTCGTCCCGCGCACCCGGCGACTGCGCTCCACCGCCTTCGCGCGGCTGACCCGAACCACGGGGCTGCCGACTCCCGTACAGGTGAACGGAGTTCCGGTCGCCCCGGTGCCGCGGGCCCTCGCCGACGCGGTGGCCCGACTGTCCGACGCGGTCGCCGTACGCCGGCTGCTCACCGAGGCGGTACGCGGCGGGCACTGCGAACCAGCCGCCGTCGTACGGGAGTTGTCGCAGGCACGGCTCCTCACCAGGCCGCACGTCGTCGACGCCGTCGACTCGCTGCTCGCCGAGGGGCGGACCATCGCCGAGGACCGGCTGTACGCGATGGTGCGCGAGCATTCGCTGCCCGACCCCGTGTGGAACGTGGATCTGCGCCTGCCCGGCGGCCCGCACCTCGGCGGCGTCGACGCGTTCTGGCCCGACCACTCCGTCGCCCTGGAGCTGGACACGCGGGCGACCCGGCAGGGCCCTCGGCAGGAAGGCGACGTGCTCTGGAGCGAGTACGCCCGTAAGCGCGAGCACTTGGAACGGCTCGGCATCACGGTCGTGCACGTCTCCCCGAAGAAGCTGCGCGAGTCGGCCGAGCAGCAGGCCGCCATCGTGCGGACCGCGTTGATGGCTTCCGGTGACCGGGACCCGGCGGCGTATGTCGTGGTCCTGCCCCGGTGAGATCGGGTTCAGGCCTTGCGCAGGACGAGTTCGGTGTTGCGGTCGCCAGGGGTGCCGGAGAGGGTGGCGCGCGAGCCGGGCGCGTTGAAGGAGAGTTCGCGGTAGAGGGCGGCCAGGCCCGTCTGCGTGAGGTCCGTGAAGTCGGTGCGGTGCGGGGCCGAGGACTCGATGAGCGTCGTGAAGACGGACAGCGTGCCGTCGTGGTTGTCGGCGACCTCGATGATGCGGGCGAGTTGGGGGAAGTCGACGTGCGAGGCCGTGGAGATCTCCCAGAAGCCGCCGCCGTCCCCGGAGTGCGGGGTGATGTCGTTCTTGTGGCTGTGGCCGTTCACCCAGGCGAGGACGGGGCGGTGGGCCGCGAGCAGGGCGGTCAGCTCCTCACCGCCGTGCCGCCTTTCGCCGGGGTGGTGCGGGTCCTCGCGGAGGTTGCGCATCGTCTTGGAGGTGTGGTGGGAGAAGACGAGGACGTGGTCGCCGCGCCGCTCCGCGGCCTTCAACTCGCGTTTCAGCCAGTCCAATTGGGTCGTGCCGACCGAACCCTCGTAGTGACCGGCCGGGTCCGTGGTGTCGAGGCTGATGCCGAGGACGTCGTCGGAGATCCGGAACGCGTAGTACTGGGTCGCGTCGGCCAGGTTGGCCTGGGTGTAGCCGTGGCCGATCGGCCCCGGGCCCATGTGGGCGGGGTCGAGGTGAGCGGCGACGTACTCGGTCGGCGTGAACGGGGCGCGCGACTCGTCGGGCGTCACGCGGCGCATCTTGCGCTTGTGCGAGACGAGGAGTTCCTTGAACGCCTTGCCCTTGGGGTCGCCGCCGCTCTGCACGTTGTCCCAGATCGCCTTGCCGGTGGCGGTGTCGAGGTCCATCAACTTGCGGCCGCCCACGGCGAACTCGGTGAAGTACGGGTCCGCGGGCGCGTAGCAGCCGCCGGGCAGTGAGTCGTGGTTGCCGACCGTGGAGTACCAGGGGAAGTTCAGCCCCGGGCTGCGCAGTGCGGAGATGGCGGCGTCCAGGAAACCGGGGATGCGGGGGAAGCCGTGGTCCCGTTTGTCGCCGTCCCGGAAGGCGGCGTCCGGCTGCCAGTAGAGCGGCAGGCCGCTGTTCTGGACGCCCTCGTAGTGGCGGGGGTCGCCGGTGTTGGGGCTGATGCGGCCGCCACTCATCGCCTTGAGGAACCAGTCGAGTTCGGAGCGGGCGTTGTTGTCGGTGTTGTCGCCCGTCGTCATGACGAAGTGGAGCGGCGAGGCGGTGACGGGCGCGCCGCGCAGGGCGTTGACGCGCTCCACGAGTGCCACGGCTCCGGCCACGCTCAGCGCCTCCTGCGGGCGCCAGGCGCTCGCGGTCTGCGACCGCAGGTACTCGTAGCGCAGGGGGTGTTGTACGTCGACCAGGTGGAGGTCGGTGAACTGGACGAACGCGGCGAGTGGCGTGCGCTTGGCCTCTCGGGCGCCGCGGGCGGGGCCGAGTTCGGTGCGGACGACGCGTTCCCAGGCGGGGCCGTCGCCCAGGCGCCGGTAGCCGGAGCCCGCGGTGGCGGTGGCGACCGCGGCGAGGGTGGTGCCGCGGGTGTACGGGGCGAGGGGGGCGGCCGGGGCCCCGCGGGACATCGCCCGTACGGGGGCGGCGGCCTGGTGGGCGGCGGCCTGGGTCTCGCCGCCCGGCCCCAGGGCGTATCCGATCCCGGCCGAGAGGGTGACCGCGCCGGTCGCGGTCAGGAATGCGCGGCGGTCGATCTCTGCGGCGGCTGTGGTGACAGAGCGTATGCGCGGCATGGCGCGGTCTCCCCGGGTGCGAACGCGTCGACAGTGACGGCCGGGTCGGTCCGGTCGGACCGCCCCTTCCGTACTGGATCGTTGGCAGTGGGGGTGACCTGTGCGTGAACGGCGACGCAACGCGCAACGCCGATCACGTACGTGGATCTAGGCCGGGTGTGGGAGCGCCACATCGTCACGCGAGGGTGGGCGCCGGGCGCCCCGCCGGTCACTCCGTGTTCACCTTTCGGGGAAGCGGGGGTGGGAGACGGTCTGCTGGTGCCGCACCGGCGTTACGGCCCCGGGGCTCCGCCCCGGACCCCGCTGCTCAATCGCCGCAGGGGCTTTAAGTACCTGCTCAATCGCCGCAGGGGCTTGAAATACCAACCCCCCCGCGGGACTTGATCCCTCAATCGCCGGCGGGGCTTGATCTATCAAGCCCCGCCGGCGATTGAGGCAGCCTTCCAGCCCCGCCGGCGTTTGAGGCGGTCTTTCAAGCCCCGCCGGCGATTGAGGCGCGGGGGCCGGGGCGGAGCCCCGAGGCCGGAGGACGGGGGCCATCACATGGAGGTGTGGCCCGTCGCCGGGCGGTCGCGCCACAAGTGGAGGCCCACGTCCACCAGTTCCACCCTCCGCAACTCATCCACCGCCGCGAGATCGTGCCACGCCGCCATATCGGTCGAGCCGTTCTCCTCGTGGCGCAGCACCCCACCCGTGACCACCCCCTCGTACACGAGCCGCAACCCGTGGAAGTCCGCCACCTTGCCGAGCTTGCGGGGATAGCGGCGCAGCACGGAGTGGACCCCGAGGAGGGCGACCGGGTCGACGACGTAACCGGTCTCCTCGTCGACCTCACGGATCACCGTGTCGTACGGGTCCTCACCGTGGTCCATGCCCCCACCCGGCAGGGTCCACCGCTTGCTCCCGTCCCCCGCGACCCAGCGGGCCAGCAGCACCCGCCCCTCGCGGACGCACACCGCGTAGGCCGCCACCCTCAGCTCTTTGTTCATCCCCTGACGCTAGAGGCATCCGGTCCCGGGTGCAGGTGTAACGCGCCTTGCCGGTCTCGTCACGGTTTGGGCGGGATGGCGCATGGCGGAAGTACGCCATGGCACGTTCCCGGTTCGGGCAACTCTCCCCAAACTGTGGTCACTTGCGTAAAGCTGAGCGGTCACCCGGCACCGAAATCCGGACCCCTTTCGACACGTCCCGTCTTGTCCGACCTTTACGTACAGGGATGCAGATGACCACCGATCCCCAGCGCGCCCCCATATCCGGCGCGAGACGCGCGGCCCGGCTCGCGGCGGCCGCGGGACTCGTGGCCGCGCTCACCGCGACCGGGCCGATACCCATGGCCTTCGCCGCGCACGCGGACCCCGCCCCGCCCCCGGCCCCCAAGTCCGCGAGCGACAAGCTCGGCGCACACGACGCCGAACTGCTCGCCGACGCCAAGGCCGACGGCACAAAGAACGTGACCATGATGGTCGCGACCACCCCCGGGAAGACCGAGCAGGTCGCGGAGCAGCTCGACGCCGTCAAGGGCGGCTCCGTGGGCCGCACCTACGACAAGCTCGGCTACGTACGGGCGACCGTGCCGACCAAGAGCGCGACCTCCGCGATCCGTTCCGCCGAGAAGCTCGGCTCCGTGCGCGGCATCGACCTGCGCCAGGAGATCGCGCTCGACGACCCGTCGCCGTCCGCCGACACCACGAAGGGTGCCGCCACGAAGGCGACCGGCTCGTACAGCGGCCCCGGCAAGGACACCCCCGCCAAGAACCCGTACAACCCGTCCTTCGAGACGGGCGCCGTCGATTTCGTGAAGCAGCACCCGAAGGCGGACGGCCGCGGCACCACCATCGGCATCCTCGACTCGGGTGTCGACCTGGGCCACCCGGCGCTGCAGAAGACCACGACCGGCGAGCGCAAGATCACCGACTGGGTCACCGCGACCGACCCGATCGTCGACGGGGACGCCACCTGGCGCCCGATGGTCACCACGGTGAGCGGGCCGACCTTCACCTACAACGGCCGTACGTACAAGGCCGCTTCGGGCTCGTACGGCATCAGCACCTTCGCGGAGTCCGCCACGGCCGGCGGCGACGCGAAGGGCGACGCGAACCGGGACGGCGACACCACCGACAAGTGGGGCGTGCTGTACGACGCGGCCAAGGGGACGGTGACCGTCGACCTCAACGACAACGGCGACTTCACCGACGACACCCCGATGAAGCCCTATAAGGACGGCTACCAGGTCGGCTACTTCGGCAAGGACAATCCGTCCACCGACGTCGTCGAGCGCCAGCCGTTCGTCGTCGAGGTCCGCAAGGACGTCCCGATGGATCCGTACGGCGGCGACTGGGTCGGCAAGAAGGCCGACTTCGTCAACATCGGCGTCATCGAGTCCGAGCACGGCACGCACGTCGCGGGCATCACCGCGGCCAACGGCCTGTTCGGCAACAAGAACATGAACGGTGCCGCGCCCGGCGCCAAGCTGGTCTCCTCGCGGGCCTGCACGTGGACCGGCGGCTGCACCAACGTCGCGCTCACCGAGGGCATGATCGACCTCGTGACGAAGCGCGGCGTCGACATCGTCAACATGTCGATCGGCGGGCTGCCCGCGCTGAACGACGGGGCCAACGCACGCGCGCTGCTCTACACGCGTCTCATCGACGAGTACGGCGTCCAGTTGGTGATCTCCGCGGGCAACTCGGGCCCCGGCGCGAACACCATCGGCGACCCCGGCCTCGCGGACAAGGTGCTGTCCGTCGGCGCCACCATCTCCAAGAACACCTGGGCCGCCAACTACGGCTCCCAGGTCGAGAAGTCGAACGCGATGATGCCGTTCTCCTCGCGCGGCCCGCGTGAGGACGGCGGCTTCGCGCCCCTCATCTCGGCACCGGGTGCCGCCATCAACTCCACCCAGACCTGGCTGCCCGGCAGCCCGACCCCGGAGGCCGGCTACGCGCTGCCCGCCGGTTACTCGATGCTCCAGGGCACCTCGATGGCCTCCCCGCAGGCGGCGGGCGCGAGCGCGCTGCTGATCTCGGCGGCCAAGCAGCAGAAGGTATCGCTGAACCCGGCGAAGCTGCGCACCGCGCTCACCTCGACCGCGAAGCACATCTCGGGCGAGCAGGCGTACGCGGAGGGCTCCGGCCTCATCGACATCGTCGACGCATGGGACTCCATCGAGGACAAGGCGAGCGCCCACACGTACACCGTGAAGGCTCCCGTCGACACCGCCCTCGACGACGCCCTGAAGACGCCGGGCTTCGGCACCGGTATCTACGACCGCGAGAGCGGCCTGAAGGCGGGCCAGAAGAAGACGTACGACGTGACGATCACGCGGACGTCCGGCTCGTCGAAGCCGGTGGCACACAAGCTGTCGCTGAAGAACAACTCCGGTGACACGTTCTCGATCGTCGGATCGAGCACCGTCAGCCTGCCGCTGAACAAGCCGGTCACCGTGAAGGTCGCGGCCAAGCCGTCCTCGGCCGGGTTGCGGAGCGCGATCCTGCGCGTCGACGACCCGAAGACGGAGGGCGTCGACCAGCAGATCATGGCGACGGCCGTCGTCTCGTCGCCGGTCAAGTACACGTTCAACGCGAAGGGTTCGGTGCAGCGCAACAGCACCAAGTCGTACTTCGTGACGGTGCCGGAGGGGGCGAAGTCCCTTGAGGTGCGGATGAGCGGGCTCGCGGCGAAGAGCCAGACCCGGTTCATCTCCATCCACCCGTACGGCGTCCCCGTCGACCCGACGTCGACGCCGAACTGCTACCCGAACTACGGGGACGGTACGGGTGCGGGCTGCCGCCCCGACCTGCGTTCGTACGCCGACCCGCAGGCGGGCGTCTGGGAGATCGAGGTCGAGGCGCGGCGTACGTCGCCGCTGCTCGACAACCCGTACACGCTGGACGCCGCCGTGCTCGGCGCGGACTTCGACCCGGCGGTGCAGACGCTGCCCGAGGCGAAGGTGGGCACGCCCGCCGATGTCTCGTGGAAGGTGGCGAACAAGTTCGCGGCCATCAGCGGCGGCAAGCTGAACGGCGGCGCGCTCGGTTCCTCGAAGTCGACGCGGCCGACGATCACGAACGGCGCCACGCAGACGTCGACGGTCGACGTTCCCGAGGGCACCGACAAGCTCGACGTCACCATCGGCAACGTCTCCGACCAGGCCGCCGACCTCGACCTCACGGTCAAGGACGCGGCGGGCAAGGTCGTCGGCTCCTCCGCGGACGGTGACTCCGAGGAGGCGGTGAGCGTGGCGAAGCCGGCCGCCGGTACGTACACGGTGGAGGTGGCGGGGTACTCGATCCCGTCCGGCTCGACGGCGTACGACTACGTCGACGTCTTCTTCGCGCCCTCGTTGGGGACGGTGAAGGTCGACGAGTCGAAGCCGGTGTCGTTGGCGACCGGGGCGTCTGCCGCCGTTTCCGCGCAGGTCGTCGCGGCGGCTGCGGCGCCCGAGGGGCGGGAGTTCTTCGGGCAGGTGCGGTTGTTGAACGAGCGGGGCGTTGCGGTGGGTGCCGGTAGCGTCAAGATCGAAAAGGTCACGCCGTAGCGTTTGGCTGGGCGTGACTTGGGGGGGGCGGTCACCTGCGGGTGGCCGCCCCTCCGCCGCGCACGCCACGGGGCTCCGCCCCGGACCCCGCGCCTCAAACGCCGGCGGGGCTGAATCTGCTCAATCGCCGCAGGGGCTTAAATTGCCCGGCCGCCGCCTTGGGCAATCTGCCGCCTTGGGCGGCAGGGTGGGCAAGGCGGCACCCCAGTGCGGCGCGCCCATCACGGCGGCCCCGGCCGCGGCTCGGCTACCGCCCCTGCGACCCCGCACATTTCAGCCCCCGCGCCCCCGGCACCCCCCGCACGATGTCCTCGCGGGCGGCAGCCACCTCGCTGCGACCCGTCGTCCACTCCTCCCGGTCCCCCGCCCGCACCGGGACCCGGATCAGCGCGTACGTTCCGGGCTTCAGGTCCCGCCGGGCCGAGGCGTCCAGCGTCACCGCCGTCGTGGGGTGCTCCCGCACCGACCGTTCGGGCCGGTAGTAGCGCGCGACGTCGAGCACGACGCGTACATCCCCTCCGTCACGCGGCGTGAGACGGATCACCCGGCCCTCCACCAGCACCCGCGAACACGCGACCCGCATCGCCCCCGAGGAGACGGACTTGCCGCCGTCCTGGGCCGCCGCCTTGTCGCTCGCCGAATCCGCGTCACCGCCCCCGCCCGGCGCGCTCACCCCCAGCCACACCAGCCCCCCGAAGAGAGACGCCGCGCACGCCACGACGAGCCCGCCGAACGCCAGCCGCAGCGGACGCCGGCGTCGTACGGGGACCGGCACGGGCACCGGCACCGGAACCGGCTCCCGGCGGGACGCCAGCGCGTCGCCGAGGCCCCGCACCTGCTCCCGCAGCATCGCGACCTCCGCCACGACCGCCGCCGCGCAGGGGTCGTCGTCCGGGAGCGGCTCCCCGGTCACGGCCAGCATCAGCAGCCGGTCGTCGGACTCGGCGTCCTTCACGTCACACCACCTCCCCTTCACGCAGCCGCACCCGCAGCATCCGCACCGCCGTGTGCAGGCGGCTCTTGACGGTTCCCTCCGGCACGCCCAGTTCCGCGGCGATGTCCCGCACCGGCAGATCCGCGTAGAAGCGGAGCACGACCACCTGCCGCTGCTCGTCCGGGAGCTGGTCGAGGCCCTGGGCCACGGCCATCGACAGGACACGCGTGTCCGCCGCGTCCCCCGCCGGCTCCTGGCGCAGCGCGGCGAGCCGCTCGCCGAGCCGTTCCTGGCGGCGCCGCGCCCGGTGCCAGTCCATGGCGAGGTTCGAGGCGACGACCGCCGCCCACGCCGAGACGTCGCGCGGCGCCTCCTGCCCCTTCGCGGCCCGCTCCAGCAGCCGCAGGCGCACCTGCTGCACGCCGTCCGGCAGGTCCGCGTACGGCATCCCGCCCAGGGACAGCACGGCGCGCACCCTGTCCTCGACCGCCGCCTCCAGGGGGTCGTCCGGCCGACCCCTCGGTTTTCCGCGCAGCACTCGGCGCCTCCCCTCCCCGCGTACGCCCTACGACGCCGTGGGAACCGGAAACGTTCGCCGATCGCTCCTGAAACTGTGGTCAGCGCCATACCGTCCCGGAACCCGGACAATGGATTGGACAAGCCGGGCCTGGACAGACGCATCATGGAGACACCCGTGAGGCCGGATGGCCGGTCGCGCGGAAACACGAAAGCACGGAGGACCCTGTGAAGGTCGGAATCGTCGGAGCCACCGGTCAGGTCGGCACGGTCATGCGCAAGATCCTCGTCGAGCGGGCCTTCCCGATCGACGAGCTGCGCCTGTTCGCGTCGGCCCGCAGCGCGGGCAAGGTGCTGGACGGCGTGACGATCGAGGACGCGTCGACGGCCGACTACAGCGGGCTCGACATCGTGCTGTTCTCCGCCGGTGGCGCCACGTCCAAGGCCCTCGCCGAGAAGGTCGCCGCGCAGGGCCCCGTCGTGATCGACAACTCCTCGGCCTGGCGCAAGGACCCCGAGGTCCCGCTCGTCGTCTCCGAGGTCAACCCGCACGCGATCGCGAACCGCCCCAAGGGCATCATCGCGAACCCGAACTGCACGACGATGGCCGCGATGCCGGTGCTCAAGCCGCTGCACGCGGAGGCGGGCCTCGAGGCCCTGACCGTCGCCACGTACCAGGCGGTGTCCGGCTCCGGCCTCGCGGGCGTGGCCGAGCTGCACGGCCAGGCGCAGAAGGTCATCGCGGAGGCCGACAAGCTGACGCACGACGGCGAGGCGGTCGACTTCCCCGAGCCGGACGTGTACGCCCGCCCCATCGCGTTCAACGTGCTGCCGATGGCCGGCTCGATCGTCGACGACGGTCTGAACGAGACGGACGAGGAGCAGAAGCTCCGCAACGAGTCCCGCAAGATCCTGGAGATCCCGGAGCTGAAGGTCTCGGGCACCTGTGTCCGCGTCCCGGTCTTCTCCGGCCACTCCCTCCAGGTCAACGCCCGCTTCGCCCGCCCGCTCAGCCCGGCGCGCGCCACGGAGCTGCTGGCCGCTGCGGAGGGCGTCGAGCTCTCCGACATCCCGACCCCGCTCCAGGCCGCCGGCAAGGACCCGTCGTACGTGGGCCGCATCCGTAACGACGAGACGCTGGAGAACGGCCTGGCGCTGTTCATCTCCAACGACAACCTCCGCAAGGGCGCCGCGCTGAACGCGGTGCAGATCGCGGAGCTGGTGGCGCAGGAGCTGTCCGCCAAGTAGGCAGGCTGTCGTACGTCGTCGTAGGGGCGGTCACCGGATTCCGGTGGCCGCCCCTACGACGATCACTCGGCGACACCCATGAAGCGTTGGATGGCCAGAATTTCCGCCTGGTCGGCCGGATCGTCGGCCAAGGCTCCTGTGGCCGTCTCCGTGCCGCGTACGTCTTGAGTCCGCGCCATGCGTGCTCGCAGCAGGTCGACGGCGACCTGTAGTGCGGCGGACCGCGACGCCAGTCCGTGCGACACGGCGTAGGCGTCGAGGAACGCGACGTCGTCCTCGGGCAGATCCAGTTCCAGCGTGATCTCCATGGCGGCGAGCCTGCCACGCGGCACTGCACTCCACAGCCGGTCAGGGCCGGTGCACCGCGAAGTGGTAACACCCGTACTCCAGCGCCCGTACGTGCGCCTGTACCACCAGCGGGTCCGCGAACGCCTCGTCGAAGGCCGCGTCGAAGCCGGCCGTGGCGTCGGCCGGGATCTCCAGCAGGTCGCCCCCGACGATGCGTCCGCGAGCGTCGTAGCGCCGCACGGTACGTCGCGCGCCGGAGCGGTCGAAGGGGTAGCGAGCCCCAGGGACGTAGCCGCCGCAGACGTCGGCGTGCAGGAAGACCGGGCCCTGTTCGTCGTACGCGCCCGGGGTCGCGCCCGTCTCCGCGGCCCAGCGGCGCAGGGGTGCGTACGAGACGAGGGCGATGCGCTCGCCCTCCCGGATCGGCCGGAGGCAGCAGCGCAGTGGGGAGCCCGCGTCCGCGGCGGTCGCGGTGTACGGAGCGCAGGGGCGGCCCGCATCGTCGACGTCGCGCAGTTCCTTGAGGACGGTCGGGTCGATGGGCAGTGCGGTGTACCTGGTCATGACTCCACAGTCGCTCCGGTCGCGCATGTTCACCGGCGGGAAACGGACATCGCCTTCGCGTACCCCGCGTGGAAGGATGGCCGAAACGTCGCATACCTGAAAACACAGACCGCTTAGTAGGAGATGACCGCGTGCCTGGCACCAATCTGACCCGTGAAGAGGCGCAGCAGCGGGCGAAGCTGCTCACCGTTGACTCGTACGAGATCGATCTCGACCTCTCGGGCGCGCAGGAGGGCGGCACGTTCCGGTCGGCGACCACCGTGCGCTTCGACAGCGCGGAGGCGGGCGCAGAGACGTTCATCGACCTCATCGCCGACGCCGTTCATGAAGTGGTGCTCAACGGGCGGTCGCTGGACGTCGCCGCCGTGTTCCGCGACTCGCGGATCGCGCTGAAGCACCTCGAAGCGGGGCCGAACGAGCTGAAGGTCGTCGCCGACTGCGCGTACACGAACACGGGCGAGGGACTGCACCGGTTCGTCGACCCGGTCGACCAACAGGCCTACCTCTACACGCAGTTCGAGGTGCCGGACGCCCGTCGCGTGTTCGCCTCGTTCGAGCAGCCGGACCTCAAGGGCACCTTCCGGTTCACGGTGAAGGCGCCCAGCGGGTGGACGGTCATCTCCAACTCGCCCACCCTGGAGGCCAAGGGCCCCTCTTCTGACGTATGGGCCTTCGAGCCGACGCCGCGCATCTCGACGTACATCACGGCGCTGATCGTCGGCCCGTACCACTCGGTGCATTCCTCGTACGAGAATCCGGAAACGGGCCAGTCCGTGCCGCTCGGCATCTACTGCCGACCGTCCCTCGCCGAGTTCCTCGACTCGGACGCGATCTTCGAGGTGACGCGGCAGGGCTTCGACTGGTTCCAGGAGAAGTTCGACTACGCGTACCCCTTCGCCAAGTACGACCAGCTCTTCGTGCCCGAGTTCAACGCCGGTGCAATGGAGAACGCGGGCGCCGTCACCATCCGCGACCAGTACGTGTTCCGGTCCAAGGTGACCGACGCCGCGTACGAGGTGCGGGCCGCGACGATCCTGCACGAGCTGGCCCACATGTGGTTCGGCGACCTCGTCACCATGGAGTGGTGGAACGACCTGTGGCTGAACGAGTCGTTCGCGACGTTCGCCGAGGCCGCCTGCCAGGCGTACGCGCCGAACTCGAAGTGGCCGCACTCGTGGACGACGTTCGCCAACCAGATGAAGACGTGGGCGTACCGGCAGGACCAACTGCCGTCCACGCACCCGATCATGGCGGACATCAGCGACCTCGACGACGTGCTGGTGAACTTCGACGGCATCACGTACGCGAAGGGCGCGAGCGTCCTGAAGCAGCTCGTCGCGTACGTCGGCATGGACGAGTTCTTCCAGGGCGTGCAGGCGTACTTCAAGCGTCACGCGTTCGGGAACACCCGCCTCTCCGACCTGCTGGGCGCGCTTGAGGAGACCAGCGGGCGTGACCTGAAGGCCTGGTCGAAGGCGTGGCTGGAGACGGCCGGCATCAACATCCTGCGCCCGGAGATCGAGACGGACGCGAACGGCGTCATCACCTCGTTCGCCGTCCGCCAGGAGGCCCCCGCGCTGCCCGAGGGCGCCAAGGGCGAGGCGACGCTGCGCCCGCACCGCATCGCGATCGGCTTCTACGATCTCGACGACGAGACCGGGAAGCTGCTGCGCGGCGAGCGTGTCGAACTCGACGTCACGGCGACCGAGTCGACGCAGGTGCCGCAGCTGGTCGGCAAGCGCCGCCCCGCGGTGGTCCTGCTCAACGACGACGACCTGTCGTACGCGAAGGTCCGCCTCGACGAGGAGTCCCTGGCCTTCGTCACGCAGCACCTCGGCGACTTCGAGGCCTCACTGCCGCGCGCGCTGTGCTGGGCCTCCGCCTGGGACATGACGCGTGACGCGGAGCTGTCGACGAGCGCGTACCTGGACCTGGTGCTCAGCGGGGTGGGCAAGGAGTCCGACATCGGCGTCGTGCAGTCGCTGCACCGCCAGGTGAAGCTCGCCGTCGACCTGTACGCGGCGCCCGCCCACCGGGACGTGCTGCTGACCCGCTGGACCGAGGCCGCCCTCACCCACCTGCGCACGGCGGAGGCGGGCAGCGACCACCAGCTGGCGTGGGCCCGCGCGTTCGCGGCGAGCGCCCGCACGCCGGAGCAACTCGACCTCCTCGACGCCCTGTTGGAGGGCTCAGTGACCATCGAGGGCCTCGCCGTCGACACCGAGCTGCGCTGGGCGTTCGTGCAGCGGCTCGCGGCGGTCGGGCGTTACGACGAGGCGGAGATCGACGCCGAGTACGAGCGGGACAGGACGGCGGCCGGTGAGCGGCACGCCGCCAGCGCCCGCGCGGCGCGGCCGACTCCGGAGGCCAAGGCGGAGGCGTGGGCCTCGGTCGTCGAGTCCGACAAGCTGCCGAACGCGGTGCAGGAAGCGGTGATCGGCGGCTTCGTCCAGACCGACCAGCGCGAGCTGCTCGCGCCGTACACGGAGAAGTACTTCGCGGCGCTGAAGTCGGTCTGGGACTCCCGCTCGCACGAGATGGCGCAGCAGATCGCGATCGGCCTGTACCCGTCGATCCAGGTCTCGCAGGAGACGCTGACCGCGACGGACGCGTGGCTGTCGTCCGCCGAGCCGAGCGCGGCGCTGCGTCGCCTGGTGTCGGAGTCGCGGGCGGGCGTGGAGCGCGCGCTCAGGGCGCAGAGCGCGGACGCGTAACCGCTTCCGCTGCGGAACGGGGAGGGGTGGGGGGGGGGGGGGGGCGGGCCCCCCCCCCCCGGCCCCCGGGGGGGGGGGGGGGGGGGGGGGGGGGGGGGGGGGGCCGCGCCCCCCCCCGGGGGGGGGGGGGGCCCCCCCCCCCCGGCAAAA
>NZ_JBIWLG010000012.1:0-4150 GCF_044766085.1 Streptomyces sp. NPDC102360 | reverse complement strand
GTACGGGGGGGGGGGCGGGGGGGGGGGGGGGGGGGGGGGGGGGGGGGGGGGGGGGGGGGCCCCGGCGCCCGGGGGGGGCCCGGGGGGGGGGGGCGCGGGGGGGGGGGGGGGCGGGGGGGGGGGGGCGGGCCCGGGCCCCCCCCCACCCCTCTCCGTTCGCGCGCGGGTTGTGCTCTGCGTCGGGCCGGGTGCGCGACTGCCGGCCCGGCGGGCGGTGTGCGCGGTTCCCCGCGCCCCTTGAATACCGCCCTGGGCTACTGCGTGAAGCGGTCGCGGAGCGACTGGCGGCCCTGCTCCGTCAGGCTGCCGTGTACGCGCATCCGCGCCACGCCGCCGTCGGGGAACGCGTCGAGGCGTACGTGGGTGGCCACGGCCTCCTTGGGGAGCGGGAAGCGGTGCAGGGTGTCGGGCTGGAGCTTGGTGCGGGGGATGATCTCGAACCACTCGCCGGTCTCGCCGTCCCGGCCGCTCAGCGCGATCCAGCCCGCCGAGTTGCCCTTCAGGTACGCCGTGTCGATCTCCACGGCGCGGATCGTGCCCTGCGCGGCGAGGCGGAAGCGGACCCAGTCGTTGGTGCCGCGGACGCGGCGACGGCGGTTCTCCCAGCCGTCGTCCATCTTCTGCGACGTGCCCGGCAGGATGATCTGCGTCGGCGACGAGTAGAACTTGTCGGACGCGTCCTCGTACGAACCGCCGTTGAGCACCGACGCCAGGTCGAACGTGCCGAGGAGGTCCAGCCACTCGGGGTCGGGGACGACCTCGCCGTGCACGCGCAGGCGGGCGATGCCGCCGTCGGGGTGCTGGCAGACGCGGACGTGCGTGTAGCGGCGCTCGCTCGTGATGCTGAAGGCGTTCGCCGCGTGGCCCTTGACCTGGCTCTTCGGGACGATCTCCTCCCACTTCACGTCATCGGCGAGCAGCTCGGCGGGGCCGGGCGAGCCGGGCACGTTCGCGGCCTGGATGCTCACCTTCTGCGGGTAGTTGCCGCGGAAGTGGGCGGTGTCGACGATCACGCCGCGTATGACGCCGGGCGCGCCGAGCCGCACGAGGGCCCAGTCGTGCTCCTCGGGCGCCGGGAACGGGGAGTCCGCGGTCCCCCGCCGCCTGCGGGTCTCCCAGCCGTCCATGACCTTGCCCTTGTGCCCGAAGTGCTCCGGGTCGAACACCGCGCGGTGGCGCAGCAGCAGGTTCTCGCGCATCGCGAAGAACTCGTCGTTCGCGGCGATGACACCGCCGCCGAGCCGCCGGTCGGCGAGGTCGACGAGATCGGTGAAGGCGTCGGCGTCACCGAAGGTGCGGTAGTCCGCGTATGGGTCGCCGCCTCCGTAGGGGGCGGCGTCGTTGGCGTGCGGGTCCTGGTCCTGGGCGTCCTGGGCGGGTGTCGTCTGGGTCATGGACCCACTCTCGCGCGCGACAAGCCGAAGGTCCATCGAAAGTTTTCGAGGTGGTATTTCAGTTTTACTGAAAGGTTACGGAGCGGTCACTGAACGGTTCGAGAGCGGCTCACTGACCGGTCAGCGCTTCCAGGACCCGCCGCACCGCTGTCCCCTCCTCCGAGCCCTTCCGTACGGCCGCCACCACATGCCGTACGGGACGGTCCGCGCCGAGCGGGCACATCACGACGCCGTCCCGGCGCGCCGCCGCCATCCGCGGCACCAGCGCGACCCCCATCCCGGCCTCGACCATGGCGAGGATCGCGGTCCACCCGGCCGCGCTGTGCGCCTGCTCCGGCACGAACCCGGCCGCCTCGCACGCGGCCGTCGTGATCTCCGACCAGGGCCCGGACCCGCCGAAGATCCACGGCTCACCGGCGAGATCGGCGAGCCGCAGACCCGGCTCGCCCGCCAGCGGATGCCCCACCGGCAGCGCGACGTCCAGCGGGTCGGCGAGCAGCGGCACCCGCGTGAACTTGGGGTCGCGGGGCGTCGGCGCGTGCGCGGCCAGCGACAGGGCGAGGTCCACGTCGCCGGTGGCGAGCAGCTCGTACGCCTGCCCGGCCTCCGCCTCCCGCACCCGGACGGTGATGCCGGGGTGCGCCGAGCGCAGCTCCCGCACGGCGGGCACCACGAGCGCGGGCACGGCGGTGGAGAACGCGGCGACCCGCACCGTCCCCGTCTCGCCGTGCATCCACTGCGCCAACTCGGCGTCGGCGCGCTCCAGTTGGGCGAACACGGCCTCCGCGTGCCGCAGCACGAGCTGCGCGGCGTCGGTAAGCCGCACCCGTCGCCCCTGCGCCTCAAGGAGCGGCACGCCGAGCTGCTTGGCGAGGTTGGTGAGCTGCTGCGAGACGGCGGACGGCGTCATGAGCAGCGTCTGCGCGGTGGCGGTGACGGTGCCGCACTCCCGCAGGGTGCGCAGGATCACCAGCTTCTTCACGTCCCACCGGTCGGGCCCCGGCACTCGCTTCTCGCTGCTCATACGCCACAACGTATCCGCTCGCGCGGTCGTCCTACGCTGTCCCCATGGCACGCACCGCACCCTCCGCACGCCTCCGTCCGGCCCGCCCCGACGAGGCGGCGCACCTGACGGCCCTCATGCTGCGCTCGAAGGCGCACTGGGGTTACGACGAGGCGTTCATGGCGGCGTGCGTGGACGAGCTGACGCTGCACCCTTCCGAGGTCACGCGGCGTCGCACGACCGTCGCCGAGGGCGAGGGCGAGGGCGTCGACGGCCGGCTCCTCGGTCTCGTGACGCTCGAAGGGGCGCCGCCGGTGGGCGAACTGGGCCTGATGTTCGTGGATCCCGGCGCGATCGGCCTCGGGGTGGGCCGGCTGCTCTTCGAGCACATGCGGGACACGGCGAGCGGGGCCGGGTTCAGGAAGGTGAGCTGGGCGGCGGACCCGCACGCGGTGCCGTTCTACGAGGCGATGGGCGGGCGGCACACGGGCGTGATCCCGTCGGGCTCGGTCCCGGGCCGCACGCTCCCCTTGATGGAGTTGCGGCTGTGACGACGCTCAGCCGAGCAGCCGCGGCACCGCCCGCACATAGACCACCATGCCGACGACCTCGACCAGTGTCTGGGTGACGACGACCACCGCCGCGACGGCCAGCGGGTCCGGCAGTGACAGGGCGAGGGGCAGGACGACGAGCGAGTTGCGGGTGGCGCCGGTGAACACGACGGCCCGGCCAGAGGGCACGTCGAGCCGGAACAGGCGGGCAACGGCGCGGCCCGCGAACGCCATCACCAGCAGGAACAGCACGTAGAACGGCACGACGCGCGCCACGTCCCCGAGGTTGTCGTCCAGCTTGGGGACCTGGGAGGCGACGACGGTCAGCAGGGTCGCGGCCATGAGCGGCACCATCGTCGTGCCCATGGCGTCGGACACCCGCTGCCCGGCGGGGCGGCGGGCGGCCCATGCCTGGGTGAGCCAGGCGAGGGCCAGCGGTACGACGATGAGCGTGAGGAAGGCCCGGACGAAGGGCCCGGCTTCCACGACGTCGCTCAGGCCCGACCCCATGAACAGGTAGAGGTAGCCGGGCAGCAGCACCATCTGCGCGAGCAGCAACAGGGGTGTGGCCGCAAGGAGCCGCTGGCTCGCGGCACCCGCGAGGCCGCTGAAGACGATCACGTAGTCGACGCACGGGCAGAGCAGCACGAGCAGCACACCGAGGCGCACGGCGCGGTCGCCGGGCAGGAACGCGAACATGGCGGCGACGACGAGCGGGACGACGAGGAAGTTGACGCCGAGCGCGGCGCCCAGGAAGCGTCCGGCGCGCAGCGAACGGAGCAGTTCCGCTGCGGGGACCTGGAGGAAGGTGACGTAGAGGAGGGCGGCGAGGACGGGGTTGATGACGTGCTCGAGTCCGGGCCCTGCGCCCGGGGCGGCGAGCCCGATCGCGGCGCCGGCCGCCAAGGCCCCCAGATAGACGCCTACTTGCCGTCGCTCCATGGCCTCGGCCACCTGGGCCCTGCGCATCACGTTCACGCCCCGACGGTACCCCTCCGACCTGCGCGAACCCCCACCCCGCCCCTTCCCGAAAGTCCTGCCGGACGGGCCTGCTCAATCGCCGCAGGGGCTATAAATAGCCCCTGCGGCGATTGAGGCCATCTTTCAGCCCCGCCGGCGTTTGAGGCGCGGGGTCCGGGGCGGAGCCCCGATCTTTCCAGCCCCTGCGGCGATTGAGCAGCGGGGTCCGGGGCGGAGCCCCG
>NZ_JBIWLG010000011.1:78383-286115 GCF_044766085.1 Streptomyces sp. NPDC102360 | reverse complement strand
GGTTACATTCCGAACCCGGAAGCTAAGCCTCACAGCGCCGATGGTACTGCAGGGGGGACCCTGTGGGAGAGTAGGACGCCGCCGAACTAATTTTGGAGAAAAGCCCGGACCGGGATACGGTCCGGGCTTTTCTGCGTTTAGGGTCGAAGATATGGGCAATATGGGCAATATGGGCATGCGCTATGACCTCGTCATCTTCGACAACGACGGTGTACTCGTCGACAGTGAGCCGATCTCCAACACGCTCCTGGCCGGCTATCTCACCGAGCTCGGGCACCCGACCTCGTACGAGGAATCGCTGCGGGATTACATGGGGGCCGCAATGCACCGCGTGCACGACGTGGTCCTCGAGCGGACCGGGCAGCGGCTTCCCGAGGACTTCGACGACACGTTTCACGCGAGGGTGTTCGCGGCGTTCGAGAGGGAGCTGGAGCCGGTCGACGGTGTCGTCGAGGTGCTGGAGAAGCTGACCGCGGACGGAGTGCCGTACTGCGTCGCGTCCTCCGGGAGTCATGAGCGGATCCGCGTCGGGCACCGGAAGACCGGGCTCGACAAGTGGTTCGAGGATGAGCGGATCTTCAGCTCGCAGGATGTGGGGCGGGGAAAGCCGGCGCCCGACCTGTTTCTGTATGCCGCCGACCGGATGGGAGTTTCGCCCGAGAAGTGCCTGGTCGTCGAGGACAGTCCGCTCGGCGTGCAGGCCGCTGGCTCGGCCGGAATGGATGTGTACGGGTTCACCGCGATGACGCCGGCCGAGCGGCTCGACCGGGCCGATGAACTCTTCGACGACATGCGGGAGTTGCCCCGGCTGCTTGACTGATGTCGGCTGAGATCGCGGCTGGGATCTCGGCCGAGGTCACGGTCGGCCCATGGTTTTGTGATCCATCTACCCACGGGTAAGGCGTCGGCCTACGCTGTGCCGCCATGACCGATGGCACAGCCGGGGCGACCGGCACGGCGGGTGGGCGGATGCGGTGGGGGCGCGCGACGCTGGGGTTGAGCTTCTTCGCGCAGGGCGCCGCCTTTGCGCTGCTCGTGACCCGGATCCCCGCCATTCAGGACCAGTACGGGATATCCGACGCGCTGCTGCCCGTGTTCCTGGCCGCCGTGCCCGTGCTCGCCGGGGTCGGGAGCGTGGTCACCGAGCAGTTGGTGAAGAGGGTGCGGCCCAGCTGGGTGCTGCGGTGGTCGCAGCCCGTCGTACTGCTGGCGCTGCTCGGCGTCGGGGCCGGGGACTCGGTGGCCGAAGTGGCCGTGGCGCTCGCCGCGTTCGGGCTGGCCGTGGGAGCGCTGGACGCCTCGATGAACATGCTCGGTGTCAGCCTGCAGCGGGCGTACGGGCGCAGCATCATGCTCGGTTTCCACGCCGCGTACAGCCTCGGCGGGATCGTCGGGGCGTCGCTCGCCTGGGTCGGGGCGCACTGGGATCTGACGTTGTTCGTGTCGTATCTGCCGGTGGTGTGCGCGCTGTTGCCGCTCTGTCTCGTGGCGAGCCGGTGGTACGTGGACGGGCGGGCGGCAGGCGGGGAGGAGGCCGCGCGCGAGCAGGGGCAGGGCAGCGGGGTCGTCTTCAAGGTGCTGTTGCCGCTGTGCCTGGTGATGTCGTTCGCGTACATCGGGGACTCGACCGTCTCGAATTGGAGCGCGAAGTACCTCCAGGACGTGCTGGGTAGTTCGGAGCAGCTGTCCACGGTTCCGTACAACGTCTACATGGTGATGACGCTGGTGGGGCGGGCCGTCGGGGATGTGGGGGTGCGGCGGTTCGGGGCGGTGGCCGTGGTGCGGCTCGGGTCCGTTGTGGCGGCGGGTGGGTTCGGTGTGGTGGCTGTGGCGCCGGGAGCCTGGGTGGGGATGCTGGGCTTTACGTTGCTGGGGCTCGGGTTGTGCGTGATCGTGCCGCAGACCTTCGCCGCGGCGGGGCGGTTGTTCCCGAACGCGTCGGATGCGGCGATCGCGCGGCTCAATATCTTCAACTACGTGGGTTTTCTGATCGGTTCGCCGCTTGTGGGGGCTTTGGGGGACGCGTGGAGTTACCGCGGGGCGATGCTCGTACCGATGGTGTTGGTGCTGATGACGTTGGTGTACGCCCCATCGTTCCGGGAGCGGGACGACCGATACGGTGGCGGGCATGAGCGGCCGCGCGCAATTGATGTGGGACCCGGCGGTAGCGGGGTATGACTTCGGGCCCGGACACCCGATGGATCCGGTCAGACTTGATCTGACCCGGAGACTGGTGGACGCGTTCGGTCTCGACCGGGACATGGATGTCGTCGCGGCCAAGGCAGCCGGGGAGTCGACGCTGCGGCTCGTGCACCGCGAGGACTACGTGGAGGCGGTCAAGGCCGCGTCGCTCGATCCGGACGCCGCTGATCCGGCTTATGGGCTGGGGACGATGGACGATCCCGCCTTCGCCGGGATGCACGAGGTGTCCGCGCTGATCGCGGGGCAGTCGGTGGGGGCCGCGGAGAGTGTGTGGCGGGGGGACGCGCTGCACGCGGTGAACTTCTCGGGTGGCCTGCACCATGCGATGCCGGGGGCGGCGTCCGGGTTCTGCGTGTACAACGACGCGGCGCTGGCGATCGCGCGCCTCCTTGAGCTGGGCGCCGAGAGGGTCGTGTACGTGGATGTGGACGTGCATCACGGGGACGGCGTGCAGGCCGCGTTCTGGGAGGACCCGAGGGTCCTGACGATCTCGCTTCACGAGCATCCGCGTACGTTGTTCCCGCAGACCGGGTGGCCCGAGGAGACCGGGGCGGGCGGGGCCGCCGAGGGGACGGCCGTGAATGTGGCGTTGCCGGCGGGGACCGGGGATGCCGGGTGGCTGCGGGCGCTGCATGCGGTGGTGCCGGAGCTGTTGGCGGAGTTCCGGCCGCAGGTCCTTGTGACGCAGCACGGGGCCGATACGCACTTCGAGGATCCGCTGGCCCATCTCGCCGTGTCGTTGGACGCGCAGCGGGCCGTGCAGGTCGCCTGTCACGAGTGGGCGCACGAGTACGCCGACGGGCGGTGGGTGGCGCTCGGTGGGGGCGGGTACGCCGTGGTGGATGTCGTGCCGAGGTCGTGGACGCATCTGGTGGGGATCGCGGCGGGACGGGAGATCGCGCCCGAGTCGGTGATTCCTGACGGGTGGCGGCAGGAAGTGTTCGCGCGTACGCGGCAGTTGGCTCCGCAGCGGATGACGGATGGGCGGTGGCCCGTGTCGTATCAGGGGTGGGAGGCGGGGTACGACCCCGCGGACCGGCTCGACCAGGCGGTTCTGGCCACTCGTAAGGCGGCGTATCCGCTGCGGGGGCTGTTGCCGTAGGCGTTGGCCGTGGCGGAGGTCGTCGGTGGCGGTGCGCTGCACCGGGGTGCCGCCTTGCCCACCCTGCCGCCCAAGGCGGCAGATTGCCCAAGGCGGCGGTCCGGAGGTGGTGTGCGTTCCGGGTTACTCCGACCGTGGGGTGTTTGGGGAAAGTGGGGGCCCGGGTGGGGGCAATGGAGCAACATCACAAGGGTGTTGAGCGTCGGCGCCCTGCGCGCGCACCTGTTGGCGGCTCGGCTTGCCGGGCCCGTCGCGACCTCCCGTGAGGAGAGTCTGCGGAGCTACCGCCTGTTCGAGGCGCGGGATCCGCGCGTGATGCTCGGGCTCGACCCCGAGTGGGCGTGGGGGCACCGGGATCTGCTCGCGCTGATGGCGGACAAATGCGGGGTTTCCGGGGATCCGGGGCACCGCACGGGCCACGATGTCATCGATCCGGAACGGACCCTGGCCGCGCTCGACGCGTTTGCGGAGCGCCTCGGCCGAGCCGCCGAGAGCCGTTCCCCAGTGCTGTTCGGGACGGGTCATCCGCATCGACTGCTCGGTTTCTACGCCGCGTTGGCGGACGCCCTGTCGGCGGTGGGCTGCCCTGTCCTCACCCCCGCGCAGGGCCGGAGTGTCGACATAACGACCCGGTTCGGCCTACGCACGTACAACCTCGACTACGACCAGGGAGTCGCGTTGGTGCGGGAACCGGGCGCGTACCCGGTGCGAAGTGAGACCGGCGCGCACACCCACTCGCCACTCCCGGTTCGACTGGCGCTCGGTGCGCTCTCGGAGGCCGGCGAGCCGCTGCCCGAGCTGGTCATCGGGGACCACGGATGGGTCTGCGGTGCAGGTCAGTTGGGGTTCGACGCCATCGGTCTGGCCGATACGGACGATCCCGCCCTGTTCGTCGGTGAGGCTGAGGGACAGGTGTCCGTCGTCGTTCCACTTGATGACGCTGTGCGGTCTGATTACTACCGACCGCTTACTCGCTATGTACTCAATCGAGCGTGTCTGTCACAGTAGGCGGCCGATCGCTGCTCCTCTTCCCCACTCGCATCACCCGCCTCTACATTGGGGAGTGAGCACGCAACGACGTTGAGTCACCGGAAGGGGAAGCCGGTGGCCGTCGAGTGCGGAAGGTTCAGGTGTGTCATGGCTGCTGAGCAGAGGCCTCTATCCGAGGTGGCGTTCCTGACCGTGGCGGAGGTCGCCGCGGTGATGCGAGTGTCGAAGATGACCGTGTACCGCTTGGTGCACAGCGGTCATCTGCCCGCGATCCGGGTGGGGAGGTCCTTCCGAGTCCCGGAGAACGCGGTTCATGAGTACCTTCGTGACTCTTACGTGGGGGTGGACGCCGGCTGATCCACAGGGTCCTGAGGACCTCGATTTCTGCTCGGCGCTCGGGGCGGGGTAGGCTAGCCCCCCGTAGGTCGTGTGGGCCCCAATGCAGCCCCGCACCGAGTGATTGTCTCCGCAATGCGGGGGTTGTCCGAGAAGTGAGCGAGGGTAGTCGTGGGCTCTGTCATTAAGAAGCGGCGTAAGCGGATGGCGAAGAAGAAGCACCGCAAGCTGCTGAAGCGCACCCGCGTGCAGCGTCGCAACAAGAAGTAAGCGACAGCTGTTTTACAGCGCGCCTTGTGGCCCTTTCACCGTCCGGTGGGAGGGCCACATTGCGTTTTGGGCGTGGCCGTCGGATGTGGCCGTCGGATGTGGCTGTCGGATGTGGCTGTCGTCACTTCCTGCATCGAGCAGACATCACAGCGCAACATCGAACCGATAACGTGACCCGCAAGCAGTGATTGCGGAGCGCGGCGGGGCTGGGACGGAAGGTAGGCGCTGATCTTGGGCAAGGTCGTGCTCGTGACGGGGGTGGCCCGACAGCTGGGCGGCCGGTTCGTACGCAGGATCCAGCGGGACCCCGAGGTGGACCGGGTCATCGGCGTGGACGCGGTGCCGCCGGCGCACCATCTGGGCGGCGCCGACTTTCTTCAGGCCGACATCCGGCAGCCGACGATCGCGCGGGTGCTCGCCGAGTACGGCGTGGACACCGTCGTGCACATGGACGTGACGGGCACCCCGCTGGCCAGCGGTGGTCGCGGCGCGGTCAAGGAGACCAACGTCATCGGCACGATGCAGCTGCTGGGCGCGTGCCAGAAGGCGCCGAACGTGCGGCGCCTGGTGGTGAAGTCCAGTACGAACGTCTACGGCTCCGCGCCGCGCGACCCGGCCGTCTTCACGGAGACGACGCCGCCGAAGTCGCTGCCGAGCGGGGGCTTCGCCAAGGACACCGTCGAGGTCGAGGGGTATGTGCGCGGGTTCGCCCGGCGCCGCCCGGACGTCGCGGTGTGCGTGCTGCGCTTCGCCAACATCCTTGGTCCCACGGCGGATTCGCCGCTCGCCGAGTACTTCTCGCTGCCGGTCCTGCCGACCGTGTTCGGCTACGACCCGCGGCTGCAGTTCGTGCACGAGGACGACGTGATCGAGGTGCTGCGGATCGCCTCGCACGAGCCGGCCCGGGGAACGTTGAACAGCGGCACGTTCAATATCGCCGGTGACGGTGTGCTGCTGTTGTCGCAGTGCTCGCGGCGGCTCGGCCGGCCGACGGTCCCGGTCCTCCTTCCCGCGGTGACCTGGGTGGGCGGCGCGCTGCGTACGCTGGGGGCGACGGACTTCTCGCCCGAGCAGATCCGGCTGCTCACGCACGGACGGATGGTGTCCACGGCCCAGATGCGCGACACACTGGGCTTTGAACCCAAGTACACGACCGCGGAGGCCTTCGCGGAGTTCGTACGCGGCCGGGGCCCGGGACTGCTGCCGCCGCAGGCCCTCGCGGGGGCCGTCGACCGCATCGCCGCGCTGCCCTTCCTGGGCGGTGCCCGCACGGGCCCCGGCCACCCCCCGACGCAGAGCGCCAACTGAGGAGCGCATCAACGATGGCGGACGCCAAGGTCATTCCGTTCGACGACGACAGGTCGCGAGGGGCGGCGGCGAAGGGTGCCGCGCGCCGCGGCCGGGGGCCGGGGGGTGGTGCCCGGCGCAAGGGCGAACCCGTGGCCGTTCGGGAGGTGCGGCCGTTGCAGCAGCCACAGTCCGAACCGGAGCCCGAAGCGGGACCGCGGGAGCCGGCCGGGCCGCCGCAGGGCGGCGGCTGGGAGCGGAAGGTCGCGGGTGGGCTCGCGTTTCTGCGGCGGCGGATCACCGGGGACTACGACGTCGACGAGTTCGGCTACGACGAGGAGCTCACCGACCAGGTCCTGATGTCGCTGCTCCGGCCGGTCGCGGAGAAGTACTTCCGGGTCGAGGTGAAGGGCATCGAGAACATCCCGTCCGAGGGCGGGGCCCTGATCGTCTCCAACCACTCGGGGACGCTGCCGCTGGACGGCCTGATGATGCAGGTCGCCGTGCACGACAACCACCCGGAGAACCGGCACCTGCGGCTGCTCGCGGCCGACTTGGTGTTCATGCTGCCGGTGGTCAACGAACTGGCGCGCAAGGCCGGGCACACGCTGGCCTGCGCGGAGGACGCGCAGCGGCTGCTCGAGAGTGGTGAGCTGGTAGGCGTCATGCCGGAGGGGTTCAAGGGCGTCGGCAAGCCGTTCAGCGAGCGGTACAAGCTGCAGCGCTTCGGGCGGGGCGGCTTCGTGTCGACCGCGTTGCGCGCCGGCACGCCGATCGTGCCGTGCTCGATCGTCGGGGCGGAGGAGATCTACCCGATGGTCGGCAACGCCAAGACCATCGCCCGGCTCCTCGGCTTCCCGTACTTCCCGATCACGCCTACGTTCCCGTGGCTGGGGCCGCTCGGGGCGGTGCCGTTGCCGACGAAGTGGACGATTCAGTTCGGTGAGCCGATCCCGACGGACGGCTATCCGCCGGAGGCGGCGGAGGATCCGATGCTGATGTTCAACCTGACGGACCAGGTCCGCGAACAGATCCAGCACACGCTCTATAAATTGCTGGTGCAGCGGCGGTCGGTGTTTTTCTGAGTCGGTTTTTCTTCTGGACGCGGTCAGGGCCCGAGGCAAGCCTCGGGCCCTGACCGTTGCGCTGTGTGCTACTTCGCGTCCTCGCCGTCGACGCCCAGGCCAGGCAGCAGGCCCGGGAGCAGCGGGGGCACCGTCACGTCGGGCTTCGGGGAACCCGTGCCGGTGTTGGAGCCCGGGCTGTCGTCCGAGGGGCTCGGGCTCGTCCTGTCCTTCGGTGGGTCGAGGAGGCCGCCCGTGTTCTCGCCGAGCAGGCCCTCCTCGTCCTTGCCGGTGTCGGACGTGGACGGCTTCGGCTTCGTCGACGTCTTGTCGTCCTTGGAGGCGGAGTCGGACGGGGTGGAGCTGCCGGTGCCCGGCGTCCCCGGCGACATACCGTCCTGGCTGGTGCCCGGGCTCGTCGCGCCGCTCTTCTCGTCCGGGGTCCGCGGCAGCAGGGAGCGCAGCGGGCCGACCTCTTCGTCTATGGCGTCGAAGACCGAACTGACCTGGTCCCGTACGTCCCCGAGCTGGACCGGCAGGCGGTCGCTCAGGGTCGTCCAGCCCTGCCTGTGCGCGTCGGAGAAGGTGGAGAGGGCCTGGATCGGGCCGAGGGCGCCGTCGCGCTTGTACGCGTCGCTGAGCAGCCGGTGGCCCTCGGAGGCGTCGTACTGCACCCCGGAGAGCGCGCGCCTGACTTCACCCACGGACTCGTGGTCGAGCTGTCCCGTGCGGCCGCGCTCCATGAGCCGCCGCGCCTCGCTCAGCCGCGTCGACGCCTGGTCGAGGTAGGCCTGCCCCTTGTCGGAGTCGCTGTGCGCCATGCCCAGCTTGAGGTCCTCCATGCCGCGCTTGAGGCCGTAGAGGTGGTCGCCCGGCAGCGCGCCGGACGACGCTGCGGCGACCCCGCTGAACGCGCCCGCGGCCACACCGACCGTGAGCCCGCCCGCCGCGATGCCCTTGGTCAGGCGGGAGCGGGGCCGCAGCTTCCGCAGTGGACTCGCCCGGTGGGCGCCCTTGCCCTGGCGCTGCTTCGGTACGGAGGCGGCCGCGCCGCCCTCCTGGACCATGGCCTCCATGGCGGCGACGAGCTGCGCCCGCTGCACCACTTTGACCTCGGGATCGAACTCCGGCTTCGGCAGCTCGCCGAGAGCCGCGGCCAGGGACAGCAGCCCGCCCTCCTGGGCCGCCGCCGCATCGCTGCGCCGGGCGGCCGGTTCTTCTTCCGGTTGCTGCGCCGCCGGGTCCTGGTCGGACTGGTCCTCCAGGGCCTGGGCGAAGGCGTTCGCCCGCCGGTGTGCCGATACGTTCGCGATCACTGGCGGCACCTCCTCTCAATCATGACGGTCGACTCCCCAGGGGGTCCTGGGGTTGCACCCCCGGTCACGGATACACACCAACGAGTGAGTGCATCCTGGTCGGGAGTGACCACAGGGAGCCTGCATCCCGCACAACGAGCGGCTCGGTATTTGGGTTACGCGCGAAAGATGATCCGAGCGCAATCCCATCTGGCTTTCACCGTAGGTGAGTTGGGGACTGCGCTCGGTGACGGCCCCAGGGATGAAGAAGGGGCGCCCGGGCTCAGCGGGCGTCGTCCGGCAGAAGTCGCGCCAGGGTGCGCACGGCCCGGTACTGGAGGGTTTTGATCGCGCCCTCGTTCTTGCCCATCGCGCGAGCGGTCTCGGCGACGGACAAGCCCTGCAGGAAGCGCAGTGTGACGCACTCCTGCTGCTGCGGGTTGAGGCGGCGCACCGCGTCGAGCAGGGCCGCGTTGGAGAGGGACTCCAGGACCGAGTCCTCGGGGGAACGCTCCACCTCGTTCGCATCGAGCATTTCGCCCGTGGTCACTTCGAGGCGGAAGCGGCTCGACTTGAAGTGGTCCGCGACCAGGTTGCGCGCGATCGTGACCAGCCAGGCGCCGAAGTCGCGGCCCTGCCAGGTGAACGTGCCGATGCGGCGCAGCGCGCGCAGGAAGGTCTCGCTGGTGAGGTCCTCCGCTGTCGCCTTCCCGCCGACGCGGTAATAGATGTAGCGGTACACAGTGTCGCTGTACTGGTCGTAGAGCCGGCCGAACGCATCGGCCTCGCCCCCCTGGGCGCGCTCGACCAGGTCCATCATGCGGGCACTGTCGCTGTCGGCCGCGGGACGGCGGGCCGTAGGTGTGGCCGACCTGGCCGCGGTGCCCGAGGCGCCGGCGGACCCGGAGCGGGCCCGCCGACCTACGGAGGCCGCGGTCGAATCGGCCATGGCGAAACATGGCGAGGCAGGGGCGGGCACGGCCGACGCTGCCGCAGCGGCGAGGGCGGGGACGGCGTACGCGGTGGGGACGAAACCGCGCAAGCGGTCCACGACCGTCGCGTGCAGCGTTGCCAGGCCCGAGGCGTCAACCCCGACGTGTGGGTACACGGGACTCCCAGAGGCAGAGCTTCCATCACGTGCAGTGCGGGACCGTTCACCCGTCGTGCTGACGCGTGGGTACCGGTTTGCGTCTGAGGAGAATAACGCTTCGTGCAGGGAGCGCTACACCCAGTTGCTCAAATCACCGGTTACGTCACTTCTGTAGTCGCTCGACGGCGATTCAAGTACCAGAGAGTGACCACTTGTTGATCGATTACGTTCAAATTCCGGCTCTGGCGGTGACGTGTTGTGGCCGAGTGGTACCAGCGTGACTGGCTGGAGCCGGTCACGGGTAAGACGTTCGGAATGTCGTCAGCGGCGGCGACGGTGCAGCGCGATCGCCGCCGCCGTACCGCCCGCGACCGCGCCGACGCCGGCCGCGGCGGGGAGGCCGACCTTCGCGGCCTTGCGGCCCGTGCGGTAGTCCCGCAGCCGCCAGTCACGCTCGCGCGCGTACTTGCGCAGCTTCGTGTCCGGGTTGATCGCGTACGGGTGCCCGACGAGCGAGAGCATCGGGATGTCGTTGTGCGAGTCGCTGTACGCGGCGCAGCGGCCCAGCTCCAGGCCCTCGGCGGAGGCGAGCGCGCGGACCGCCTCGGCCTTCGCGGGGCCGTGCAGGGGCTCACCGACGAGCCGGCCGGTGTAGACGCCGCCGATGGACTCGGCGACCGTGCCGAGCGCGCCGGTCAGGCCGAGGCGGCGGGCGATGACCGTGGCGATCTCCACGGGCGCGGCCGTGACCAGCCAGACCTTCTGGCCCGCGTCCAGGTGGGCCTGGGCGAGGGCGCGGGTGCCGGGCCAGATCCGCTCCGCCAGGTACTCGTCGTAGATCTCCTCGCCGATGGACATCAGCTCGGAGACGCGGTGGCCCTTCACGATGGACAGGGCGCTGTTCTGCGCGTCCTGCATGTGCTCGGGGTCCTCGACGCCCGCCAGCCTGAACCACGCCTGCTGCCAGGCGAATCGGGTCAGCTCGCGGCGCTCGAAGAACTTCCGCTTGTAGAGGCCGCGGCCGAAGTGGAAGATCGCCGCGCCCTGCATCACGGTGTTGTCCAGGTCGAAGAAGGCGGCGGCCTTGTCGTCGCCCGCGACCGGGAACTCGGGTTCTCCCGTGTCCTGCGCGTGCTCGTCGACCAGGGACGCCTGATCCTCCAGCTCCTGGGAGGACTTGCGGGCGGCCTCGGCCGAAGCCTCGCCTGCCAGCACGCTCCGCGCGGTGGCGGAGCGCCTACGGGGTGTGAGCCATCCGAATCCAATCAGCGGCACGGAGTGCCTCCTACCGGGGTGGCGGTCGGGTGACGGGCGGGACATGTCGTGAGCATAGCCAAGCTGTTCGGGGGTTCCGGAGTCGAGCGGGTTTCGGGAGCCTGTCCGTACGTGAATTCTCGGCGACAGGAGGGCCGTGTGTGGGGCGAGAATGGCCGGTATGAGTCCCATTTTTCGTACGCGCGAGAAGAAGGATCCGAGTGAGCGGATCGTCACGCTGATCGGGAAGCCCGGCTGTCATCTGTGCGACGACGCACAGTCGGTGATCGAGAAGGTGTGCGCCGAGGTCGGAGCGGCCTGGGAGAAGAAGGACATCACCGAGGACGAGGAGCTGTACCGCAAGTACTGGGAGCAGATCCCGGTCGTTCTGGTCGACGGCGCGCAGCACGACTTCTGGCGTGTCCAGGAGGAGCGGCTGCGGCGTGCGCTCACGCGGTGACGGACCGCTTACGCGCAGCGGAGGCGGTCGCACAGGTCACTGACCGACGAGTCCAAGTGGTCCTAAAAGTCGCTTAGGATCGAGGGCGGTTTTGGTCTCGGGGGCGTGGATCTTGGCAACGTTGAGGAGTGTGTGCCGTTTTGGCCCCCACAGGTGAGCAACGACGCTACCTGCGCGCCGGTTCCAGAGATGCGCGCGGGGCGTGCGTGAGCCCGGTCACGTTGGCCGGGCAAATCGGACACCATCTTTGTGCACGCGTTCACAAAGACATAGCCTGCATTCGACGGGGCGGTCGAGTAGCAGGGTGCCGCCCACAGCCCCGCTCTACCCGCAGGAGCACCGTGGCAACTGGCCGAACTCACCGACCGGCGACCCGCAGCCGAGGGATTCCCGAGGCCACCGTCGCCAGGCTTCCGCTGTACCTCCGAGCCCTCACCGCACTGTCGGAGCGCTCGGTGCCCACGGTCTCCTCCGAGGAGCTCGCGGCCGCCGCGGGGGTCAACTCCGCGAAGCTGCGCAAGGATTTCTCGTACCTCGGTTCGTACGGGACCCGCGGCGTGGGCTACGACGTCGAGTACCTCGTCTACCAGATCTCACGCGAGCTTGGCCTGACTCAGGACTGGCCGATCGTGATGGTCGGTATCGGTAACCTCGGTGCGGCGCTTGCCAATTACGGTGGTTTCGCCTCCCGCGGCTTCCGCGTCGCGGCCCTGATCGACGCCGATCCGGCGATGACCGGCAAGTCCGTCGCGGGCATGGCCGTGCAGCACGCCGAGGACCTCGAAAAGATCATCGACGAGAACGGTGTGTCCATCGGCGTCATCGCGACCCCGGCCGGCGCCGCGCAGCAGGTCTGCGACCGGCTCGTCGCCGCCGGTGTCACCTCCATCCTGAACTTCGCGCCGACGGTGCTCTCCGTTCCCGACGGCGTCGACGTGCGCAAGGTCGATCTCTCCATCGAGCTGCAGATCCTCGCCTTCCACGAGCAGCGCAAGGCCGGCGAGGCGCCGGACGACGGCGGAGCCGAGGGCGCGGTGGGCGTCGAGGGTCCGGCCGCCAAGGTCACCAAGCCCGCCGCCGCGAAGCACAACGACGACCGCAAGGGACCCGACGGGGACGTGCCCGCCGTGATGCCGGCATGAGCCTCCTCGTCGTGGGTCTGAGTCACCGCAGCGCCCCTGTCAGCGTCCTGGAGCGCGCCGCGTTGAACGCGGACACCCAGGCCAAGCTGTTGCAGGACACGCTCGCCGCCGAACCGGCCGCCGAGGCCGCGGTGCTCGCCACCTGCAACCGCATCGAGCTGTACGCGGACGTGGACAAGTTCCACGCCGGTGTGGCCGAGCTGTCGACGCTGCTCGCCCAGCACAGCGGTGTCGGCCTCGAAGAGCTCACTCCTTATCTTTATGTGCACTACGAGGACCGGGCGGTGCACCACCTGTTCTCGGTGGCGTGCGGGCTCGACTCGATGGTGGTCGGCGAGGGCCAGATCCTCGGCCAGATCAAGGACACGCTCGCGCGTGCCCAGGAGCTGCACTCCGCGGGCAAGCTCCTCAACGACCTTTTCCAGCAGGCCCTGCGGGTGGGCAAGCGCGCCCACTCGGAGACCGGGATCGACGGTGCGGGGCAGTCGCTCGTCACCTTCGGCCTGGAGCAGCTCGCCGCCGGGCAGCCGGTCGCGGCCTGGGCGCAGGGCAAGCGTGCCCTCGTCATCGGCGCCGGTTCGATGTCCTCGCTCGCCGCGGCCACGCTCGCGCGGGCCGGAGTGGCCGAAGTCGTCGTCGCCAACCGGACGGTGGAGCGCGCCGACCGGCTCGTGGAGATCTTGGGTGAAGCGGGTACCGCCGCCCGGGCCGTCGCGATGGACGCCGTCGCGGACGAACTGACACGTGCCGACGTCGCCATCTCCTGCACCGGCGCGACCGGACTCGTGCTCACCGCCGAGGCGGTACGTTCCGCCGTCGCGGGCCGCACGCCGACCGCGGGCAGCGAGGTGCCCGGCGCCACGGCGCCCGCAGCGGGACGGGCCGCGGGCGACAACCGCCCCGTCGAGGCAGTGCGCGGCGGCTTCTCCGTCGAGGGCGAGGCCGCGGTCGCCGGATTCGACGCCGCCGCCCTTGAGCAGCACGGCGCCTGGGTCGACAACGCCCCGGGCGAGCAGGTCCGCCCGGTCGAGGCCTCGGAGGCCGAGACCATCGCCGCGCTCGCCGTCGCCGGACGGGTGCCGGAGATGCGCCGCGAGCGCGTCCCCGAGCCCGTACGACAGGTGGCGCTGGCCCTTCTCGACCTGGCGATGCCGCGTGATGTCGACGCGGCCGCGCACCGGATCGACGGGGTCCGCCTCGTCGACATCGAATCGCTCGCCGACGCCTCCGCGGACGCCCCCATGGCCGCGGACGTCGACCTGGTGCGGTCCATCGTGGCCGACGAGGTCGCGGCGTTCGGCGCCGCGCAGCGGGCCGCGCACATCACGCCGACCGTCGTCGCGCTGCGCACGATGGCAGCGGACGTGGTGGCGAGCGAGATCGCGCGGCTCGACGGCAGGCTCCCGGGCCTCGACGAGAAGCAGCGCGCGGAGATCACCCAGACCGTGCGGCGCGTGGTGGACAAGCTGCTGCACGCGCCGACCGTACGGGTCAAGCAGCTCGCCGCCGAGCCCGGCGGCGCCGGGTACGCGGACGCCCTGCGGACCCTGTTCGACCTGGACCAGGAGACGGTCGCCGCCGTTTCCCTGGCCACCCCCCACGAAGCAGAAGGCAAGAATCGAGGCCCGGCATGACCGCCGAGAAAGCCCTGAGGCTGGGCACCAGGCGCAGCAAGCTGGCCATGGCCCAGTCCGGGCATGTGGCCGAAGCCGTACGTCAGTTGACCGGCCGCGAGGTCGAGCTGGTGGAGATCACCACGTACGGTGACACCTCCCGCGAGCACCTCGCGCAGATCGGCGGCACCGGAGTCTTCGTCACCGCGCTGCGCGACGCGCTCGCCCGGGGCGAGGTGGACTTCGCGGTGCACTCCCTCAAGGACCTGCCGACCGCGCAGCCCGAGGAGCTGGCCCTCGCCGCCGTACCGGTGCGCGAGGACCCGCGGGACGTGCTGATCGCGCGCGACGGACTGAAGTTCACCGATCTGCCGGCGGGTGCCCGCATCGGTACGGGTTCGCCGCGCCGCATGGCGCAGCTGAACGCGTACGCGCGCAGCCACGGTCAGCGGATCGAGACCGTGCCGATCCGTGGGAACATCGACACCCGGATCGGTTTCGTCGAGAAGGGCGAGCTGGACGCGGTGGTCCTCGCGGCCGCGGGTCTCAGCCGCACCGGTCGCAGTGAGGAAGTCACCGAGTTCCTCCCGACCGACATGATTCTGCCCGCCCCCGGCCAGGGGGCACTGGCCATCGAGTGTGCCGCCGACAACGGTGGACTCGTGGCCATGCTCGCCGAGTTGGACGACCCGTTCACACGGGCCGCCGTGACCGCCGAGCGAACCCTGCTCGCCGCCCTGGAGGCCGGCTGCAGTGCACCTGTGGGTGCGCTGGCCGACCTGCTGGCCGACGGGCAGACTGCCAAGGAAATGCGCCTGCGCGGCGTCGTCGGCACGACCGACGGCTCCGAACTGGTGCAGCTGACCACCACCGGTTCCGTGCCCTCGTCGGACGACGAGGCGCTGGCACTCGGGCGGGAACTCGCCGCCGAGATGCTGGCCAAGGGTGCGGCCGGTCTGATGGGGGAGCGAGCACGATGAGCCCCACCACCGCTGTATCGACCGCCTGCGCACCTGGGCACGTCACCTTCCTGGGTGCCGGTCCCGGAGATCCGGGACTGCTCACCCTCAGGGCCGTGGAGGCCCTGTCCCGAGCGGATGTGCTGATCGCCGAGCCCGAAGTGCTCGACGTCGTGCGGACGCATGCCAAGGCCGGCGTGACCGTCCTCGACGCCACGGGCGCCCCGGAGCGTGCGGCGACCACTGACGGCCCGTCAACTGCCGTTGTGGTCCCGGCTCTGCGGGACTGGGCCAATCTTGTCATGGAGGCCGCGAGGGGCGGCAAGCGGGTCGTGCGTGCGGTCTCCGGGGACCCCGGCCTCGACACGTACGCGGCCGAGGAGATGCTCGCCTGCGCGAGCGCCGACATCACCTTCGAGGTCGTGCCCGGTATCGCGGCGGCCGTGGGCGTGCCCGCGTACGCCGGTGTGCCGCTCCGTGACCAGCAGGGTGCCGACGTCCGCTTCGTGGACGCGACCACCGCCTCCGAGCGCTGCTGGACCGAGGTCGGCGCGTCCGACGGCACGGTCGTCGTGTCGACGACGCTCGACTCGGTGGGCTCCGCCGCCGGCGAGCTGGTGGCGGCGGGCCGCAAGCCGGACACCCCGCTGTCCGTCACGGTCGCCGGTACGACGACGCGGCAGAAGACCTGGACGGCGACGCTCGGCACGATCGCGCAGACCCTGAAGCAGGCCAAGGTGCTGCCCTCGCCCGAGGGCAACCGGCCGGTCATAGCCGTGGTCGGGGAGCGCAGTGCCGCCGCCCAGCGCGACCAGCTGTCCTGGTTCGAGTCGAAGCCGCTGTTCGGCTGGCGCGTGCTCGTCCCGAGGACGAAGGAGCAGGCGGTCTCGCTCTCCGACCAGCTTCGTTCCTACGGCGCGGTGCCGCACGAGGTGCCGACCATCGCGGTCGAGCCGCCGCGCACGCCGCAGCAGATGGAGCGCGCGGTGAAGGGGCTCGTGACCGGTCGTTACGAGTGGATCGCCTTTACGTCCGTGAACGCCGTGAAGGCCGTTCGCGAGAAGTTCGAGGAGTACGGGCTCGACGCCCGTGCCTTCGCCGGGATCAAGGTCGCGGCGGTGGGCGACCAGACGGCGCAGGCCCTCATCGCCTTCGGCGTGAAGCCGGACCTGGTGCCGAGCGGTGAGCAGTCGGCCGCCGGTCTCCTGGAGGACTGGCCGCCGTACGACCCGGTCTTCGACCCGATCGACCGTGTCTTCCTGCCGCGTGCCGACATCGCGACCGAGACCCTCGTCGCCGGGCTCATCGAGCTGGGCTGGGAGGTCGACGACGTCACGGCGTACCGGACCGTGCGTGCGTCGCCGCCGCCGGCGGACACGCGTGAGGCGATCAAGGGCGGCGGCTTCGACGCGGTGCTCTTCACCTCGTCGTCGACGGTGCGGAACCTGGTCGGCATCGCGGGCAAGCCGCACAACGTGACGGTGATCGCCTGCATCGGCCCGGCCACGGCGAAGACCGCCGAGGAGCACGGCCTGCGGGTCGACGTGATGGCTCCCGAGCCGTCGGTGCTGAAGCTGGCGGCGGCGCTGGCCGACTTCGGCGCGAAGCGGCGGACCGCCGCGATCGAGGCGGGTGACCCGGTCACCCGGCCGAGCGAGCGGCGGCCCGGGTCGCGGCGGCGGCGCGCGGCGCCGTAGCGTGCCACGGGGTGGGCGTTCCCGGTGTCGTTGCGCGGCGCCGGGGGCTGTGCCCACCCGTCCCGCCGTGCGGGACGCCTGCCCACAGCAGGTGAGTACCTAGGTAGTTCGAGGAGATCACGGTGACTCGGTACGGTTCTTTTCCCGGTTCGCGGCCGCGGCGGTTGCGGACGAATCCCACCATGCGGCGCATGGTCGCCGAGACGCGGCTGCATCCGGCCGATCTGATCCTTCCCGCGTTCGTGCGCGAGGGGATCGACGCCCCGGTGGAGATCGGCTCCATGCCGGGCGTGTACCAGCACACCCGTGACTCCCTGAAGAAGGCCGCGGCCGAGGCCGCGGCGGCGGGCGTCTCCGGGATCATGCTGTTCGGCGTGCCGCTGGACGAGAAGAAGGACGGCCGGGGCACGGTCGGAACGGACCCCGACGGCATCCTCCAGGTCGCGCTGCGGGACGTGCGTTCCGAGGTGGGCGACGACCTGATGGTCATGTCGGACCTCTGCCTGGACGAGTTCACGGACCACGGCCACTGCGGCGTCCTCGACGAGCAGGGCCGGATCGACAACGACGCGACGCTCGAGCGGTACGCGGAGATGGCGCAGGCGCAGGCGGACGCGGGCGCCCACATCGTCGGCCCGAGCGGCATGATGGACGGTCAGATCGGCGTCGTCCGCGACGCGTTGGACCAGATCGACCGCGAGGACGTCGCGGTGCTCGCCTACTCGGTGAAGTACTCCTCCGCGTTCTTCGGCCCGTTCCGGGAGGCCGTCGGCTCCTCGCTCCAGGGCGACCGCAAGACGTACCAGCAGGACTCGGCCAACGTCCGGGAGTCCCTGCGGGAGCTGGCGCTCGACCTCGAAGAGGGCGCCGACATGGTGATGGTGAAGCCGGCGGGCCCGTACCTCGACATCCTGGCCCGGGTGGCGGAGGAGTCCGAGGTGCCGGTGGCGGCGTACCAGGTCAGCGGCGAGTACGCGATGATCGAGGCGGCCGCGCAGCGCGGCTGGATCGACCGGGACCCGGCGATCGTGGAGTCGCTGCTCGGCATCAAGCGGGCCGGCGCGAGCATGATCCTCACGTACTGGGCCACGGAAGTGGCGCGCAAGCTGGGCTGATGTTTTCGGGGCGTCCGGGGTGCGGGGTGCGGCCCGTGCCGGAAGAATTCCGGCATGACCACGAACTCGATCTCCGCGCGGGGCCTCAACAGGTCGACTCTGGCCAGGCAGTTGCTGCTGGGCCGGGCGGCCGTCGGGGCCGAGGAGGCACTACGGCGGGTTGTCGCGCTTCAGGCGCAGCAGCCCGCTTCGCCGTATGTGGCGCTGTGGAACCGGGTGGCGGGGTTCGAGCCGGCGGACCTGGACGCGGTGTTCGGGGGTTTCCGGGCGGTGAAGTCGACGCTGATGCGGATCACGCTGCACGCGGTGCATGTCGACGACTACCGGGACTTCCGGGCGGCGGTGGAGCCGACGGTGCGGGGCGCGCGGCTGGGGGATCCGCGGTTCCGGGCGTCGGGGCTGGTGGCGCAGGACGCGGATGCGCTGCTGCCCGAGCTGCTGAAGATGGCCGAACGGCCTTGTACGGCAGGGGAGTTGACGAAGTGGTTCACGGGCCGGGCGGGCCCTGACGGCGAGAAGCTGGTGACGGCCTCCCGGATGCTGCGCCAGTACGCGCCGCTGTGGCATGCGCCGGTGGGCGGGGCGCCGTGGTCGTACGCCTCCGACAAGCGGCAGCTGTTCGTGGCGGCGGAGGCGGGGCGGCGGCCCGCGCTGCGGGAACCGGCGGTGGTGGCGGAGGGCCTACGAGCCCTGCTCCGGCGCTATCTGGCGGGCTTCGGCCCGGCGTCGGTGGCGGACATGGCCCAGTTCGCCCTCGTACAGAAGGGGCGGGTGCGGGCGGCGCTCGACGAGGACCTGGAGCGGTTGACCGGGCCGGGCGGTGAGGTGCTGTACGACGTGCCGGGCGGGGCGCTGCCGGACGCCGAAGTCCCGGCGCCCCCGCGCCTGATGGCGATGTGGGACAGCACGCTTCTCGCGTACGCGGACCGGGGCCGGGTGCTTCCGCCCGAGTACCGGGCGCACGTGACGCGGGTGAACGGAGACGTCCTCCCCACGGTCCTGGTGGACGGATACGTGGCCGGCGTCTGGCGGCTCGCCGCGGACGGCGGCGGCGTGGAGGTGGGCGCGTTCCGGCCCCTGCGGAAGGGGACGTGGGCCGCTCTGGAGTCCGAGGCGGAGGGCGTGTCCCGCCTGCTCACGGAGCGCGATCCGGGCACGTACCGACGCTACGACCACTGGTGGGACAAGGGGCTGCCGGTGGTGGAGGGGCGGGTGCTGGCGTCCGGGCGAACATGACGAAGGGCCGGGCTCGGGGCCCGGCCCTCGCGCCTGTGGCTCTCAGCGGGCGCTGGTGACGTGCGTGTTGTCCGGCGTCACGGTGACGTGCGTGTTGGCGATCGCCGAGGCGGACGCTCCGCCCACAGCGGCGACGGCGATGGCGGCCGTCACGAGAATCTTCTTGGTGAGGGTCATGGCAGCTCCTCTGGGAGAAATGCTGAATCTCGTTGGCACGTGACGTTAGTGCCGGGTGGGGCAGTTGTTCGAGCATGTCGTACGGTTTCCGCCACTGATTGGCCCGAACCTGTCCAGGGCACACCTCGGCCGCGGCGGTTCCCCCTCCGGTCCGCCGCGGCCGATCCCCGTCTGAGTGGTGGCTTCTAGGGCTTTTCGCTGGATATGTGCGAGTCCTGCGGGGTGACGGTGCCGCCGGAGATGTGGCTGTCCTGCGGCTCGACCACTTCCTCTTCTTCGCTCGAGATGTGGCTGTCGAGCGGCTTCACCTCGTCGAGCTCCTCGCTCGAGATGTGGCTGTCCTGCGGCTTGATCTTGTCGCTCATGGCGATGATCCCTCCCGTGGGTGGCGTGCGTGCGGAAGACGGTCGCCCGGCAACTCCCCCGAGGGTTGCCGGGCGACCACTGTGGGGCCGTTACCGTAACGGCCCGGCCCGACCGCCAATCCGTCTGCCCCCCGACGCGACGGGTCGGCAAGAAGAGAGTGGCGTGCCGCGATAAACGAATGATGAACGAGCCTCTGCCGAGGAACCTCAGGCCGCGACGGGCTTCATCAGCGCCCGGACCTCCGCGGCCTCGGGAGAGCCGAGCCGCTCGTAGATGGCCAGCGCCTCGCCCCAGCAGGCGTGCGCCCGGTCCGGCTGCCCGATCAGAATCAACGCCCTGCCGAGAACGGTCAGTATGCCGCCACGGCGCCACTCCCCGCCGATGCCGCGCAAGGCGATGGCCTGCTCGGCGTGGGCGGCGGCGAGCGGGGCGCGCTTGGCCGCGAGATGCACCTCGGCGAGCCGGAGGTGCGTGACGCCCTCCCACAGGGGCTGCCGGTTCTCGCGGAAAATCCCGAGCGCGGCGGTGAGTTGATCGAGTGCTTCGCCGTACTGGCGCGCAGCCGTCAGCGCCAGGCCGAGGGCGTACCGACCGTTGGCCAGGCGCAGGGCCGTGCCGAGACGGCCGTAGATCTCGATGCCCTGCTCGGCGAGGTCTATGGCGCTGTCGGGCCTGCCCTGGGACAGGTGGATGCGGGAGAGGTTGCAGAGCGCGCTGGCCTCACCCGCGGTGTTCTTGTCCGCGCGGAAGTTCTCCAGCGCCACACGCAGGTACGTGTCCGCCTGGTCGAGGTCGTTGCGGTAGAAGGCGATGATGCCGCGCTCGTGCGGCGCGTGGCCGTTCGACCAGGGGTCGGAGGCGACGTCCAGGTCCATCGCGGCCGCGGCTGCCCGCTCCGCTTCGTCGAACCGGCCCGCGAACGCCCACACCTGGGACAGCGTCGTCTGTGCCCGCGCCTCCGCGACGGCATCGCCCAGCTCGCGGGCCCTGTCGCGCAGGGCGACGGCGGCACGCTCGTACCGCAGCGAACTGGCCCCCGATTCGGACAGGTCCTTGGCCACGAGGATGAGGCTCGCCGCCCGCTGCAACAGCTCTGCCCGAAGCGACTGCTGGAGGCAGGACAGGAGGCACTCGGACTCGGCGAACAGCCAGTCCAGAGCCGCTGTCTGGTCCTGGAAGGAGAGGCCCGGGTGGCTCGTCGGTGCCACGTGATCCACCAGGCTGTCTCCCGGCCGTTCGATCGCGTAGACGCGCGTCGCCGTCGACAGATAGAAGTCCAGCAACCGCGACAGCGCCGCCTCCCGCTCCTCGCCCGTCTCGTCCCGCTCCGCGCACGCACGCGCGTAGAGCCGGACGAGGTCGTGGTAGCGGTAGCGGCCCGGAGCGGCGGATTCCAGGAGGGAGGTGTCGACGAGGGACTCCAGGACGTCCTCCGTCGACTCGATGCCGAGGTCCAGGACCGCCGCGGCTGCCGCCAGGGAGATGTCCGGGCCGTCCGCGAGGCCGAGGAGGCGGAAGGCGCGGGACTGGGTGGGCTCCAGTTGGCCGTAGCCGAGTTCGAAGGTGGCCTTGACCGCCAGGTCGCCGGCCTGGAGTTCGTCGAGGCGGCGGCGCTCGTCCGCGAGCTTCGCGGCGAGGACCGAGACCGTCCACGTGCGGCGGGCCGCGAGGCGGGATGCCGCGATGCGGATGGCGAGGGGGAGGAAGCCGCAGGCCGCGACGGTGTCGAGGGCCGCCTTGCGCTCGGACGTCACCCGTTCCTCGCCGACGATGCGGGTGAACAGGAGCAGCGCCTCGTCGGGCGACATGACGTCCAGGTCCACCAGGTGCGCGCCGACCAGGTCGACCATCCGCACCCGCCCCGTGATCAGCGCCGCGCACCCCGCCGTGCCGGGAAGCAGCGGTCTGACCTGCGCCGCGTCCCGCGCGTTGTCGAGGAGGATCAGGGAGCGGCGGCCGTCGAGGGTCGAGCGGAACAGGGCCGAGCGCTCCTCCAGGGACTCGGGGACCGCCGAGTCCGCGACGCCGAGGGCGCGCAGGAAGGAGCCGAGGACCGTCTCGGGTTCGGCGGGGCGCGGGCTGGTGCCCTGGAGGTCCACGTAGAGCTGGCCGTCGGGGAAGGCGGCGCGCGCCGCGTGCGCCACGTGCACGGCGAGGGTGGTCTTGCCGACCCCGCCGATGCCCGCCACCGCCGAGACCGCCATCACCGAGCCGGTGCCCGATTCGGAGGACGCGGAGGCGAGGGTCTCGCTGAGTTCTTTCACGAAGGACGCGCGGCCCGTGAAGTCCGGGACGGTAGCCGGGAGTTGGGCCGGGCGCTGTGGTGTCTGCGAGGGCTCGGGCGGCTGCGTAGAGGGTTCTGCCAGGGTCGGGTCCGCCTTGAGGATGCGCTGCTGGAGCTCGGAGAGGCCGGGGCGCGGGTCCACGCCGAGCTCGTCGGCGAGCAGGCGGCGGGTGTCCGCGTAGACGGCGAGGGCCTCCGCCTGGCGGCCGGAGCGGTAGAGCGCGAGCATCAGCAGTTCGCGCAGGCGCTCGCGGAGCGGATGGTCGGCGGTCAGGGCCGTGAGGGCCGAGACGGCCTCCGCGTGGCAGCCCTGTTCCAGGTCCATGTCGAGGCGCGTTTCGAGGAGTTGGAGGCGCCACTCCTCCAGACGGGCACGCTCCGTCTCGGCATGCGGCCCCGGTACGTGGGCCAGCGGCTCGCCGTCCCAGACGTCGAGCGCCTCGTTCACCAGCGTCCGCGCCCTGCACAGGTCGGCGGACTGCCGCGCCCGCTCGGCCCGCGCCGCGAGATCCTCGGCGGCCGCCAGGTCAAGGGCGTCCGGCCGCGCCATCCGCAGCGAGTAGCCGCCCGCCTCGGTCTCCAGGACGCCGGGGCCGAGGATCTTGCGCAGCCGCGAGGCGTACGTGCGGATCGCGGCCAGCGCCTGCGACGGGGGCTCCTCGCCCCATACGGAGTCGATGAGTTCGGCCGCCGTCGCCGTGCGGCCCTGGCGCAGCAGGAGGGTGGCGAGGAGCGCGCGCTGCTGCGGGGAGCCGGTGGCGAGGGGCTCCGCGCCGCGCCAGGCCCGGACCGGACCGAGCACGCTGAAGCGCAGGTCGGCGCCGGCCGCCGGGGCCGCGTCCGAGGGGTCCTCGGGCGCGGCGGCACGCCGCTGCTCGGGTACCCGCGGTCCACCGACCATCTTCACTGCTCCTGCCGCCACGTCCGCACACGTCATTCTGTCGCGCCGTCCAACCGGCGCGCCGGTGTCGCGCGCACATCAAAGACAACTGCCGTCAGTTTGCCTTGTTCCTGGCGGAAACGTCAGCCATGGAAGGCACCCATCACAGAGACCTCACGCGTGAGCCATCGGGAACCACTGGGCCCCCACTAGCTGACGGGTCGTCAGATCGGCGCTACCGTGAGTCCATGGAGACCACGGAGACAGAAAGTACCCGTAACGCCCAAACCCCCCTGAACTCGGCCGACTTCCCGCAGATCATCTCCGTCGACGACCACACCGTGGAGCCGCCGAACGTCTGGACCGACCGGCTGCCGAAGAAGTTCCGCGACACCGGGCCCCGGATCGTCCGGGCCCCTCTGAAGGAAATGACCTTCCTCGGAGGGAAGTTCGCGCCCGTCATGGGGAACCCCGGCGACGACGGGCCCATCGGCGACTGGTGGGTGTACGAGGACCTGCACCGGCCGCTGACCAGGCTCGACACCGCGGTGGGCTACGACAGGGACGAGATCAAGCTCGAAGTCATCACGTACGAGCAGATGCGGCCGGGGTCGTTCGACGTGCCCGCCCGGCTCGCCGACATGGACGTCAACCACGTCCAGTCCGCCCTCTGCTTCCCCACGTTCCCGCGCTTCTGCGGGCAGACGTTCACGGAGGCCAAGGACCGTGAGCTCGGGCTGCTCGGCGTCCGGGCGTACAACGACTGGATGGTGGAGGAGTGGTGCGGGCCGGAGGCGCAGGGGCGGCTCATACCGCTGACCCTCGTACCGCTGTGGGACCCCGAGCTCGCGGCGGCCGAGGTGCGGCGCAATGCCGCGCGCGGGGTGCGGGCGGTCGCGTTCTCCGAGATCCCGCCGCATCTCGGACTGCCGTCCATCCACACGGACGACTGGGATCCGTTCCTCGCGGCGTGCGCCGAGACCGGGACCGTCATCGCGATGCACATCGGGTCCAGCAGCAAGATGCCGTCCACGTCGCCGGACGCGCCGCCGGCCGTCGGGTCGACGATCACGTTCGCCAACTGCTGCTTCTCGATGGTGGATTGGCTCATGAGCGGGAAGTTCGAGCGGTTCCCGCAGCTGAAGATCATGTACGCCGAGGGGCAGATCGGGTGGATTCCGTACATCCTCGAGCGGGCGGATGTGGTGTGGGAGGAGAACCGGGGGTGGGGTGGCGTCGCCGACAAGGTGCGCAAGCCGCCGTCCGAGTACTTCGCCGACCACGTCTTCGGGTGCTTCTTCGACGACGCGTTCGGGCTGAAGAACCTCGACGCGATCGGGGTCGGGAACGTGCTGTACGAGACGGACTATCCGCACTCCGACTCGACGTGGCCCAAGTCGAAGGAGGTGGGCGAGGCGCAGATGGGGCATCTGGCGGCGGATGTGGTGGACCGGCTGGTCCGGGGCAATGCGATTGACCTGCTCGGTCTGGGGGCGGATGGGTGCTGGAGGCCCTGACCGGGCGGGCGGGCACCGTGGTCGCGGCCACGGGGCTCTGCCCCGGACCCCGCTGCTCAATCGCCGCAGGGGCTTGAAAGATCGGGGCTCTGCCCCGGACCCCGCGCCTCAAACGCCGGCGGGGCTTGAATCGGGGCTCCGCCCCGGGCCTCGCGGGCTCTCGTTCGGAGTGTGCGGCTTGAAGGATCGGGGCTCTGCCCCGGACCCCGCGCCTCAATCGCCGGCGGGGCTGGATATGTCTCGATCGCCGGCGGGGCTTGATCTATCAAGCCCCTGCGGCGATTGAGCAGGCCTTTTGAGCCCCGCCGGCGATTGAGGCGCGGGGTTCGGGGCGGAGCCCCGAGGCGTGGGGGCGGGTGGCCCCCCAGGTGGCTCGGGGCAGGTGGCACATTCCCCTTGCCTGACGGGCCGTCAGACGTGAGGATGTTCCGCATCCGCCGAATGTGACGGCCCGTCAGGAAACCTACCGGCAGGGGTGCTCATGGCTTCGCTCGCCTACGGAATGCAACTCCCGGTCCAATCCCAGAGCACCGTCTACGCCGAGCCCTGGGAGGCCGGCGCCGGCGTGGAGGAGCTCGCCGAGATCGCCCGCACCGCCGACCGGACCGGGTTCGACTACATCGCGAGCTGCGACCACGTCGCCATCCCGCGCCGGCTCGCCGACGCCATGTCGACGACCTGGTACGACCCCGTCGCCACACTCGCCTTCCTGGCCGGGATCACCGAACGGGTGCGGCTGCTGAGCCATGTCGCGATCGTCGGGCTCCGGCACCCCCTCGCCTCCGCCAAGCAGTACGCGACCCTCGACCACCTCAGTGGCGGCCGGCTCGTCCTGGGGGTCGGGGCCGGGCACGTACAGGAGGAGTTCGAGGCGCTCGGCGTCGACTTCGCGAAGCGCGGCGCCGTGCTCGACGAGAGCGTGGACGCGCTGAAGGCCGCGCTCGGGCCGGAGGAATTCCCCGTGCACAAAGGGGAGTTGTTCCAGTTCGAGGGGCTGGGGCAGCGGCCCAGGCCCGCCCAGCGGCGCGTGCCGATCTGGGTCGGCGGCTCCTCGGCCCCCGCCGTGCGCCGGGCCGCGCTCAAGGGCGACGGGTGGCTGCCGCAGGGCGACCCGAGGGACCGGCTCCCGGCGCAGATCGAGAAGCTGCTGCGGCTGCGCGCCGAGGCCGGGATCGAGGCGCCGCTCACCGTGGGCGCCATCACCGAGCCGTTGTACCTGGGCGAGCCGGCGTGGGACGTCGGCCGGCGCACCCTGACGGGCGGCGGCGAGGCGATCGCCGAGTCACTGCGGGCCTACGCGGCCATGGGCGTGCGGCAGATTCAGATCCGGTTCCGCAGCCGGTCGCACGAAGAACTCACCGATCAGATGGCGGCCTTCGCCGCCGAAACAGCTCCGCACCTGAACGACCTCAACTGACCGACAAGGCAAGGGGTTTGACGCATGGGCAAGCTCGATGGGCGTGTCGTCCTCATCACCGGTGCGGCGCGCGGGCAGGGGGAGCAGGAGGCGCGGCTGTTCGCCTCGGAGGGCGCGAAGATCGTCGTCGCCGACGTGCTCGACGATCAGGGCGAGGCCGTCGCCAAGGACCTCGGCAACGGCAACGCGGTCTACGTGCACCTGGACGTGAGCAAGGAGGAGGACTGGGTCGCCGCCGTCGGCTCAGCGAAGGCCGCCTTCGGGAAGATCGACGGGCTCGTGAACAACGCCGGGATCCTGCGGTTCAACGAGTTGGTCTCGACGCCGCTCGACGAGTTCCAGCAGATCATCCAGGTCAATCAGGTGGGGGCGTTTCTCGGGATCAAGACCGTGGCCCCCGAGATCGGCGCGGCGGGCGGCGGGTCGATCGTGAACACCTCCTCGTACACGGGGGTGACGGGCATGGCGTACGTCGGCGCGTACACCGCCACCAAGCACGCCATCGTGGGGCTCACGCGGGTCGCCGCGCTCGAGCTGGCCGCGCAGAAGATCCGGGTCAACGCCGTCTGCCCCGGCGCCATCGACACCGCCATGAGCAACCCGTCCCAGCTCGACCCGGAGGCGAACACCGAGGAGGCGGCGCAGGCGCTCGACGACCTGTACCGCAAGCTCGTGCCGCTCGGCCGGGTCGGGAAGCCGGAGGAGGTCGCGCGGCTCGCGCTCTTCCTCAGCTCCGAGGAGGACTCGGCGTACATCACCGGGCAGCCGTTCGTCGTGGACGGGGGGTGGCTCGCGGGGGTCAGTGTGCTGTGATCCCCGGCCCTCCGAACGTACCTGACGATGCGTCAGGTATTGACGGTCGGCGAACGCAGTGGAACAGTCGATCCATCCAATCTGACGATGCGTCAGAAACTGACGAGGACGGTGAACCTCCTTGGAATTCGGGCTCTTTGTACAGGGATACTTGGGCAAGCAGGCGCTGACGGACCCGACGGCCGAGCACCGCGCGCTCATGAACGAGACCGAGTACGTCATCCAGGCGGACAAGTCCGGCTTCAAGTACGCCTGGGCGTCCGAGCACCACTTCCTGGAGGAGTACTCGCACCTTTCCGCGAACGACGTGTTCCTCGGGTACCTGGCGCACGCGACCGACCGGATCCACCTCGGGTCCGGCATCTTCAACCCGCTGGCGCCGGTCAACCACCCGGTGAAGGTGGCCGAGAAGGTCGCCATGCTCGACCACCTCAGCGAGGGGCGCTTCGAGTTCGGCAGCGGGCGCGGTGCGGGCAGTCACGAGATTCTTGGGTTCATGCCGGGTGTGACCGACATGAACTACACCAAGGAGATCTGGGAAGAGACCATCCGCGAGTTCCCGAAGATGTGGCTCCAGGACGAGTACGTCGGGTTCAAGGGCAAGCACTGGGAGCTGCCGCCCCGCAAGATCCTGCCCAAGCCGTACGGGAAGTCGCACCCCGGCATGTGGTACGCGGCCGGGTCTCCGCCGTCGTACGCCATGGCGGCGAAGAAGGGCCTGGGTGTTCTCGGGTTCAGCGTGCAGAAGGTCTCCGACATGGAGTGGGTCCTGGAGCAGTACAAGACCGCGATTCAGGATCCCGACCCGGTGGGCGACTTCGTGAACGACAACGTCATGGTGACGTCGACCGCGATCTGTGCGGAGACGCACGAGAAGGCCGTGCAGATCGCCGTGAACGGTGGGCTCAACTACCTGCAGTCGCTGCTGTTCCGGTACCACGACACGTTCCCGCGGCCCGAGGGGATTCCCGAGTGGCCGGAGCTGCTTCCGGACTACTCCGAGGAGATCATCGAGCTGCTCATCGCCGAGGAGCTGATGATCTGCGGGGATCCGGACGAGGTGTTGCAGCAGTGCAAGCGGTGGGAGCAGGCGGGGGCGGATCAGCTGTCGTTCGGGCTGCCCATCGGGATCTCGCATGAGGACACGCTGAATTCGATCAAGCTGATCGGGGAGCACGTGATTCCGAAGATCGATACGGATCCGGTGCATCGGACGACCAGGTTCCGGTCGGCCGCGTAGTCCTCTCCGGACCGGCCCCGGCTTTCCTCCTTCCCGGACGGGAGAGTCGGGGCCCTGTCGTTGCACACGTCTCGGGGCTCCGCCCCGGACCCCGCGCCTCAAGCGCCGGCGGGGCTTGAAAGATCGGGGCGCTGCCCCGGGCCCCGCTGCTCAATCGCCGCAGGGGCTTGAGTGGCTCACCCGCCGCGGGGGCTTGAAAAGCCTGCTCAATCGACGCAGGGGCTTGAAAGGCCGCAGGGGCTTGGAATGGTCAAGGTTGCGAAGGGAGACGAACTCGTATGCTCGACCACCTCATCAAGGGTGCCACCGTTGTCGACGGGACAGGTGGGCCCGCCTTTATCGCCGATGTCGGGATTCGGGACGGGCGGATCGCCGTCGTCGCCGAAGCCGGGAAAGTCGCCGAGGAGGCCCGGAGTGCCGAGGACGCCTCGGGGCTCGTGCTCGCGCCCGGGTTCGTCGACCCGCACACGCACTACGACGCCCAGTTGTTCTGGGATCCGTATGCCACGCCCAGTCTCAACCACGGCGTGACCACCGTCGCCGGCGGCAACTGTGGGTTCACGCTCGCCCCGTTGAACCCCGCGCAGCCCGGTGACGCCGACTACACGCGGCGCATGATGTCCAGGGTGGAGGGGATGTCGCTGGTCGCCCTGGAGGAGGGCGCTCCGTGGACCTGGAATTCGTTCGGGGACTACTTGGGCGCCCTCGACGGGCGGATCGCCGTCAACGCCGGGTTCATGGTGGGGCACTGCGCCCTGCGGCGGTACGTGATGGGGGCCGAGGCCGTCGGTGGGCAGCCGTCGCGGGAGCAACTCGGGCAGATGGTCGGGCTGTTGAAGGACGCCATGGACGCCGGGGCCTGGGGGCTCTCCACCACTCAGTCCTCCTCGCACTCCGACGGGGACGGCGAGCCCGTCGCCTCCCGGCACGCGAAGCCCGCCGAGCTGATCGCGCTCAGCAAGGCGGTCGGCGAGCACGAGGGGACGCAGATCGAGGCCATCGTCGCCGGGTGCCTCGATCAGTTCAGTGATGATGAGATCGAGCTGTTCGTCGACATGAGCGCTGCCGCCGGGCGGCCGCTCAACTGGAACGTGCTCACCATCGACGCCTCCGTACCCGAGCGCGTGCCCCGGCAGCTGGAGGCGAGCGAGCGGGCCCGGAAGTCGGGTGGCCGGATCGTCGCGCTGACGATGCCGATCCTGACGCCGATGAACATGAGCCTCGGGACGTTCTGCGCGCTCAATCTGATACCCGGGTGGGGGGACGTTCTCGGGCTGCCTGTCGAGGAACGTATCGCCAAGCTGCGTGACCCCGAGGTGCGGGGCGAGATGCTGCGCCGCGCCGACAGCAAGGAGGCCGGCGTCTTCCGGCGGCTCGCGAACTTCGGGCGCTACGTCATCGGGGACACGTACTCGGAGGAGAACGAGGGCCTGACCGGGCGGGTCGTCAACGACATCGCCGCCGAGCGGGGGCAGGAGCCCTTCGAGTGTCTCGTCGAGATCTGCGCCAATGACGGGCTGCGGACCGTGCTGTGGCCGATGCCGACCGATAACGACCCCGATTCCTGGGCGCTGCGGGCGGAGACCTGGAACCACGAGGACGTCATGCTCGGCGGGTCCGACGCGGGCGCGCACCTGGACCGGATGTGCGGGGCGCCGTACACGACCCGGTTCATCGGGGACTGTCTGCGGGGACGGAAGCTGCTCGGCCTGGAGGAGGCCGTGAAGATGCTGACCGATGATCCGGCGCAGTTGTTCGGGCTGCGGGAGCGGGGGCGGATCCAGGAGGGCTTCCACGCCGACCTGGTGCTGTTCGACCCCGAGACGATCGATGCAGGGAAGGCGACCCTCGTGCACGATCTGCCCGGCGACAGCCCGCGGCTCGACTCGAAGGCGATCGGCATAACTGCCGTGTGGGTCAATGGAGTTGAGGCCATGCGTGGCGATGTCGTGAGTGGCGCGGTGCCCGGCAAGGTGCTGCGGTCCGGCGCCGACACCCGGACGGTGAGTACCAAGTGACCGAGTCTCAGAGGCTGTTCGTCGGGGGTGAGTGGGTCGAGCCTGACGGCGGACACTACGACGTCGTCGATCCGGCGGGTGAGACTGTCGTCGGGCACGCCCCCGAGGCCTCGCGGCAGCAGGTGTACGACGCCGCGCGCGCGGCCCGCGACGCCTTCGAGCCCTGGTCGCGTACGAAGCCGGAGGAGCGGGCCGCGATCCTCGACCGGGCCGCCGACCTCATGCAGCGGGACTTCGCCGCCAACGCCGAGCTGGCCCAGGCGGAGAGCGGGGCGACGACAGGGACCGCGCGCGGCATGCAGGTCGCCGTAGGTGTCTCGCGGTTCAGGCGGTACGCGAAGGGGGCGCTGGAGCCGGTCGAGGAGGCGATGGTGCCGCAGATCAACGAGGCCGGGCCGATGGGGAAGGCGGGCGTGACGGGCGCGCTCGCCGTGCGTCAGCCGGTCGGCGTCGTCACCTGCATCACCTCCTACAACAACCCGTGGGCCAACCCGGCCGGCAAGGTCGCCCCCGCACTCGCCATGGGCAACACGGTCGTCGTGAAGCCCGCGCCGCAGGATCCGCTGTCCGTCTTCCGGATGGCGGCGGCGCTGGAGGAGGCCGGAGCGCCGCCCGGTGTCGTGAATGTCGTGAGCGGGACGGAGGTCGCCGTCGGTGAGGCCGCGGTCGATTCGCCCGACGTCGACATGGTCAGCTTCACCGGCTCCACCGCCGTCGGTCAGCGCATCGGCGAGGTGTGCGGCCGGTCCATGAAGCGGCAGCTGATGGAGCTGGGCGGCAAGGGCGCCGCGGTCGTCCTGGACGACGCGGACCTGGACTCGGCGGTGGCCGGCATCGGCACCACGTACGCCTTCTACAGCGGGCAGATCTGCACGGCCCCGACGCGGGCGATCGTGCACCGGTCCGTGTACGACGAGTTCGTCGCCAGGCTCACCGCGTACATCGGCTACATGAAGGTCGGCGACCCGCGAGCGAAAGGGACCGTCGTCGGGCCCGTCATCTCGGCGGCACACCGGGAACGGATCGAGTCGTACGTCGAGTTGGGGCGGAAGGAGGGGGCGACGGTCGTCGCGGGCGGCGATCGCCCCGCATTTGAGAACGGCTTCTACGTCGCGCCCACCCTGCTCGCCGACTGCACCAACGACATGCGGGTGGTGCGCGAGGAGATCTTCGGGCCCGTCGTCGCCGTGGTCCCCTTCGACGGCGACGAGGACGAGGCGATCGCCCTCGCGAACGACTCCGACTACGGCCTCATCGACTACGTGTGGTCGGGCGACGTCGCGCGGGCCTTCCGGATCGCGCGGCGGCTGCGGGCCGGCGGCGTCGGTGTGAACACCATCGGCCGGAACATGGAGGCGCCGTTCGGCGGCTTCAAGAAGAGCGGGGTGGGCCGGGACGTCGGCTCGTACGCCCTGCACGCGTACAGCGAGTGGCAGTCGATCGTGTGGCCCGGATAGGCCGCAGGAGGAGGGTATCTGCCACCTCACGGAACTCAGGGGCCCCTTTAGTGCGTCTTTACAACTAAGCAGGTCAGCCTGCACAGTTGCAGACGGTCACTACGGCGGAACCGGGGGTTCCATGGAGGCGCTGGAGGCGCAGGATCCGCGCACGGTCGGTACGTACCGGGTGCTGCGGCGGATCGGTGAGGGCGGCATGGGGCGGGTCTATCTGGCCCGCAACGCGGGAGGCCGCTCCGTCGCGCTGAAGTTCATCCACGCCGACATGGCGGCACAGCCGGGCTTCCGTGAGCGGTTCCGGCGCGAGGCGGACGTCGTACGGCGGGTCGGGGCGCCGGGCACGGTGCCGGTCGTCGACACCGGCCTGGAGGAGCGGCACCCCTGGTACGCGTCGGAGTACGTGTCGGGGCCCTCCCTCCAGGACTCGGTCGACCGGTTCGGGCCGCTGCCCGCCGAATCGCTGTGGCGGCTCGCGGCGGACCTCGCGCAGACCCTGGAGCACGTGCACCGCGACCGGCTCGTGCACCGGGACCTCAAGCCGTCCAACGTGCTGCTGTCCGCCGACGGGCCGCGCCTCATCGACTTCGGGATCGTGCACGCCGCGCTCGACGCCGGGCTCACCTCGGCGGGGCTGACCTCGACCGGCGCGCGCATCGGCACCCCGGCGTACATGTCGCCGGAGCAGGCGTACGGCGAGAAGGTGACCGCCGCGACGGACGTCTACAGCTACGGGCTCACGCTCGCCTTCGCCGCCACCGGCGTGCAGCCGCACCGGGGCAGCCTCGACCCGCAGCTCCCGGGCGTGGCCGAGGAGTTGCGGAACCTCATCCGGCACTGCCTCGACCCGGAGCCGGAGCGGCGGCCGGACGCGGAGCAGCTCGTGGTCCGGGCGCGCACGCACGACGCGACGAGCGACACGTGGCTGCCCGCGCAGGTCGTCTCTCTGATCGCCCGCACGTCGGGGCAGCTCCTGAACCTGGAGGCGCGGGCCGACACGGAGCTGCACGGGGCCGTGGCAGGGCCCGGGTCCACGCGGCTGGACGCGGGCGGCGTGTTCGGGCCGAGCGGCGGGGACTTCCACGACGCGACCACGCGCGGGCCGGGAGCCGGAGCCGGTCCCGCGTCCCCGCCGCCGCCTTCGCCGCCGCCCCCGGCTCCCTTCTCGACCCCGCCCTCGACCCCGCCCTCGACGCCGTACTCGACGCCGCCCGGTGGCGCGCCCCACGGGGGCTACGCCCAGCAGCCGACGGTCGACGCCTGGTCCTCCTCGTACGGGCAGCGGCGGCCCGCGCCGTACGGGGCGGCGCGGCCCGCGTCGGGGCCGCCGCCGCGCGGGACCGCCGAGCGGCACGACGGGGGCCCCGGACTGCCGGGGCGTCCGCTGCTCGGTCTCCTGTGGCTGGTGCCCGCGGGGCTCAGCGCGCTGGTGAAGTTCCCCAACGTGTCGGCGCTGATCGACGGCGCCGCCGTCGTCGTGCTGATCTGCAGGGCGGTCCTGCTGTACCGGCGGGGCGGCAGCGACCGCGAGTACCTGCTGTTCTGGGTCGGTCTGGCGGCCGCGGTCGTGCTCGGCCTCTGCATCGCGACCGGGACCCCCGCGCTGATGGCGATCCTCGCGCTCCTGACGCTCGCCCTGATCTACGCGGTGCCCACCGCGGTGGGCCGCTTCCGCGGCGGAGGCGGTCCGACGGGGCGCACGTAACGCACTTACCGCACGTAACGCACGTGACGCAGTAGGCACGGGAAAATTTTGAATCGGGTCAAAGCGGACCCGGCTTCGATTACCGAATATCGAACGCCGGGCCATTCCCCTTGCGATCCGCCAGTAGACTGACTCATCTCCCTGGGATACGTGGGATACCTGCCCGAATTGCCCATGGATTGATAACCGTCGCGGTCGTGACAAATCCCGCCGGATGTGGAAACCGCAGGATTTAACGTCCTGTTCATGACTCAGCTGGACGTGCGCCCCGAGACAGGCGCGAGGAACGGCAAGGGCCTCGGCGGGAACTCCGTCGGGCTGCTCGGCAGCGCCGTCATCGGCGTCTCCACGGTCGCCCCGGTCTACTGCCTGACCTCCACCCTCGGCTCCACGGCCGGCGAGGTCGGCCTCCAGATGCCCGCGGTGTTCCTCGCGGGATTCCTGCCGATGCTGCTGGTCGCCTTCGCGTACCGGGAGCTCAACAAGGTCATGCCGGACTGCGGCACGTCCTTCACCTGGACCGTGAAGGCGTTCGGGCCGCGCGTCGGGTGGATGTGCGGCTGGGGCCTGGTGATCGCGACGATCATCGTGCTCTCGAACCTGGCCGGGGTCGCGACCTCGTACTTCTGGCTGCTCGCGGGCGAGATCTCCAACAACGCCTCGGTGGCGGCGCTCGACGACGACAAGGCCGTCCACATCCTCACGTGCCTGGCGCTGATCGCTGCCGCGACGGCGATCAGCTATCGCGGGATGACCGCGACGAAGGGCGTGCAGTACACGCTGGTCGGACTCCAGCTGGTGGTGCTCGCCGTCTTCGTCGTGATGGCGGTGGCCAAGGCGGGTTCGGCGGATTTCGCGGCGACCTCGGTGGACTTCTCCTGGTCGTGGCTGAACCCGTTCTCGGTCCAGTCCTTCGGCGCGTTCACCGCGGGGCTCTCCCTCTCGATCTTCATGTACTGGGGCTGGGACACCTGCCTCACCGCGAACGAGGAGACGATCGGCAGCGACAAGACGCCGGGGCGCGCCGCGCTCATCGCGATGGTCGTCCTGGTCGGCTCGTACCTGGCGACGGGCGTGGCCGCGCAGATGATCGTCGGCTCCGGCGGCAAGGGCCTCGGCCTCGCCAACCCGGAGACCTCCGACAACGTCTTCGCCGCGCTCGCGGGCCCCGTGATGGGCCCGACGCTCGGCATCCTCCTCTTCGTCGCCGTCCTCGCGTCGGCCGCGGCCAGCCTCCAGACGACGTTCATCCCCGTCGCCCGCACGGTCCTCGCCATGTCGACGTACGAGGCGCTGCCGGCGTCGTACGCGCGCGTGCACCCGAAGTTCCGTACGCCGGGCCGTGCGACGGTCACGGCGGGTGTCGCCACGGCCGTCTTCTACACGGTCATGACGCTGGTCTCCGAGCACGTACTCGTCGACACGATCTACGCGCTCGGCCTCATGATCTGCTTCTACTACGCGCTGACGGCCTTCGCCTGCGCCTGGTACTTCAAGGCGGAACTGCGCAGCTCGGTGCGCGACTTCACCTTCAAGGGTCTCTTCCCGCTCCTCGGCGGAGTCCTCCTGTCCGCCGTCTTCTTCAAGACGCTCGTCGACATGTGGAACCCGGAGTACGGCAGCGGTTCCTCGGTGCTCGGCGTCGGTTCGGTCTTCGTGATCGGTGTGGGCCTGCTGTTCGTCGGTGTCGTGATCATGCTGGTGATGGGGCGGCGCAGCCCGGCGTTCTTCCGGGGTGAGGTCCTGAACCGGCAGACGCCGGTGCTGGTGGTGGAGGAGTAGTTCCTCCCTCCCCTCCGGCGACCATCAACCCTCTGCGGCGGGTGGGCCAATCAAGCCCCCGCGCCTCAATCGCCGGCGGGGCTTAAAAGGCCTGCTCAATCGCCGCAGGGGCTTACAAGACGCCCAGGAAGATCGGGTTCGTGAAGGCTGCGAGGGGGCCGGGGAGGCCCGGGGTTGTTGTGGGGTGCCGGATCTCCGCGCGGACGTAGGCCGCGTACGCCGGGGTCGTCCGCCAGGTCGCCGTGCTCTCGGCCGACGTGAACAACGTCCCCTGGTCCGTGACGATGTGGAGGGTGCAGTCGGAGGCGGCCTTGGCCGTAAGGGTGATCGTGACCGGGGTGTCGGCGGAGACCGGGAGGCGTTCGCCGATGCCCGCCGTCCGGCCCTTGCCGCCGGTCGCCGTGAAGGTGAGCTCGACCGATGAGGATTCGGCGACGTACGAGTGGCCCGCCCTGATGCCCGCCTGGATGGCCTCGCGGCTCAGGTCGTCCGCCAGGACCACGGTCTGCGGGCCGCCGACGCGGTCCGGGTCGCGGTGCGCGTCGCTGTTGCCCATCGCCGGGATCCACCCCGTGCCGCGGCCGGAACGCGCGTACGCGACCAGCGTGTTGTCCCAGTCCGCAAGGGACACCTCGTCGTCCGGCGTGTACGGGCCGTTCCACACCTCGACCGCGTCCGCCTCGCCGAAGCCGAACTTCCAGCCGCAGCCGATGCACGTCGCGTGCGGGTGCGCGGGGACGACCAGGCCGCCCGCGCGGCGGATCTGCTGCGCGTACTTCGCCCAGCGGTTGTCGCGGGCCCGGTAGCGCCAGTCGACGAACGTGCCGGGCTCGGTGCCGAGGGCGACCACATGGCCGTTACGGGTGGTGATCTCCTCGCCGATCATCACGAGGAGGTCGTCCCCCGCGACGTCCGACCAGTGGGCGTGCGAGGAGTGTGTGTTGTGGTCGGACGTGTTGATGAAGTCCAGGCCGGCGGCGCGGGCGAGCGCGCCGATCTCGGCGGGTGTGCGGCGGCCGTCCGAGTACCAGGAGTGCAGGTGGCAGTCGCCGCGGTACCAGGCGCGGCCCCGGCCGCGGGCCCGCTGCGGCGGATAGCTCGGGCGGGGTGTCTCGCCGGTGGGGCCGTGCGTGAGCGTCACCGTCACCTCGTACGGCAGGCCTTCCGGCGCCACCGTGTACGGGCCCAGCGCGATGTTCCACCGGCCGGGGCGGACGGGCCCCGGGATGTAGCCGGGCGTCGCGTCGTCGGCGCGGATGAAGAACTCGGTGCGGGCGCCGCCCGACCAGCCGCGGAAGCCCTCGCCGCCGAGAGCCGTGCCGCGCTCGTCGAAGACGCCGATGTCCAGGGCGTTGTTCTGGGTGCCGGCGGGGAGCCCGGTGGCCTTCTCGTACGTGTAGGAGACGCGGAACTCGCGTACCCCCGCGGGGACCTCCACCGGCAGGTACACGTAGTCCGGCGCGCCCGGCGGCAGCGTGCCCTTCAGTGTCCTGGTGGACCGCGAGCCGTCGGCGGCGCTGGCGAAGCTCATGGTCGTGAGCGTAAGCGCGGCGGCCGAGCCGGTCACGAGCAACGCCCGTCTGCCAATGCCGTGTTCGCCCGCCCGGACGTCCTCGTGGATCTCGTCGGTGCACATATCGCGGCTCCCCAGGGTTTACGACCGGCGACGTTTGCGGAACAGGCCGACGACGACCAGCACGACGATCACGATGAGGACGATGAAGATCCAGCTGAGCGACTTGCTCTTCTTTTTCTTCTTCGACTTGGACTTCTTCAACTTGCTCTTGCTCACGCCGACCTTGGAGGCCTTGGAGGTCTCCTTCAGCAGCGTCGTGGAGGCTGCGGAGATGTGGCTACTGGTGGACGTCGACATCGACGCCGAGGCCGAGGCCGTCGCCGGGACGCCGCCGAGCAGCAGTCCGCCCAGCAGTAGCAGCACGGTCATGGGACGCGCGCGAAGAAACATGACAACCCCCGTCGGTTCAGGACCCGGCGAGACTAGTCCCCCTCGGTGGCTCCCGGAAGACCCGCTGGGGAGATCCGCTCGTATGCTCGGTTCATGAGTGATCCGGACGCCGTAGCAGAGACCAAGGCAGAACGTCCCACCGCCAACGCGATGCGCCGCGCTCTGAAACGGGCCAGAGACGGTGTCGCGCTCGATGTCACGGAAGCCGCCGTGCTGCTCCAGGCGCGCGACGACGACCTGGCCGACCTCACCACGTCCGCCGCCCGCGTGCGCGACGCGGGCCTGGAGGCAGCCGGCAGGCCGGGTGTCATTACGTACAGCAAGAGCGTGTTCATCCCGCTCACCCGGCTCTGCCGTGACAAGTGCCACTACTGCACGTTCGTGACCGTTCCCGGAAAGCTGCGCCGCGAGGGCCACGGGATGTTCATGTCTCCCGACGAGGTTCTCGACATCGCGCGCAAGGGTGCCGAACTGGGCTGCAAGGAAGCCCTGATCACCCTCGGCGACAAGCCGGAGGACCGCTGGCCCGAGGCCCGCGAGTGGCTGGACGCGCACGGGTACGACGACACCATCGCCTACGTACGCGCCATCTCGATCCGGATCCTGGAGGAGACGGGGCTGCTCCCGCACCTCAACCCGGGGGTGCTGTCCTGGACGGACTTCCAGCGGCTCAAGCCGGTCGCGCCCTCGATGGGCATGATGCTGGAGACGACCGCCGAGCGGCTGTGGTCCGAGCCGGGGATGCCGCACCACGGCTCGCCCGACAAGGAACCGGCCGTGCGGCTGCGGGTGCTTGAGGACGCGGGCCGCTCGTCCGTGCCGTTCACCAGTGGGCTGTTGATCGGGATCGGCGAGACGTACGAGGAGCGTGCCGATTCGCTGTTCGCGCTGCGCCGCACCGCCCGCTCGTACCACGCCATCCAGGAACTCATCATCCAGAACTTCCGCGCCAAGCCGGACACGGCGATGCGCGGGATGCCGGACGCGGAGCTGGACGAGCTCATCGCGACGGTCGCCGTCGCCCGCCACATCATGGGCCCGGCGGGGAACATCCAGGCCCCGCCGAACCTCGTCGACGGCGAGTACGCGCGCCTCATCGCCGCCGGGATCGACGACTGGGGCGGTGTCTCCCCGGTGACCATCGACCATGTGAACCCCGAGAAGCCGTGGCCGAAGCTTGAGGAGCTGGCGCGGCAGTCGGCGGAGGCCGGCTTCGAGCTGCGTGAACGGCTGTGTGTCTACCCGGAGTTCGTGACCCGCGGCGAGCCGTGGCTCGACCCCCGCCTGCTCCCGCACGTCAACGCCCTGGCGGACGCCGAAGGCCTCGCTGTGCCCGACGCGCCCGTCGTGGGCCGCCCCTGGCAGGAGCCGGACGAGGGGTATGTGGCGTCGTCGGGCCGCACCGACCTGCACCGCACCATCGACACCGAGGGCCGGACGTCCGACCGCCGCGACGACTTCGACGTCGTGTACGGCGACTGGGAGGCGCTGCGTGAGCAGGCGGCCCCCGGCATGGAGCCGTCACGCATCGACGGCGACGTGCGCGCGGCTCTGAAGCAGGCGGCCGACGACCCGACGAAGCTCACCGACGACGAGGCCCTCGCCCTGCTGCACGCGGACGGGCCCGCCCTCGACGCGCTGTGCGGCATCGCGGACGACATCCGTAAGTCGGTGGTCGGTGACGACGTCACGTACATCGTCACGCGGAACATCAACTTCACGAACGTCTGCTACACCGGCTGCCGCTTCTGCGCCTTCGCGCAGCGCCGCACGGACGCCGACGCGTACACGCTCTCGCTCGACCAGGTCGCCGACCGGGCCCAACAGGCCTGGGACGTCGGCGCGGTCGAGGTCTGCATGCAGGGCGGCATCCACCCGGACCTGCCCGGCACGGCGTACTTCGACATCGCGAAGGCGGTCAAGGAGCGGGTGCCCGGCATGCACGTGCACGCCTTCTCACCGATGGAGGTCGTCAACGGCGCGTCCCGTACCGGCATGTCGATCCGCGAGTGGCTGACCGCCGCGCGCGAGGCGGGCCTGGACTCGATCCCCGGCACGGCGGCCGAGATCCTCGACGACGAGGTCCGCTGGATCCTCACGAAGGGCAAGCTGCCGGCGGCGACCTGGATCGAGGTCGTCAAGACGGCACACGAGCTGGGCATCCGCTCGTCCTCGACGATGATGTACGGGCATGTGGACCAGCCCCGCCACTGGCTCGGCCACCTCCGCACCCTGGCCTCCATCCAGCAGGAGACGGGCGGCTTCACGGAGTTCGTCACGCTCCCCTTCATCCACACCAACGCGCCGGTCTACCTGGCGGGCATCGCGCGCCCCGGCCCGACGACCCGCGACAACCGCGCGGTCACGGCGATGGCGCGCGTCCTCCTCCACCCGCACATCCCCAACATCCAGACCAGCTGGGTGAAGCTCGGCACGGAGGGTGCGGCGGAGATGCTGCGCTCGGGCGCGAACGACCTGGGCGGCACGCTCATGGAGGAGACCATCTCCCGGATGGCGGGCTCCTCCTACGGCTCGTACAAGTCGGTCAAGGACCTGATCGCGGTCGCGGACACGGCGGGCCGCCCGGCCAGGCCGCGCACCACGCTGTACGGGTCCGTCCCGGAGGAACGGGTGCGCTCCGCGCAGTCGTCGGACGGCCATCTGCCGGAGCTGCTGCCGGTGTTGGAGCCGTAGGGGCTACGTTTTCGGGATCCCGGGCCCGGCGCCGCTGACAGGGTGGGCGGCCGGGCCCGAGGCTGCGCAGACTCTCCCGCACTGTCTGCGTCACGGTCCGCCGCCGGACATGGGGATGGAGGGGAGCGGCGGGTGGGCGGCGCCGACGCCGTCCATCACCGCGACATCCCGTGAACGGGGCGGTGTCAGGAACGTACGTCCCGCGCCGGGGCCGGGTCTCGCCGCTTCGCGCGTGACCGCTGTCCGGTTCGCGCGGCAGCGGCGGCGAGCGTACGCGAGGGGGGCTCACCGAACCTCGCCCGGTAGCGCCGGGCGAACCGGCCCAGGTGGGCGAAGCCCCAGTGGTAGGCGACCACGGTGACCGTGGTCTCGCCGGGTTCGGCGACCCGCAGCAGCATCCGTACGTGCTGCAACCGCACCTCGTGCACGTAGCCCATGGGCGTCATGCGCAGCTCCTTGCGGAACGCCTCCTGCAACGTGCGCAGGCTGACCCGGGCGACGGCGGCGAGCCGGTTCGCGTCCCATGGATCGGCCGGGCTGTCGCGCACCGCGTCCATGACGCGTTTGACGGCGGTGGCGGACAGCGAGGGCGGGGGAGCGGCCAGCGCCTCGCGGTAGCGGTGGTCGGTCGCCAGCAACAACCCTTCCAGCAAGGTCTGTTCGAGCCGACCGCAGATCATGGGGCTCTGCAGCAGTCCGTCGGGACTGTTCGAGTCGAGCGCGGTCCAGCGGGCCAGGCCCGCCCAACTTCGGCCTGCCCCTTGGGAGATGTCGAACGTGGGCCTGAAGTCGGCGAGAAGGTGGGCGGGCCTGCCCAGCATGATCTCCAGCTGCCCGTGCAGCGCCGCCTTGTCGATCTTGATGGTGAGGGTGTCGCAGTACGGCGAGAAGTCACCGACCCGGAAGCTGCCCGGGGGATTCAGCATGCCCCCTGTGCGGGACGACACCTGGGTGTCGGCCGCCGGGCCCTGGCCGATACTGAAGGAGCCCGTCGTGGGCGCCACGACGTGGTAGCAGTCCAGTTCAGGGATGTACGCACTGATGGAGGCGCCGAACGACATGCGCCCGATCGTCACACCACCCAGCAGTACGACATCGGCGTCGAGGTCGAAGTCGTCCGCTGTGGGCGTGTCCAGCTTCATGTCGTAGAACTGCTGCGACAGCACGGCGCGCGCCTCGTCCACGGAACGCGTGGTGAAGCGGTTGGCCGCGGTCACAAGGCCCTGTCCCTTGCCCGCATCCATGATGTCCCGCCCCTTCCGGGCGCCCCTCAGCGCCAGAAGACGTGTGCCTTCAGGATCCTCCGAGGGGCGAGGCATGGGGCCGGTTTGGGGCAACGCGTACGGGATCGCGGCGCGGGCGTCCAGCCCCGGTCTGCATACGAACGGGTGCGCATGACCCGAGGCGCTGGGACACTGGGAGGAAGGCCTGGGGGTGAGCGCTGGGGGAGGCGCGATGGCTGAGCCGGAACTTTCCATGCAGGAGTTGATACGCAGGCGCCGGAGGGTCGGATTCATCGCACGGCGCGCCGAACTCGCGTCGTTCCGCGTGAATTTCGAGGTGCCGCCCGGCGATGAGCGGCACCGGTTCCTGTTCCACGTCCACGGCCTCGCGGGCGTCGGCAAGACGTCTCTGCTCAAGGAGATGGCAGACGTGGCGCGGGAGTTCGACGCGTTGACGGCCCTGGTCGACGAGGCGGTGGGCAGTGTGCCGGAGACCCTGTCCGAGCTGTGCTCCCAGTTCGCGCGGCAGGGGCACCGGATGAAGGACCTGGAACGCCGGCTCGCCGTGCACCGGGAGCGGCGGCACGAGGCGGAGTTGGCGGCCGCGGCGCAGGACCCCACGGCGCCGCTGACGCCTTCGGTGGGGAGTGCCACGGCTGTCCGTGCCGGGCTGGTCGGGCTCGGTCTCGTTCCTGGTCTCGGGCCGTTCACCACTGCCGCCGACCCTGACCAGTTGGCCTTGGGCGCGGACAAGGTGCGGGCGGTCGTCAGCGCCCGGCTGGGCAACCAGGACGACGTCCAGCTGGTCATGTCCCCGGAGAAGGTGCTCACGCCGATCCTGTTGCGGGAGCTGTCCGACATCGCTGCGAGCGTGCCCTGGGCCGTCCTCTTCTTCGACACGTACGAGCGGACCGGCCCGTTCCTCGACGCGTGGCTGCACGAGCTGATGACGACGGGGCGCCATGGCGTGCTGCCCAGCAACGTCGTGGTGGTCACGGCGGGGCAGCGGCCCCTGGATCTGGCGCGGTGGGGCGCGGACGCCGCCGTGCTTGAGACGATGCCGCTCGATCCGTTCACCGATGACGAGGCGCGTGCGCTGCTCGCGGCCAAAGACGTGACCGATGAGCCGCTGGTGGCGAAGATCCTCAATGTGACGGGCGGTCTGCCCGTACTGGTGTCCATGCTGGCCAACGGCCGTCCGACCAGCCTTGAGGACATCGGTGACCCCAGTACCGCGGCGGCGACGCTGTTCCTCAAGTGGGAGCGCGAGGACCGCCGCGACGTCGCTCTGGCGTGCGCGCTGCCACGTCGGCTGGACGCGGACGTCTTTCGGGCCGCAGTGGACTGCGCGGACGACGAGGCGGACGCGCTCTATGGCTGGTTGCGCGGACTGCCCTTCGTCAGCGACCGCGCCGGCCGCGTCCAGTACCACGAGGTCGTGCGCCAGCAGTTGCTCTGCCTACTACGACAGCGCTCCCCGAGGGAGTGGGCGCGGCGGCACACGCGTCTCGCGGAGGTCTTCGCCGAGTGGCGGGCCGAGGCCGAGGAACCCTTGGCGCATCGGTACCGGTGGTGCGACTGGCGGTGGTTCGACCAGCGGTGGCGGGAGCTGCGCACTGCCGAGTCGTACCACCGGCTGTGCGTCGCCCCGAAGGGAGCCCTGGCCGAGACGCTGCGCCTTGCCGTCGAGGCCATCGACCGGGGTTCGGAGGCGGACGTCAGGACCTGGGCGCGGATGCTGGTGGAGGCGGGCGAGGACACGGAGGCCGCCACCGTCGCCCAGTGGGGGCGCGATCTGCTGGCGGCCTGCCATGAGGGCGGGGTCGCCGGGGCGTTGGATCTGCTGCTCGTCCGGGCCGAACTCGACGCGCGGACCCAAGGGGTGGTCAGGGCGCTCAGGGGGCAAGGGCTGCGCCGCACTCATCAGTACAAGGAGTCCCTGGCGGAATTCGACCGGGCGATCGAGCTCGGTGTGGGCTTGCCGAGGGCCTACAGTGGGCGGGGGTACACGAAGCTCTATTTGGGACGGGACGCGGACGCCCTGGCCGACTTCGACCGTGCCCTGGAACTCGACGCCGATGACGTGCCTGCCTTGACCATGCGCGCGGAGGCACTCTGGTTCCTCGAGAAACCCTCCGAGGCGCTTCAGGAAGTGGAGCGCGCACTGGACCTCGCTCCGCCCCCCTCCGAGGCTCTTGAGATCAGGGGTGTGCTGCTGTACGAACTTGGCCGGTACGAGGATGCCCTGGACACCTTCGGCCGGTTGAGCTCGGAGGACGACCGCACCCGCTCGCAGACCTCGGAGGACCGCGCGCGGATACAACGGCAGCTGGGCGGCGATACCGAAGAGTGGTCCCACCGGGACGCAGGCGTGGTACTGGCACCGATCCTCGCGCAACTCGTGGGCGAACGGGCGCTCCACATGCGCTCCGAGGGACGTTACGCGGAGGCGATGGCCGAGTGCGTCCGGGCCCTGCGGTTCGGTGGCTCCTCCGCGTTCGCCCACTGGAACAGTGGCTGCTCCCACCGCGAACTGGGCGCTGTGGACCGGGCACTTCAGGACTACGCCCGGGCCCTCGAACTTCAGCCGGGATCCCAGGCCGTGCTGACCGACCGAGCCGAGCTGTTGGCGGGGCAGAGGAGGCTGGAAGAGGCGCTCGCCGATGTCGACGCAGCGATCGCGGGGGGCCCCAATGAGATCCGCCCCCTCTGGGCCAAGGGCAACATTCTGCAAGACGCCAGTCGTATCGGCGAAGCGCTCGAATCCTATGAGCAGGCGTTGCGCATCGACGCACGTCGGCCCGGCCCTCATGGGGAGCGTGGTGTCTGTCTGTTCCGGCTGGGACGGCACGAGGAGGCGTTGGCTGCCTTTGACCGCGCATTGGAGCTGAAGCCTTCCCTCGTCTGGGCGCTGTTGCGCAGGGCGGAGGTCCTGCGCGCCCTGGGCGAGCAGGAACGGGCCATGGCCGACTGGGATCGTGCGGTGGAACTTGCGCCGACGAGTGCCCGGGCGGTGTGGGAACGTGGCGAAGCCCACCGTCTCGCCGGCCACTACGCGGACGCGCTGCGCGATTGCGATCGGGTGTTGGAACTGGACGACGCGTATGTACCTGCGCACGGTGGTCGCGGAGACGCGCTCTGCCAACTGGGTCGGTACGACGAGGCGCTGGCCGCCCTGAGCCGGGCGCTGGAACTCGAGCCCGACTACGCGTGGGCGTGGAGGCGCCGGGCGGAAGTGCACCAAGAACTCGTCATGCCGGATCAAGCCGCGCGAGACGCGGACCGTGCGATCGAGCTGGCCCCCGCCTTTGCTTTGGCATTTGCCACGCGGGCGACAGTCATGGTCTCGGCAGGCCTCCTGGACCAGGCTTTGGCTGATCTCTCACGATACGAGGAGATGGCCGACGACCACGGCTGGGCCGCTCAGAAACGGGCCTGGATCCACCTGCTGCGAGGGCAGGCCGAGGCGGCCTTGGTCGAACTGCGCGCGAAGCAGGGGCTGGGAGTCGAGCCGGACGGCGAGGATCTGTATCTGTGCTGCGTCGCGCTGCGTATGGTCGGACAACTGGCCGCCTCGGTGACGGTGGCCGGGTGGCTGACCGTTCTCGAACGCGATGCAGGCGAGTATGAACAGGCGGTCGCGGTTGGATGCCATGAGGGCGCGAGCGCTGCCCGACCGCTGTGGAGGGCATGGGGTTCCGCCGGCCGTGTGGCCGATCCCGGCGATGAAGCCATCGTCGCGGCCGGTCTCGCCGAGTGGTCCCGGCTGGACAGCTGTCTGTCCGATGTTCTGGCTGCTCGTCGCCCCTGGGACAGGATCGCCCAGCTCGTTATCGAGCTGCACTCCATCGCCGCGGCCCCGGGCGCCGACCGCACCCGTCTCGCCCCGCGCATCGCCCGGGTCGAACAGGCACGGGACGCGATGCAGGCGCGGTTCGCCGCCGAGTGTGCGAGGAAGCAATAGGCCCGAGCCCTTTCGCCGAGTGGCTACCTCAGCGTTGCGAGGAACGCGGTCCAGGCGGGGGCGGTGACGGTGAGGGCGGGGGCGTGGGGTTGCTTTGAGTCGCGGATGTGGATGGTTGCGGGGCGGGTGGCTGCTTCTACGCATTCGCCCTGGTCGCTGCTGTAGCTGGACTTGAACCAGTGGAGGTCCGTGCTCATAGTTCCCGTGCCACCTTCTCGATCAGCGTTGCGGATTCCTCGGGGGTGAGGGCCTGCGCCCGCAGGATGCCATACCGCCCGAACAGGTCACCCAAGTCCGGGTGTTCGGTGATGAAGTACCCGCCGCTCGCCCCCTCGACGTAGGCCAGGTGAGCGCGCTTGGTCGTCTCCAGCAGAATCATGGGTCCGGGCAGTCCGGCATGGATCTCCCGGTTGTGCGGCATCACCTGGATGTCGATGGTGCGCATGCGGCCAACGTTGAGGATGTGGTGCAACTGCTCCCGCAGGACATCGCGTCCGCCCAACGGCCGGGTCAGCGCTGATTCTTCGAGTACGTAGCTGATTCGCGGCTGCGGCTTGCGCGTGAAGAGTTCCTGGCGCGCCAGGCGCTCGGTCACGCGCTGGTCGATCTCGCCGTCGTCCAGCGTCGGGCAGCAGCCGCTGGTGTAGACGGCCCGCGCATACGCCTCCGTCTGGAGCGAGCCCGGGACCAAGTGGTTCTGGTACACGTGCAGGGCGTGTGCCTTCTTCTCCTCTGCCAGGTAGTCCTCCGTCCACGGTCGAAGGCCACCCTGGCCGAACTCCCTGTTGGCCACAGCCTGGAGTGCACCTTGTGCATCCAGTACGTTCTCCGCCAGCTCGACCAGGCGTCCCTTGGGTGGGCGCTCGCCCCGCTCCACCATCGCCACCTGCGACTTGGAGTAGCCCACGTGTTTGCCCAGGGCCTCCATCGTCAGTCCGGAGCGCTCGCGATGGAATCGCAGCAGCGCGCCGAATGCCTTGGACCCTCGTTCCCCGAAGTGCACAACGGCCTCCCAAGGTGCACAGCCACGCACAGACGATGCGTAACCCTGGTCACAGTATGTGACCGCCCGGAACGCTGTGCAGCATGAACGAGTCAACAGAGCGGAAGCACTTCACGCTCCTCCTCTCCGCGACCAGCCGCGGCGCCCGCCTCGCGAGGCTGCTCACCGAGCGCCAACTCGCCGAGTGGAAACGGGAGTCGGTCGAGGTCGAACACGTGGTCGCCGAACTTGCGGCCAATGCCGTTCGGCACGGGCGTGTCCCCGGCCGCGACTTCCGGCTGACGCTCACGCTCGACTCCGCGCGCACGCTCCGTATCGAGGTGGCCGACGCGCGGCCGGACCGGGTCCCGCGAGTCCGCGTCGCGGATGGGGAGGGCGGCCGGGGGCTGCTGATCGTCGCGGCGTACGCCGACCGATGGGGTGTGACCAGCGGTGACGCGGGCGTGCCGCACAAGGTCGTCTGGGCCGAACTCGACGCTCCGGGACCCGAGTTGGCGTGATCCGGTGATCCGGTATGCCAACCCCCAAAGAAATGGTGGGGGAAAAACCACCCCCCCCACCTCACCTCCGGACGTAAGCCACCGGAGGCGCGTCACTCGCGCGGGTGACGATCGCCAACTCGACTGGCGAACAGGCGAGTTCGTGGTGCACTCTCTGCCGCATATGCAAAGCGGCCCCCGCCGGGACTGGCATCCCGGACGAGGGCCTGACGATCAAGGAAGTAGGGCTTCCCGATGTCTGGGCATCAGATTAGCGCGCCGAGGCGCGCCCATTCCGGCCGTTCGGCCACTCCATCACGCGGTCTTCACCGCTCCTGGGAGCGTCACATGTCCGAATTCACCGTCGTCGGGCATCACCTGGCCCAGCATGCCGACCTGTCCCTCACCGCGATCGGCCTGGCCACGCACATCCAGTCGCTGCCGGAAGGGTCGAAGGTCGGCATCAAGGATCTGGCCGCGAAGTTCCCCGAGGGGGAGGTCAGGGTCGCCGCCGCGCTGCGGGAGTTGGAGGCGCACGGTTACCTGGAGCGGATCAAGGAGCGGCTGCCTTCCGGGCGGATCGTCACGCGCACGATCTCGTACAACAAGCCGCCGCACCTGCGCGGCCAGGCACCGCCGGAGCCGCCTGCGGTGGACCTGCCGCCGGAGGTGCCCCGCGCCGAGCCGACGCCCCGCGCCCCGCGCCCGCAGCGCCGACCGCTCCGGGCGCCGCAGCCGGACTCCCAGGACGACCCCGACCCGGGCCCGGCCCGGAACCCCGCCGTCGACCTCCTCATCGGCCTGCGCACCTATGACCCCCGCCTGCTCCTCTCAGTACGCGACGTACTCCGCCTCGCCCCCGCCGCTGAGGTCTGGCTGGCACGGGGCATGGCCCCCGGCGACGTACAGCGGGCGCTGACAGCGGGACTGCCCGACGCTCCCATCCGCTTTCCCGCGGGCTTGATGGCGCACCGGCTGGCCGCGTTCCTGCCGCCCGAACTCCCACCGAAGCGGTCGGCCGAGCCACTTCCGGGCACACCCGCCCCACGTCGGCTGCCACTCCAGAACTGTGACGGCTGCGACCGGGCGTTCCGGGCGGCGGGGCCGGGGCGGTGCCGGGCGTGCGAGGCGACGGTCATGCCCGCGGCCGCGGTCGCGTAGGGGAAAGGCGGCACAACAGGTGACAAGCCCTGCCACGGCATGCGCCCGCCGGTACCGTACGAGGACCGATCCACCCGCACCGGAGGTCATCGTGAGCGTCCAGGCTGACGGCCCGTACGGACCGCTGATCCCCATGCCCGAACTCACGCCGGACGCCCTGCGAGCAGCGGTCACCAGGATCGCGCCGAGCCGGGTGCCCGCGCTCACCCAACACCTCTTCGAGGCGACGACGAACGCACAGCAGACGCAGAGCCTGGCGCCCCTGCGTGCGTTCGTCCACTCCTGGGCCGTGTTCGTGGCGATCGAGCGGCATCCCGCGCGGGCGGCCCGCCTGAGGGACCTGGAGCGGACGGTCGACGCGGGCGAAGGGGATCTGGCCGGTGCCATGGCCGAGATCCGGACCATCCGGGAGACGGCTGAGGCAGAGGCCGGCTTGTGACCGACTGGACCTGGGACTACAACCCGAACGCCGAGTACCGACCTGGTACGGCTGAGCCGGCATGACGCTGAAACGCATGCATGTCTACGTGGATGAGGCGGATCTCGCGCTGATCAAGGAGGCGTCAGCACGGCTGGGAGTGTCCCAGGACGAGTTGATCGGAGAAGGAATCCATCGCATCGCGATGGCGCACCGTGTCTGGGCTGAACCCTTTGTCGCTGACGAGGAGAGCCTCGACCTGGGTGACCTCTCGGAGGGGCGCTCTCCGGCCCCGCCCTCGTCGGGCTGATTCCGGAGCCTGCCGGACGGTTTCTGGACGCGTGAACCGTGTGCGCACGCTCGTCCACGATCCCATCACTTCGTGAACATTCCTGGTCGGCGTCGGTCGATTACAGTGCTCCAAGCCGAAGGGTCGAGGGTCGTGACAGGAGGAGTCCCCCATGGGCGCAGCGCCCAACGCGGCGGCCGTATGGGGCCGCACCGAACAGCAGGATTTCCGCAGCAGAGTGCGCGGGACCCTGCTCGGCGGCGCACTCGGTGACACCCTCGGCGCCCCGCTCGACGGCCTGACGCTCGACGGGATCCAGGCCGAGCACGGGAACGAGGGGCTCAAGCAGCTCGTGCCCGTGTACGGGCGGACGGGCGCCATCACCGCCGCGACCCAGCTGACCCTGTTCACCGTGGACGGGCTCATCCGCGCCCAGGTGCGCCGCGACACCGGGGCCTGGCACCCGCCGACAGACGTGCACCGGGCCTATCTGCGGTGGCTGGCCACCCAGCGCGACTGGGGTCCCGACCTGCGCCGCAAGGAGGACGGCTGGCTGGCCCGCGAGGAGTGGTTGTACTCGCGGCGGGGGGCCGCTCAGGCGTGTCTGCTGGGGCTCGGCAACGACGTCATGGGGACGCTCGACCGACCCAAGAACCTGGACGCGGACGGGGCGGAGGCGGCGACGCGCTCCGCGCCGTTCGGGCTGCTGGTCGGCTGGGAGCCGCAGCTCGTGTTCCAGCTCTCCGTCGAGTGCGCCGTGCACACGCACGGCGCCGCGGAGGCGTATCTGGCGGCGGGCGCGTACGCGGTTCTCGTGCACGCCCTCGCGCGGGGCGACTCGCTCGACGCCGCCGTGCAGCGCGCGCTTGCGCTGCTCGCCGCGCGCCCCGGGCACCCGCCCGTCGCGGACGCGCTCAAGCACGCGCTCGGCGCCGTACGGCAGGGGATGCCGACCGCCGCGCGGGTCGGCGAGCTCGTCGGGGAGGGGGACGCGACCGGTGTGCTCGCGGCCGCCGTGTACTGCGCGCTGGTCAGTGACGACATCCGGCACGGGCTCGGGCTCGCCGTGCACCACGACGGGCCCTCCGCCCAGGTCGGTGCGTTGTGCGGGGGTCTGCTCGGGGCGTTGCACGGGGAGACGGCGTTGCCGCCGGCGTGGGTGGCGGAGGTCGAGGGCAGGCCCACGATCCTGGAGCTTGCGGACGACTTCGCGATGGAGATGACGCAAGGCGCTGCGCTGCATGGGCCTGCGTCCGCTTCGGCGGGCTGGTTGGCCCGCTACCCGCGGGCTTGAAAGGCCTGCTCAATCGCCGCAGGGGCTTGAATTATCAAGCCCCTGCGGCGATTGAGCAGCGGGGTCCGGGGCAGAGCCCCGGTCTTTGCGGGCGGCCGGTGGCTAGTTCTTTGTTCGCGCTGCGGTCACGTCGTCGGTCGCGTCGGACGGGGCCGGGATCGTAGCGGCAGCGGTACCGTCGTCGTCGGAGTTGATGCGGGCGATGATCGCGTCGCGCTCCGGGGTGTCCTCGGGCTTGATGTAGCCGATGAGGATGTAGAGGACGAGGGAGACGGCGAGCGGAATCGACACCTGGTACTGGAGCGGCACGCCGCCCTCGACGTTCCAGCTGATCGGGTAGTTAACCAGCCAGAACGCGAGCAGGCCCATGCCCCAGCTGGTGAGCGCGGCGGTCGGCCCCGACCTGCGGAACTGGCGCAGCAGACCCAGCATCATCGGGATCGCGATCGGGCCCATCAGACCGGCCACCCACTTGATGACGACCGTGATGATGTCCTTGAACGTGGGCGAGTTGACCTGCGTGGCGACCGCCATGGAGAGGGCCAGGAAGATCACCGTGGTGAGTCGGGCCGCGATCAGGCCGGTGCGTGAGTTCCACTGCCGTGCGCGCCGCGAGAGCGCCGGCGCCACGTCCCGTGTGAAGACGGCCGCGATCGCGTTGGCGTCGGAGGAGCACATGGCCATCGTGTGCGAGAAGAAGCCGACGATGACCAGCCCCAACAGGCCGTGCGGCAGCAGCTGTTCGGTCATCAGGCCGTAGGAGTCCGAGCCGTCCGGCTTCTGCGCCTGTACGAGCAGCGGCGACATCCACATCGGGAAGAAGAGGACGACCGGCCACACCAGCCAGAGCGCGGCGGACAGGTAGGCGGACCGCTTGGCCTCGTGCCCGCTGCTCGTCGCCATGTAGCGCTGCGCCTGGTTGAGCATGCCGCCGTTGTACTCGAAGAGCTTGATGAAGAGGAAGGCGATCAGGAAGACGGCGCCGTACTGGCCGACCAGCGGCTTGTCGTGGCCCTGCAGCTCGGGCCGGCTCCAGGCGTCGAAGAAGCCGATGTGCTTGTCACCGAGTTCGACCACGACCGCGACGAACATCGAGATCCCGGCCAGCAACTGGATGATGAACTGGCCGAGTTCGGTGAGCGCGTCCGCCCACAGGCCGCCGATCGTGCAGTAGACCGCCGTGATGACGCCCGTGATGAGGATGCCCTGGTTCAGGGACACACCCGTGAACACGGACAGCAGGGTCGCGATGGCCGCCCACTTCGCGGCCACGTCGACGATCTTCAGCAGCATCCCGGACCAGGCGAGCGCCTGCTGTGTCTTGAGGTTGTAGCGGTTCTTGAGGTATTCGAGCGGCGAGGCCACGTGCAGGCGCGAGCGCAGCCGGTTGATGCGCGGCGCGAACAGGCGGGCGCCGATGGCGATGCCGAGCGCGATCGGGAAGGACCAGGTGACGAAGGACGTCACGCCGTAGGTGTACGCGATACCGGCGTAGCCGGTGAACATCACCGCGCTGTAGCCGGACATGTGGTGCGAGATGCCGGACAGCCACCACGGCATCTTGCCGCCCGCGGTGAAGAAGTCGGAAACGTTGTCGACGCGCTTGTGGGACCAGACGCCGATCGCGACCATCACGCCGAAGTAGGCGATGAGCACGACCCAGTCGAGACTGTTCATGTGCCCCTCCAGGGGTTCCGCTGCACAACGGTTGCCCCCGGTAAGGGTGTTGGGGACGTGGGGGATTGAACCTCCGCGCTTGGGGCCGGTCAAGGGTTCTGCAGTCATGGATATGAACCCCGGACAGAATTCAGAACGTGGCGGAACTCGGGGAGAGGGCGGTTCCCCCTCGCTGACCTGCGGTATCGGCAGGTGGCCCGAGGGGAGCGGTTACCGCATGAGTTCTCCCGCGTTCACCAGGAGCTGCTGGCCGGTGATCGCGCGCGCCCGGTCGGAGGCGAGGAAGACCGCCGCGTCCGCCACGTCGCCGTCCGTCGCGAGGTCCGGCAGCGCCATCCGCTCGGTGAGCCGCCCGAGCACCTCGTCCTCGGGCACCCCCTCGGTCTGCGCGGTGATCTGGACGTAGGCCTGTACGGGCGGCCCCCACATCCAGCCGGGCAGCACGGTGTTCACCCGGACCCGGTGCGGGCCGACCTCCCGCGCCAGCGAGTACATGGCGCTCGTCAGGGCGCCCTTCGACGCCGCGTACGCCGCCTGCCGGACCTGGGAGGGCGCCGCGATCGCGGACTGCGTCCCGATGAAGACAACTGAGCCGCCGCGCTCCTTGAGGGCGGGCAGGCAGGCGCGGGTCATCCGCAGCGCGCCGAGCAGGTTCACATCGATGACCTTGCTCCAGGACGCGAAGTCGGCGTCCTGGAGACCGCCGAAGTAGCTGTCCCAGGCCGCCACATGGACGACCGCGTCCACGCCCCCGAACCGCTCGACCGCGAGATCCGCCAGCGCCTCGCACTGCGCCTCGTCGCCGATGTCGGTGGAGCGGAACGCGGTCCGCTTGCCCTCCGGGTCCAACTCCTGTGCGCAGGCCGCGAGATGGGACTCGGTTCGCGCCCCGAGCACCGCGTTCCCGCCGTCGCGCAGCACGGCCTCCACCACCTGGCGGCCGAGCCCCGCCCCCACACCGGAGACGATCACGGTCTTCCCCGCAAGCAGTTCCGCATTCACCATCGGTTCGCCTCCCGGCTCTGGCGTTCTGTCTGACGGGGCGTCAGAGTATGGGCGTCGAACGGGAGATGGAAGGCTTGCGCGAGAGGGCAGAGGGTGAGCGGCATGGCGGACACGCACGAGGACACGCACAGCGAGACGTACGCGGAACTGGCGGCCGTCGGGCCGTACGGCGTGCGTCCGGGACACGCCCTGATCACCATGGTCGAACCGCATCCGGGCCGTGAACACGCCTACAACCGCTGGTACGAGGACGACCACTACTACGCCGGCGCCATGGCCATGCCGTGGATGTACGCGGGGCGCCGCTGGGTCGCCACCCGCGACCTCCAGCTCCTGCGCTATCCCGAGAAGTCGGCGGTCGCCGAGCCGGTCACGGCGGGCTGCTACATCTCCACGTACTGGATCACCGAGGGCCGCTACGCCGACCACATGAAGTGGACCGTCGGCATCAACAAGCGGCTCAACCGGGACGACCGCGTCCACCAGGACCGCACACACGTCTTCACGTCGTTCCAGGACCACGAGGCGACCGTGTACCGGGACGGGGACGAGGGGCCGCGCGACTTCCATGCGCTCGACCACCCGTACCAAGGTCTCGTCGTCGAGGTGATCGACTCCGAAGGTCCGGAGCAGCGCGCGGAGTTGCTGGACTGGCTGCGCACCGAGCACCTGCCGCGGCGGCTCGCCGGTTCGCCCGCCGCGATGGTCACGGTCTTCCGCCCGACACCGCTGCCGGGGGACAGGATGACGTACGTGAAGCAGGTCGAGGGCGTTGACACCCGGCTCACCCTGCTCTGGTTCCTGCAGTCCGACCCGCGCGAGTGCTGGCAGGACCACTTCACGGGCCTGGGCGACGTGGTGGCGGCATCGGGCCTCGGCCGGGTGGAACTGGTGGCACCGTTCATTCCGACGGTGCCGGGTACGGACCTGTACGTGGATCAACTGCGCTGAGCGACCGCCACTGACTCCGGACAGCGCCGAGCCCCCTCGGCCAGGACGGCGGACCAGTCGAGAGGGCTCCATCAGTGGTGCTGTGTTGCGTGTAACTGTGTTGCGTACTGCGGTTGTGCGTACTGCTGTGTTGCGTGTTCGGTTGTCTCACGGAGTTTGCAGCGGGTCAGCTGTCGACCCTGCTCATCTCCGTGACGAAGGCGCTCCACGAAGCCGGCGCGAACGCCAGGTTCGGACCCTGCGGGTCCTTGGAGTCGCGTACGTCCACGGCGTGGGCCGCGGGAGACTTGATCTCCACGCACGCGCCGTTCCCTGCCGAGTACGAGGACTTGATCCAGGTGGGCTGTGCGCCCTTGGTGATTGCCATGATCTGCTCCGGTCTGGCCATTGATCCCTTGCTGGGCCGCGGACTTGCCGCAGCTTTGCGCCAATCACCTTGTCGGTTGTTGGCGTGATCGACGCTACTCGCCGACCGGGGGCGGCGGTGGGGCCATTCACTCGACCGGATGGCATATTCCAGGCGGGTCTTCCATCGGCCCGTGGGAAAGGTGTACCGTGCGGGGCTTTCCCACGGGCGGGGCCTGGATCGGAGGCCTGAACTCTGCGGTCCGTTACGCGAGTTGGGTTTTCGGATGCGCGATTCGGTCCTTCGGGTGTGCGAGTCGGCCCTCAGCGTGTGTGCCGCTTCGCGGCTTCCAGGATGAACTGCCGGGACTGTTCCACGTTCAGCGCCTGCGCGCGCAGATGCTCGTACATGACGCTGTACTTCTGTACGTCCTGCGTCTTCTCCAGGTAGAGGTCACTGGTGACGCCCTCGATGTAGACGACGCTGGAGTCCGCCGCGTCGGGGAACTCGAGAATCGCGTACTGCCCCGTGATCCCCGGGTGCGCGCCCATATCGAAGGGCAGCACCTGCACGGTGACGTGGGGGAGCCCGGACACCTCCGCGAGGTGCTCCAGCTGCTCGCGCATCACCGCGGACCCGCCGACGGCACGGCGCAGCGCCGCCTCGTCCAGAACCACCCACAGACGCAGCGAGTTGGCCTCGTCGTTGACCCGCTCCTGGCGGCGGATGCGGACCTGCACGCGCTTCTCGACGTCGGTCTGCGAGGCCTCGGGCATCGCGCCCTGGATCAGCGCCTCCGCGTAACCGCGGGTCTGGAGCAGACCCGGGATGCACTGCGACTCGTACACGCGCAGCGACGCCGCGTCGGTCTCCAGGCCGATGTAGACGCTGTACGGGATGTCGCCGAAGGAGTGCCACCAGCCTTGCTGGCGCGAATCCTTGGCCATTTGCATCAGGGAATCGATGACCCGGTGGTCCTCGACCTCGTACACCCCGCACAGGTCGCGTACGTCGCGCTGGCTGATGCTGCGCCGCCCGTTCTCCAGGCGGCTGATCTTCGACTGCGAGACCAGCAGGCGCTCGGCGACCTCTTCGGCGGTCATGCCCTTGAGTTCACGGAGCCGGCGCAGCTCCTGGCCCAACCGGCGTCGCCTGACGGTGGGATTGACGTTGGACGCCACGGACGTGCACCTCCGGCTACGTGCATTTCTTTGATCTGCATACGTTGCGTGTCTACTGCTGAGCAGATTGCCACCCCGAGGCGGCCCTGCGCTGGGAAACGGCGGATGTGCGCGGGACGCACATGCGGGTTGCACGTGCCTCCTACGCAGCGCAAACGCGACCGCGCGGGGCGACGTGCCGGGGCGTCGTCCTCACGCCCGGCGCATCACCCCGCGCGGTACAGCGGCTCCCGGACCGGTTCTTGGGGACTACGGTGCGGCGCTGTGGTGCTACGGGTGGTGCTGGTGGTGCGGTTCGCCTAATGGGCCACGGCGCGAGCCATGGAACCGCGGCGTGGCTGCATCGGAACGCCGCGTGCGGGCTCCGGTGCGGCCCGACCCGCCGAAGGGGCCGGTGAGCGGCGTGGCTGTACCGCCACACCGTTCTGGACGTCCATCACGGCGTGCGCCACGAGGCCGCCCATCGGGTCGTGCCTGATCAGGTCCCGCAGCCGGGAGCGTGAGGACCTGCCCTCGTTGCCCGGATACAGGTGCTTGCCGAGTCCGACCGCATGGGCCAGGGCGGCGAGCGCCGCGGTCCGTGGGTCCGGTGGGACCCCGGTGCGGATCGCGCTGTCCAGCCGGGCCCTGATCTCCCGGCTGACCGCCGACTCCGTCGCCTGGTAGCGAGTCGTCGGCAGCACCCCGCACATCTGTCCGGCCACGGCATGAACCATGCCGCACCGCTCCAGGTGCGAGAGGTAGGTCTGTCGCAGGCCAAGGCGTGGCCCGCCTATCCAGTGGACGGCCCGTACGGGAGCGCCACGCCTTCGCAGCAACTCCAACGCGCAGTCCAGAGTCGGATCTCCGGTCGGCCGTGGTGCCACCACGGCGATACGATCCCCGTCTGGGGCTATCCGTCCGGCCAGCGCCAGCTCTACTAGCTGTGCTCCGGCCAGACCTAGGTCGAGCGACTGCGGCTGCGCTGTGGTACCCGTGGCCGGGTCCAGAGCGAGCAGCAGAAGCTCCTCCGGAAGTGTTCTGCGGCTCCTGCCCATCCATGCCTCCCCGCGTGGATGAATGACAGGGTGACCCCTCTCACATTGGTCTGTCGAGAGTGCGTGGGGGGTTTGGGCGGGAACCTCTAGGTATGTCGTTCTCGTCTACCACGTGGGCCAGGCCCCCACACAGGACACTGGTACATGGTTCGGACAGGGCTGGTCTGTCCGGCGACAAGCGGTTGAGTGGTTCATTCGGTCGAGGAGGCATCGGTGGCGGGGACCCCCGACAGGTCGGGAGAGCACAAGGCGTCGGGAGGCCCGGCTCCGGAGGATCCGCGTCTCGCGGTGTCGCGGGAGCCGTCCGGCGTGGACCAGGAGACGGCGGTGTTCTCGGTCCGCGACGCGGCCGGCGAGGCCCCGGATCCGGACGCGTCGGACTCGGGCGACGAGCGTCTGCGGGCGGCCGTGGCGGCCTGGGTGGCAGGCGACGACGGCTCCGCCGATGCGTCTGCAATTGCAAATCCGGCGGGTGAGGTGGAGGCCGGGTCCGCGGACGCCGATGGCGACGCCCGCAGTGATGGGGCACCGGCCGCGACGGCCGATGCCGACGCGGGCGCCAGGGGCGACACCCACGGCGACGAGAAGCCGGCCGCCAAGGATGAGGCGGAGCCAACGGCTGACGGGGAGCCGTCCGCCAAGGACGACGCCAAGGCGGACGCGCAGACGACCGCCGGGGGCGATGCCCACGGCGACGCCAAGCCGGTCGCCGAGGCGGACGCCAAGCCCGACACCGAAATCGGCCCCCAGGACGATGCACAGCCGACCGGCAAGCCGGGCGCCGAGGGCGGCGGGAAGCCGACCGCCGACGCCGAGTCCGACACCGAAACCGGTCCCGAGGACGACGTCCAGGCGGATGGCGAGTCCGGCTCCCAGGACGACGACAAGCCCGTAGCCAAGGCCGACACCCAGGACGACAGGAAGCAGGCCGCTGAGGCCGGCAACAAGTCCGACGACACGCCGGCCACCAAGCCGGAGCCCACGGCCGACGCCAAGCCGACTGGCAGCGCCGACGCCACGGCGGACGCCAAGTCCGACGACACGGCGGACGCCAAGGGTGACGAACTGGCCGACAGCGCCGACGCCGCCGACGCCAAGCCGGACGCGAAGGCCGACGCCGAGCCGGCCGACAGCGCCGATGGCAAGGGTGGCGGCACGGCTGACGCCAAGGCGGCCGGCAGCGTCGCCGGCAAGAGTGAGGTCGAGCCGGCCGGCAAGGACGGTGCCAAGGCGGCCGCCAAGTCGGCCGCCACGGCTGACGCCGAGCCGGACGCGAAGGCCGACGGCACGTCCGGTGCCAAGCCGGACGGCAAGGGTGGCGGCACGGCTGACGCCGAGCCGGCCGACAGCGCCGACGGCAAGAGTGACGCCGAGCCGGAAGCGAAGGCAGACGGTAAGGCCGGTGCGAAGCCGGACGGCAAGGCCGGTGCCAAGTCGGCCGCCACGGCCGACGCCAAGCCGGAAGCGAAGGCCGACGGTAAGGCCGATGCCAAGCCGGACGCCAAGGCCGACGCCAAGCCGGACGCCAAGGCCGACGCCAAGGGTGACGTCGAGCCGGACGCCAAGTCGGACCGTGAGGGCGGTGGCGCGTCGGGTGGTGTGGGGAGTCGGGGGGCTGATCAGGAGACGGCTGTCTTCAAGGCTGTGTCGCAGCCCGTGGACCAGCCGACCACCACGCTCAAGGCGGCCGGAACGGCCAAGAGCAGTAAGTTCGTGCCGCTCAAGGGGCTTGACGAGGGCAAGGGCGCGGGTAAGGAGCTGCCGCCCGAGGCCGAGCAGCCCACAGTCGAGCCGGCCGAGCGGACGACCCAGCAGCCGTTGCCGCCGAAGCCCCCGCTGGACCTGCTCGCCGAGCTGACCAACACCCCGCCACCCGCGGAGACCCGCGTCCGTACCGCGGTGCGCCGGGTCAAGGTGTGGACGCCGCTCGTCATCCTGCTGGTCATCGTGTTCGGGGTCATCCAGGCCGTCCGCCCGCTGCCGACGCCGTCCCTCTCGCTCACCACCGACGCCACGTACAGCTTCGACGGCGACAAGGCGTCCCTGCCGTGGCCCGGCGAGGGCCAGGGCTGGATGGACGTCCAGGGCATCGGGACGATGGACAACTTCGGCAAGCAGACACCCGTGCCCGTCGGGTCCGTCGCCAAGTCCATGACCGCGTACCTCGTGCTGAAGGACCACCCGCTGAAGGCGGGTGACGACGGCCCCGGTATCACCGTCGACGCCACCGCCGAGAAGGAAGGCGGCTACGACGCCGACGGGCAGAACGAGTCGACGCTCAACACCGTCAAGGAGGGCGACAAGATCTCCCAGAAGGACGCGCTCGCGGCGGTCATGATCCCGTCCGCGAACAACATCGCGCGCCTGCTGGCCCGTTGGGACGCCGGTTCCGAGGAGGCGTTCGTCAAGAAGATGAACGCCACCGCCAAGAAGCTGGGGATGAAGAACACCACCTACACCGACCCCTCCGGCCTCAAGGAGAGCACCGTCTCCACCGCCGAGGACCAGGTGAAGCTGGGGAACGAGTTGGTGCAGATTCCCGCGCTGACCGACATCACCAAGTTGCCCACCTGGACCGACCCGTCCGGCAAGAAGTGGACCAACTACAACCGCCTGGTGCCCTACGACGGCGCCATCGGCATCAAGACCGGCACCACGACCAAGGCCGGCGGCAACCTGCTCTTCGCCGCCACCAAGGACGCGGGCGGCTCGACCGTCACGGTCGTCGGCGCGGTCCTCGGCCAGCACAAGGCGCCGATCATCGACACGGTGAACGCGGTCAGCAAGACCGCGATGCTCGCCGCCCAGGACGCCGTCACCTCGTCGACGGTCCTGAAGAAGGGCGATGTCGTCGGTTACGTCGACGACCAGCTCGGCGGGCGCACCCCGGTCACGGTCACGAAGGACGTCAAGGCCGTCGGCTGGGCCGGCAAGACCGTCCACCTGCAACTCTCCGACCAGGACGGCAAGTCCGTGCCGCACACCGGCAAGGCGGGTGACACGGTCGGCGTGCTCGAGGTCGGCGACGGTGAGGGCGGCGCCGTGGAGGTGCCGGTGGCCCTCCAGAAGGGCCTCACCGAACCCGGATTCGGCGCGAAGCTGACCCGCGTCGGCTGACCGCCGGATTCCGCTCGTGGGAGGCCGATGCCCGTCGGTCTCCCACGGCGCCCGTCCGCGAACGCCGTGCTAGCGTCGCGAGACCGGGCAGGCGGGGGACGCCCACCCGTTCATTCACAACGGCACACGGGTAAACGGGAGTGTAGGGAGTGGCCACAACGAGGCCGACGCGCGCCGACGACGCGAAGCCCGGGTCGGGCAGGGAGCGCCCCCGGATACGCCCCCGGATACGGCTCCCCGAGCAATCCGCTGGGTCTTCGAGCGCCGACACCCCGAACACCGGCACACCTCTGAAGCGTTTCGCCCGGCACCCCGTCACCCTCGCCACGGTCGCCGCCGCGCTCCTTCACCTCATCTGGTTCTTCACCTTCGCGAACAGTGGCGGGGACCTCGCGGCGCAGGATGCCTGGGCCGAGTTCGTCGGCCGGCACCCCGATTCCGCGTACAACCTCGCCTGGTACGGCGGCATGCACCCGGTCTCGTACAGCGTGGTCTCGCCGTATCTGATGTCGGTGTTCGGCGTGCGCACGACGATGATGGGCGCGGGCACGCTGTCGGCGGCGCTGCTGACCATGATCCTGATCCGTACGAGGGTGGTCGCGAAGCCCTTGTGGCCGGCCCTCGCCGGCGTCTTCGCCCTGCTCTGCAACGCCGCGTCGGGGCGCGTCACGTTCGGCCTCGGCATGATGTTCGGGCTCGCGGCGACGGCCGCGGTGTTCTGCTGGCCGTACCGCTGGCGCTACAAGCGCTGGGCGAAGGCGGCCGTGGCGGCGCCGTTGGCCGGGATCGCGACGGCGTGCTCGCCGGTGGCGGGTCTGTTCGTGGGCCTGGTGGCCGTGGCGCTGTTCCTTCAGAAGCGACGGCCGGGGGCGTACGCGCTGGGGCTCGCGCCCGCCGCCGTCGTCGGTCTTTCGGCGTGGCTGTTCCCGTTCTCCGGTACGCAGCCGATGTCGTTCTGGTCGGCGCTGCTGCCGACGGTGTACGGCGTCCTCGCGTGCGTCCTCGTGCCCAAGGGGTGGGTGACGGTGCGGATCACGTCCGCCGTCTACGCCCTGTCGGTGCTGTTGGTGTGGCTGATCAGTTCGCAGATCGGCTCCAACATCACCCGGCTCCCGATGCTGTTCGCGGGCGTCGCGCTGCTGGCCGCGCTGCCGTTCACGGTGAAGCGCTCGCGCAAGTGGTACGTCCTCGTAGTCGCGTTCGTCGCCTTCAACGCGTGGATCGGCTTCAAGTCGGTCGACGACGTCGTGCGTACGACACCGGCCGCCTCCTGGGCCCGTGAACTGGCGCCGCTGGTCAACGAATTGCAGGAGGTCAGGGCCGAGCACGGCCGCGTCGAGGTGGTGCCCGCCCGCTCGCACCGCGAGGCCTCCGCGCTCGCCCCGTACGTGAACCTGGCGCGCGGCTGGAACCGGCAGGCCGACATGGAGCGCAACCCGCTCTTCTACGACGACACCCTCAACTCGGCGAACTACCGCGAGTGGCTGCGGCGTTGGGCGGTGCACTACGTGGTGCTGCCCAAGGGGGAGCCGGACGGCAAGGGCGCGGAGCGCGAGCGGCAGCTGGTGCAGCGCGGACTGCCGTATCTCAAGCAGGTGTGGGGCGACGCCAACTGGCAGCTGTTCGCCGTCACCGACCCGACGCCGCTCGCGGAGCCGCACGCGGTCGTCGACGCGGCGGAGCAGGGCGAGCTGACGATCGAGGTGACCCGGCCCGGTCGGGTGCTGATCCGCGTCCCGTACTCGCCGTGGCTGTCGGTGGTCGACGCCGAGGGGAAGAGCCTGGGCGCGCCCAAGGAGACGGAGGCGTCGAAGCGGGCGCGGGAGTCGGACGGGTCCCTTCCCAAGCGGTTCACGAACGCGCACGGTTGTCTGGCCGAGACCGAGAAGGATGAGTCGGGTGACGCGTGGACGGAGCTGTTGGCTCCGAAACCCGGCACGTACCGCCTCGCGGCGCCGTACCAGTTGCCCCGGGGGACGCCGTGCCCGGAGGAGCTCAGGTGATCAAGCCTCTGCGGCGATTGAGCAGCCGGCCCACCGGCCCCCGCCCTCGGGGCTCCGCCCCGGACCCCGCGCCTCAATCGCCGGCGGGGCTGGAAAGATCGCCTCAATCGCCGGCGGGGCTTGATAGATCAAGCCCCTGCGGCGTTTGAGCAGCATCTTTTAAGCCCCTGCGGCGATTGAGCAGCGGGGTCCGGGGCGGAGCCCCGTGGCGTGATCACCACTCGGCGAACGAGCCATCCGCGTGGCGCCACACCGGGTTGTGCCAGCGATGGCCGGAGGCGGCCGCCTTGATGACGGCCTGCTCGTCCACCTCGACGCCGAGGCCCGGCGCGGTCAACCGCGCCATGTGGCCGTCCGTGGAGTCGAAGGCGAAGACGGACGGGTCGACGAGGTAGTCGCCGAGGTCGGAGCCCACGTTGTAGTGGATCCCGAGGCTGGTCTCCTGGATGAACGCGTTCGGCGACGCGAAGTCGACCTGGAGGCACGCCGCGAGCGCGATCGGCCCGAGCGGACAGTGCGGCGCCAGGCCCACCCCGTGCACCTCGGCCTGCGCGGCGATCCGCCGGGTCTCGGAGATGCCGCCCGCGTGGCTCAGGTCCGGCTGGGCGAGCGCGATGCCGGACCGCAGCACCGGGTCGAAGTCCCAACGGGAGTAGAGGCGTTCACCGGTGGCCACGGGGATGACGGTCGAGGCCGTGAAATCCCCGTACTGCGACGTGAGTTCCGGCAGCAGCGGCTCCTCGATGAACATCGGACGCAGCGGTTCGAGCGCGCGGGCGAGCTGCTTGGCGAGGGCCGGGTTCGTCCGCCCGTGGAAGTCGACGGCGACGTCCCCGTCCGGGCCCATCACCTCCTTCACGGAGGCGACGCGCTCGACGACCGCGTCGATCTCGCGCGAGGTCTCCAGGTGCCGCATCCTGCCGCCGACGTTCATCTTCACGGCCCGGTAGCCTTGTTCGAGGCGCTGCGCCGCGTGCTCGGCGGCCTCGCTCGGGTCGTCGCCGCCGATCCACGAGTACATCCGCATCCGGTCCCGGACGGCGCCGCCGAGCAGATCGTGCACCGGGACGCCGTGGTACTTGCCCTTGATGTCCCACAGGGCCTGGTCGATCCCGGACACGGCGGACGACAGCACGGGTCCGCCCCGGTAGAACCCGCCCTTCGTCATGACCTGCCAGTGGTCCTCGATCCGCAGCGGGTCCTGCCCGACGAGGTAGTCGCTCAACTCATCGACGGCGGCGGCGACGGTGTGCGCCCGCCCTTCGACAACGGGCTCCCCCCACCCGGTGACCCCGTCATCCGTCTCCACCTTCAAGAACAACCAACGGGGAGCGACGAGGTAGGTGGTGAGCGAGGTGATCTTCATGGCGTAACTCCTTGTATTCAAGCCCCTGCGGCGATTGAGCAGCGGGGTCCGGGGCGGAGCCCCGAGTCGTTCACCCCTGTGGCCGCAACAGTTCAGCCAGCAAGGCAAGTTGCTCCGGGTCCTCCAACGCGGACCCAACGGCGACGACCTTCGCCCCGGCCTCCAGATACGCCCCCGCGTTCCTCGCCGACATCCCCCCCGTGGCAACGAACGGCACCTCCGGGAACGGCCCCCGCATCGCCCGGAACCACTCCGCCCCGAGCACACTCGCCGGAAACGCCTTGAGCCAGGTCAACCCCATGGCCCGCGCGGCCTGCACATCCGATGCCGTGGCCACACCCGGCAAGTGCGGCAGCCCCGCCGCGACGCTCGCCCGCGCCACCTCCACGTCGAGCCCGGGGGCCACCGTGAACACGGCGCCCGCGTCCACCGCCCACCCGAGCCGCTCACCGGAGGTGACCGTGCCCGCGCCGACCGGCTTGCCGCGCTCGGCCCCGGCGGCGACGACGGCGCCGAGCACCCGCGCGGCCTCCTCGGTCTGCACGGGGACCTCGACGCACTCGATGCCCAGGTCCCATGCGCGTACGGCGAGTTCGACGGACTTGTCGGCGGGCATGCCGCGCAGGATCGCCATGACCGGCACCCCGGCGAACAACTCATCAAACGTTACGGACGCCATCCCAGCTCCTTGGAGATCGTGTCGGCGGTGGTCATGAGGTCGGGCAGTACGTCGGATTCGAGCGCGCCCAGGTCCGCCTTGGCCTTGAGCGCGGTCACGGACGCGGCGGCGACGACCTCGCCACTGCTGTCCCGTACGGGTACGGCGACGCAGTTGACGAAGTCCTCGTACTCGCCGTCGTCGACGGCCCAGCCGCGGGTCCTGGTCTCCGTGAGGGCCTTTCGGTAGGCGCCGGCGGAGGTGATCGTCGTGCTGGTGTGCGGCGCGAAGTCGCAGTCGGCGAGCAGCGCGTCGGCCCTCTCGCGCGGTACGTACGCGAGGATCGCCTTGGCGACTCCGGCGGTGTGCAGGGTGACCGGGCGGCCGATCTGCGAGTAGAGGCGCACGCCGTCGACGGGGTCGACCTTGTCGACGTACACGATCCGCTCGCCCTCCAGGGCGGCGAGGTGCACGGTGTGCCCGCAGCGCTCGCCGAGCAGCCGCAGGTGTTCGCCCGCGACGTCCTTCAGCCCGAACTGTTCCAGGGCGAGGTGGGCGAGTCCGGCAAGCCGGTGCCCGACCGCGTACCGGCCGTCGGGGAGCCGGCGGGCGAGGCCGCCCTCGGTCAGGGACTCCAGGATGCGCAGCGCGGTCGAGCGGTGCACGCCGAGGTGCTCGCCGACCTCGGTCTGGGTGCGCGGGCGGCGGGCGATGAACTCGAGGATGTCGATGGCGCGACGGACGGTCTGTGACATGGGGTCAGTGTCCTTCGCCGGTCGTGTCGGGGCGGGCGGCGGGGACGCCTTCGCCTCCGTCGTCGCCGCGCAGGTCCGGGCCGGTCGCGGGCACGTAGTCCTCGATGCTGCGCAGCGTCCGCCCGGCGAGCCGGTGCCCGAGCGCGAGCCGCTCGGCCGGCGCGGAGCCGCTCAGCAGCCCGCTCAGGTATCCGGCGGCGAAGGCGTCCCCCGCGCCGACTGCCTCGACGACGTCGACGGCGGGCGCCGCCACGAACTCGGCTCCCGTGTCGGTGAATTCGGTGGCCCCCACGTCTCCGTCCTTGACCACGAGGGTGCCGCGCGGCCCGAGGTGGTCCCGTACGTCCTCGGCGGTGGCGGTGTCCCACAACGTCTCGGCCTCGTCGCGCCCGACGAGTACGACGTCGGCGCGGCGGGCGAGAGCGAGCAGCGCGTCCGCCGCCGCATCGCGTGAACTCCACAGCGCGGGACGGTAGTTGACGTCGAACGACACGAGTGTCCCGCTGTCCGCCGCCCGTCGCACGAGCGCGTCCACGAGCTCGGCGCAGCCGTCCGACAGGGCCGGCGTGATCCCGGTGAGGTGCAGCAGCCGTACGTCCGTCAGGTCGACGCGGTCCGCGTCGGCCGGTGTCATCCGGGACGCGGCCGAGCCCGCCCGGTAGTAGTGCACGCGCGTGCCGTCGGGGCCCGGATCCTTGAAGTACACGCCGGTGGGGGCGGCCGGATCGGCGCGCACCCCGTCCACGCGTACGCCGCGCGAGGCGACCGCCGCGACGATCCGCCGCCCGAACGGATCGTCCCCGACCCGGCTCACCCAGGCGGCCTCGTGCCCGAGGTCCGCGAGGTACTGCGCCACGGTCGACTCGGCGCCGGCGACCGCGAGCCGCAGCTCCCGGCTCCGCTCGAGCCCCTCGCCGTCGGCGGGGGTGACCTGCGCCATGGTCTCGCCGAGGCAGACAGCCTTACCAGACATTCGCCGTCCCTCCATTGACATCCCGCTGGGCTCATGAAGAACATTAGCAGCTCTTGCGCAACACGCGTGCATATGTTGCAACACGAGAGCTCCTACCCACCCTCACCAGTGCGAAAGGGAGTGCGATGAGCCCGAAGACGAGCGCATCCACCCACAAGGAGAGCGCCGCGCCGCCGAAGGCGATGAGCGCCCGCACCCGCCAGCGGCGCACCGCGGCCGCGAGCGTCGTCGGCTCGATCCTCGAGTGGTACGACTTCTTCCTCTTCGGCGCGTCGGCCGCGCTCGTCTTCAACAAGGTCTTCTTCCCGGACGTCTCGCCGTTCGCGGCGACCCTCGCCTCGTTCGCGACCTTCGGGCTCGGCTTTGCCGTGCGCCCCATCGGCGGCCTGGTCCTGGCCCACCTCGGCGACCGCATCGGCCGCCGCCCGGTGCTGATCCTCACCGTGATCCTGATGGGCGTCGGCACGCTCGCCATCGGCTTCCTGCCGACGTACCACCAGATCGGCATCTGGGCGCCGATCCTCCTCGTGTTCTGCCGGATGATGCAGGGCTTCGGCGTCGGCGCCGAACTCGGCGGCGCGTACGTCATGTCGACGGAGGCGGCCGAGGAGAGCAAGCGCGGGTTCTACGGTTCCCTGCCCGGCGCGGGTGAGTTCATCGGCGTCGTCATCGCCTCCGGCGCGGTGGCCGCCGTCTCGACGCTCCCCGAGGACGACTTCCTCGGCTGGGGCTGGCGCATCCCGTTCCTGGCCAGCTCTCTCGTGGTCGTGATCGCGCTGCTGATCCGCAACGCCGCGCCCGAGACCGAGCAGTTCGAGCAGGCCCGCGACAGCGGCAAGCGCGAGAAGCTCCCGGTCCTGGCCGCGATCAAGACCCGCCCGAAGGCGATCGCCCTGCTCATCGGCTCCGGCTGCGCCACCGCCATCGCCTCGTACGCGATCCAGGGCTACCTGCCCAGCTACCTCACCAACCAGCTGGGCCTCTCCTCCGGCACCTCGGTCCTCGGCATCACGATCGCCTCGGCGGTATCGATCCTCACGATTCCTCTGGCCGGGGCGCTCTCGGACCGGGTCGGCCGCAAGCCGGTGATGATCGGTGGGGCGGTGGCGATCACGCTCTTCGCGTACCCGTTCTTCTGGCTGGTGGACACGCGCGAGCCGTGGCTCATCTACCTGGCGATCACGGTCGCCTTCGCCCTGATGCTCAACTCGATCTTCGCGGTCACCGGCACGTTCTACGCCGAGTCGCTGCCGACCGAGGTCCGCTACAGCGGCCTTGTCTTCGTCCGCGAGATCAACGGCGTGATCTTCGCGGGTACGTCGCCCTTCGTGGCGACGCTCCTGGTCGACGCGGGTGGCGACCGCCCCTGGTATCTGGCCGGCTACATGGCCCTGGCCGGGCTCGCCAGCGCCCTCTGCATCTGGCGTCTCCCGGAAACGGCCCCGGTCCGCTCCTCAAGCCCCCGCACTTCAAGCCCCTGCGGCGATTGAGCAGGCCTTTCCAGCCCCGCACTTTCGACGTGAGCCCGCGAGGTCCGGGGCGGAGCCCCGATCTTCCAGCCCCGCCGGCGATTGAGGCGCGGGGTCCGGGGCGGAGCCCCGTGGCGTGGGAATCCGGGTGCGTGGCGGATCCGGGTCCGGTCATGATGCGGGGCATGCCCTTCGTAACCAAGCCCGTCATCGAACCCGGCTCCCTCTCCTCCACCCCCCAACCGACCCTCCACTCGTCCGACGCCGAACTCGTCCTGCGCACACCGGCGTTCGCCGACGCCCCGGCCGTCCACAACGCCTTCCAGGACCCGACCCTGCGCCACTGGCACATCCGCAGCATGGACTCCCTGGAAGAGGCACGCGACTGGGTCGCGGAAACCCACACGGGCTGGCGCGAGGAGAAGACGGCCCAGTGGATCGTGGCACGGGCCGCCGACGACACCCCGCTCGGCCGGATGGCACTGCGCGAGCTCAACTTCCTGGACGGCGTCGCCGAGGTCGCCTACTGGGTGATGCCCGAGGCCCGCGGCGCGTCCGTGGCCCCCAGGGCCCTGGACGCGCTCACGGACTGGGCGTTCGCCCTCGGCTTCCACCGCCTCGACCTCCAGCACTCCACCCGCAACGAACCGTCCTGCCGCGTGGCGCTCAAGGCCGGCTACGAACTGGAGGGCACCCGCCGCAGCTCGGCGCTCCACACGGACGGCTGGCACGACATGCACGTCCACATGCGGCTCAACTCCTAGGCCCCAGCTTCCGGTTGCGTGTCCGAAGTGCCCGAAGGGCTCTTGACAGCGTGCGTACTGTTTCGCGACCTTTGAGCCCTCTGGGGGAAGAGGGGGGCTCATGAGCGGCACACTCACGTATCGACGCACCTATCCGGTTACCGGTGGACCACGCGCCCGCGGTGAGGGGCGGGCGAACCGACGTTGAACATCACGACGTACAGAGCCGACGAGCTCAGCGCGTCCCTGCGTACGGCCTGGCACGAGACGATGGAGCACTCTCCGGACTTCCAGAACCCGTTCCTGTCACCGGAGTTCGCGGAGGGCGTCGCCCGGTTCAAGGGCCGCGCGCACGTGGCGGTGCTGCGCGAGGGCGCCGAACCCGTCGGATTCTTCCCGTACGAGAAGGGGCCCGCCGGCATTGGCCGTGCCATCGGCATGGGCCTGTCCGACTGCCAGGCCCTGGTGCACCGGCCCGGAGTCACCTGGGACACGCGGCAACTGCTGCGCGCCTGCGGCCTGTCGGTCTTCGAGTTCGACCACCTCGTCGAGGAACAGAGACCCTTCGGCCGCTACGTCACCGGAACCTTCGCCTCACCCGTCCTCGACCTGAAGGACGGCAGCCACGAGACGTACGCGGAGTGGCTGAAGGCGGCGTACCCCGGCCAGGCCAAGACGACCCTGAAGAAGGAGCGCCGCCTGAGCCGCAACGTGGGGGAGATGCGCTTCGTCTACGACGAGCGCGATCCGGCGGTCCTGCACCAGCTGATGCGCTGGAAATCGGCCCAGTACCGCCGCACCGGCCGCATGGACCGGTTCGCCCGCCCGTGGATCGTGGACCTGACCGACCACCTGTTCCAGGTCCGCGAGGACCACTTCACCGGTGTCCTCTCGGTGATCTACGCCGGCGACCGCCCGGTGGCGGCCCACTTCGGCCCGACGTCCAGGACCGTCTTCGCGGCCTGGTTCACCGCGTACGACCCGGAGTTCAGCTACTACTCGCCCGGCCTCCTCATGCATCTGCGGATGGTCGAGGCGGCGGGCCGCCAGGGGATCCGGCTGATGGACTGGGGCCGCGGCGAGAAGGAGTACAAGGACTGGCTCAAGACCCGCGAACTCCGGGTCGCCGAGGGCTTCGCGACCCGCCCTCACCCGGCCGCGGCCGCCCACCGCCTCTGGCGCCGCCCGGTCCGCGGCCTGCGCAACACGGTGCTCGCGCATCCGGAGCTGCGGGAGCGGGCGGACCGGCTGCTGCGGACGGTGGGTTCGCTGCGCGACTCCCGCTGACCGCTGGCCGCTGACCGCTGACGGTTGACCGCATGGCCGCATGGGTGTGGCCGGACACTACGATCCGGTCCATGGAGTGCTTTGCCGCTTGGCGTACGCGGGTCTGAGGGCCCCGACTCTCCGTCCGTTCTTTCGGGCGGGAGCGGGCCGACCCATGCCCACCTTTTCCCGGGTCCCAGCCCTCAGCGCGAAAGGCACACTCCGATGCGTATTCGCTCCTTCACCCACGACGACCTGACTCCGCTCACCAACCTGACCATCGACACGTTCCGGCCGTTCTTCGAGGACGTCTTCCGCCCCTTGATGGGCGAGGTCATCTTCACCGTGCAGCACGGGAGTTGGCGCGACGACTACCGTCAGCAGGTGGCCGGCCTCCACGCCCCCGAGCGCCACTCGTACGTCGCCGTCGCCGAGGCGGCGGGCGAGATCGCGGGCTACGTGGCGTGGTCCGTCGACCCGGACCGCCGACACGGCCAGATCGTGCTCCTCGCGGTCTCGCACCGGCACCGACGACACCACCTGGGCGCGGCGCTGTGCGAGCACGCCTTCGAGCGGATGCGCCTGCTCGGAGCGGAGATCGTCGAGATCGCCACCGGCGGCGACCCCTTCCACGCACCCGCCAGGGCCCTGTACGAGCAACTCGGCTGCACCCCGAATCCGGTGGCGGTCTACTTCCGGCGGCTCTAGCTTCGGCTCGTTGGAAGAGTGGGGTGGACACCTGAGGAGGGGGAGCTTGCATGACTGTTTCCTGCGTCATTCTCGATATCGGCGGCGTACTGGAGATCACTCCGGAAACGGGGTGGGTGCAACGGTGGGAAGATCGGCTGGGCCTGCCGCTGGGCACTGTTCATGAGCGGATGCACGACGTGTGGCGGGCCGGGGGCGTCGGGAGTATCAGCGAGCGGGACGTGCACGAGCAGGTGTCGGCCCGCCTGGGGCTCGATGTCCCTCTGGCCGAAGCCTTCATGGCAGATCTCTGGGCGGAGTATCTGGGGACGCCGAACGAGGAGCTCATCAACTATGTGCGAGGGCTGCGTGGAAGCTGCCGGCTCGGCATCCTGAGCAACAGCTTTGTCGGCGCCAGGGAGCGGGAGACGGCGCTCTACCACTTCGACGAACTAGTCGAACAGATCGTCTACTCGCACGAGATCGGCATCGAGAAGCCCGACTCGCGAGCGTTCGAAGCCGCATGCGGCGGCTTGGTCGTGCGACCGGAGAACTGCCTGTTCATCGACGATCTCGCGGTCAACGTCGAGGCGGCGCGGGCGGCGGGTATGCAGGCGCACCTGTTCGAGGACAACACACGGACCGTCGCGCGCATCGCAGCTCACCTGGACGCCGGGCCCGTGGCCTCAGGCCACCTCTCGCCGAGGGAGCCTCTCTAGGCCGCTGGTCAGGCATCCAGTCGTGGCGGATCGCCTGGCACGGTCCGTATCCAGGAGCGGAGTTTCCAGCAGACTGCGATGGGTCCTACGAGCATGGAAAGCATCCACAGGCCCGCACTGGCTGGGGAGATCATGTAGTACTCCCACCGCTCCGGAAGAAGGGTCGGCAGGGCGATCGCCAGCAAGAGGGCAAGCCACGTGCCGATGACCGTGAGTACGATTTTGGACACAATCACGGCTCTCCGCATTCAGTCCCCCCGACTGCTCAGAACTTCTTCTTCAGGACGTTGTAAAAGTCGTCGGCGAACTCGCTCCTCGGCTCCTCCGATGCGGACGTCGGATGCTGATGGGGTGCTGAGGGTCGTGTGCGCGGTAGTCCTCGCAGTACTCGTGGCGCTCGGCCCTGGTCGGACGTGACTGCCACGGCATTGACGCCGTGATTGTAGAGAACGGTTGGGGCTCATTGACCGGTTCTGTGTGCCTGGCTCGGCCCACCACTCCACCATCGACGCCCACACGGTCGAGCCGGTGAAGATCAGGAACGGCTATGCCGTTGCCCAGATCAGCATCGTTGCTGCGCTGTGGACCGCTGGCGGTTCGATGACCTCGGCGTGGACGTCTGTGAAGTCGTGGCGGTGCAGGAGCTTGGTCCACTCGTCGGGTGTGTGGTCGTGGCGCATGCCGGCCTTGCCCGGCTTGAGTTCCTGGCTTCCGGCCGGGAGATGGGAGAAGGCGAGGGTGCCGCCCTCGTTCATGCGGGCCCGCACGACGGGCAGCAGTGCGTCGGGGTCCACGAACCAGACCGCGCCGAAGATGGACAGCACCACGTCGAACGTGGCGGACTCCGTGGTCAGGTAGTCGATGGCCTCGTTCGTGCGGAAGTCCAGGCCGGGCAGGTGCCCCCAGCGCTCGCGTGCAGCGGCTTCGCGTCTCGGGGCGACGTCCACGCCCGTGCAGTTGGCGCCGAGCGTGGCCAGGTGGGCGAGGTTGTCACCGTTGCCGGAGCCCAGCTCCAACACCTTCAGGCCTGGCAACGGCGTTCCGAGAACGCCCTCGTCGGGGCCGTGGTCCGGGTGCTGGGTCCAGTTGAGCCACGTCGACTGACCTCGCGCATTCACTGCGCGGCGCGGCGTGCGCTCCCTGGCGAAGCGGTCCCAGGTCTCGGCGAGCGACATGCAGTTGGTTCCTCTCACAGGGGGAAGGGGCCCGTCCCCGAATGCAGAGGGGCGGGCCCCAACTCTCGCGCTTTGCTGCCTACTTGCCCTTGCCTGTGTTGGGCGCGTCGGTGCACCCGGCGTGGCATTGGGTGCACTTGGCGCCCATGTTCCACAGCTCGCGGTCGACGGCGAAGCCCGCGGCCTCGATCACCTTGACGGTCTGCTCAAGAACCATCGGCCGGCCGTCGGCCCTCACCTTGTCGTCGTCGCTGACGCACGCGACGTCGCCGCGCTTCTTGCCGTCCCCGCCTCCGTCGTTCGTGCACTGCACGCACAGGTCGGTGTCGAGCATGAACGAGTGGACGCCCTTGTCGACCTCGACGGACGGGCCGACGAGGAGGTCGGTGTTTTCTCCGGCGGTCACGAAGTAGGCGATGGTCTGGCCGAAGATGCGCTCGGCCTTTTCGGTGCCGATCCCGGGGTCCCGCAGAATAAGTGCTACTTGCCGCTCCCATACGTCCTGGGGGACGAACGTCTTCGGGTCGCGGACCTTCACGGCGGTGCTCATGCTGGTGTGCCTCCACGCGATGGGGGATTCGTGGTGGTGCCTGGGGAGCGTCCTCCGCGTCGGCGACAGTCGGGGCACGAGCACGGCGGCAACACGCTGGTCGCTATCGGCTCGTCGGATCCCTCGCCCTCGTACAGGGTCCGGAAGGCGGTTTGGCTGCCGTCGGCTCTCACCGTGTACACGCTGATTCGGATGGACATGGCTCTTATCTTCTGGAAGCGCGGCGGCCATGGCGACGTCGTTCCGGGCGTCGGTGAGGCGGCATGTCGGCGTCGCACGAAGGCGTCAAACCGGTGTCATTGGGTCGGGGTGCCGGGCTAGCCTCGGACCATGACCACCACAGCACAGTTCCAGACGAACGACGTTCTGCGTGCCGTGCGTATCGGCATGCAGCTCTCGCAGGACGAGTTCGCGCACGGGCTCCGCAAGACCGGCAAAGAGCTGGGCGAACCCAACGACGCCAGCAAGCGCCTCGTGCAGCGGTGGGAGTCGGGCCAGTCCCGCACGTGCCGCCCGCTTTACGCTCGCGCGCTTCAGAGGTTCACGGGCCGCCCCATCGAAGCCCTCGGGTTCGCGCTCGCCGTGCCTGCCTCCCGTGTCCACGAAGACGGGGCCGGCGGCCACGACATGGACGCCGGGACGGCCGGTGTCACCGAGGCGTCCGGGGCGCCCGACACGGCGCAGGAGACTCAGGCGGCGGACTATTCGGGGATCTGGCTGAGCCGCTACGAGTTCTACTCCTCCGGCCGCGACACCACGTACGAGGGCAAGCACCATGTCCTTGTCGTGCACCGCGGCAACCGGCTCACGGCCGAGTCCCTGCCGGGCGCGTCCAGCAACCCCGACAGCCCCCTGCACCTCGACCTCACGACGGACCGGAACATCGTCACCGGGTCCTGGATCGAGCAGACAGCCACCGGCGGCTACTACCGGGGCGCCCGCTACCACGGGGCGATTCAGATGCTGATCGAGCCGACCGGTCGCCGCATGGCGGGCAAGTGGGTCGGCTTCGGGAAGGACTTCGACGTCAACACCGGCCCGTGGGAACTGCGGCTGCTCGACACATCGACGGCAAGGGCCGCGGTGGAGCGCTACTCCCGGCCACCGGAGTAGACCACCGGTCGTAACGTACGGCGTCGCACCCACCGCGCGTGTTGAAGGCCCAGCGGTGGTGATCAGGCCTACTGAATGCCGGATTCCCCCTGTACACATGTGGATCGACTGACGAGTTGGGCGTCCCGGCGTCCATGCAAGGAGGGCCTTCATGCGTACTCGCACCGCCGTAGCCTCTGCCGTTCTGGTCCTGTGCGTCGTGTTGGGCTCGGCGGCCTGCTCAGCTTCCTCCGAGAGCACTCCGTCGACCGGAAGCTCGACGTCGGCCGAGAAGAAGTCGAGTCAGCAGCAGTCGGGCAGGGGCAAGCCCGAGGTTGATCCTTCGAAGTGCGCGACCTCCGCCGACAAGATGCCCAAGGGGTGCGAGGTCGACGTCGATGTCTCGGAAATCTCTGAGGGCACGCCTGACACGGAGGGTCCGTCGACCAAATGACGCTCCATGGACGGGCCTGTAGGCACGGGTCGTGATCAGAGTGAAGGGCCGGTTCAGAGGGGATATCCCGTTCTGACGGCCGGACAGAAGTGTCCGTGTACGCCTCTGTCCGGTGTCGTTGATGCCAGCCGTGGATGTTCAGGAGCTTTCTGACCCGTAGCTCTATGTGGAATGGTCGCTGCTGCCCATACCGGGCGCGCCAGGGCCTTTGTCACGGGCTGCGGGACGGGGCCGGTTGCTGTGGTTGCGGTACTTCACTGCTGTACGCCCGGCCCTGAGGCCGAGCTGGTAGGCGGCCACCCCACGATGCCATCGAGAGTCGGTGGCTGATAGCTGGGACCTTTGAGAACCTTGCCGTCGGCTCGGCGAAGGACCCGACCATCCGCGTCCAACTTGCTCATGTTGGACCGATGGACTTCGGCGAAGACAGACGGCAGATCGATCTTCAGTGCATCTGCGGCGCCATAAGTGACGTAAAGGACGTCTGCGAGTTCCTTGGCCACCGCCTGGTATGCAGTGAGCGGGTCATCGTCGGTCTGCAGGGCCTCGGCAAGGTTGGTGAGGGCCTCGGCGGCTTCGCGTGCTTCTTCGACCAGCAACGTCCTTCGGTGTGCTGGCAGTTCAGGGCTTTCGACTTTGGTCTCACCGTCGAACACTTCGCGGAATTCGGCAACCTGCCGCATCGGGTCATGATCCATCCCTTGACCCTAGAGCGCCCAACAAGTGAGTGAACCCAACTCGCGCTCCAAGCTTGGGAAGCTCGGGTGATCTAGCGGGAGTTGGGCGTCTGAACTGCAGGGGAGCGGTCTTATGGGCCCTTGGAGCTTCCGGCTTCGTGCCTGCCGTTCCCCGTGGTTCCCCGGCCGAACTGGCACGGATGTGGCACGACCCGTCCGCCTCACGCTCACCCGCTGAGCGCCGTGCTCCGTTCGATCGCGATACGATACGTCTCGTCTTTCTATCTACCTGGAGGAACACTATGGAACGCTTCATCGACGTAGCCCCCGGTGTACGCCTCTGGACGGAAGACCGGGGTTCAGTGGACGCGCCTCCATTGCTGCTGATCATGGGAGCGCAAGCGTCCGGTCTGGGCTGGCCGGACGAGCTGGTGGACGCGCTGGCCTCACGTCATCGCGTGATCCGCTACGACCACCGCGACACCGGTCGCTCCACCTGGGCGTTCGACCAGCGGCCCTATCCCCTCAGCCAGCTTGCGGAAGACGCGCTCACGGTGCTGGACGGTCTCGCGATCGCCCGCGCCCACGTCGTCGGTATGTCCCTGGGCGGAGTGCTCGCCCAACTTCTTGTCGCAGACCATCCCGACCGATTGCTCAGTGCCACGTTGATCGGCACAAGCGCGCTCAGCACGGCTCCGTACGTCCAGCCGGACGGAACCCGGATCCCGCCCGAGGAGCTCCCCGGCATCGAACCTCGCCTGCTGGAGATGTGGTCCCGTCCCGTACCGGACCTCGACCCGGAAGCGGAGCTGGAACGGCGCGTCCAACACTGGCGGATCCTGGGTGGGGATCAGCTCCCCTTCGATGCCGAATACGCTCGCCAGCTGGAGTTGAAGGTGATCGAGCACACCGGGGGCTACGCCACGAACACCGCGCATGCCCGTGCCGATGCGTCCGACTTGGACCGCACAGAGCGACTCGCCCGGGCCACCCTGCCTACCCTCGTCATCTCCGCTCCCGCCGAACCAATCGCCCCGCCACCACATCCCCATCACCTCGCCCAGGTGGTTCAAGGCGCACGCATCGTCGAGATCCCCGGCATGGGACATGCCCTCCCGCCTGACGTCCAGACGCCGCTCGCCGCCGCCATCCTGGACCACACCGCCAAGGGCTGAAGCTCAGCCGGGACTGACGAGCCAATCCTGGCCCACCATCCAACCCCAGCTCCCATCCACCCACGGACCCGCACCCGACAGCGCTCCCCCCCCCCCCCCCCCGGCCCCCGGTGCCGGAGCGCCCGTAGTGCGGGCCGAAGGCATGAGCGCGAAGGGCGGCGGAGCCGGGAGCCCGCCCGGCGGAGCGGAGCGCAGCCGGTCTTGATGAAGTAGGGAAAGTTCTGTCGCGCTGGTGGCAGGTGCCTGGTGTTGTGGCTCCTCGCGCCGACCTCGGTCATGTACGTGACCTCCCCTTCGGGCGTCAGCTGCTCCACGGCTGGCATGAGCCTGTCTTACTCGGGGGCGTGCCGGACGTCAGGGGCTGAGGCCAGTGATGTCGGGTCTTGATGTCAGAAGGGCCCCACCTCCGAAAACCCAGAGGTGGGGCCCTTCTGAACTGGTGCCCCCGGCAGGATTCGAACCTGCGACACCCGCTTTAGGAGAGCGGTGCTCTATCCCCTGAGCTACGAAGGCGCGTGAACAGCGTAGCGGATCGGGTTCGGGGCGTGGGTCACGCCAATGGGGGAGCTGGGGCGGACGGGGGCGGCCGGGGCTGTTAAGCCGGAGAGACACAGGAAAACGAGGGGGGACACGTCTCGTCGGGCGCGGCTTCGCGGCGTCCGGCCCCACTGGGTGGAGGTCCACTCATGATCCAGAATCTCAGTTCGCCGGACGGCGCGAGCATCCTCGCCGTCGACTTCACTCAAGGGCTGAACGACGCGTGGTCGAAGGTCGCCGAGTTCGTGCCGAAGTTCCTCGGCTTCCTCGTCGTCATGGTCATCGGCTGGTTCGTGGCCAAGATGATCACCAAGCTCCTCGACCGGGGCCTTCGGAAGATCGGGTCGGAGAAGCTCGCCGAACGGGCCGGTTCGGCGAAGATGCTCGAAGGGTCGAAGTACGACACGACCGCGATCCTCTGCAAGGTCGTCTACGTCGCCCTGATGCTGATCGTGCTCCAGCTCGGCTTCGGGGTCTTCGGTGACAACCCCGTGTCGGACATGATCAACGGCATCGTCGCCTGGCTGCCGCGCGGCATCGTCGCGGTCGTCCTGATCGTGGTGGCCATGGCCGTCGCCAACCTGGTGCGTGACATCGTCACCAACACCCTGTCCTCCGTCTCGTACGGGAAGACCGTCGGCACCATCGTGTGGGCCTGCATCGTGGTGCTCGGTGCCATCGCGGCGCTCGGGCAGGCGGGTATCGCCACGTCCGTCACGCAGCCGGTGCTCATCGCAGGTCTCGCGGCCGCGGCCGGGATCCTGATCGTCGGTGTCGGCGGTGGGCTCATCGGGCCGATGCGGCAGCGCTGGGAGCGGTGGCTGAACATGGCCGAGGAGGAGACCGCCAAGGCGAAGGGGAACGTCGGGAGCGGTGGCGCGGGCGCGAGCGCTTATCAGGCGGGGCGTGAGGATGCTCTCACCAATCAGCCTGTTCAGGAGCGGGAGCGGGGGCGGTTCGACAATCAGTGACCGAGTGGTCCCCGTGACCGAGTGATCCCGGTGAACTACACCAGGTCGAGCAGGTCGTGCCGTCTCACCAGCCAGCTGATGGCGGTGAGGCGGCACACCGCGTAGTCGTGGCCCATGGGTTCGAGCCAGCCGGTCTCGGAGAGTGCGTCGAGGAAGCCGAGTGAGTAGTCGGCGAGCACTTCGGCGTCGGGAGCCGGTGGGTGCAGGCCGGCCGAGCCGGCCTCCAGGCGGTCGCGGACCTCCGCCACGTGCTGGTCGACCGCGGCCAGGAAGGCGGGCTCGAAGGCGAATTCGGCGAAGCGCGGACCGTACGCCTCGCTCACCCGGGCAAGAGGGGACATTCGTCCAACGTAGGGGCGAAGGCGGCCGATTGGCGGTGAGTACTGGGTGCTGTTGCTCACAAGTGCCCTGTTTGTGGTGCCTTGTTCGTCACACCGGGCAGGGCGTGTGTGATCGGTGAGACTGGGGACATGGAGTTTTCCGCGTCCGGCAGGCCGCAGCCCGAGAATCCCGCTTCGGGCGGGGGCCCCACGTTGGCGCAGGTCGTCGATGTCGTGGGGCGGGACGTCGTCCAGGTCGTGCGGGCGCCGTGCGGGACGGACGTGGCCGTGGGCGGGGTCGGGGTGTTCGACGCCGGGGAGAGCTTGCAGGAGCGGGGGCGGGTGCTTATTGCCGTGGGGGTCGATACGTCGGATCCCGCTGCTGCTGAGGTGTTGCGTGCGGCCGATCGGGCCGGGGCTGCTGCGCTCGTGGTGCGGCGGGGGGCCGAAGGGGTCGCGCCGCTGCTCGGTGAGGTGGCCGACGGTGTGTCCACCGCGCTGCTCGCCCGCGCCCCCTGGGTGGACTGGGGCGAGCTGATCGGGCTGCTGCGGGCCGCGCTCGCGGCCGGTGGGGCGCGGGTGCCGGAGCCCGGTGTCGACGTGGGGCTCGGGGATCTGCCGGCCCTCGCGTCCGCGCTCGCCGCGCTCGTCGGGGGTGCGATCACCGTCGAGGACCCGGAGTCCAACGTGCTGGCGTACTCGCCGACCGCCGACACCGCCGATCCGTTGCGGCGGCTGACCATCCTCGGGCGGCGGGTGCCGAAGTGGCGGGTCGCCGAGCTCGCGGAGAGCGGGTTCCTGGCGGCGTTGTGGGCGGGTGACGTGGTGCATCGGCCTGCTGATGGGCGGTTTCCCGAGCGGCTCGCGGTCGCCGTGCGGGCGGGGGAGGAGGTGCTCGGGTCGTTGTGGGCCGCCGCGGACGGGGAGCCGTTGCCGGAGGGGGCCCGGGAGGCGTTGCGGCAGGCCGCCGTCATCGCGGTGCCGCATCTGCTGCATCACCGGTTGCGGTCGCGGTCCGCCGAGGGGCGGCGTCGGCATGCGGTGCGGGCGCTGTTCGAGGACGGGGCTCCTGATGTGGGTGCCGCGGCCGCTGCGCTCGGCGTCGATCCGGGGCAGCCGTGTGCGGTGCTCGCGGCGGTGGTCGTGGGGCCCGTGGCGCCGGAGGTGCGGGAGAGGGCGTTGCGGGCGGCGGCGTTGCGGGTTGCTGCGTATGGCGTACCCGCGTTTGCCCTCCGGGTGGAGGGGGGTGCGGGCCAGGGGCAGGCGCAGGGGGCGGCAGTCCGTGCCCAGGACTCGGGGCTCCGCCCCGGACCCCGCGCCTCAATCGCCGGCGGGGCTGGAAGTGCGTACGCCGGCGGGGCCGGAAGTGCAATCGCCGGCGGGGCCGGAAGTGGTGAGCGGTTTGATGTGTTGGTCGTCGATCCGCGGGGTGACGCCGCCGAGCGGCTCGCTCGGGACCTCGCTGCCGTACTGCGGGGCGCCGGGGTCACGCCGCTGGTCGCGGTCGGGCCCGTCGTCGGCGCGTTGAAGGACGCGGTGGGCTCCCGGGCCGGGGCCGTAGAGGTGTTGCGGGTGCTGTGCGAGCGCGGGGAACCCGAGGTGGCGGGCGCCGAGGACGTGCGGTTCGCCCTGAACGCGCTGCGCGTGTCGGACGCCGTCGCCGCGCGAGTGCCCTCCGTCGGGGACGCCGTGGCGGCACTGCTCGCGCACGACGAGCGGCACGGGACGGATCTGCCCCGCACCGTGGCCGCGCATCTGGCGTTCTTCGGGGACGCCGGGGCCACCGCCCGGTATCTGGGGATCCATGCGAATACGTTGCGGTACCGGCTGCGCAGGGCCCGCGAGCTGGGCGGCTTCGACCTGTCGGACCCCGACGTACGGCTCGTCGTCGAGCTCGGCCTGCGGCGGGCCGGCCTCATCCCGCTGCCGTAGCCCCGCTGCCGTAGTCCACTGCCGTGGCCCGTTGCCGTGGCGTGGCCCCACTGCCGTAGTCCCGCTGTCGTAGTCCGATGCCACCACGACCGACGGCCTCCTGTCGTGCGCACGCACCACGCGCGCGTGCCCGCCCGCCGCTCGTTGTGCCCACGCACAGCGCTCCCGCCCCGTACTTCGTGCCGGCGCACGCAGACACGCCGCCCCGCCGCGCTGCACAGTGACGAGTGCCCGACCACGTACCAAGTGGAACCACGTACCAAGTGAAACCACGTACCAAGCAGAAGGCAGGACGTCCCCTCATGCCCAAGGCCTCCGCACCCGCCACCCGTCGCGACGCCGCCCTGCGTGCCGCCGTTGAGCAGGGGCTCGTGGGGCCCGACGCCCCCGTGCTCGGGCTGCTCGACGTGGCCGGGGTCAGGGAGGCGGCGCGCGCGCTCAAGGCGGCGTTCGAGGGCGTCGACGCGCGGCACACCTTCGCCGTGAAGGCCGCCTCGCTCGTCCCCGTGCTCGCGCTCCTGAACGAGGAGGGCATCGGCGCGGAGGTCGCGAGCCCCGGTGAGCTGGCGCTCGCGCGCGCCGCCGGGGTGCCCGCCGAGCGGATCGTCTTCGACTCGCCCGCCAAGACGGTCGGCGAGCTGCGGGACGCGCTGGCGGCAGGCATCGCCGTGAACGCCGACAACCCGCAGGAGCTGGCCCGGATCGACGAGATCGTCGCCGAGTTCGCGGCGAACCCCAGCGTCTCGCCCATCGGGCTGCGCGTGAACCCGCAGGTCGGCAGTGGTTCGATCGGCGCGATGAGCACGGCGACCGCCACCTCGAAGTTCGGTGTCGCCCTGCGCGACCAGGGCGCGGAGCAGTGGGTCATCGGCGCGTACAAGGCGCGGCCGTGGATGACCCGCCTGCACACCCACACCGGTTCCCAGGGCGTCGCCCTTGAGTTGATGGCGGAGGGCGTTCGGGCCGCGTACGACCTGGCCGAGAAGATCAACGCGCAGGTCGGGCGGCAGCAGATCGACACCCTCGACATCGGTGGCGGCCTGCCGGTGAACTTCGAGTCGGATGCCATCACCCCCGGCTTCGAGGAGTACGCACGGATCCTGCGGGAGACCGTCCCCGGGCTCTTCGACGGCCGGTACACGCTCGTCACCGAGTTCGGGCGCTCGCTCCTCGCCAAGCAGGGGTTCATCGCCGCGCACGTCGAGTACACCAAGACCTCCGGCGGCCGCCGGATCGCCGTGACGCACGCGGGCGCGCAGGTGGCGACCCGTACCGTCTTCGTACCCGAGTCGTGGCCGCTGCGGGTCGGGGCGTACGACGCCGAGGGCCGGCCGCGGACGAGCGCTCCGCTGGTGCAGGACGTGGCCGGGCCCTGCTGCTTCGCGGGCGACCTCGTGGCGCGCGGCCGTGAGCTGCCCGAACTGGCGCCCGGCGATCTCGTCGCGCTGTACGACACCGGCGCGTACTACTTCTCGACCCACTTCCACTACAACAGCCTTCCGCGTCCCGCGGTGTACGGGTATGTCCTGAATCAGAACGGGACGGAAGCGGACAAGGTGGCCTTCGCTCCCGTGCGGGCCGCGCAGTCGCTCGACGAGGTGCTCGCCGAGTCCGGTGCCCAGTACGCCGGTTCGCTGCTCGGGCTCGGCTCGGGGCTCGGCTCAGGGCTCGTGGATTAGTTGCCCCCGCGAACGGTTTAAGGTGGCGTGTCGTCGCGTGGTCCGCCCGCGGCACACTCCACTGAGATCCGTTCCGATCTCGAGGTTCGCCGGATCCGGCGAATCAGTCCTGTCCAACAGGTACGCCGCACACGCCTGCCCGCGTTCGCAACTGCGCTCCGCAACTGCGCTCGCGTACGCGTGCGTGCGTGCGGCATGCCGTTTTGCACGTACGTCGGAGAACCATGGAGCACACAGCACAAGCCGAGTCCGAGGCTCGGCCCGCGACCGCCCCTGCGGCTGCGACCGAGGGCAGTGTGACCACGGGCGGCAAGGCCACGGCCGGAACCATCCGTGAGGGGGGTTACACGGCCGGCCTGCGTAACCGTCAGGTCCAGATGATCGCGATCGGCGGCGCCATCGGCACCGGCCTCTTCCTGGGGGCGGGGGAGCGGCTGCACACCGCGGGCCCTTCCCTGGTGATCATCTTCGCCATCACCGGCCTGTTCGCCTTCTTCATCACGCGCGCCATGGGCGAACTGGTGATGCACCGGCCCACCTCGGGCTCGTTCGTCTCGTACTCGCGTGAGTTCCTCGGCGAGAAGGCCGCGTACACGGCCGGCTGGGTCTACTTCCTGCACTGGGTGTGCAGCGGCATCGCGGAGATCACCGCGGTGGCGATGTACCTGCACTACTGGTCCGCCTTCCGCGACATACCCCAGTGGACGCTCGCCCTGGTGGCGCTGCTCGTGGTGCTCGGCGCCAACCTGATCTCGGTGCGCTGGTTCGGCGAGTTCGAGTTCTGGTTCTCGATCATCAAGGTCGCCGCGATCCTCGGCTTCCTCGCCATCGGCTGCTGGCTGCTCGCGAGCCGCCACCCCGTCGAAGGCCACAGCACGGGCCCGCAGCTGATCACCGACCACGGCGGCATGCTGCCGAACGGCCTGCTCCCGGCGATCGTCCTGATCCAGGGTGTCGTCTTCGCGTACGCGGCGATCGAGATGGTCGGCATCGCCGCCGGCGAGACGGAGAACCCGCGCAAGGTGATCCCGCGCGCCATCAACTCCGTGTCGTGGCGCATCGTGCTGTTCTACGTCGGGTCCGTGCTGCTGCTCGTGCTGCTGCTGCCGTGGAGCGCGTACAAGGCCGGCGAGTCGCCGTTCGTGACGCTGCTCGGCAAGCTCGGCGTGCCCGGCATCAGCGGCATCATGAACTTCGTGATCCTCACGGCGGCCCTGTCCAGCTGCAACTCCGGCCTCTACTCGACCGGCCGCGTGCTGCGCTCGATGGGCCTGGCGGGATCCGCGCCCGCGTTCACCACGAAGATGAACAAGAAGGGCGTGCCCTACGGTGGCGTGCTGCTGACCGCGACCTGCTACATCGCGGGCATCATCCTCAACTACATCGTGCCCGAGCGGGCGTTCTCGATCGTCATCAACTTCTCCGCGATCACCATGATCGGGACCTGGGTCATGATCATGGTCTGCCAGATGGTGCTGCGCCGTAAGGCCCAGCGCGGCGAGGTGGAGCGCCCGGCGTTCCGGCTGCCGGGCGCGCCCTTCACGAGCTGGCTGACGATCGTCTTCCTCGTCGCGGTCGTGGTGTTGATGGTGGTCGGCGGCGGCGACTCGGCGGTCTCGGTGTACTGCTCGCCGCTGATCGTGGTCGGCCTCGTGATCGGCTGGTTCCTGACCCGCAAGCGGGTGGCCGAGCACGCGAAGGCCGCGGAGTAGAGGGTCACCAAGGCGGTTGGCGGGCGGTGCGCGTGGAGGTTCACGCGCACCGCCCGCCGCGTTGTGCGGGTGCCCTGTCCGGCCGTTGGCCGGTGCACGTACCTTGACGTGGGTCGGGCCGCCGGACGTACCGTCCGACCATGGACGCTGATGCCGTGGATTCCGTGGAAGCGCTGCTGACCGCTCCGGGCGCCCCCTTTGCCGTCGTACGCGGTGAGGACGGGCGCCTCTCCTATGCCGACGGGCCCCGTACGCTGCGCGAGTTCGCCGAGGCGACGTGGGCGTTCGGCGACACCCCCTTCGTCATCTCCGAGAACGGGTGCATGACCTACGGGGAGTTCTTCGCCGCGGCGTGCGCGCTGGCCCGCCGCTTCACCGACGACGAGAGCGCGGGCGGCTACGGGCTGCGGCCGGGCGACCGCGCCGTCATCGCGATGCGCAACCACCCGGAGTGGCAGGTCGCCTTCTGGGCGGCGCAGTTGGCGGGCCTGGTGGCGGTGCCGCTGAACGCGTGGTGGACCGCCGACGAGTTCGCCTACGCGCTCGACGACTGCGGCCCCGCGGTGCTGGTCGTCGACGGGGAGCGCTACGAACGGGTCCGCCCGTGGCTCGACGCGGCCGGCCCCCGCCCCTGGGTCCTGGTCTGCCACGAGGAGGGCCGGGAGCCGAGCGGTGACCGGGTCGAGCGGTACGCGGACCTGCCCACGCCCGACCCCCAACTCGGCCCGCCCGACGTGGACATCGACCCGGCCGCCGACGCCACGATCCTCTACACCTCCGGTACGACGGGCCGCCCCAAGGGCGCCGTCGCCACCCACCACGCCCACATGGGCGCCGTCACGGGCCCCCGCTACGCCGCGGCCCGCACGGCGCTGGCCCGCGGCATCGTGCCCGGCCAGGGCCCGACCCCCATCGGCCTCCTGACCTTCCCCTTCTTCCACGTCGCCGCCTTCACCGGCTTCTACGCGGCGATGGGGGTGGGCGGCACGATCGTGGTGCTGCGCAAATGGGACCCGGACGCGGCGCTGGCCATGATCCGCGAACACGGCATCACCAGCTTCGGCGGCGTCCCGGCCACGGCCCTCCAACTCCTGGAGCGCGCAAAGGAATTGGGCGACGAGCTCCCCTCTCTTACGGGATTCAGCACGGGCGGCGCCGCGGCCCCGCCCGGAATCGTCGCCCGGCTCACCGACCGCTACGGCGAGCGCATCGAGCCGCGCAATGGCTACGGGCTCACCGAGACGCTCGGCGGGGTTCTCTCCAACGCCGGTGACGAGTACCGGAGTTGGCCGGGCAGCGTGGGCCGCCCGGCGCCCGCCGTGGAGGTGCGGATCGCGGATCCCCTCGGCGAACCGTTGCCCGACGGGGAGGTGGGCGAGCTCTGCCTCCGCGGCCAGCCGTTGATCCGCGGCTACTGGAACGCTCCGGAGGCCACCGGGGCGGTGTTCACGGCGGACGGGTGGTTCCGGACGGGGGACCTGGCGGTGTGCTCGGAGGGGCGGGTCAGTGTCGTCGACCGGATCAAGGACCTGGTGATCCGGGGTGGCGAGAACGTCCACTGTGTCGAGGTGGAGGCGATCCTCCACGACCACCCCGACGTCCTGGAGGCGGCCGTCGTGGGCGTTCCCCATCCGGTCCTTGGCGAGGAGGTGGCGGCGGTCCTCCACGTCCGCCCCGGCTCCGCGGTCACCCCGGACGACATCCGCGCCTTCACGGCGAAGTCCCTGGCGGCCTTCAAGGTGCCCGCGCACGTGATCCTCCAGGAGGCCGAACTCCCCCGCAACGCGACGGGAAAGGTCCTGAAGCGACAGCTGCGCGCAACGTTCCGTGCTGCCTAACCGGCGTTGCGGCCTCGGGGCTCCGCCCCGGACCCCGCTGCTCAATCGCCGCAGGGGCTATAAATAGCCCCGCCGGCGTTTGAGGCGCGGGGTCCGGGGCGGAGCCCCGAGGCGTCAACGACGGGTGACGTACACCTGGTAGTCGCCGGAACCACTGATCCCGCCGACCGTCACACGGACACCCGCGGATTTGTCCCGGAACACGTCGCCCGACTGGTACGCCGCGTCGGACAGCTCCGCGTGGACGTTGGGCTGCCGCGTGCACCCCCCACTGTCCGGCGTCGCGTCCTCGACCTTGACCGGGCCCTGGCCGGTGTCCACGTCCGCGTCGACCTTGTAGACCAGCACCCCGGCCCGGCACACCGCCTCGTCGTTCCCCTCCTGCGTACGCACCTCGATCGCGTACCCCGTCTTCCGGGTCAGCGGCACGAACACCAGCTTCGACCCGCCGTCGTTCCGGGCCAGCGGCGACAGCCGGTACTCGGTCGTGCCGGGCTGCGCGGCGCAGCCGACCTGACTGTCGTCGAGCCACCCGAGCTTCCACTTGTGCCAGCCGAGCAGATCGTTCCCGGCCCCCCAGTCCTCGCTCATGATGTCCCAGTGCCCGGCGGCCCCACCGCCGTCCTGCGTGTAGAGGTCCGGCAGCCCGAACACGTGCCCGTTCTCGTGCGGCAGCACCCGGTACCCGGTCCTGTCGTACGACCCGGAGCCGTCGTCCTGGCGGGAGTAGACGAACGACGCGTTGGAGAGCGGCACCCCGTCGGCGACCGGCGCCTCGTGGTTGCCGGCGAACGTCACGGACAGCACCGTGTCCAGCGCGGACGGCCCCGCGTTCGGGGTGACCAGGATGTTCACCAGGTCGTACCGGCGGAAGTCCACTTCGGGGTCGGCCGCCGCCGCGATGTCGTCGGCGAGCTCCCGGTAGCCGGGGTCGAAGGGGGCGCCGCGGTCTATCCCGTACGCGGTGAATGGCTTGGGCATCCGCAGCCAGTGGTCGACCGGGGCCTCGGGAACGTAGTCGAGCTTTCCGTACGAGCCGGTACGGAACCAGTCCTGGGTCTGCGGGAAGAACTCGCCGAGCCGGTCCTTCGCGGCGCCCTGCCCCGGCGCGTCCGGGAAGTCGACCATGAGGTTGAGGGCCCGCACGGTCCCGGTGGAGCGGGCGTAGCCGGGGGCGGTGGGCAGGCCCTCCGACATCTGGACGCCGAGCGAGCCGCGGATCATGCAGGGGGCGAGGGAGGTCGTGCGCGAGACGGCGACGGGACCCGCCGCGGTCGTCGAGTCGTCGAGGAGCCTGCCGGTGCTCGCGGTCATCGTCACGGTGAGCGCCACGGCCGTGCTCGCGGCGAGCAGCACACCCCGCCGGCCCCTGCGTATCCGACGCATCCGCATCCGCACCGCCTCACGCTCGGGTCCCTTTCGATCACCCTGTGTCGGGGCGTGGCGGGCCGCTCGCTGGGTGCGCCGATCGTGGGTTTCCGAGGTCAGGGGCGTGTGAGGCAGGTCACATGGGGGCCGGGAAATAACCGGGGAGCGAATCCCCGTTTAGACCCGTGTCCGCACGAACCGGGGACCTGCTCCCCACTTCATCCGAAGCCCGTGCGGCCCGTACGCCCAGACCGTGAAGGAGACCGCCGTGACCACCGCGACCGAGAAGCCGCAGCGCCGCGTCCCGCGCCCGCGGGCCGACGCCGTGCGCAACCGGGAGCGGATCGTCGCCGCCGCGCGCGAGCTGCTCGTGGAGCACGGCCCCGTCCTGCCGCTCGACGAGGTCGCGCGCCGCGCCGGCGTCGGCAACGCCACGCTGTACCGGAACTTCAAGGACCGCGGTGAACTGATGCACCACGTGGTCATCACGGTCACCGACACCATCACCGAACACGCGGAGCGGGGGATCGCCGCCGAGGACGCCGGCGAGACGACCGCGTTCGGCGCGCTGCGGACGTTCGTGCACGCCGCGGCCGAGGAGCGGATCGGCGCCCTGTGCCCGATGCTCGACGCCACCTTCGACAAGGACCATCCCGAACTGGTCGCCGCCCGCGACCGCCTCACCGACGCCGTCGAGCAGCTGACCGAACGGGCCCGTACGGCCGGTGAGTTGCGGCCCGACGTCGGCGTCGGGGATCTGATGGTCGCCCTCTCCCAGCTCACCCGGCCGCTGCCCGGCACCGGCTGTCTGGGCTTCGACCGGTACGTCCACCGTCATCTGCAGCTGTTCCTCGACGGCCTGATGGCACCCGCCCGCTCGGAACTCCCCGGCGAGCCCGCGACCTTGGAGGACCTCCGCCAGGACTGACGTCCGGCCCCCTCCGCCTCTTCGCAGAACTACTTCCCAGAACTACTTCGCAGAACTACTTCGTAGCGCCGTTCCTCAGCGCTGCACCCAGCTTCGTACCAACCCGATTTCTCACGCTTATTCACGACTTGGAGTCCCGCTGTGGGTACCCCCTTGCCGGAAACGGCACCCGATTCGAGGCGCTGGAAGGCGCTCGCCTTCATCGCGCTCGCCCAGCTGATGGTGGTCCTCGACGCCACCATCGTGAACATCGCCCTGCCCGCCGCACAGCAGGACCTCGGCATATCCGACGGCAACAAGCAGTGGGTCATCACGGCCTACGCGCTCGCCTTCGGTGGCCTGCTGCTCTTCGGCGGACGCATCGCGGACCTCTGGGGCCGCAAGCGCACCTTCGTCACCGGCCTGATCGGCTTCGCCCTCGCTTCTGCGCTCGGCGGCGCGGCCGGGGGCGAGGCCATGATGTTCGGCGCCCGCGCGCTGCAGGGCCTGTTCGGCGCGCTGCTCGCGCCCGCCGCCCTGTCCCTGCTGGCCGTCATGTTCACCGATGCCAAGGAGCGCGCCAAGGCGTTCGGCATCTACGGTGCGATCGCCGGTGGCGGTGGCGCCGTCGGCCTGATCCTCGGCGGCTTCCTCACCGAGTACCTGAACTGGCGCTGGACGTTCTTCGTGAACATCCCGTTCGCGATCATCGCCGCCGCCGGTGCGTACTTCGTCATCCGTGAGCCGGCCGGCACGCGCAACCGCTCGCCGCTCGACATCCCCGGCGTGCTGCTTTCCACCCTCGGCCTGGTCTCGCTCGTCTACGGCTTCACGCGCGCCGAGACCAACGGCTGGTCGGACGCCACCACCATCGGCATGTTCGTCGCCGCGGCCGTGCTGCTGATCACGTTCGTCGCCGTCGAGGCCCGGGTGAAGCACCCGCTGCTGCCGCTGCGCGTCGTCGCCGACCGCAACCGCGGCGGTGTCTACGCCTCGCTCGGCCTCGCGATCATCGCGATGTTCGGCCTGTTCCTCTTCCTGACCTACTACCTCCAGGTCGTGAAGGGCTTCTCGCCGGTCAAGACCGGCTTCGCGTTCCTGCCGATGATCGCGGGCATGATCACGGGCTCCACGCAGATCGGCGCCCGCCTGATGACGCGGGTCCGCCCGCGCCTGCTGATGGGCCCCGGCTTCCTGGTCGCGGCGCTCGGCATGCTGCTCCTGACGCAGCTCTCGGTGGACACCTCGTACGCCGGTCTGATCCTGCCCGCCGAACTGCTGCTCGGCCTCGGCATGGGTACGGCGTTCATGCCCGCCATGTCGCTCGCCACGCTCGGCGTCGAGCCGCGGGACGCGGGCGTCGCCTCCGCGATGGTCAACACCTCGCAGCAGGTGGGCGGCGCCATCGGCACGGCCCTGCTGAACACGATCGCGGCCTCGGCCACCACCGCGTACCTGACGGACCACGCGGCCGGTGCCACGAACCAGCGGCTGCTCCAGGCGCAGGCCATGGTCAGCGGCTACAGCCACGCCATCTGGTGGGCCGTCGGCATCCTGGCCGTCGCGTCCCTGATCGCCTTCACGCTCGTCAACACCGCCGCCCCGGGCACGGGTTCGCCTGCGGCCTCGGGGGACACGGAGGGTGCGGAGGACGAGGTGCTGGTGCCGGTGGTCGCGCACTGACCACCCCTGCGTACGGGGCGGATCTCACCTGAGCCAGGGGAGGTCCGCCCCGGCCTCCTTCGGCTGAAGTCCCTCGGCGACGATCATCATGATCTCGCCGAGGGACTTCTGCTGTTCGGGGGTGAGCCGCGCGAAGAGCGCCTGGCGGACGGTCTCGACATGCCCCGGCGCGGTCCTCTCCAGGACCTTCAGGCCGTCGTCCGTGAGGATCGCGAACTGGCCGCGCTTGTCGGAGGGGCAGTCCTCGCGCCGCACCCACCCGCTCTTCTCCAGACGCGCGATCGCGTGCGAGAGCCGGGAGCGGGTGATCTTCGTTTCCCGTGCCAGCTCGGTCATCCGCAGCCGGCGCCGGGGCGACTCGCTCAGCTTGACCAGGAGCCCGAAGTAGATGTGCGGCATCTTCGCGTCGCGCTGGAGTTGCCGGTCCAGGTGGTCCTCCAGGAGCGTGGTGGCATGGAGGTACGCGCGCCAGGTGCGCTGCTCGTCCTCGCTGAGCCAGGTGGCCTCCGCTGCCTCCGCGTCGCTGTCGCTGTGATCCATGTGCTCCATGCGTCCCATCGTAGGCCCCCTTCTTGAAGATTAAACAAAGAAGGGTTACTTTTGCCGATAGAAGGAACTTGAAACTTCAAGGAGGTTCGTCGTCGTGAACCGGATGCCCGCGCTCTACCTCTCCCACGGTGCCCCGCCGCTCGCCGACGACACCCTGTGGACCGGCCAGCTCGCCGCCTGGTCGGCCGACCTGCCGCGCCCCAGGGCGATCCTGATGATCTCCGCGCACTGGGAGAACGCGCCGCTGGCCCTCGGTGCCACCGAGACCGCGCCGCTCGTCTACGACTTCTGGGGCTTCCCCGAGCACTACTACCAGGTGACGTACGCGGCGCCCGGCGCACCCGAACTCGCCGAATCCGTACGCAAGTTGCTGCGTGGCCCTGGCATCCCGGTCCAGGACGTGCCGGACCGCGGGCTCGACCACGGCGCGTACGTCCCGCTCGTCGAGATGTACCCGGACGCCGACATCCCCGTCCTCCAGGTCTCCATGCCGACGCTCGACCCGGCCCAGCTCATGGACATCGGCCGCCGCCTCGCGCCGCTGCGCGACGAGGGCGTGCTGATCGTCGGCTCCGGCTTCTTCACGCACAACCTCGCCGCGCTGCGGCAGGGCGGGATCCCGGCGTGGTCGTCGGAGTTCGACGACTGGGGGCACCGGGCGCTGGAGGCGGGGGACGTGGACGGGCTCCTTGACTTCACGCACAAGTCCCCCGCGGGCGCGCTGGCGCATCCGCGCACCGAGCACTTCGCCCCGCTGTTCGTGACGCTGGGCGCGGCGGATGCCTTCGGCGAACTGGCGGGTCAGCGGAGTGTGATCGACGGGTTCTGGATGGGACTCGCGAAACGCTCGGTCCAGTTCGGCCACTCAAGCCCCGCCGGCGTTTGACGCGCGGGGTCTGGGGCAGAGCCCCAGGACCTAGGAGGACGACGGCCGCAAGGCCTTCTCGTACCAGGCCACGTCCCAGTACCGCCCGAACTTCCGGCCGACCTCCTCGTACGTCCCCACGTACCGGAACCCGAAACGGAGGTGCAACCGCGTGGACGCCTCGTTCGGCTGCGCGATCCCCGCGTAGGCGCGGTGGATGTCCTGCCCGGCGAGCGCCTCGAAGAGCGACTTGTAGAGGAGCGTGCCGACGCCTCGGCCCCCCGCGCCGGGCGCCAGGTAGACCGTCACCTCCACCGAGGTGTCGTACGCGGCCTTCGGGCGGAACGCGCTGGCCGTGGCGTAGCCGAGGATCCGGTTCGAGGCCGTTTCGTTGGCAACCAGGAGCGGGTGTCGTTCGTCTTCAAGGTGGGAGAGCAGCCAAGGATGTCGCTCTTCAGGAGTGAAGGTGGCCGTGTCGAACGTGATCGGCGTCTCACGTACGTAGTGGTTGTAGAGGTCCGTGAGGGCTTTGAGGTCGCCCTCGACTCCTGGCCTGACCTGCACCTCTATGGGCTCTGCCACCATCTTGTCCCTCCATTTCGCGCGGTGTGGCGCGCAGGGTACTGCATGATCAGAAAAAAGATGGGCGGCTTGGGAATTCTGTCCGGATTCCAGTCGTTGATTCCATCGGATGCAGGGCACCCGTAAGGCCCCGGGAGGGGCGTACAGCCGACCTACCACCGCAAGGGAGCACGCATGGCAACCCGTGCCGTAGCCCGTCGTAAGTCCGCCGCGTCCGGCGAGACTGACGCGGCACGCAGTGTTCGCGCCGTAGGCGGGGAGATCGCCGACCGCGACCTGGTCGGCATGTACCTCGACGAGATAGCGCGCACACCGCTGCTCGACGCCGCCAAGGAAGTCGAGCTGTCCCAGACCATCGAGGCGGGCGTCTACGCCCAGCAGATCCTCGACGGCACGGTCTCCGACAGCAAGGCCGCCGTGGAGGCGTCCCGCGAGGAGCTGGAGGCTCTGGTCGCGGCGTCGGAGAACGCGAAGGACATCTTCATCAAGTCGAACCTCCGGCTCGTCGTGGCGGTCGCCCGCCGCTACCCGCGGTCCGGCCTGCCCCTGCTCGACCTGATCCAGGAGGGGAACGCGGGCCTGGTGCGCGCGGTCGAGAAGTTCGACTACCGCAAGGGCTTCAAGTTCTCCACGTACGCGACATGGTGGATCCGTCAGGCCATCACGCGCTCGATCGCCGACCAGTCCCGCACCATCCGGCTCCCCGTCCACCTGGTCGAGGAGCTGGGCCGGATCCGCCGCGTGCAGCGCGAGTTCAACCGCGAGCACGGCCGGGAGCCGGAGCCCACGGAGATCGCAGCCGAGCTCGACGCGAAGCCGGAGCGTGTCGTCGACGTCCTGGACTGGGCCCGCGACCCGGTCTCGCTGAACATGTCGGTGGACGACGAGGGCGAGACGCAGTTCGGTGACCTGCTCGAGGACACGTCGGCCGTGTCGCCCGAGCAGTCCGTGCTCACGCTGCTGCGCAGCGAGGAGCTGGACGACCTCATCGGCCGGCTCGACCAGCGCACCGCGTCGATCATCAAGATGCGGTACGGGATCGAGGACGGGCGGGAGCGGACGCTCACGGAGGTCGGTAAGGAGCACGGTCTGACGCGTGAGCGGATCCGTCAGATCGAGAAGCATGCGCTTCTTGAGCTGAAGAAGCTGGCGCGGGACACGGGGTTCGACGCGGCGGCCTGACCGCCCCGTCGCCCCAAATCAAGCGCCGCCGGCGATTGAGCCTTTCAATCGCCGCAGGGGCTTGAAGGGCCTGCTCAATCGCCGGAGGGGCTTGGTTGGGTTGATTGGGTCAGTCGGTTGGCCAACTCGCGTACTGCCGTGGTCAGTTCCTCCGGGCCACGCACCGTGAACTCGTAGCCCGTCATCGCCAAGCGGACCGCCATCCACTGCACCGGATCGGTCGTCGTCGCTCGGAGGCGACTCCGTTCCTCCGACAGTGCCTCCGGCGCGCCCAGCGCCGGGGGCATGTGTGTTGCCACCTGGTCGGCCGGGGCCGCGAACTCCACGTCGAGTTCGTACGCGTCGGCCGCGCCCCACGAGGACACCGAGCGCCGCACGTACTCCGCCGCGTCCCCCTCCGGCACCTCCCGCGGAGCGAACCGCGCACCGGTGGCGAACGGGTCCGAGATCCGGTCGACGCGGAAGGAGCGCCAGTCGTCGCGGTCGATGTCGTACGCGACCAGGTACCAGCGGCGGCCCGTCGACACCAGTCGGTGGGGCTCCACCAGGCGGCGTGATTCCGAGGTGTCGCGCGCCCGGTAACTGAAGCGCAGACGTTCGCTGCCCGCGGCCGCCGAGGCGATCACGGTGAGCGTCTCGGGTGCGATCGTGGCGCCGTCGCCCGAGGTCAGCGGGGTGGTCGCCGTCTGGAGCGTGGCCACGCGGTGGCGCAGGCGCGAGGGCAGCACCTGTTCGAGTTTGGCGAGCGCCCGCACCGAGGCCTCCTCGATGCCCTCCACCGCGTGCCCGGCGCCGGCCCGCAGGCCCACCGCGATCGCCACCGCCTCCTCGTCGTCGAGCACGAGCGGCGGCAGCGCCTTGCCCGCGACGAGCCGGTACCCGCCGTCCGCGCCGAGCGTGGCCTGCACCGGATAGCCGAGGTCGCGCAGCCGGTCGATGTCGCGGCGCACCGTGCGCCGGCTGATCCCGAGCCGGGCGGAGAGCTCGCTGCCCGGCCATTCGCGGGGTGTCTGGAGCAGGGACAGCAGTTGCAGCAGCCGCACGGGCGTCTGCGCGCCGGTCGCCCCGGTCATCGTGGAACCGCCGCCATCGTCATCGTCGTCGTCACGTGGGTCGTGCGAGTCATGCGAGTCATGGAACCAAGCATGCCGGGGAACTAGGACCTCTTATGGCCTATATGGGTTCTAGTTTTCCGGCATGAGTTCTTCGAGCAGCACCCTTCCCGAGGCCGGGCCGACGGCCGACCGCAGGCGCTGGTTCGCCCTCGCCATCGTGATGACGGCGGCCTTCATGGACCTCGTCGACGTGACGATCGTCAATGTCGCCCTGCCGACCATCCAGCACGACGAGGGCGCCTCGACCGGGCAGATCCAGTGGATCACCGCTGGTTACGCGCTCGCCTTCGCCGCCCTGCTCATCACGGGCGGCAGGCTCGGCGACATCTTCGGCCGCAAGCGGCTCTTCCTCCTCGGCGTCGGCGGATTCACCCTCGCCTCCGCACTGTGCGGCTTCGCCGCGAACCCCGAGATGCTGGTCGCCTCGCGGATCCTGCAGGGCGGCATGGCGGCGATGATGGTGCCGCAGGTGCTCTCGATCGTGCACGCGACGTTCCCCGCGCACGAACGCGGAAAGGTCTTCGGCCTGTTCGGCGCGATCGTCGGCCTGGGTGCCGTGTCCGGGCCACTGCTGGGCGCGCTGCTGACCGAGTGGAACATCGGGGGCCTGGAGTGGCGCCCCATCTTCCTCATCAACCTGCCTGTCGGCATCGCCGCGCTCGTCCTCGGCTCGCGCGTCATCAGCGAGTCCAAGGCTCCGAAGGCGCTGAAGCTGGACCTCGTCGGCGTCGTCCTCGTCACGCTCGCCATGCTGGCGCTCGTCTACCCGCTCACTCAGGGCCGCGAGAACGGCTGGCCGCTGTGGGGGTACGTGATGATGGCGGCGTCCGTCGGGCTCGTCGGCGTACTCGTCGCGTACGAGAGGGCGAAGGCGCGGCGCGACGGGTCGCCGCTGATCGAGCTGTCGCTGTTCAAGGTGAAGAGCTTCGCGGCCGGTATCGCCGTGCAGACCGTCTTCGGCCTCGTCATGGGCATCTTCTTCCTGACCTGGACGCTCTACATGCAACTCGGCCTCGGCTGGAGCGCGTTGCGGGCGGGCGTCACCGGGGTGCCGTTCTCGATCGCCGTCTCGGTCGCCGCGAGCATCTCCGTGCAGAAGCTGGTGCCGCGCTTCGGACGCAAGGTGCTCCAGGCGGGCGCGCTCACGATGGCGGCCGGTGTCCTGATCTACGTCGTCGAGGCCGGGCACTACGGACTCGGCATCGCCTCCTGGCAGATGGCGCTGCCGCTGGTCGTGATGGGGCTCGGCATGGGGCTGATCGTCGCGCCGCTGACCGACGCGGTGCTGTCCGAGGTGCCGCGCGAGCACGCGGGCTCGGCGTCCGGGCTCATCAACACGGTGATGCAGATGGGCAACGCGCTCGGCCTCAGCCTGGTCTCCGTCGTCTTCTTCAACGTGGTGGAGGACGGGTTGGCGCGGGGCGTCGGCGACGCGGCGTTCGTGGACGGGTTCCGGAGTGCGTTGGTGTGGGTGGCGGGGGTTCTTGTGGGGATCTTCGTGCTGATGTTCGCGTTTCCGAAGGCCTCGGGAGGGGCGGGTGGGGTTGTTTCGGGGGACGCCGAGGACGTGGTGGTGGAGCGGGAGCCGGAAGCGGAGCGGGAGTTGGTGTGACGGTTGCGGGGCTCCGCCCCGGACCCCGCGCCTCAAACGCCGGCGGGGCTTATTTGGTCCAGGGACTCCAGCACCCGGGCCGGCTCGCCGCCGGGGGTCACCGCCTCGCCGATCCGCTGACGCACCGCCGAGCGGACCTTGGGCCAGGAGCGCAGGCCCACCGGGTGGAACTCGGCGTCCGGCATCTGGTCGACGAACGTCCACAGTTTCCGCTGTGAACGGTCGGCCCGCAGTGCGTCGGAGGCCGTCACGGTCACCGGCAGCGTGGCCTGCGCGCCGCCGTACGTCTTCGCGGAACCGGTGCCGTACAGGAACGTCAGGAACTTCCCGGCCTCCTCGACATGGCCGCCGCTCTTGAACGCCATCATCCAGTCGTTGAGCCCCACCGGGGGCGCCGCCTCGTTCCCCTCCTTGAGCGGGAACGGGGCGTGCGCGTACGGCAGTCGGGCCTTGTCGGCGGCGCCGAGCAGTACCGGGTGGGCGATGAGCATGCCGGCCCTCCCGCCGAGGAACTGGGCGTACGCCTGTGTCCTGGTGAGCTTCGCCGGGTCGGCGCCCGCGAGGCCGGGCCCGGCCAGTTCGTCGCGCAGCCAGGTCAGGGTCGACCTGTTCTCCGTGGTGCCGAAGTCGTAGCCGTCGATCCCCGAGTAACCGCCGCCGCCCGAGAGCAGCCACGCGAGGAGTTCGTCCTCCGCGGCCTCGGGGCCGAACTGCAGGGCGTACGGGGTGGGGACGCCGATGGTCTTCAACGCCTGTGCCGCGGTGCGGAGTTCGGCCCAGGAACGCGGCGGGCCCGTGAGGCCGGCCCGCTCGAAGAGGCCCGTGTTGTAGAAGAGGCGCGGGGTGCTGGCGAGGATCGGGATGCCGTACTGGACGGAGTCGACCCGGCCCGCGTCGGCGAAGGAACGGATGAAGTTCGCCTGCGTGGGCACGTCGAAGAGCCGCTCCGCCGGGTACAGCAGGCGGTCCTCGGCGTACGGGGCGAAGAGGTGGCCCTGCGCGATGTCGGGGGCGCGGCCGTCCTTGACGCGGCGGGCGAGAACCGCGTCGATCTTCAGGAACGGGACGCGCTCCACCTCGACGTGGATGTCCGGGTGCTTCTTCTCGAAGGCCCGTACGACGTCGTCCCACTGGTCGCCGATGGAGGCGCCGACGCTCTTGTCGTAGCTCGATACGAGGAGGTCGAGGGTGACCTTGTCGCCATCGGCGCCGTCGCCCCCGTCGCCCGAACCGCAGCCGGTCAGGGCCAGGGCGCCCGCCCCCGCTCCGGCCAGGCCCGTCGTCCTCAGAAAGTGCCGCCGCCGCACTGCTCTCGCCTCGCTCACGTGATTGATCGGTCCACTTGGCACGACCACTTCCGGGTAGTGGCATGTTGTGCCACACAGGCATACCATGTCCGTATGGCAGGTACTGCGATGGTGACGCCGACCCCGACGCTGACCGAGCGACGCAAGGCCGCCACGCGCCTGGACATCGCGCGCGCCGCGGCCGAGCTGTTCACGCGGGACGGCCTGCGGGCCACGCGCGCAGAGGACATCGCGCGGGCGGCGGGCGTCGCGCCGCGCACCTTCTACCGGTACTTCGCGACCAAGGAGGAGTCGGTCGCGCCGCTCCTCGACGCGGGGGCCCACCAGTGGGCGGAAGCGGTCCGCGAGGCGCCCGCGGACCTGCCGGTCCCCGCCGCGCTGCGGTACGCCGTGGAGCGCGCGCTCACCGCCGACGACCCGGCGAACGCGGCGTCCCTCGGCTGGGTCCGCGCCCTCCTCCGCCTCACCGGGGAGAGCCCGGCGCTGCGGGCCGTCTGGAGCGACACATGCCGAGTCTCGGAGTCGACCCTCCTCACGATCCTCACGGCCCGCACGGAAGGGGCGGGCGCCCCGGACCTGCGACTGCGCCTGCTCGCCGGGGTGGCGACCACGGCCGTACGGGTCGCAGTGGAGACCTGGGCACACTCGGACGCCCCACCGACGGGCCCAACAGGCCCAGCAGCACTGGCACTGACGTGCCTGAACCAATCAAGCCCCGCCGGTAATTCAAGCCCCTGCGGCGATTGAGCAGCGGGGTCCGGGGCGGAGCCCCGATCTTTCAAGCCCCGCCGGCGATTGAGGCGCGGGGTCCGGGGCAGAGCCCCGAGTCGTCAACCACGGGGGGCCACAACCAAAGGGAGCCGAAATGAACAACCTCACCGGCAAGACCATCCTGATCACCGGAGGTGCCCGCGGAATCGGCGCCGAAATCGCCCACCTGGCCACAACCGCCGGCGCCGCCACCGTCATCGCCGACGTCCTCGACGACGAAGGCAAGGCCCTCGCCACCGAACTCGGCGCAAACGCCCGCTACACCCACCTCGACGTGACGTCGGAGGACGACTGGCAGGCCGCCCTCGCCTACGCCACCACCGAGTTCGGCGGCATCGACGGCCTGGTCAACAACGCCGGTATCTCCACCGGCATGCCCTTCGAGACGGAGAGCGTGGAACGCTTCCGCCAGGTCCTCGACGTCAACCTCGTCGGCGTCTTCGCGGGCATGAAGACCGTCGTCCCCGCGATGAAGGAGGCGGGCGGCGGCTCGATCGTCAACATCTCCTCCGCGGCCGGCCTGATGGGCCTCGCGCTCACCTCCTCGTACGGCGCCTCGAAGTGGGGCGTGCGCGGCCTCACCAAGATCGCGGCGGTCGAGCAGGGCACCGCGCGGATCCGCGTCAACTCCGTGCACCCCGGCATGACGTACACCCCGATGACCGCGCAGGTCGGTATCCAGCAGGGCGAGGGGAACTACCCGAACACCCCGATGGGCCGCGTCGGCGAGGCCGACGAGATCGCGAAGGCGGTGGTCTTCCTGCTGTCGGACGACTCCTCGTACATGACGGGCGCGGAGCTGGCCGTGGACGGCGGCTGGACCACGGGTCCGACGGTGAAGTACGTGATGGGGCAGTAGTCCGTACGCACCCCCGAAGGGCCCGGCTTCCTCCAAGAGGCCGGGCCCTTCGCGCTGCCCCGCCCCGCCCGGCCCGGCCCGGCCCGACCTCCAGACGTGTGCCCGTTTGTGTCTGCATGACGCCCGAACCTGTTTACTTTCTGGAAATCCAGTCGTAGCCTCACGGGAGAGCAACACATTCGGGCACGCTCGCAGAAGAGGACACAGGTAAACGGACATGTACGCACCCGAGCGCCAGCAGGAGATCCTCCGCCTCGCGCGCGACGGCGGACGGGTCGACGTGCTGTCGCTGGCCGAGGAGTTCCAGGTCACCGCCGAGACCATCCGGCGCGACCTGAAGGCCCTCGACCGCGCGGGCCTCGTCCGGCGTGTGCACGGCGGCGCCATACCGGCCGGCCGCCTCGACTTCGAGCCCGACCTCGCCGAGCGCGAGGGCACCGCCGCCGACGAGAAGGACCGCATCGCCCACGCCGCGCTCGCCGAACTGCCGGCCGAGGGCAGCGTGATCCTCGACGCCGGGTCGACCGTCTCCCGGCTCGCGACCGCGCTGCCGCTGGAGTCCGAACTGACCGTCGTCACCCACTCGTTGCCCACCGCCGCCCGGCTCGCGGACCACCCCGGCGTCCAGCTCCACCTCGTCGGCGGCCGCATCCGCCACCGCACCCGCGCCGCCGTCGACGCCTGGTCGCTGCGCGCGTACGGGGAGATCCGCGCGGACGTCCTCTTCCTCGCGGCGAACGGCTTCTCGGCGGAAGCCGGACTCACCACGCCCGACCTCGCCGAGGCGTCCGTGAAGCGGGCCACCGTCGCCGCGGCCCGCCGCGTCGTGCTGCTCGCCGACTCCGGCAAGTGGGGCCAGGAGCACTTCGCCCGGTTCGGCGACCTCGCCGATGTGGACCTGCTGATCACGGACACCGGCCTCGCCCCCGAGGACGCGGCGGCGATCGAGGCGGGCGGCACGGAGGTGGTCCGCGTATGACTCGTACGGCCACCACCGGCCCGCACCACCCCGAGCACGAAAGCAACGAGAACAACGAAGGCAACGAAAGCAATGGCACGCGCATGATCCTCACCGTCACCCCCAACCCCTCCCTCGACCGCACCTACGAGGTCCCGGGCCTCGACCGCGGCGAGGTCGTCCGCGCGAGCGGCGAGCGCATGGACCCGGGCGGCAAGGGTGTCAACGTGTCGCGGGCCGTGGCCGCCGCCGGGGCGCCCACGCTGGCCGTCCTTCCGCTGGGCGGCGCCCCCGGCGCCCTGGTCGCCGAACTCCTCGACGGGCAGGGCATCAAGGTCGCCCCGGTCCCGGTCGAGGGCCACACCCGCTCGAACATCGCGCTCGCGGAGCCGGACGGCACCCTCACGAAGATCAACGCCCCCGGCCCCGAACTGTCCGCCGCGGAAGCCGAGTCGCTGGTGTCGGTCGTGGGGGAACAGTCGGCGGGCGCCGACTGGATCGCCTGCTGCGGCAGCCTGCCGCGGGGCCTGGAGCCCTCCTGGTACGCCGAGTTGGTGGCCCGCGCGCACGCCGCGGGCGCCCGTATCGCGCTCGACACGTCCGGGCCCGCTCTGCTGGCCGCCCTCCGCGAACGCCCCGACGTCGTCAAGCCCAACGCCGAGGAGCTCGCCGAGGCCGTCGGCCGCCCGCTCGCCACGGTCGGCGACGCGGTCAAGGCGGCGGAGGAGCTGCGGGAGTTGGGCGCGGTCGCCGTGCTCGCCTCCCTCGGCGCGGACGGCCAGATCCTGGTCGACGCGAGCGGCGCCTGGTTCGCCTCGGCCCCGGTCGACGCGGTGCGCAGCAATGTCGGGGCGGGCGACTCCTCCCTCGCCGGCTTCCTGATCGCGGGCGGCGAGGGCCCGAAGGCGCTGGCCTCGGCGGTCGCCCATGGCGCGGCGGCGGTCCAGCTGCCGGGCAGCGCCATGCCGACGCCGGCGGACCTCCGCCCGGACGCGGTGCGGCTGACGGCCGAGCCCCCGGTGGACCGCACCTTGAAGGAGCCCGCGCGATGACGCCGCCCGCCGCACACCCGGACCACCCAGAAGTCACCCCACCCATACGTAGGCCCATCCGTAGGCCCATCCGTAGGCAAAGGAGCCCGCGATGACGGAGATGATCACCGCGGACCTGGTCGACCTCGACCTGTCCGCCCCGACCAAGGACGAGGCCGCCCGTTCCCTCGCGGAGCGCATGGTGGCGCTCGGCAGGGTCACCGACCTCGACGGCTTCCTCGCCGACGTCGCGGCCCGCGAGGCCCAGATGCCGACCGGCCTCGACGGCGGCATCGGCATCCCGCACTGCCGCAGCGCACACGTCACCGAGCCGACGCTCGCCTTCGGCCGCAGCGCGGAGGGCATCGACTTCGGCGCCCCGGACGGCCCCGCCGACCTGATCTTCCTGATCGCGGCCCCGGCGGGCGCGGACGACGCCCACCTCACGATCCTGTCCTCCCTGGCCCGCCAACTGATGGACGAGGACTTCAAGTCGGCCCTGCGCGCGGCGACCGACGCCGAAGCAGCGGCATCACTGATCCGCGGCGACGAGCCGGCCCCCGATCCCGTAGAGCCGGAAACGGCGGAACGCGTAGAGCCGGAAGCGGCGGAATCCGTAGCGTCGGAAACGGCGGAACCCGTAGAGCCGGAAGCGGCGCAAGCCGAAGTGCCCGTCGAGCAGCCGGCCACGTTCAAGATCGTCGCGGTCACCTCCTGCCCCACCGGCATCGCCCACACCTACATGGCGGCCGAGTCCCTGGAGAACACCGGCCGCGACACCGACGGCGTCGAACTCGTCGTCGAGACGCAGGGCTCCTCCGGCTTCACCCGCCTCGACCCGGCCGTCGTCGCGGCCGCCGACGGCGTGATCTTCGCCCACGACGTCCCCGTACGCGAGAAGGAACGCTTCGCCGGAAAGCCCACGGTCGACGTCGGAGTCAAGGCCGGCATCAACCGCCCCGCCGAACTCATCACAGAGGTCCGGGAGAAGGCATCCCGCGGCGAGATCACGGGCCACGCCGACTCGTCATCCACACCTGTGGACAACTCCGGTGACTCCACGGACGGTTACGGCACAAAGCTCCGCAAGTGGCTGATGTCGGGCGTCAGTTACATGGTGCCGTTCGTGGCGGCGGGGGGTCTGCTGATCGCGATCTCCTTCGCGCTCGGCGGCTACAAGATCGCCAACACCGATGTCCAGTCGGTCGTCGACGCCTTCAACTGGGGCTCGATGCACAGCTGGGCGGCCCTCATGTTCTGGACCGGCCAGGCGGCCTTCGCCTTCCTGGTCCCGGTCCTCGCCGGCTACATCGCATACGGCATGGCGGATCGGCCCGGCCTGGTGCCCGGCTTCGTCGCGGGCTCGATCGCGGTCACGATCAACGCGGGCTTCCTCGGTGGACTGGTCGGCGGTCTGATCGCCGGTGCGCTGGTCATGGCGATCCAGCGGGTCAAGGTGCCCGACGTACTGCGCGGCATCATGCCGGTCGTGGTGATCCCGCTCGTCTCGTCGGCGCTCGTCGGCTTTCTGATGTTCGCCGTCGTGGGCCAGCCGATCGCCTGGGTGCAGACGCGGCTGACCGACTGGCTGGGTTCGCTGTCGGGCTCGAACGCGATCATTCTGGGCGTCGTGCTCGGCGTGATGATGGCCAGCGACCTGGGCGGCCCGCTCAACAAGGTCGCCTACGCCTTCGCGGTGGGCGGCCTCGCCAACCCCAACGACGGCTCGCTCAAGGTGATGGCCGCCGTGATGGCGGCCGGCATGGTCCCGCCGCTGGCCATGGCGCTCGCGACGACCGTCCGGTCGAGGCTCTTCACCAAGGCCGAGCGGGAGAACGGCAAGGCGGCCTGGGTTCTGGGCGCCTCCTTCATCACTGAGGGCGCCATCCCCTTCGCGGCGGCCGATCCGTTCCGCGTGATCGTCCCGTCGATCGTCGGCGGCGGCGTCACCGGCGCCCTCTCCATGACCTTCGGCGCCACCCTCCGCGCCCCCCACGGCGGCATCTTCGTCGTCCCCCTGATCGGCAACGCCTGGCTGTACCTGGTGGCGATCGCGGTGGGCACCTGCGTCACCGCGGCGCTGACCGTGCTGCTCAAGTCCCTGCGGAAGTCCGCCGACCAGCGGCCGGACCGTGCACCTCAGGAAGTCGCGGCGGCTTCTCACGAGGTCGTGGCGGAGCCGGAGACCCGGCAGACTCAGCCGGCCGGGGCCTGACGGAACAGCGCGAATCACCCCCTCGCAGGGCGGCGGTCCCTCAGCGGGACCGCCGCCCTCTGCCGATCGCCCGAGCTGCCTCCGACGGGTGCTCCGCCCAGACGATGTCGACCGTGGCCGGGTCGAACCAGCGGCCGCGCGGTGCCGGTCGTAGCCGGACCTCGTCCACATGTGTGGCCAACTGTGCACGTCTCTCCGGCAGTTTGAGCAGGAGCCAGTGCTCCGTGGTGTGCTGGGCCGATCGCAGCAGCTCCGTGTGGCGTCGGACCAGAGCGTTGTAGCGGTAGATCGACTCGGCGTCCGCCGCGAGCGGAGCCGGAGCGACGGTGGTGGCGGACGCCACCTGACTCAACCGAGTCAGCAACTCGGCCGTGACGTAGCTCTCCAGTGAGGCGGCCGTGCGGGTCAGCCGACCACATCCGCCGTTGATCGAGGGGCAGCGGTAGAACGGCTGTCTTGCTCCGGCGGACGCGCCGGTGCGCACCGTGCGCGACGAGACGACCATCGACGCCCCGCATTCCGCGCAGCGGACCCGGCCCGACAACAGGCGGGTGTAGAGCCCCGGCGGTGGACCGCTGTGGCCGCGTTCGTGGGCCGCGTCGAGCTGTTCCTCGAGGCTGCGCACCGCGGCCCAATAGGTCGCGGGAGCTGCGACCCGCTGCCAATCGCCCATGACAGCACGGCCGTTGTCGTCGTGCAGCACCAGATCGGGTGTCCACAGCTTCGAGGCGTTGCGCCGTGCCTCGACCGAGGCGTAGATGCGGTACCCGATGTTGCGCGGATTGATCAGACGGAGCAGCACGGTCTTGCGTGAGACCGGCTTGCCGGTGCGGCCCGTCACACCGTGGTCGAGCCAGTCCGCGCGGATCTCGCGCACACAGGCACCTTCGGCGGCGGCTTCGATGCCGCGACGAAGCAATGACGCGGCCGGGTCCTGCAAGCGGCCGTCCCGGTCCCAGCCCCACGCGGTCGCGCCGATGTGCGGCCGCCCTGCCAACGCCCGGTGCAGATTGGCGGCCTGTTGGCGCCGAGCTGTCGCGGCGGCTTCCTTGCCCCCGTCGAGTGCCTGCTCCAGAAACAGGGCGCGTCCGTGGCTCTGGGACAGGTTGACCCCGCCTTCCACCGATCTGCCGGACAAGTGCAGGTGCTCTTCGTACAGAGCGCATACGCGTGCGGCGTCGGATGCGCGCCGGGCGACCCGGTCGGAGTGGGCGAACAGGAAACCGTCGAGCGCCCCGGCGGCGAGGTCGGACAAGAGCTCCTCGAAGGCGGGGCGGTACACGCCTGGCAACGATGCCGAAAGGGCGTTGTCCGCGTACACACGGACCACCACGGCCCCGAGGGTGGCCGCGAGTCGTCTGCACGCCGCTTCTTGCCGGGCCACCGCTTCGCCTGGGCGAACGCCGTCGGGCCCCGGTTCCTCGTCCGACTGTCGGACGTAGACGCCCAGCGAAACCGTCTTCATCGCACCTCCACCGTGACGCTCCGTGCACAGAACGCTATGAGTGAAGGTGTCGACTGGTATGAGAAGACGAAGGAATCACCCAGGAGAGCTATTACCCGCACAGCGTTCGATGTGGCGGGCCCACACTGCCCCGACAGGTGCGTCCCTGAGTGGGCTGTCCGGGGTTGCGAGATACGTCACGGTCCGGGACCAAAGTCCCGGACTGTGGTGTTCACTGGAGCGCATGCCTGAGCACGTGTCGATCCTTCAGCAGCTGGGCCTGGCTCTGGTCGCTCTCGCGGCCGTGGCCTGGGTGATCGGACTGGCCCGCCTGGTGCGCACTGTCGCCTTCGCCCCGCCGCAGCCGCGGACACAGCTGCCGATGGGCGTGCTGCCGGCCCAGTCCAGGGCGCCCGCGCTCGAGTCGGTGCCGCTGACGGCCGACGAGCAGGACGCCTTCGCAGGCCTTGTACGGGAGTTCAGCCGCCGGTAGTCCGGGGGAGGGCCGGGCTTGGGCCCTGTCTTCGAACTCCCGGGCAGGAGTTACCGCCGGGCCCGCGGGTGGGACGCCGCCCGGCGCTCCATCGTCGCCCGCGCCGCTTCCTGCGTCGCGTACACCTCGCACATGTGCCGACCGTCCGGCGTAGCCGTGTGCTCGACCTCCCAGAGACTGACCTCGCAGCCGTCGCGCAGCAGGAACGCGTGCTCGTACAGCGCGAAACCGTGGCCGACGCGGCAGCCGAAGGCCTGGGTGATCTGGTGCGCGCACGCCTCCCGCAGCAGCCGCGCGATGCCGGGGCCGGGGCGCGTCGAGACGTCCGGGTTCTCCGCGCGGCGCAGCAGGCGGCGTGCGTGGTCGACGGAGCTGTGCGGGTCGCGGGCGCCGAAGGTGCGGCGCATCGGCGGGACCGGGGGGAGCTTGACGGGGGTCATGGGGACGTGGAGGTCGAACTCCGGCTCGGCTTCCAGGGGCAGCGGCAGCCGTCCCGTCGCCAGGTGCAGCTCGTCCTCGGACGCGTAGACCTCGTGCTGCGGTGCGCCGTCCCGCCCCGTGTTGTGCACGAGCTCCCAGAGGGTGAGCGAACCGCCGTCGATCAGCAACCAGTTGTGCCGGTAGGTCTCGCGGTGGCGGCCCGCGCTGTGGTGGGCCGAGTGCAGGGAGCCCGCGTACGCGAGCGCTCCGTCGAGCCGCTCCAGCGTCTCGTCGGGCAGGTCGAAGGAGTTGAGCGCGCGACCGAGGAGCCGCCCGAGCTGCGCTTCGGGTGACGCGTCCGACTCGGTCCCTAATCCGGCACAGGTCTCGGAGTCATGCGGAAAGCTCAAGGCACCTCCCAGTATCGCTTCGTGTCACCTCGTGGGTGCATACCGTAGTCCTTCGCTCGGACATCGTGTCCGTGAAATGGCAAACGAAATGACAAACGAAATGACAGACGGAGAGCGGGATTTGAGCAACGTGCCTGGACAACGCGCGGGCCGCGCGGTGGGTTCCCGCGCGGCCCGTGTCGGTGCAGTCGGCCGGTCAGGCGGCGCTGCCCGCCGTCCACTGGTCCCACGCCATGTTCCAGCCGTTGAGGCCGTTGTCCGGGGCGACCGTCTCGTCGTGCGAGTTCTTCATGACCACGACGTCGCCGACGAGCGAGTTGTCGTAGAACCACTTGGCGGTCGTGTCGCCGCCCGCGCCCTTCACGTCCCGCATGCCGACGCAGCCGTGGCTGGTGCCCTGCGAGCCGAAGATGCCCGGTGAGCTCCAGTAGTTGCCGTGGATGAACGTCCCGGACTGGGACAGGCGCATCGCGTGCGGCACGTCCGCGATGTCGTACTCCCCGCCGAAGCCGACCGTGTCGCCGTTCATGCGCGTCTGCACGAACTTCTCCGAGATCACCATCTGCCCGTTGTACGTCGGGTGTTCGTTGCTTCCGGTCGAGACGGGCACCGTCTTGATCGTCCTGCCGTCGCGGACGACCGTCATCTCCTGCGTGTTCGCGTCGACCGTGGAGACCTGCGAGCGGCCGACGGTGAAGGTCACCGTCTTGTCCTGCACGCCGTGCACCCCGTTCGCCCCCTCGACGCCGTCGAGGTCGATCTTCATCGTGACCTTGGAGCCGGCCTTCCAGTAGTCCTGGGGCCTGAAGTCCAGGCGCTGCGCGCCGAACCAGTGGCCGACGACCTTCTGGCCGCTGCTGGACGTCACCGTGATGTGCGACTGCACGTCCTTCTTGTTGGTGATCGCCTTGTCGAACGTGAAGGAGGCCGGCATCCCGACCCCGACCGTCTTCCCGTCGTCCGGTGTGTACGTCCCGATGAAGCTGTTGGCGCTGGAGACCGTCGTGAAGATGGAGTTGGCGGCGGCCTTCTGTCCGCTGTCGTCCTTGGCGGACGCGGAGATCCGGTACTTGGTGCCGCGCTCCAGCTGCTCCTTCGGCTTCCACGCCGCGCCGCTCTTCACGATCGTGCCGGGCACGGTCTTGCCGCTCGCCGACTCGGTCATCTTTACGGTGGTCAGCTTGCCGTCGCTGACCTTCACGCCCGTCGCGTTGATCGACGCACCGGTCGAGCCGTCCTTGGCGGAGATGGTGATCTTTGGGGCGTCGCCACCCTTGTCGTCGCTGGCGGTGGCATCACCCCCGCAGGCCGTGAGGGTCAGTGCGCCGACGGCGAGTGCCGCGCACACGACGGCTTTGTTCTGCCTGCTCACGGTCTGCTCCCTTTTCGTGGTTTCTGCTGTTCCGCTGCTTCTCTACCGATGTGAGAGAAGAGCGTGAGGCGGCCGGAGGGGTTCCGTCCGCTTGCTGTGAACGCAGCCACAGGGACAGTTCTGTTACGCGGCGGTGGATCTCTGTTACACGGCGTCGGCCGGGCTCCCGTAAAGGTCGCTGTACGAGAGGTGGGTGCGGCCGCCGACCGACACGGACTCCGCCGTGCGCAGGGCCCGTACGATCGCCCGCGTCACGAGGTCGGCACCGGCCGCGAGCACCTCGTTGAGGGCGAGGGGGTTCGCGGCGTCGAGCGGCCGCTCCCCGGTGGCGAGCGCGAACACCGTGTCCCCGTCGTTCAGCAGGTGTACAGGGCGTACGGCCCGGGCGATCCCGTCGTGCGCGGTACCGGCGACCTTCTGCGCCTGGGCGCGGCTGAGGTCGGCGTCGGTGGCGACGACGGCGAGGGTGGTGTTGAGGGGCTGCACCCCGTTCGCCGCGGCTGCTTCCGCGATCCGCTTGCCCGCCGCCTCGTGCGTCTCCGGCGTGGGGTACGTCACCGGGCCGCGGCCCGTGAAGAACTCGCCGTACAACGCCCCGGTGGCCGGGTCCACGGCGGAGCCCGCGGCGTTCGCGACGACCAGGGCGGAGACCGTGATCCCGGAGTCGAGGACCGTGGAGGCGGTACCGATGCCGCCGCGCAGCTTCCCGACGAGCGTGCCGGTGCCCGCGCCGACGTTGCCCTCCTGGACGGGGGAGCCGGACTCCGTCGCGGCGGCGGCCTCGACCGCGGCGCGGCCCAACGCCGCGTCCGGCCGGGCCCGCCAGTCGCCGCCCCGGCCGAGGTCGAACACGCACGCCGCCGGCACCACCGGCACGACCTCCCCGGGGCGGGCGCCGGCCGGGACCCCGCGCCCCTGGTCCTCCAGCCACGCCATCACGCCCGACGCCGAGTCGAGCCCGAACGCGCTGCCGCCCGTGAGCACGACCGCCTCGATCCGCTGCACGAGGTTGCGCGGGTCCAGTGCGTCGGTCTCCCGCGTGCCGGGTCCACCGCCACGTACGTCCACGGCGGTGACCGCGCCGCCTTCGGGGGCGAGCACGACCGTCGTACCGGTCAGGAACCCGTCCCCGACACGGGTGGCGTGTCCGACGCGCAGGCCGGGGACATCGGTGAGGGCATCGTTGCGTGTCGTCATGTCCCATGCCTACCACGGCAGTTGGCGCCCGGTCGGGGTGACCGGGAGGCACCGGCCGGGTGGGGTGGCCAGGACCACTCAGGCAGTCTGCGCCCCGCCCGGCCGCGAGGACAGCGTCACCCCGGCCACCACCGTGAGCGCCGCGACGATCCCCGCCGTGAGCACCGCCCAGTGCCCCGCGAACGTGCACGCGAGCACCAGCACCGCACTGACCGGCAACGTCAGTTGCTGCGCGGCCCCCGCCTTGAAGAATCGCGCGTGCAGCGCCCACACCAGCAGCAGGAACACCGCTGACGGGACCGTCACGGCGGCGGAGGCGGCGGCCGTGGAGATGTGCGCCTTGCCCACCGCCTGCTCTACGGCGACCTCGATGCCCGCGCCGATCGACGCCGCCGACGCGAGGATGAAGAAGTGGCCGTAGCCCCACACGAACGCCTGCCGGTTGCTGCGCAGCCGGTCGTGGATCGGCACCGCGAAGTAGATCCACCAGGCGGCGAAGACGACGAGCAGGCCGCCCGCCGCGATCGGCAGGAGCTCGCGGAGCGCGTCGTTCTCCTCGATGCCCGACTTCACCGCGACCGTGGCCGCGGCGATCGTCTCGCCGAGCACGATGATCGTGAACAGGCCGTAGCGCTCGGCGATGTGGTGCGGGTGCCAGGACGTCTGCCGGTCCCGCTCCGCGTACACCGGTACGCACATCTCCAGGATCGCCATCGCCAGGAACACCCAGCCCTGGGCCGCCGTGGGCGTGAACAGCAGGGCCAACCAGCCGATCTGGCAGGCGAGCACGCCGCCCGCGTACCGCAGTGCCACCCGACGCTCGGCCCCGGTGGTGGAGGCGGCGGCCCGCAGCCAGTGCGTGGCCATGGCGACCCGCATGACCAGGTAGCCGAGAAAGACCACCAGGTAGTCGTCGTGCGCGAACGCCTGCGAGACTCCGGCCGCGAGCACCAGCACGCCCGCGATCTGGACGAGCGTGATCACGCGATAGAGCGCGTCGTCGTTGTCGTAGGCCGAGGCGAACCAGGTGAAGTTCATCCACGCCCACCAGATCGCGAAGAAAACGCGCGCGTAGTCGATCACGCCGGCGCCCGAGTGCCCCTCCGCGACCGCGTGCACCAGCTCCGCCCCGCCCTGCGCGACGGCGACGACGAAACACAGGTCGAAGAACAGCTCCAGCGGTGACGCGGCCCGATGCTCCTCGTCGCGCCCCCTCTCGACCATGCGGCGGATCGGGGAGCGCTTGTCTGGCGTGGACGTCATGGGCCCACCCCAGCAGATCGGATCGCGCCGCGGGGGAATCGGCACGCAGTCCACGCATGCGCGGACGCCGCTGGTACCACGGAAATCCGGCACCTTTCTTGTGAATGCATTCACAAGTAAACAAGGGTCGAAAGTCCCTGGGGAAATCCCAGGTGAACCCGGAAGTTCCAGCAGATTCCGGCCCGAAGTAGGGCCCTATGGTCCTGAACTCAGGACCATTGCCGCCCCTTTGTCGAGCCCCGCCGGAGTGCAATGAACTCGTAGCAACCCACCGGTCGAAGAGATGGGGAAGGTGCCGCAGATGACTGCCACTCCCGCGGAAAAGACGACGCACGGCGAGGCCTGGGAGGGCTTCAAGGGAGGGCTGTGGCGGGACGCCGTCGACGTCCGCGACTTCGTCCAGCAGAACTACACTCCCTACGAGGGGGACGGCTCCTTCCTCGCGGGGCCGACCGAACGCACCACCGGCGCCTGGGACAAGCTCCTCGGGATGTTCCCCGCGGAGATCGAGCGCGGCGTCCACGACGTCGACGTGCAGACCCCGTCCCGTATCGACGCCTTCAGGCCCGGCTACATCGACGGCACACCCGCGAACCATTCCCCAAGCTCTCAACTCCGTTCGAGCAGGGGAGGCCCCATTGACCTCATCGTGGGCCTCCAGACCGACGCCCCGCTGAAGCGCGCGATCATGCCCAACGGCGGCTGGCGGATGGTCGAGGGCGCCCTGAACGCGTACGGCTACGAGGCCGACCCCGAGGTCCGCGAGATCTACACCCACCTGCGCAAGACCCACAACGAGGGGGTCTTCGACGCCTACACCCCCGAGATCCGCGCCTGCCGCTCCTCCGGCATCATCACCGGCCTCCCCGACGCCTACGGCCGCGGCCGCATCATCGGCGACTACCGCCGCGTCGCCCTCTACGGCGTCGACCGCCTCATCGCCGCCAAGCAGGCCGACAAGGACGAGCTGAGCGCCGCCTGGCCCACCGAGCACGTGATCCGGGACCGCGAGGAGATCTCCGAGCAGATCAAGGCGCTGAACGAGCTCAAGGCCATGGCCATGTCGTACGGCTACGACATCTCGGGCCCGGCCACCACCGGCCGCGAGGCCGTCCAGTGGCTGTACTTCGCCTACCTCGCCGCCGTGAAGGAGCAGAACGGCGCGGCCATGTCGATCGGCCGCATCGACAACTTCCTCGACATCTACCTGCAGCGCGACATCGAGGCCGGCCGGATCACCGAGTCCGAGGCCCAGGAGTTCATCGACGACTTCGTCATCAAGCTCCGCATCGTCCGCTTCCTGCGTACCCCCGAGTACAACGACCTCTACTCCGGCGACCCGACCTGGGTCACCTGGTCGATGGCCGGTATCGGCGAGGACGGCCGTCCGCTCGTCTCGCGCACCACCTTCCGCGCCCTGCAGACCCTCTACAACCTCGGCCCGGCCCCCGAGCCGAACCTGACGGTCTTCTGGTCGCGTGAACTGCCGCGCGGCTTCAAGGACTTCGCCTCCCAGGTCGCCATCGACACCTCGGCCATCCAGTTCGAGTCCGACGAGCTGATGCGCCCCAAGTACGGCGACGACACCGCTATCGCCTGCTGCGTCTCCGCGATGGCCGTCGGCAAGCAGATGCAGTTCTTCGGCGCCCGCGTGAACGTCGCCAAGGCGCTCCTCTACGCGATCAACGGTGGCCGCGACGAGAAGTCCGGCAAGCAGGTCGTCGAGGGCTTCGAGCCCATCGAGGGCGAGTACCTCGACTACGGAGTCGTCGCCGAGCGCTACGACGCGATGCTCGACTGGCTGGCGAGGACCTACGTCCACGCGCTCAACGTCATCCACTACATGCACGACAAGTACGCCTACGAGCGCATCGAGATGGCCCTGCACGACCAGGAGATCCTGCGCACCATGGCCTGTGGCATCGCGGGCCTGTCGGTCGCCGCGGACTCCCTCTCGGCGATCAAGCACGCCAAGGTGAAGGTGATCCGGGACGAGACGGGTCTCGCCGTCGACTACGAGATCGAGGGTGACTACCCGGCCTACGGCAACAACGACGACCGCGCCGACGCCATCGCCCGGCGCATCGTCCACGGCTTCATGGAGAAGGTCCGCAAGCACCCGACCTACCGGAACGCCGTGCACACCCAGTCGGTACTCACGATCACCTCGAACGTCGTCTACGGCAAGAAGACCGGCAACACCCCGGACGGCCGCCGCGCCGGCACCCCCTTCGCCCCCGGCGCCAACCCGATGAACGGGCGCGACGAGCACGGCTACATCGCCTCCGCCCTGTCGGTGGCGAAGCTGCCCTACGACGACGCCGAGGACGGCATCTCGCTGACCAACACGATCACCCCGGACGCCCTGGGCCGCACCCCCGGCGAGCGGATCGGCAACCTGTCCGGCGTGCTCGACGGGTTCATGGCCAGCGACGGCTTCCACATGAACGTCAACGTCCTGAACAAGGCGACGCTCGAGGACGCCATGGAGCACCCGGAGAACTACCCGCAGCTCACCATCCGGGTCTCCGGCTACGCGGTGAACTTCGTCCGCCTGACGCGCGAGCAGCAGCTGGACGTCATCAACCGCACCTTCCACGGCTCCCTCTGAGCCGGTCCTCCCTACCGAGGCACCCCGAAGGACACGAGGAGGAACGCCATGACCGTGCTGCTCACGCAGAAGCCGGCAGCGAACGACGCCGCCACCCCGGCCGCCGCCGCGACCCACCGCCCCATCGAGGGTTCGGTGCACTCCTGGGACCTGTCGACCGGCGTCGACGGGCCCGGCACCCGCTTCGTGACGTTCCTCTCCGGCTGCCCGCTGACCTGCCTGTACTGCCACAACCCCGACACCTGGAAGATGCGGAACGGCAAGCGCACCGCGGCCGACGACATCGTCGCGGAAGCCGCCAAGTACACCCGGTTCATCGAGGCCGCGGGCGGCGGCGCCACCATCAGCGGCGGGGAACCGCTGCTCCAGCCGGTCTTCGCCGGTGAGCTGCTGCACCGCTTCAAGCACGAGCTGGGCCTGCACACGGCCCTCGACACCTCGGGCTTCCTCGGCGCCCGCGCCACCGACGCCCTCCTGCGCGACGTGGACCTGGTGCTGCTCGACATCAAGTCCTGGGACCGCGCCACCTACAAGCGGGTCACCGGGCGCCCGCTGCGGCCCACCCTCGACTTCGCGCACCGCCTCGCCGACCTCGGCAAGAACGTGTGGGTGCGCTTCGTGCTCGTCCCCGGCCTGACCGACGACCCCGCCAACATCGAGGGCGTCGCCGCCTTCGCGGGCTCCCTCGGCAACGTCTCCCGGGTCGACGTGTTGCCCTTCCACAAGCTCGGCGAGGCGAAGTGGCAGGCGCTCGGCAAGACCTTCACGCTGCGCGACACCCCCTCGCCCACCCCCGGACAGCTCGCCTCCGCCAAGGCGATCTTCGAGTCCTACGGCCTCACAGCGGTCTGAGCCAGGGTTCGCCCCCGCGACGTACCCTGGAGCCATGAGCACCGCCCCCGAGCCCGCCGAGCGCGATCCCAAGAAGCGCGACCCCAAGGCCGCGCTGATCTTCGACGACCCGCTGACGGCGCAGTCCTCCGACGACACGGACCGCGGCTGGGGCGAGCGGCCGGCGGCCGGCGACAACAGCGCCGCCGACCTGGCCCGCTTCCTCGACGAGAAGCCGCCCCACCACATCTGAAGGGCGGCCGCGAGCCCTACTAGGGCTCGGTGTGCCCCGAGCCGCGCTGCGCCACGAGCGCGTCGCGGATCTCCTTGAGCACCTCCAGCTCGGAGACCTCCATGACCTCCTGGGTGCCTTCCTTCTCGGCCTTCTTCGCGGCCTGCCGGGCGAGGTACTTGGCCATCGGCAGCACCATCAGGAAGTAGACGACGGCGGCCGTGATCAGGAAGCTGAGGGCGGCACTGACGACCGTGCCCCACATGATCTCGATGCCTTCGGCCTCGGCACCGCCTGTCGCGGGCTTGCACGGGCTCTGAAGGCAGTACGAGTACTTGTTCAGGTCCTGTGTCCCGAACGCTCCGACGATCGGGTTGATGACCCCTTCCACCACCGTGTTCACGACGCTGGTGAACGCGGCGCCGATGACCACGGCGACCGCCAGGTCGATCACATTGCCCCGCATGAGGAAGGCCTTGAAGCCTTCCCACAGGCTCGGTTCGTTGTTCTCGCTCACCAGAAGGCCTCTCTTCACATGTCCAGGTTGTGGAGCAAACGCTTCCGCAACCTACGACAGTTCGGGTCAGACCTGTCCAATTCGGTAGCTCGAACGAGGGACTTGACGAGATATACGTCACCACACCGTCACCGCCAGCCTGGAAGCGGCTCCGGCGCCCGCGAGTCGCGCCGCGGTCCCACGTTCCACCGTCAGCACCACCAACGCGCCGCCCGGCGTCGAGGTTTCGCCGATGTCGCCGCCTTGACCGAGAGTTGGCCTCGGCTTCGGGACGGACGCCACGCGCGCGCCGGACGCGAGCACCCGCACCCCCGGCCTGCCGTCGGCCCGTGCCGCCACCACGTCGACCCGGTCGCCCGGTCGCAGCAGCCGCACCGCCCCCGCGTCCGCGATCCGTACCGGCGCCGACACCGTCACGGCGGGCGCGACGGCCCGCCCACCCGGCCCCGCCCCCACGTGCGGGGGCTCGGGCCCGCCTCCCGCCCCGGACGACGGCACGGCGGCCGCCAGCGCCGCCGCGGTCAGGACGAGGCCGGCCGCCATGGCAGGCCGGTGCCGACGCCTGCCCGCGCGCCCCGGCCGCCACCGCGCGCCGCGTACGTGCACGGGAGGGAAGGGCGGCACCTCGGACGTCGGGGGAATGCTGAGCTGGTACGGGACAGGGACAGATGCGGACATGGTCGCCACCGCCTGCGGATCGGTCGGGCCGGACGGGCGCCGCGCCCGTCTCGCCGACCACGTTCCGCCTTCGCGATCGATCCCGCTGAGCCCCGTGCACTACCGAGCGGTTGTGGACAACTCCCTCACCCGAACGGGAAGTTCAGCGCTCCCGACTCCCGACTCCCGGCCCCCGGCCCCCGGCTCCCGGCTCCCGGCCCTCAGTCCTCGGCCCGCTCGGGTCCCGTCACGGCAGCCGGAACCCCGGATCCATCCCGCCCAGCGCCCCTCCGCACGGGCAGTCCCGCTCCGCCTCCGCCGGCAGCCCCGCCACCGCGTCGAACAGCACCGTCCGCAGCCGGTCCACGTTGGCCGCGAACACCTGGAGCACCTCGTCGTGCGAGACGCCCTCGCCGCTCTCCGCGCCCGCGTCCAGATCCGTGACGAGGGTCAACGACGTGTAGCAGAGCTCCAGTTCACGGGCGAGCATCGCCTCCGGGTGCCCGGTCATCCCGACCACCGACCAGCCCATGTCGGCATGCCACCGGGACTCGGCACGGGTGGAGAAGCGCGGCCCCTCGACCACCACGAGCGTCCCGCCGTCCACCGGTTCCCAGCCCTTGCCGCGCGCCGCCTTCACCGCGACCCTGCGCCCCGCGGGGCAGTAGGGATCGGCCGGCGAGACGTGCACGACGTTCGGCACGGTCCCGTCCGGGAGCGGCAGCCCGTCGAAGTACGTCTGCGCCCGCGACTTCGTACGGTCCACGAACTGGTCGGGCACGAGCAGCGTCCCCGGCCCGTACTCGGGCCGCAGGCCGCCCACCGCGCACGGGCCGAGCACCTGGCGTACGCCCACGGAGCGCAACGCCCAGAGGTTGGCGCGGTAGTTGATGCGGTGCGGCGGCAGATGGTGGCCGCGGCCGTGCCGGGGCAGGAAGGCGACCCGGCGCCCCGCCACCTCACCGAGGAAGAGCGAGTCGCTCGGTGGGCCGTAGGGGGTGTCGACGCTGATCTCTGTCACGTCGTCCAGGAACGAGTAGAAGCCGGAGCCGCCGATCACGCCGATCTCCGCGGCGGTGCTCGCGTTCGCGTTGCCTGAGTTGGTCGCCATGGATCAGCACATTAGTCATGCCGGGAACGCCGAAGACCCTGTCGCCGGATGACGACAGGGTCTCGTAAGAATTCGCGGCGTTGCTTACGCGGCGGAGGACGTCGAAGAACTCGACGAGGACGAAGCCGAAGACGACGACGTCGAAGAAGAGGACGAGGACGAAGAAGACGTCGACGGCTTCGAGTCGGAGGACGGCTTCGATTCGGCGGACTTCGACTCAGAGCCGGACGACGACCCCGAGGACGACGCCGGGCTGCTGCTCGACGAGGAGCCGCGGCTGTCGTTGCGGTAGAAGCCGGAGCCCTTGAACACGATGCCGACTGCCGAGAACACCTTCTTCAGGCGACCCTGGCAAGCGGGGCACACGGTCAGGGACTCGTCGGTGAACTTCTGCACCGCCTCGAGGCCCTCGCCGCACTCGGTGCACTGGTACTGGTAAGTCGGCACTGTGTCTTCCTCCTGGCACTCTCACTCGTTGAGTGCTAACGACGATCCATAGTGACCTATTCCGCGGGATCAGTCCACTGCCACAGGCTCGCGGTGACCCACACCACGTGCCACGGTCCGCCCCGTCGAGGGTGGCGTGAGCCGCGAGCGCAGCAGGAACATGACCACCAGGGCCAACACCGTGCCGCCCATCGGGACGAGGAATCCGGCGCCGTCCCAGAGGCGGTCCTCCAGCTGCCCGGAGACCGACACGGCGACCGCCTGACCGAGCGCGACCGCCCCGGTCAGCCAGGTGAAGGCCTCGGTGCGGGAACCCGCGGGGACGATCTTCTCGACCAGCGTGTAGCCCGTGATCAGGGACGGCGCGATGCACACGCCGACCAGCAGGCCGAGCCCGGCGAGCAGCACCACGGACTGCGCCGCCCACAGCCCCGACGCCATGACGGCGAGGGCCGTGTAGCCGACGAGGAGCCGGCGCTGCGGGGCGATCTTCCACGCGATGGCACCGCAGACCAGGCCCGAGAGCATGTTGCCGGCGGCGAAGATCCCGTAGAGGACGCCGTTGAGGCCGGGCTCGCCGATCGACTCGGTGTACGCGGCGAGCGAGACCTGCATGCCGCCGAAGACGGAGCCGATGCCGAGGAACGTGACGATCAGGACGCGCACACCGGGCACGCGGAGCGCGGAGGTGTGCGCCACGCGCGCGTGCCCTTCCAGGCCGGCCACGGGAGGCTGGGTGCCCTTCTGGGCGGCGAACAGGAGGCCGCCGACGAGGGTGAGCGCGGCCTCGGTGAGCAGGCCCGCGGCCGGGTCGATGCCGGTGCACAGGGCCGTAGCGAACAGCGGGCCGAGCACGAACGTGAACTCGTCGGTGACCGACTCGAAGGCGGCGGCCGTCTGCATCAGGGGCGAACCCTGGAGCTTCACGCCCCAGCGGGCGCGCACCATGGGCCCGATCTGCGGTGTCGAGGCACCTGTGGGTACGGCGGCCACGAACAGCGCCCACGTGGGCGCCCCGGAGAGTGCGAGCGCGGTGAGCGTGAGTCCGGCCGCGGAGTGCACGAGCACGCCGGGCAGCAGCACGGCACGCTGCCCGAAGCGGTCGGCCAGCTTGCCGCTGTAGGGCGCGAAGAGCGCCATGGCGACACCGGTCGTCGCGGAGACCGCGCCGGCGGTGCCGTACGAGCCGGTGGTGTGCTGCACGAGCAGCACGATGGAGATCGTGAGCATCGCGAACGGCTGCCGCGCCGCGAAGCCGGGAAGCAGGAACGTCCAGGCCCCGCGGGTGCGCAGGAGCTGCCCGTAACCGGGGCGCTCGGCCCGCTGGGTGCCGGGTTCGGTGACCGTGTCCTTCTTTGGCACGGTCCTTGCCTTTCTGCCGCCTGGTAGCGCGCGGTCCTCCTGGTTGAGGGATGCGCGCCGAGAGCCGTCCTCATGCGCCGGGAACCGAGTGATACCTACGGTCCGCGCCAGGAGAGGCCCTGGGCCAAGCAGATCAGGCCGTGAAGCACGGCGCTGCAAGGGGACCGCGGCCGCTTTGCGGTCGCGCCGGCTCTACGTCAGGCAGAGTCGGTCGTACATGGTTTGTGCATCCATGCTAACGGGCTTCCGGGCCCGCGGTGCCCAGCCAGCCGGCCAGCTTGCCGCCGAGGGCGACGGCCCGCAGGCGCGCCTCCGCGGCGTCCCGCACCGGGTCCGTGGCGACCACCAGGAGCTCGTCGCCCCGGCGGAGCACGGTGGTCGGGGCGGGCACGGACGAGGTGCCGTCGCGGACGACGAGCGTGACGGCGGCGCCCTTGGGCAGCCGCAGCTCGCCGACCTCCACGCCGTGCATCCGCGAGCCTTCCGGGATGGAGACGGACAGCAGGTGCCCGCGCAGCCGCTCCAGGGGCGCCGATTCGATGCCGAGGTCGGCGGCATCGGAGGAGCCGGCCAGGCGCAGCTTGCGGGCGAGCCACGGCAGCGTGGGGCCCTGGATGAGGGTGTAGACGACGACCAGGACGAAGACGATGTTGAAGATTCGCTGGCTGTCGGCGACGCCCGTGACCATCGGGATGGTCGCCAAGATGATGGGCACGGCGCCGCGCAGCCCGGCCCACGACATGAGGGCCTTCTCCGCCCACGGTATGCGGAAGGGCACCAGGCTCACGACGACCGACAGGGGCCGCGCGACCATTGTGAGGACCAGGCCGATGAGGAGCGCGGGCACGATGTCGTCGGCCAGTTCGTGCGGGGTGACGAGCAGGCCGAGCAGGACGAACATGCCGATCTGCGCGATCCAGCCGAGCCCTTCGGCGAAGCCGCGGGTGGCGGGCCAGTGCGGCAGCTTGGCGTTGCCCATCACCATCGCGGCCAGGTAGACGGCGAGGAATCCGCTGCCGTGGGCCATGGCGCCCGCGGCGTACGCGGACGTGGCGATGGCCAGGACGGCGATCGGGTAGAGGCCGGAGGCGGGCAGGGCCACGTGCCGCAGGCCGAAGGAGCCGAGCCAGCCGACCGCGAGCCCGATGGCGGCGCCGATGGCGAGCTCCAGGGCGATCTCGCCGAGGAGGACGTACCAGTGCTCTATGGGGCCGGAGGCGGAGAACGCGACGACGAGGATGACGACAGGGGCGTCGTTGAAACCGGACTCCGCCTCAAGGACGCCGGTCACGCGTGCCGGAAGCGGCACCCTACGTAGAACGGAGAAAACCGCCGCCGCGTCCGTGGACGAGACCACCGCGCCGATGATCAGTGCCTGTCGCCATTCGAGGCCCACCAGGTAGTGCGCGCCCGCGGCCGTCACCCCCACGCTGACCGCGACGCCCGCGAGTGACAGGGCGGCGGCCGCGGGGAGCGCGGGTTTGATCTGCTTCCACTTCGTTCCCAGACCGCCTTCGGCGAGGATCACGACGAGTGCCGCGTAGCCGATGACCTGGGTCATCTCAGCGTTGCTGAAGTCGACGTGGCCGAGGCCGTCCTGGCCCATGACGACGCCGATACCGAGGTAGAGCAGAAGGCTCGGCAGTCCGCTGCGTGAGGAAATGCGCACGGCGGCGACCGCCACGAGCAGCACGAGTGCGCCGACGAGCAGGAGCTGGTTGAGCTGGTGGACAGTCAGGGGCTGTTCCTTCCAGGAGGGACACTGCGACAGGGAAGTTACTTCGTTACCTTACCTAATCGTTAACGCTTTCTTGATGCCGGATTCGTCACGCCGCTCTACGTAGAACCCTGCTTCCCGACTCCGCGTCCGGGGCCGCACCCCACTGCTCGTAAGGTTGCTCTCGCCCGCAGCCAGCGAAGGACAGCAAGGATCCCGATGCCCTCCACTACGAACGCCTCTGCCGGCAGCCCGCCCGGTAAGAAGAAGGGGCGTCGAGCCCGACTGATCGTGATCGTCCTCGTGTTGGCCGTTCTTGCGGGCCTCGGATTCGGGGCCTACTGGAGCGTCGACAGCGTCCGCGCTTCCATGCCGCAGACGACGGGGTCCATCCAACTCGACGGGCTCGACGGGCCGGTACAGGTCAAGCGGGACAGCTACGGGATCCCGCAGATCTACGCCTCCACGGATCACGACCTGTTCATGGCGCAGGGGTACGTGCAGGCGCAGGACCGGTTCTACGAGATGGACGTGCGGCGCCATACGACCTCCGGTCGGCTCTCCGAGATGTTCGGCAAGGGCCAGGTCAAGACCGATGAGTTCCTGCGCACCATGGGCTGGCGCCGGACGGCACAGAAGGAGTACGACTCCAAGCTGTCGCCCGCGACCAAGAAGTACCTCCAGGCGTACTCCAAGGGGGTCAACTCCTACCTGGGGGGCAAGAGCGGCAAGGACATCTCCGCGGAGTACGTCGCGCTCGGCTTCGAGAACGACTACAAGCCGCAGAAGTGGTCGCCGGTGGATTCGGTGGCCTGGCTCAAGGCGATGGCCTGGGACCTGCGCGGCAACATGCAGGAGGAGATCGACCGCTCGCTGATGACGAGCCGGCTCGGCCCGAAGCAGATCGCCGACCTGTACCCCGACTACCCGTACACGCGGCACAAGCCGATCGTGCAGGAGGGCGGGTACAACAGCGCCACGAAGTCGTACGACGCGTCCTCAGGCGGTACGAGCACGCAGGCGGCCGGGGCGGCGGGCACCGGCCTGGCGGGCGACACAGGGGCCCCCAGCGGCCTCCAGAGCCAGCTCGGCGGCCTCTCCAAGGTCCTGGACGAGATCCCCGACTCCGCGGGCCTGGGGCCCAACGGCAACGGCATCGGCTCCAACTCGTGGGTGGTCTCGGGCGACCACACCATCACCGGCAAGCCGCTGCTCGCCAACGACCCGCACCTGGCGCCGCAACTGCCGTCCGTCTGGTATCAGATGGGCCTGCACTGCACGAGCGTCTCCAGCAAGTGCCAGTACGACACGTCGGGTTACACCTTCGCCGGCATGCCGGGCGTGGTCATCGGCCACAACCAGAACATCTCCTGGGGCCTGACCAACTCGGGCGTCGACGTCACCGATCTCTACCTGGAGAAGTTCAGCGGCGACGGCTACCTGGTCGACGACAGGACGGTGCCCTTCAAGACCCGCAAGGAGACCATCAAGGTCGCCGGCGGCGACTCCAAGACGATCACGGTGCGGGAGACCGACAACGGGCCGCTGCTGTCCGACCGCAACTCCGAGCTCGTGAAGGTCGGCAAGAAGGCCGGCGTCGACGCGGCGGCCCCCGACAGAGGCGACGGCTACGGCATCGCGCTGCGCTGGACCGCGCTGCAACCGGGCAACACCATGGACGCCGTCTTCGAGCTCGACAAGGCGTCGAACTGGTCCGAGTTCCGCAAGGCCTCCGCCGACTTCCAGGTGCCGTCGCAGAACCTCACCTACGCCGACACCGAGGGCAACATCGGCTACCAGCTGCCGGGCCGGATCCCGACCCGCGGCGAGGGCGACGGCTCGCTGCCGTCTCCCGGCTGGGACTCCAAGTACCGCTGGACCGGCTACATCAAGCAGAACGAGCTGCCGTACGAGTTCAACCCGAAGCGCGGCTACATCGTGACCGCCAACCAGGCCGTGGTCGACGACAGCTACCCGTACACGCTGACCAAGGACTGGGGCTACGGCACCCGCAGTCAGCGCATCACCGACCTGATCGAGTCGAAGATCAAGGACGGCGGCAAGGTCTCCACCGACGACATGCGCACCATGCAGATGGACAACAGCAGCGAGATCGCCAAGCTGCTCGTGCCCTACCTGCAGAAGATCGACGTCAAGGACAAGGACGTCAGGGACGCGCAGCAGCTCCTGGAGAACTGGGACTACACCCAGAACCCGGACTCGGCCGCCGCGGCCTACTTCAACTCCGTGTGGCGCAACATCCTCAAGCTCGCCTTCGGCAACAAGCTGCCCAAGGAACTGCGGGTCGAGGGCCAGTGCCTGAGCGTCGAGCCGGTCGACAAGACGGGCCCCGCCGACGAGGACCGCAAGGTCCGCGAGTGCGGCGAGCGGGACACGCACTCGGCGCAGCCGGACGGCGGTGACCGCTGGTTCGAGGTCGTCCGCAAGATCATCAAGGATCCGAAGAACGACTGGTGGAAGACGCCGGGCAGCCGCACGGACGATCCCACCCACAACCGTGACCAGCTGTTCGACCGTGCCATGGAGGACGCCCGCTGGGACCTCACGGCCAAGCTCGGCAAGGACATCGACACCTGGAGCTGGGGCCGGCTGCACAAGCTGGAACTGAAGAACCAGACGCTCGGCACCGAGGGTCCCGGCTGGCTGCAGTACGTGCTCAACCGCGGCCCCTGGAAGCTGGGCGGCGGAGAGGCGGCCGTGAACGCGACTGGCTGGAACGCCGCGGGCGGCTACGGAGTCGACTGGGTGCCGTCCATGCGGATGGTGGTCAACATGGCGGACCTCGACAAGTCCAAGTGGATCAACCTCACGGGCGCCTCGGGGCACACCTTCAGCGACCACTACACGGACCAGACCGAGAAGTGGATCAAGGGTGACCTGCTGCCCTGGAACTTCTCCGAGAAGGCCGTCGGCGACAGCACCGAGGACTCGATGGTCCTGAAGCCGTAGCCGTAGCCGTAGCCGTAGTCGTAGCCGTAGTCGTAGCCGGACCGACACCGAAAGGGGCCTCCACGCGTGCGTGGAGGCCCCTTTCGCGTGTGCGGCGCCCGGGTCAGAAGCGCCGTACGCCCGAGGGCGTCACCACCGCGTCCACGGCCTTGTCGTGCGCCTCCTGGGGGAGATGCTCGACGACCTCGCTGTCGTGGAGCAGCACGACCAGCGCGGGCCGCGCACCGGCCGCCTCCAGGCGCGCGAGCACCCGGTCGTACGAGCCGCCGCCGCGGCCGAGCCGCATCCCGCGTGCGTCCACGGCGAGCCCCGGCAGCAGCACAACGTCGGCCTCCAGGACGGCGGCGGGGCCGAGTCGCTCGCCGCCGGGCTCCAACAGGGCCATCTTTCCCGGGTGCCGCACGGTGGTGAGCGAAGCCGCCCCGTCGTACGCGCCCCAGTCCAGGTCGTTGTCGGGCAGCAGGGCCGGAAGCAGTACGCGCGTCCCGCGCGCGCGAAGGGCGTCGAGGAGCGCGCCCGTCCCCGGCTCGCCGCCCACGGAGACATACGCCGCCACTGTGCGGGCCTGCGCCAACTCGTCGAGTTCGAGAGCCCGGCGGGCCACGGCCCGCTCCGTCTCCTGTGTGTCATCCTCCGTCAACGCGTTCCTCACCCGGAGGAACTCCCTGCGCAATGAACGCTTGTCAGGGTGGGCGCCGGGCGGGAAATCTGCGGGCTCATCGGTGTGCGGACTCATAGCCGGGTCACAAACCTCTCCTATTCGACGCATATATGTGCCTACAAAGCGGACCCACAGATTCCGCCCATAGCAGCCGGATATGGTGACCCGCATGACTGACGCGCACACCAGGATCACCAAGGCTGTCATCCCCGCCGCGGGCCTCGGCACCAGGTTCCTGCCCGCCACGAAGGCGACTCCCAAGGAGATGCTCCCGGTCGTCGACAAGCCGGCGATCCAGTACGTGGTCGAAGAGGCCGCGTCGGCGGGACTCGGCGACGTACTGATGATCACAGGTCGCAACAAGCGCCCGCTGGAGGACCACTTCGACCGCAACCACGAGCTGGAGGCGGCCCTTCAGAAGAAGGGCGACGCGGGCCGGCTGGCCAAGGTCCAGGAGTCCAACGACCTCGCCACCATCCACTACGTGCGCCAGGGCGACCCCAGGGGCCTCGGCCACGCGGTCCTGTGCGCCGCCCCCCACGTGGGCGACGAGCCGTTCGCGGTGCTGCTCGGCGACGACCTGATCGATCCCCGTGACCCGCTGCTCCAGAAGATGGTGGAGGTCCAGGAGGAGCACGGCGGCAGCGTCATCGCGCTCATGGAGGTGGAGCCCTCCCAGATCCACCTCTACGGATGTGCCGCGGTCCAGGCCACCGAGGACGGCGCCGTCGTACAGGTCACCGACCTGGTGGAGAAGCCGGATCCGGCCGACGCCCCCTCCAACTACGCGATCATCGGCCGCTACGTACTCGACCCCGCCGTCTTCGACATACTGCGCAAGACCGAGCCCGGCCGCGGCGGCGAGATCCAGCTCACCGACGCACTCCAGCAGCTCGCCGCCGACGAAAAGATCGGCGGCCCCGTGCACGGCGTCGTCTTCAAGGGCCGCCGCTACGACACCGGCGACCGAGGCGACTACCTCAAGGCGATCGTCCGCCTCGCGTGCGAACGTGAGGACCTGGGCCCGGAGTTCCGTGCCTGGCTGCGCGGCTACGTCGCCGAGGAGATCTGACACCCCGCTCCCCGGCGGACCTGCGCCCCGGTACGGCACACCACGTCCGGGGCGTCACCCATTGCCCGTGGTAGTAACACCTGAGGCCACCGGGGAATCAGAACACCGGCACGAGGAGCAGGGGAGCAGCAGTGAACAGTTTCAGTGCCACGACGGATGCCACGACGGACCGGGCGCAGATCTGGTCGGTGGACGAGCATCTGGAGGACATCCTCGCCGCCGTCGGTGCGCTCGACCCCATCGATCTCCAACTCCTCGACGCGCAGGGCTGTGTGCTCGTCGAAGAGGTGACGGTCCCGCTGTCGCTGCCGCCGTTCGACAACAGCTCGATGGACGGGTACGCGGTGCGCGTCGCGGACATCGCGGGCGCGAGCGAGGAGTTCCCCGCCGTGCTCACGGTGATCGGCGACGTCGCGGCGGGCCAGGCCGAACAGCCCACCGTCGGCCCCGGCGAGGCCGCCCGCATCATGACGGGCGCCCCGCTGCCGCCCGGCGCCGAGGCGGTGGTCCCCGTGGAGTGGACCGACGGAGGACTCGGCGCGGGCCCCGTCACCACGATGACCGCCCACAGCGCGGCCCCTGAGGGCGCCTCAGGAGAGGTCCGAGTGCACCGCCCCGCCGAGGCACGCGCGCACGTACGCGCGCAAGGCAGCGACGTGCAGGCGGGCGACCGGGCGCTCTCCGTCGGCACGGTCCTCGGCCCGCCGCAGATCGCGCTGCTCGCCGCCATCGGCCGCGGCACCGTACGCGTGTGCCCGCGCCCGCGCGTGGTCGTCGTCTCCACCGGCACCGAACTCGTGCAGCCGGGCGAGCAGTTGGCACCGGGACAGATCTACGACTCCAACAGCTTCGCCCTCACCGCGGCCGCCCGCGACGCCGGAGCCATCGCCTACCGGGTGGGCGCGGTCGCCGACGACGCCGAGACGCTTCGCTCCACCATCGAGGACCAGCTCATCCGCGCCGACCTCATCGTGACGACGGGCGGCGTCAGCGTCGGCGCGTACGACGTGGTCAAGGAGGCGCTGACCGGTATCGGCGACCCGGAGGACCCGGAAGAGGCGACAGGCATCGGGGCCGGCAGCGGCGTCGAGTTCCGCAAGCTCGCCATGCAGCCCGGCAAGCCGCAGGGCTTCGGCTCCATCGGCCCCGACCACACCCCGCTGCTCGCGCTGCCGGGCAACCCCGTGTCGTCGTACGTCTCCTTCGAACTGTTCGTACGTCCCGCGATCCGCGCCCTGATGGGCCTGCCCGAGGACGCCGTGCACCGCCCGAAGGCCCGCGCGACCCTCACCGCCGACAAGGCGCTGACCTCGCCCTCGGGCAAGCGCCAGTTCCTGCGCGGCGTGTACGACGCCGAGGCCGGCGAGGTCGCCCCCGTCGGCGGCGCGGGCTCGCACCTCATCGCGGCGCTCGCGCAGGCGGACTCGCTGATCGTGGTCCCCGAGGACATGACGTCGGTGGAGCCGGGCGCCGAGGTGGACGTGGTCCTGCTGGGCTGACGGGCCCGGTTGTCGGAGGCTCGCGATAGCGTGTCGCGCACAAATCGTCCGGCGCGCCGCACCGCGCACGGCTCGGATCGGGAGCGCCACAGCACCATGAGCACTTCGCAGCATCAACAGGACCAGACCGACCGGCTCACGCACATCGACGAGGCGGGCGCCGCCCGCATGGTCGACGTGTCGGAGAAGGACGTCACCGCACGCACCGCCCGCGCCAGCGGCCGCGTCCTCGTCTCGCCGCGCGTGGTGGAGCTGCTGCGCGGCGAGGGCGTACCCAAGGGGGACGCGCTCGCCACGGCGCGCATCGCGGGCATCATGGGCGCCAAGCGCACGCCCGACCTGATCCCGCTCTGCCACCCGCTGGCCGTGTCCGGAGTGAAGCTCGACCTGTCCGTCGCGGACGACGCGGTGGAGATCCTGGCCACCGTGAAGACCACGGACCGCACGGGCGTCGAGATGGAGGCGCTCACGGCGGTCTCGATCGCCGCGCTCACCGTCGTCGACATGGTCAAGGCGGTCGACAAGGGCGCCGTCATCTCGGACGTACGGGTCGAGGAGAAGACCGGCGGCAAGTCGGGGACCTGGAACCGGGAGGCGCGGGCATGACCGACGGCTACCGCGCCCTCGTCGTCACGGCCTCCAACCGGGCCGCCGCGGGGGTCTACGAGGACAAGGGCGGCCCGCTGATCGCCGAGGGCCTCAGGAAGCTGGGCTTCGCCGTCGAGGGCCCCCAGGTGGTGCCGGACGGCGACCCCGTGGAGGCCGCCCTGCGGGCCGCGGTCGAGGCGGCGTACGACGTCGTGGTCACCACCGGCGGCACCGGCATCTCGCCCACCGACCGCACCCCCGAGGCGACGGCCCGCGTCCTCGACCGCGAGGTACCGGGCATCCCGGAGGCGATCCGCGCCTACGGCCGCGAGAAAGTGCCCACCGCGGCGCTCTCGCGTGGCCTCGCGGGGGTCGCCGGGCGCACACTGATCGTGAACCTGCCGGGTTCCAGCGGGGGCGTGAAGGACGGGCTCGCCGTCCTCGGGCCGCTGCTGGCCCACGCCGTCGACCAGATCCACGGCGGCGACCACCCCAGAAGCGAATCCGGAGCCGAAGGACCCGACGGACCGGACGGACCCGACAGACCCGATGCCCAGGCCCCCGGGGGTGCGCACTGAACAGCCCGTCGTGGCCCGTCGTGCTGGTGGAGGGTGATGTCGTCCTTCGCCCCATAAGGCTGCGCGACCAGCGTGCCTGGCGCGAAGTGAACCGGCGCAACCGCGACTGGCTGCGCCCCTGGGAGGCGACCATCCCGCCGCCCACGCCGAGCGGTCCGATAACCCACCGCCCGACATACCGTCAGATGGTGCGCCATCTGCGTTCGGAGGCGAACGCGGGCCGGATGCTGCCCTTCGTCGTCGAGTACCAGGGCCGCCTCGTCGGGCAGTTGACCGTCGCCGGGATCACCTGGGGGTCGATGTGCTCGGGCCATGTCGGGTACTGGGTGGACCAGTCGGTGGCGGGCCGCGGCGTGATGCCGACGGCCGTCGCGCTCGCGGTCGACCACTGCTTCCGCACCGTGGGGCTGCACCGCATCGAGGTCTGTATTCGGCCGGAGAACGGGCCGAGTCGCAGGGTCGTGGAGAAACTCGGATTCCGCGAGGAGGGGCTTCGCCCACGATATCTTCACATCGACGGGGCCTGGCGGGACCACCTTGTCTTCGCGCTCACCGCCGAAGAGGTCCCGGAGGGACTCCTGAGGCGTCGCCGTCGCGAGCGGCGCGGCAATGTCGCAGGTCCGAGCGGGCCCAACGCGGTCGATCCGGGCACCCCCTCGAAATGAAATAAATGTTCGAAATTGATCGATGAGGCACCGTCAGAGGTCATTGAATTCCCTCGAAGGTCGGCCTGGTGATCACATCCATCGCAAAAAAGCTCGGATTATCAGCCAGATCGTGCGACACACCGACTCAATTGGCGGATGACCCCGCGTAAACCCCTCTACGGTGTGTCCGTGAGCAGCAGCGGCCTCATCTACGCAGTCATCGTCGGGGCCTGGGCCGCCTACTTGGTGCCGATGTGGCTCCGTAGGCAGGACGAGTTGAACGAAGCTCGTCCGACGGAACGCTTCAGCACCGCCATCCGGCTTCTCTCCGGCCGGGCGGGCATGGAGCGCCGGTACGCCAAGGACCTGCAGGCGCGCTCGCCCGAGTCGGACGAGCCGCGCGGCGACCCGGTCGACCCGGACGCGACCACCGATCAGGTGGACGTCCGGGACTTCGGCATGTCTCCGTCCGGGGAGCGGCGCACCCCGCACGCGGGGCGAGAACGCCGCGAAAGCCGCGAACATCCCGATTCCGCCCGAGAGTTCGCGGAACCGTCCCGCGAGCGCGCGGAACCCGCCCGCGAGCCCGAGTCGGCGGCCGAACCCGCCGCGCCCGCCAAGTCCCGCGCCGCGCGCGCCGCTTCCGCCTCCGCGTCCGCCGTGGCCGAGGCGCGGGCCGCACGCGCCCGGCGCACCAAGGTGCTCGCACGCCGCCGCCGCACGACCGTTCTGCTCTTCGCCGTCTTCACGGTCGGCGCCGTCGTGGCCGCCGTCGGGGGCGTCGCGTTCCTGTGGGCGCCCGCGGCCCCCGCCGTGCTCCTCAGTACGTACATCGTCTACCTGCGCACCCAGGAACGACGCCGCTTCGCCTACGTCATGGACCGACGCCGCGCCGAGGTCGCCGCGCAGCGACTGCGGGAGCGCCAGCCGCGCAGGCGGCAGCCGGCCGCGGCACGCGCAGCGGCCGAGGACCAGGAGGAAGGCCCATCGGTGGACGGAACCGCCACCGACCCCGGCCTCGAGGCCCTCGCCGCCGACCGGCGCGCCCTCGTCGAACAGACCGACCACCAGGAGTGGGTCGACCAACAGCGCGAACGCCAGCGCCAGCCGGGCCCCGGCGACAGCTGGGACCCGGTCCCCGTGCCCCTGCCCACCTACGTCACCGCCCCCGTCGCCCCGCGCGCCACCGGCGGCATCGATTACAACGCCCCCGAGACCTGGAGCTCCGCCCGCTCCTCCGCCGCGGAACAGGCCGCGCGGCGGCAGCCGCAGGAGGAGCACGTCCCGGAGGCCGCCGAGCAATCGGCGGAACCCGCGGAGCCGGTGGCCGACGACGGTCGCAGCGACGCCCGCCGCGCCGCCTCCGCCCGCCGCTCCCGTGAGCGCGGCCGCACGCCGCTCTTCGACCAGTTCGACGACGGCGCCGACGGCAGGCCGCGCGCGGCCAACGAGTGAGCCGGAGCACTTTGAAGTCCGCCCGGCTGACCAGCCAGGGAACGGATTTCCAAGCACCCGGATCGGGGTGCTAGAGTTTCACTCGTTGCAAGGGCGTGTGGCGCAGTCCGGTAGCGCACCTCGTTCGCATCGAGGGGGCCAGGGGTTCGAATCCCCTCACGTCCACTTTGCAACGAAAGCCCCCGACGGGAAACCGTCGGGGGCTTTCGCGTTTCCGCGGGACACCCGGCGGCTCAGAGCTTCTTCGCGAAGCACCGGCTCAACTCGTCGAACCGGTAGTGGCCGAACTTGGCGCACGGCTCGTAACCGCTCGACGCGTAAAGGGCTATCGCCTCCGGCTGCTTGAGGCCCGTCTCCAGAACCATGCGGGTGCGCCCCGCCGCCCGCGCGTCCTCCTCCAGCGCCGCGAGAATCTGCCGGGCCAGGCCCAGGCCGCGCGCCTCCGGAGTGACGTACATGCGCTTCAGCTCGGCGTCGCCGTCCGCGTACCCCTCGTCGTTCGCCTCCTGACCGCGCCAGCCGCCGGTCGCGAGCGGCGTGCCCGGGGCGTCGTACGCGATCAGGTAGAGGCCGCGCGGCGGCTCGAACATCGTCGGGTCCAGCGGCGTGACGTCGCCCTCGTCGCCGTAGCGCTCCGCGTACTCGAGCTGGACGCGGTCGTTCAGCGCGATCGCGTCGCGGTGGCCGAAGGAGGTGGGACGCAGGACCGGAGCCCCGACCCCGGGAAGCTGAATACTCATACGTACCATCGTAACTCTATGCGGACGCCTACGGTTGTGGCTTCAGGCGGCGCCGTCCAGTCTGCCGGTATCGTGCCGGGGTGCTGACTGTGACCTCTGTGAATGTGAACGGGCTCCGGGCCGCCGCCAAGAAGGGCTTCGTGGAGTGGCTCGCCGAGACCTCCGCCGACGCCGTCTGCCTTCAGGAGGTGCGCGCCGAGCCGCATCAGCTGCCCGAGGGCGTGCGCGAGCCCGAGGGCTGGCACGTCGTGCACGCGCCGGCGGCCGCCAAGGGCCGGGCCGGTGTCTCCCTCTATACACGCCGTGAGCCGGAGCGGGTGCAGATCGGCTTCGGCTCGGCCGAGTTCGCGGACAGCGGCCGCTACGTCGAGGTGGACCTGCCGGGCGTCACCGTCGCCAGCCTCTACCTCCCGTCCGGCGAGGTCGGCACGGAGCGCCAGGACGAGAAGATCCGCTTCATGGGGGAGTTCCTCACCTACCTGAAGTCCCTGCGCGAGCGGGCCGCCGCCGACGGCCGCGAGGTCGTGGTCTGCGGCGACTGGAACATCGCCCACCAGGAGGCCGACCTCAAGAACTGGAAGGGCAACAAAAAGAACTCCGGCTTCCTGCCGGAGGAGCGCGAGTGGCTGTCGTCCGTCTTCGACCCGTCCGACGGCGGCTACGTCGACGTGGTCCGCGCCCTGCACCCGGACGTCGAGGGACCGTACTCGTGGTGGTCGTACCGGGGGCGGGCTTTCGACAATGATTCAGGTTGGCGCATCGATTACCTGGTGGCGACGCCGGGGCTCGCCGAGCGTGCGGTGAAGGGCTACGTCGAGCGCGCCGCCACGCACGAAGAACGGTGGTCGGACCACGCCCCCGTGACGGTGGTCTTCGACCGCTAGGGTCCGTCAGAAGGGCCCTAGTCGCCTACGGCCTGTCCTGGCGGTCGGGTGTGTCCTCCAGCAGTCGGTCGATGTGGCGCTGGAGGGTGGCCCGTGCCGTGGCCGGTGAGTGGTGGCCCGCCAGGACGTGGGCCGTGAGGCCGTCGGCCAGGGCGAGGAGCGTGTGCGCCTCCAGGTCCGGGTCGAGACTCTGGAGGAACTCCCGGGTGCCCTGGCCGTAGCGCACGAGCCACGCGATGAGGTCGTGCAGCTTGCCGTAGGTGTCGCGCAGGACGGTGGCCAGTTTCTCGCCGGTGGGGGCGTGGGCGACGAAGGCCAGCCAGACGTGCGCCTGTGTCCTCGACGCCTCGTCCAGCAGGGCGAGTTCGGCCAGGGTGTGGGAGAGCAGGGTTGCCGCGGCCTGGGGGGTGGAGGTGGCGGCGATGCGCTGGTTGGCGCGTTCGCCGACCAGTTGGGAGATGTGCTCCAGCGCGAAGAGCAGCATGTCCTCCTTGGTGTGGAAGCACCGCTGGACGGCGCCCATGGACACGCCGGCCTCGGCGGCGACGTCGCGGAGGCTGACGGCCTCCATTCCCGAGCGCGCGATCAGGGTGCAGACCGCCTCGGCGATCCGTCGGCGCCGGTCCTCGTAGTCGACCTGCCTGGGCACGGTTCGCTCCTTCCCATGTTCCGATGCACTTGCATCATATCCGCTGAGGACGCACGATGTGATGCAAGTGCATCGGAACGTTGCGCGGGCATCGGGAGGGAAGGCTCGTCATGGCGAATCAACTCAAAGGGGCGGACAGCGGCTCGGGGCAGGGGCTGCTGTGGCTGTTCGGCGCCATCCTCGTCGTCCAGGGCTTCGGCTCGGCCGTCACGGAGGCCGGATGGGACACGAGCTTCGGTGTCGCAGCCCTCATGCGGGCAGCACATGTGCCCGAGTGGGCGACCCTCCTGGTCGGCCTCGCGGGTCTGGCCCTGCTGGGGATGGCGGCGCGCCGTCGCCGCGCGGGGAGGCGGGCGGAACAGCGCCCGTGAAAGGTGCCCATGGCCCGGCCGGAGGCGCGCGCGAGACGGGGCATCGCCGGGAATGCGCGCATGACGGGGCCCCGTCCGGATCTCCGGACGGGGCCCCGTCACATGTCTTCAGGTGGCGTCACGCTTCCGTCACTGCTGGAAGCGGTCCTTGGCCTCCTGGGCGGCGTCCTGGGCCTTGTCCTTGGCCTGGTCCATGCCGTCCTTCGCGCGGTCCTGGCCTTCTTGCGCGCGGTCCTGGCCTTCGTCGGACTTGTCCTTGGAGCCCATGGCGTCCTTGGCCTTGTCCTGCAGCTGCTCGGCCTTGTCCTTGAACTGGTCAGAGATACCCATTTGATGCTCTCCATGAAGGATGGGGGGTGGGCCTCGACCAGACTGACACGGTGCCCGGTATGTTGCATTTTGATCAATGACGGGCTGTGTTCGGGGCGGCGAGCGGGGCATGAAACCCCAGGTCAGCGGCCCCGAGACGCCTCGTCGGCGGCTCCGCCCGCGCCCACGAGGCCCTTGGAGACGGTGCCGAGGCGGCCCTCGAAGCGGCGTACCTTCTGCTGGCCCACGATGCCGATCGCAGCGGGCAGGTAGCCGCGTATGCCCTGCATGCCGCGAAGCCACCACTGCGCGTACACGTGGGGCGAGCGGCGCTCGATGCCTGCCACGAGGCGGTCGACCGCGGGGCCGAGGGGGTACGTCTTGTTCGACGGCCACGGCAGCTGCTGGCGCAGCTCGCGCATCACGTCGTCCTGGTCGGCGCCGCGCACCATGTCGGTGTCCGTCCACGACAGGTAGCCGACGCCGACGCGTACGCCCTTGTGGCCGACCTCGGCGCGCAGGCTGTGCGCGTACGCCTCCACGCCGGACTTCGACGCGCAGTAGGCGGTCATCATCGGGGCGGGGGTGATCGCGGCGAGCGAGGCGATCTGCAGCAGGTAGCCGCGGGACTCCGTCAGTACGGGGAGGAAGGCGCGGGCCGTCACGGCGGAGCCGATGAGGTTGACCTCGATGACGCGCCGCCATGCCACCGGGTCGGATTCGGCGAAGGGTCCGCCGGTCGCGACGCCCGCGTTGGCGATGACGATGTCGACCTTGCCGAAGCGGTCCTTGACCTCCTGCGCGACCTGCGCCATCGCCACGTGGTCCGTGACGTCCGCGTGCCACCAGTCGGCGTCGGAGTGCAGCCGTGCGGCCACCTGCTTCAATTCGTCCGGCTCCAGGCCGACCAGCGCGATCTTCGCGCCGCGTGCCGACAGCTTGCGGGCGAGGAGTTCGCCCACGCCGCGCGCGGCTCCCGTGACGACCGCGACCTGGCCTTCGAGGCTGACCTTGCTCATGCGGCATCCGCTCCCTTGTCCGACTTCGACTCTGACTTCACGTACTGCTCGGAGAGTTCGCGGATCTTCGACGTGACGGCGCCCGGGGCCTCGACGGGTGTCATGTGGCCGAGTCCCGCCAGCTCGGTCAGGCCCGCGCAGTCGGGCAGCGCTTCGGCGATCCGCCGGGCGTGCGCGACCGGGGTGAGGCGGTCGGCGGTGCCCGCGACGACGGCGACCGGCATCGTCAAGTCACCGACACCGGCGTCGAGTTGCAGGTGTTCGAGGACGTGTGACCAGCCGTATCGCACCTCGCGCGGGCAGGCGTGCACGATCCGCGCGCAGGCCTCGACCTTGTCGGGTGCCGAACCCGGCCCCATCGTCGCGTACTTGAGGACCCGCTTGCCGATGGGCGTGACGGGTCCGAGCGGTGCCTTCGAGCCGAGGATCGCGCGGGTGAAGCGGGTGCGCAGGTTGCTCGCGCGCATCAGCGGCACCACGGTGGCCTCGGCGACGAGCTGCGAGCTTCCGGTGCTGCACAGCAGGACGGCGGCAGCGTGCTCCTGGAACTTCGGGCGTCCGGCGGCGGCCATCATCGTCATGCCGCCCATGGAGTGCCCGGCGAGCACGGCCTGTTCGCCCGGTTCCAGGGTCGCGCCGAGCACGGCCTCCAGGTCGTCGGCCAACATGTCGGTCGTGTACGGGAGCTGGGCGGAGGCCGGGCTGCGGCCGTGTCCGCGCTGGTCGTACACGATCACCCGGTGGTCGGTGGCGAGGGCCCGCGTCTGCGCGGCCCAGAACGCCGTGGAGCAGGTCCAGCCGTGCGAGAGCAGCACGGCGGGGGCACCGTCGGGGCCGTGCACCTCGACGTGGAGCCGGGCCCCGTCCGCGGAGGTGACGGTCAGCTCGCGGGCGGCGACGGGCGGCGCGTACGGTCCCGTCGTCACATGGCGCATCAGACGGCTCATGCGGCGTTCACCTTGGCCTTCTTCTTGGTACGCGTGGTGGGCGCGGCCGGCGCGGGCGCGCGCACCACCTCGTACTCGCCTACGTCGACATGCCGGGTGGCGTGCCGGAATTCGGTGGTCGTGCCCGGCCACACCGTGGTGTTGACCCCGTTCGCGTCGAGGTACCAGCTGTTGCAGCCGCCGGTGTTCCACACGGTGCGCTTCATGCGGTCCTGCACGCGGTTGTTCCAGCCGGTGACGGCGGTCTCGCGCGGGTTCAGCGCGACGCGGCCGCCGAGGACGTGGAGCTGGCGCATGTAGTCGGCCAGGTAGTTCAGCTGGGCCTCGATCATCAGGATCATCGAGGAGTTGCCGAGGCCGGTGTTGGGTCCGATGACGGTCATGAAGTTCGGGAACCCGGCGGCCGTGGCGCCGCGCAGCGCCTTCATGCCGTTCTTCCACGACTGCATGAGCGTGTCGCCGTCGGCGCCGATCACGCGGTCCGCGATGGGCATGTCGGTGACGTGGAAGCCGGTGCCGAAGACGATCGCGTCGACCTCGGCCTCGGTCCCGTCGGACGCGATCAGCGTGTTCCCGCGGATCTCGCTCAGGCCGGACGCCACGACGTCGACGTTGGGCTGTGCGAGCGCCGGGTAGTACGTGTTGGAGAGCAGGATCCGCTTGCAGCCGATCCGGTAGTCCGGGGTGAGCTTGGCGCGCAGCTCCGGGTCCTTGACGGCCCGGTGCATGTTCCGCTTGGCGAGCCGTTCGACCATGCCCAGTTCGTCGGGGTGCTTGGTGAACGCCTGGACCTGCAACTCCCGGATGCCCCACAGGAGTCCGCGGCGCGCCTGGGTGGTGAAGGGCAGCTGTCGGTGCAGCCAGCGTTCGGCGTTCGAGATGGCCCGGTCGGCGCGCGGCATCACCCACGGGGGTGTGCGCTGGAAGAGGGTGAGCCTGCCGGCCTCCTTCTGGATGGCCGGCACGATCTGGATGGCCGACGCTCCTGTGCCGATCATGGCGACGCGCTTGCCCCGCAGGTCGTAATCGTGGTCCCACCGCGCGGAGTGGAAGACCTTGCCGGGGAAGGTGTCGATCCCGGCGATGTCCGGCGTCTTCGGGTCGGACAGCGGTCCGGTGGCGGAGACGACGACGTCGGCGGTGAGCGTCCCCTTCGCCGTGTCGATCTCCCACCACAGCTTCTCGTTGTCCCAGCGCAGCTGCTCGACCTCGGAGTCGAGGCGGATGTGCGGCCGCAGCCGGAAGGTGTCGGCGACGTGCTCCAGGTACTCCCGGATGTGCTCCTGCCCGGAGAACGTCCGCGGCCAGTCCGGGTTGGGCGCGAACGAGAAGGAGTAGAGGTGGGACGGCACGTCGCACGCGCATCCCGGGTAGCTGTTGTCGCGCCAGGTCCCGCCGACCGAGCCGGCCCGCTCCAGGACCACGAAGTCGGTGATCCCCTCGCGGCGCAGCCTGACCGCCGCGCCGAGGCCGCCGAAGCCGGATCCGATCACCGCCACCCGTACGTGCTCGTGCTCCTGCTCGGCCATGCCGGCGCCTCCCTTGCCGCAGCGACTCTGCCAGTGAACACTGGCGTAATTGGGAGAGTAGGGCGTCCGCGTACTCATGGGTAGGGGTCGGACCAAGGAAAGTTACCGGTGGTACGACATAGGGTCGTGGACGTGGCAAAGGACGAGACGGAACCCGGTGTGAAGCGCGAATACCGCATGGAGGAGCTCGCGAAAGCGGCCGGTGTCACGGTCCGCACCGTGCGCTTCTACCGTGAGCGCGGGCTCATCAAGCCGCCCCGCCGCGAGGGCCGCATCGCCTGGTACGACCGGACGCACCTCGACCGCCTGCGCACGATCGCCTCGCTCCTGGACCGCGGCCACACCCTCAACGGGATCAGTGAGCTCTCCGAGGCCTTCGACCGCGGCCGCGACGTCGGTGAACTCCTCGGCGTGCAGCCCACGGAGGAGGTCCCCGTCCGCCTCTCCGCCGCCGAACTCGCCGACTACTTCGCAGACGACGTCACCCCCGAGAACCTTCAAGCCGCCCTCGATCTGGGCTACTTGGGCATCGACGGCGAGGAGATCGTGCACATCAGCCGCCGACTGCTCGACATCTCGGCGGCCCTGGTCCGCGAGGGCATCCCGCTGGCCGATGTCCTGGCTGCGGCCAGGCGCGTCCGCGACCACGCCGACGCGCTGGCCGCGCTCTTCACCGACCTCGTCGCGGCGCACGCCTCCGGCAAGGACATCGACCGCCTGCGTCCGCTTGCCAAGGGCGTGGTGGAGGCGGAGCTGTCGCTGGCGATCGACCGCAGGATCGAGTCGTCCGACGGATCAGCTGGGTAGCCACCAACGGGCCTTGTAGATCCCGCCGTTGACGTAACGGAAGGTCCCGGCGGGCCGGTGCATGCTCACGGTGGTCGTCCACCAGGTCTCCCCGAGCCCGGCCTCCGGCACGGTGGTGACCACCCGCCCCGTACGCGGATCGTCGCCCACGCACTTCACGGACTTGCGGACGATCTCCGAGGCCCCCGCGAAGTCCTGCACGAAGCCCTGGCCGACGATATCGTACTGGAACACGGACGCGGTCGTCGTCACCCACATCCGCCCCGGCACCCCCGCCACGGGGAACAGATCGTGCCCACCGGCGGACTTCCCCGGCGTGGCGACGGGCAGGGCCACGGCGAACTGCCGTACCAGCGAGGGCCGTACGCGCGAGCCCGCCACCCGGTAGGCCACCAACTCGTCGTCGCCCATGGCCCACAGGACCTCGCGCACGGGGTCCCAGTGCAGCCCGTGCGCCCCCTTCAGCTCGGCCTCGGTGTACCGCGTGGAGTGCGGGTCGAGGGACGCCGCGTACAAGCGCACCCGCGCCCCGGTGCTGCATGCGACGGCGACGTTCCCGTCGGGGAGGATTTCGGCGGTGTGCGGGTTGACCAGATCGTCCCCGGGCCCGAGCGCCCCCGCCCAGTACCGCCGCCCGCTCGGCCACTCCACCACGCCCACGAACCCGAACGAGGCCGTGGCCAGCACGTACGTACGCCCGCGATACCGGCGCACCTTCGCCTCGCTCGGGTACACCCAGCTGATGTCGGGCTCGACGTCCCGGTACCGGGCGTCGCCCACGGGCGAGAACGCCCACCGCACGACACCGGGGTCCACGGCCGGGTCCCACACCTGAACCCGCGAGTCCATCACCAGCAGCCGCTTGCTCGCCTGCTCGGTGATGAGGACGGGCGGCAGCCCCGGGGTCGCGGCCGCGGCCCTCCCCGCACCACCGAGCGCGAGACTCGCTCCGATCCCCGCGGCGCCGAGCAGTATCCCTCTTCGTGAGCCGTGCGACATGAAACCCCCCTGGGCAAAGGCCAGTTGAATGTTCCATGCGCCAGAATGCCCAAGGCGAGGGTCGGCCAAGCCCCGTTCCTCCAAGCCTCGCCGGCGTTTGAGGCGCGGGGTCCGGGGCGGAGCCCCGTGACGTCAGCGCGGAGGCAGCTTCGGCCGCCTCCGGTCCGGGACGTCCGAGTAGTCCGGCGGATTGGTCGCGCCCTGCTCCGCCAGGAGGTTCAGCGCCAGCTCCACCGCGTCGTCGAGCTGGGCGTGCCGGCCCTCAGCCCAGTCGAGGGGGGTGCGCAGGGCCTCGATGTCCGGTTCCACGCCACGGTTCTCGATGGACCAGCCGTACTCGGGGAACCAGGCCGCGTTCATCGGCACCGTGATCACCGTGCCGTCGCCGAGCTTGTGCCGTCCCGTCATGCCGACGACGCCGCCCCAGGTGCGCTGGCCGACGACCGGGCCGAGCGCGAGCAGCTTGAAGGCGGCGGCGATCATGTCGCCGTCCGATGAGGTCGCCTCGTCGGCGAGGGCGACGACCGGGCCGCGCGGGGCGTTCGAGGCGTACGAGACGGCCTGTGCGTTCCTCGTCAGGTCCCAGCCGATGATCTTCCGGGTGAGCTTCTCGACGACCAGCTCGCTGATGTGGCCGCCCGCGTTGCCGCGTACGTCGACGATCAGCGCGGGCCGGGAGACCTCCATGCGCAGGTCGCGGTTGAACTGGGCCCAGCCGGAGCCGCCCATGTCGGGGATGTGCAGGTAGCCGCACTTGCCGCCGCTCAACTCCCGTACGACGGCGCGGCGTTTGGCCACCCAGTCCTGGTAGCGCAGCGGTCGTTCGTCGACGAGCGGGACGACGGCGACGCGGCGGGGCCGGCCGCCGCCTTCCGCGGGCGTGAAGGTCAGCTCGACGGTCGTGCCGCCCGCGCCCGCGAGCAGCGGGTAGGGGCCCGTGACCGGGTCGACCGGCCGGCCGTCGATGTGGGTGAGGACGGCGCCGTCGCGGATGCCGGTGCCGGCGAGCGGGGAGCGGGCCTTGGAGTCGGAGGAGTCGCCGGGAAGGATCCGCTGGAGCGTCCAACAGCCGTCCCGGCAGACGAAGTTGGCGCCTAGCAGGCCCTGCGCGCGCTGGTAGTGCGGCGGGCCCTCGTTGCGGCGGGCGGCGGCCACGTAGGCGTGCGAGGTGCCGAGTTCGCCGAGGACCTCTCGTAGGAGATCGGCGAACTCGTCGGGGGACGCGACCCGTTCGACCAGTGGCCGGTACTGGTCGAGCACCGCGTCCCAGTCGATGCCGCACATCTTGGGTTCCCAGAAGTACGCGCGGATGATCCGGCCCGCCTCGTCGTACGCCTGCCGCCACTCGGCCGCCGGGTCGGCCTCGTGCAGGATGCGGCGCAGGTCGATCCAGACGGTGGTGTCGTTGTCGCCCGCCTCGGTGGACGGCACGGCCTCCAGTTCGCCCTCGTCGGCGACGACGAGCCGGGAGCCGTCGCCGCTGACCTCGAACCAGTCCATGTGGGCGACGAGTTGGGTCTTCTTCCCCTTGACCAGGTCGAAGTGTTCGAGGGTGGGCTGGGCCGAGGGGTCGGCCGGGTTGGCGAAGGTCTCGCCGAGCGCCCCGGAGATCGGCCAGCGCAGCCACACCAGGCCGCCGCCGGAGACCGGGTGCAGCGCCGAGTACTTGGACGCCGAGACGGGGAACGGCACGACGCGGTTGGCGAGCCCCTCGATCTCCACGGTCGGCGTGCCGTCACCGCCCGCGTCCTCCACCGGGTCGAGGCCGCCCGCCGCCGTCCGCCCGTCGGGGGAGAGCGCGAACGGCGACGGCGTCGCGGACGACAGCGGTACGAGGTAGGGGCGGCAGCCGAGCGGGAACGACAGGTCGCCGGTGTGCACGTCGTAGACCGGGTCGAAGCCGCGCCAGGACAGGAAGGCGAGGTAGCGGCCGTCCCGCGTGAACACCGGGTTCTCGTCCTCGAAGCGGCCGTTGGTGACGTCGACGATCGTCGCGGTCTCCTTCTTGGCCGCGCCGAGCGCGGTGGAGCCGCCGCCCCGGTTGATCCGGGCCATCTTGATCTGCCGCAGCGAGCGGCCGATGCCGGGGTGCGACCAGGTCAGCCAGGCGCCGTCGGGGGAGAAGGCGAGGTCGCGGACGGGGCCGTTCGTGGAGCGGATCAGCTCGGTGACGACCGGTTCCCCGAGCGGTGCCTCGCCGCCTTCCTCCTCGCCGACGTCGATGAGCAGCAGCCGCCCGTCGTTCGATGCGATCGCGAGCCGCTCCCCGTCCGGGTCCGAGACCAGCTCCTGTACGCGGCCCAACTGCCCCGAGGCGAACCGGCGCGGCGCCCGGTCGCCGCTGGCCCGCGGCAGATAGGCGATCTCGACGGCGTCCTCACCGTCGGCGTCGGTGATGTAGGCGACCTGTCCGCCGGATCCCAGCATCTCGGGCAGCCGCACGCGTACGCCCGGGGTGTCGGCGATGGTGCGGGCGGGGCCGTCGCGGTGCGTGAGCCAGTACAGGCTGCCGCGGACGACGACGGCGCTGGCCCGGCCCGTCTCGTCGACGGAGAGCGAGTCGACGTGGAGGGCGGCGGGGACCTGGTAGCGGCGCCGCCCGGCGCGCGGGCCGCCGAGGCGGACGTGCAGCTTGCGCGGCACCGAGTCCGGGTCGAGGTCGTCGAGGATCCACAGCTCGCCCGCGCACTGGTAGACGACGCGGCTGCCGTCGGTGGTGGCGTGCCGGGCGTAGAAGGAGTCGTGGTCGGTGTGGCGGGTGAGGTCGGTGCCGTCGGGGCGGCAGGAGTAGACGTTGCCGATGCCCTCGTGGTCGGAGAGGAACGCGATGCGGCCGTCCACGAACATCGGGTCGTCGAGATGTCCGTCGAGGTCGGCGAGGATGCGCTGCCCGTGCACCCACAACCGGCCCTGCGCGCCGCCCCGGTAGCGCTTCCAAGCGGCCGGTTCGTGGGGTGCCGTACCGGTCAGGAGCAGGGTCTGCCGCTCGCCGTCGATGTCGGCGACCTGGATGTCGGAGACCGGACCCCAGGGGAGCTTGCCGCCGGGGGAGCCGTCGGTCGGGACGCTGTAGGCGAAGGTGAAGTACGAGAAGGGCTCGCCGTGCGAGGCGACCGCGAGGATGTCGGCCCTCCCGTCCTTGTCGGGGGGCGACCAGCCGCGCACCTGGGTGTCCACGCTGCCCCAGTACGTGAGCCGGCGCGCGGAGCCGCCGTCGACCGGCGCCACATAGATCTCCGGGTCGAGGCTGCGCCACGTCGTGTACGCGATGTGCCGGCCGTCGGGGGAGAAGCGTGGGTGGCTGACCTTGGTGCGGTCGACGGTGAGCCGCCAGGCCCGCGTCGAGCCGTCGAGCGGCGCGACCCACAGGTCGTCCTCGGCGGCGAAACACAGCCGCTCTCCGCTGATGTGCGGGAAACGCAGGTACGCCCGGCCGTCCGCAGCTTCGGATTCCTCAGTCACCTCGGTCACCTCCTCATGCTTTTCCGCGCCGCGGGCTCCGGCAACCGGGACTCGCCGGGAAGGTGTGGCGCAGCGCACGTACGAAACGGTTTCGTTTCGCTAGTGGAGGAGGTACTTTTATGGCGTACGCATACGGAGAGGTCGGGTGGCCGGCATGGTCGCGGAGCAGGCAGTGCGTCGCAGCCGGATCACGCCCGAGCGCGAGGCCGAGCTGTACGGCGCCGTGCTCGAACTTCTCCGTGAGGTCGGCTACGACGCCCTGACCATGGACGCCGTGGCCACCCGCACGCGGTCCAGCAAGGCCACGCTCTACCGCCAGTGGGGCGGCAAGGCCGAGCTGGTGGTCAAGGCGCTGCGGAGCCAGAAGCCGCACTTCGACGAGGTCGACACCGGCTCGCTGCGCGGTGATCTGCATGCCATCGCGTTCCGCGAGGACGACTGTCACATGGAGCAGAACAGCGCGCTGATGCGCGGCCTGATGGTGGCCGTGCACGCCAATCCGGATCTGCTCGCGGCCTTCAAGGAGTGGATCGTCGAGCCCGAGATGACGGGCGTCGACCGGATGGTGCGCAGAGCGGTGGACAGGGGCGAGGTCCGGGCCGACAACCCGGCGCTCGGCTATCTGATCCACATGCTGATCGGCGCGTTCGCCACCCGCACGCTCATCGACGAAGAGCCGCCGACGCAGGAGTACCTCGTCTCGTACATCGACGCTGTGGTGATCCCCGCACTCAGCGCCTGACACTTTCCACTGTTCTCCACTGTTCTCCACTGTTCCCCGCTGTTTCACCTGACGCACAACCGCTCATGTCGTCGGGCCGATGACCCATGCCCCGCTGAACCCTTCGACCTGACCGGGAGTACGCCTCCGTGGCCACATTCCTCTACAAGCTCGGCAAACTCGCGTTCCGCCGACGGCACTTCGTCGCCCTGATCTGGGTGGCCCTGCTCACGCTCGCGGGCGTGGGCGCCGCCTCCGCGCCGACCGCGGCCTCCAGCTCCTTCTCCATACCGGGGACCGAGGCCCAGAAGGCCTTCGACCTGCTCGACCAGCGCTTCCCCGGCTCCGCCGCCGACGGGGCCACCGCCCGCGTCGTCTTCGAGGCACCGAAGGGCGAGAAGCTCACGGACGCCGGCAACAAGGCCGACATCCAGGACACCGTCGCCTCCATCAAGTCCAGTTCGAAGCAGGTCGCCTCCGTCGCGGACCCGTTCGCCGCCAAGACGATCAGCCAGGACGGCACGATCGCCTACGCCTCGGCCTCGTACAAGGTCTCCTCGATGGAGCTGACCGACGCGGACCGGGACGCGCTGCAGGACGTCATCGACGAGGCGAAGCAGAGCGGTCTGACCGTCGAGGTCGGCGGTGACGCGCTGCAGGCCATGCCGGAGACCGGCGCCACCGAGATCATCGGCATCGCGATCGCGGCCGTCGTCCTGGTGATCACGTTCGGCTCGCTGATCGCGGCCGGTCTTCCGCTGCTGACCGCGCTGATCGGCGTCGGCATCGGCGTCTCCGCGATCACGGCGTTGGCCAACGTGCTCGACCTGGGCAGCACCACCTCCACGCTCGCGATGATGATCGGCCTCGCGGTCGGCATCGACTACGCGCTGTTCATCGTGTCCCGGTACCGGGGCGAGCTGGCCGAGGGCCGGGACCGGGAGGAGGCCGCGGGGCGGGCCGTCGGGACCGCCGGTTCGGCCGTGGTCTTCGCGGGTCTGACGGTGGTCATCGCCCTCGTCGGCCTCGCGGTCGTGAACATTCCGATGCTGACCAAGATGGGTGTCGCCGCCGCCGGTACGGTCGCGATCGCGGTGCTCATCGCGCTCACCCTGATCCCGGCGCTGCTCGGCTATGTGGGCAAGCGGGTGCACGGCCGCAAGGCCCGTAAGGACATCGGCAACAAGGAACAGCCCAAGGTCAACATGGGCACCCGCTGGGCCGGCTTCGTCCTGCGCCGCCCGGTCACCGTCCTGATCGCGGGCATCGTCGGCCTCGGTGCCATGGCCGTGCCCGTGGCCTCGCTCGAACTCGGCCTGCCCGACGACGGCGCGCAGCCCACGAGCACCACCCAGCGCAAGGCGTACGACCTGCTCTCCGACGGCTTCGGGCCCGGCTTCAACGGCCCGCTCATGACGGTCGTCGACGCCAAGGGCGCGGCCGACCCGAAGGCCGCCGTCTCCGAGGTCGTCCGCGAGATCAAGGGCACGGACGGCGTCGCGGCCGTCACCCCGGCGACGTTCAACAAGGCGGGCGACACCGCCGTCATCAGCGTCGTCTCGAAGTACAAGCCGTCGTCGGTCGACACCGAGAACGTCGTGCACGACATCCGCGCCGCGGGTGCCGACATCAAGGCGGACACCGGCGCCGAGCTGAGCGTCACCGGCTCGACGGCCATGAACATCGACGTCTCGCAGAAGCTCAACGACGCGCTGATCCCCTACCTGGCGCTCGTCGTCGGCCTCGCGTTCCTGCTCCTGATGGTTGTCTTCCGGTCCATCCTGGTGCCGCTGAAGGCCGCGCTCGGCTTCCTGCTGTCGGTCCTCGCCGCGCTGGGCGCCGTCGTCGCCGTCTTCCAGTGGGGCTGGCTCGGTTCGCTGCTCGGAGTCGAGCAGACCGGTCCTGTCATGTCGATGATGCCGATCTTCATGGTGGGCGTCGTCTTCGGCCTCGCGATGGACTACGAGGTGTTCCTCGTGACGCGGATGCGGGAGGCGTACGTCCACGGGGAGCGGCCCGCGCAGGCCGTCGTCACCGGGTTCAAGCACGGGGCGCGGGTGGTCACGGCCGCGGCGATCATCATGATCGCGGTGTTCGCGGGCTTCATCGGCAGCTCGGAGCAGATGGTGAAGATGATCGGCTTCGGACTCGCCATCGCCGTCTTCTTCGACGCGTTCGTCGTCCGTATGACCCTGGTGCCGGCCGTGCTCGCGCTGCTCGGCAAGCGGGCCTGGTGGCTGCCGAAGTGGCTGGCGCGGGTGTTGCCGAACGTGGACGTGGAGGGCGAGGGGCTCCGGACGGCCGCCGACGGCCGTCCGGACGAGGAGCGGGAGCTCGTCAGCGCTTGATGTCCTGAGCCGAGGCCGGGGCGACGGTCGTGTACGTCCGACGCAGAAAGCGGATCAGCGCTTTCACGTCGAACTGCACGACCGTCGCCCCGTCCGGCTTTTCGGGCGCGTGGAACTCCATGACCGCCTGGACCCGCCCGCAGGGCCAGATCCGGACGTCGCCGCCGGAGACCGGGGCCCGCAGTCCGCGTTCGAGCAGCTCGCGGGGGAAGGACCACTCCCCGGAGCCGGGCAGGGCGATGTGCACCGTGCCGCCGGAGCAGCGCAGTACGGCGGGGACGCTCCGGTACGCGTCGGGGGAGTCCGTGACGATGCGGGCCCGCGTGTACTGCTCGACGTACTGCTCGGCTACGGCCATAACACCAAATGTCGCATAAGCGGCATATTTCGCGGTGTACAGGGTGGACGGATCCGGGCTCAATTGGTGCAGGGACGCTGTTGCAAGGCGTTCGCAACAAAGCACTATCATCGAACGGTTCACCGGACGCCGAACCCGGACACCGAACCCGGAACCGAGCGGAGCCCCCTGCCATGCATGTCCCTGACGGATTCATCAACGCCCCCGTGTCGGCCGTCACGGGCGTCGTCGCCGCGGGCGCCGTCGCCGTCAGCCTGCGCGGCGCCCGCCGTGAGCTGGGCTCCGAGCGGGCCGCGCCGCTCGCGGGCCTCGTCGCGGCGTTCATCTTCGCCGTGCAGATGCTCAACTTCCCCGTCGCGGCGGGGACCAGCGGTCACCTCCTGGGCGGCGCCCTCGCGGCGATACTCGTGGGCCCCTATACAGGGGTCCTGTGCGTATCGGTGGTGCTCCTGATGCAGGGCGTGCTGTTCGCCGACGGCGGCCTGACCGCGCTCGGCGTGAACATCACCGACATGGCGATCACCACGACCGTCGTCGCCTACCTCGTCTTCCGCGGCCTCGTGAAGGTGCTGCCGAAGAAGCGCCGCTCGATCACCGTGGCGTCCTTCGTCGCGGCGCTGCTGTCCGTTCCGGCGGCCGCCGTCGTCTTCACCCTGATCTACGCCATCGGGGGGACGACCGACGTCTCCATCGGCAAGGTCGCCACCGCGATGGTCGGCGTGCACGTCCTCATCGGCATCGGCGAGGCCGTGATCACCGCGCTCACCGTCGGGGCGGTCGTCGCCGTGCGGCCGGACCTCGTGTACGGGGCCCGGGGCCTGCACCAGCCGCTGAAGCTGAAGGTGAACGGGGAGCTGGTGGACGCGCCCACGCCGGTGACCACCCCCGTGGCCGCCCGCTCGCACCGCAAGGTCTGGCTCGTCGGCCTGGCCGCCTCCGTCGTCCTCGCCGGCTTCGTCTCCTTCTACGCCTCGGCCAACCCCGACGGCCTGGAGAAGGTCGCCCACGACAAGGGCATCGACCAGAAGGCGAAGGAGCACGCCTCCTCCGACTCCCCGCTCGCCGACTACGGCGTGAAGGACATCACCGACGCCCGCATCTCCGGCGGCCTCGCCGGGATCATCGGCGTCGGCGTCACCGTCGTCGCCGGGACCGGGATCTTCTGGGCGCTGCGCAGGCGGCGTACGAGCGACGTGGCCTCGACCGAGGTTCCTGCCGCTTCGGAGCAGGTCTCCTGACATGGGCGCCGGTCACGCCCACCAGCTCTACCGCGCCGGGACCTCGCCCGTGCACGCGCTGCCGCCGCACACCAAGCTCGCGGCCGTCTTCTGTTTCGTCCTGGTCGTCGTCTCCACCCCGCGCGAGGCGATGTGGGCCTTCGGCCTGTACGCGGTGCTGCTCGCGGCGGTGGCGTACGCGGCGCGCGTCCCGGCGGGCTTCCTGCTTCGGAGGCTCCTGATCGAGGTCCCGTTCGTCGCCTTCGCCGTCCTCATGCCGTTCGTGGCCGAGGGCGAGCGGGTGCAGGTGCTCGGGATGTCGCTGAGCGAGAGCGGCCTGTGGGGCGCGTGGAACGTGCTCGCCAAGGGCACGCTCGGCGTCGCCGCCGCCGTCCTGCTCGCCTCCACCACCGAACTGCGCCAACTGATCCTGGGCCTGCAACGCCTGAAGCTGCCCCCGCTCCTCGTGCAGATCGCCTCGTTCATGATCCGCTACGGCGATGTGATCACCGGCGAGATGCGCCGCATGAAGATCGCCCGGGAGTCGCGCGGCTTCGAGGCGAAGGGCGTACGCCACTGGGGAGTCCTGGCCAAATCCGCCGGGGCCCTGTTCATCCGCTCCTACGAGCGCGGGGAGCGGGTGCACCTCGCCATGGTCAGCCGTGGCTACGCGGGGGCGATGCCGGTGATCGACGATCTGGCGGCGACCCGAACCCAGTGGTCGTACGCGCTGACCCTGCCGTGTGCGGCGCTCGTGGTGTGCCTGATGGGATGGATGCTGTGACTGCTTCTGTGGCTTCTCTGGACGTACGCGGCCTCGCCTTCGCCTATCCCGACGGGCATCAGGCCCTCTTCGGCGTGGACCTCACGATCGGCAAGGGCGAGCGGGTCGCGCTCCTCGGGCCGAACGGCGCGGGCAAGACGACCCTCGTCCTGCACCTCAACGGCATCCTGACGGGGGGCGCGGGCACGGTCACCGTCGCCGGCCTCCCGGTCGACAAGCGCAACATGGCGGAGATCCGCCGCAAGGTCGGCATCGTCTTCCAGGACCCGGACGACCAGCTGTTCATGCCGACGGTCCGCGAGGACGTCGCGTTCGGCCCGGCGGCGGCGGGCATGAAGGGCCCGGAACTGGAGGACCGGGTCCGGGGGGCCCTCGCCATGGTCGGCATGGAGGAATTCGCGGACCGGCCCCCGCACCACCTCTCCTTCGGCCAGCGCCGCCGCGTCGCGGTCGCCACGGTCCTCGCGATGGAGCCGGAGATCCTCGTCCTGGACGAGCCGTCCTCCAACCTCGACCCGGCCTCGCGCCGCGAACTCGCCGACATCCTGCGCTCGTTGGACGTGACGGTCCTGATGGTCACGCACGACCTGCCGTACGCCATGGAGCTCTGCCCCCGCGCGGTGATCCTCAGCGACGGCGCGATCGCGGCGGACGGGGCGACGGGTGACCTCCTCGCGGACGAGGACCTGATGGCGGCGCACCGCCTGGAGCTGCCGTTCGGGTTCGACCCGAGGTCGGTGGCGGGCAGGACGGCCTGATCACTCCGTGTCCTGGCCGATCCGGTGCGGCAGCCAGCCGTCCAGGCGGGGGAGCCAGCCGACGGGGCCCGCGGTGAAGGACATCCAGGACGTGCTGAGCGACATCTCGCCGACCGGCCCGGCGGAGACCTGTTGCAGGCTGGCCGACAGGTCCGCCTCCATTCCGCCGGGCAGCTTCAGCCGGCTCAGTACGGGCAGCAGGAACGCGATCGCCATCAGGCCGGCGAGCAGCGGCGTCAGCGTCGTCACCATGACGGCCGTGGCGTGGTGCTTCCACAGGAAGTCCACCCACAGCGTGACGAGCGCGACGGCGCAGACGGCGGCCAGCACCCCCGTGCTGATCCGGCTGGAGCGGGTGATGCGGTTCTCCTCCTCCAGGAGCCGCATAGCCTGCGCCGCGTCCGTGTGTCCCGGCTCCAGGTGCAGGCAGCGCCGGAAGTGCGCGAGGGCCCGCCGCCGGCTGAGCAGCCGCACCCGCAGGTCGCCGCTCTGGGCTCCGCGGCGCTGCTCGGCGATCCCTGCGAGATACGCGCACTCGCTCTTCCCCGCTGCCAAGGTGCCCGCGAGCTCCGCCTCTTGGAGCGCCTGCTCGTACGGCTCGATGCGCTGGACGGCGTCGCCCTCCTGGATCAGCAGCCGGGTCAGCGCCAGATGCACCTGGGCCCGCACATCGCCGGCGAGCGAGCGCTCCAGGGCCTGCCGCAGCACCGACTCGGCCGCCACGAGGTTCCCCTGCCCCTGCGCGTGTGCCAGAGCGAGGGCGAGCCCGATCGCGGCCCGGCCGCTGTGCGGGTCGATGTGCAGCGCCCGGTCGAAGGCGCGTTCCGCGCGTTCCGCGTCGCCGGGCCCCGCTGTCGGGGCGCAGGAATGGCCGTCGGCCCGGTGCAGGTACAGGTTGCCGAGTTCGATGTGGGCCGCGGCGTCGTACGCGTTCAGCTCCACGGCCCGGTGCAGGCGCGGCTCCGCCTCCTCGTAGCGGCCCTGCTGCACGTACAGGGCACCGAGGTCGCCATGGCAGCCGTCGTACGGTTCCAGGTCCGTGGCCCGGGTGAAGTGCCGCTCCGCCGCCTCCGGTCGGCGGCGTCGGTGGGCGACGAAGCCGAGGCAGGTGTGGGCGAGTCCCTCCGCGAGGCCGCGCTCGCTGAGCACCTCGTGGCACAGGCCCACCGCGTCGTCGAGGGCCGTCTCGGTGCCCTCGCACAGTTGCGCCCACGCCTGCCCCGCCGTGTGCTGCCGGTCGTGCGGGCGCAGCCGCCGCGCCCGCACGAACTGGGACACCGCATCGATGCAGCGGCCGTCCGCGACCGCCACCCAGCCGAGGCCGCGGCGGGCCGCGGCTTCCAGGCGCGGGTTGGGCGCCCGGTCGGCCAGCGCCTCGAATTCCTGCTCGGCCTCGCCGAGCAGGCCCATGCCGTGGCAGATCAGAGCCAGTTCCGTGCACAGGTCGTCGTTGTGCGGGAACCGGTCGAGGGCCTCGGTGACCATGTGGCGGGCCTCGTCGAAGCAGTGCAGCGCCCGCAGGGTGGCGGACATCCCGCAGACGGCACGCACGGACCATGGGTGCTGCGCGCGGATGCGCTCCCACTCGACGAGGGCCTCGCGGTAGCGGTGCAACCGGTCCAGGACATCGGCCAGTTGCAGTCGCGCCCGCAGCTCCGTCCTGCCGGAGTAGGCGTCCAGGCCCTCCCGTGCGGCGTCTTCCGCCTCCTCGTACCGGCCCGTCCTGCACAGCAGGGTGACGCGCAGACACCTCGCCTGGACGAAGTCGGGCTGCACCGACAGCACCTCTTCGACCGCCTCCAGCGCCGCCGAGTGCCGCTGCTGTGACTGCAGCACGGCGGACCACCGGAGCTTCAGCTCAAGGTCCCAGGGCCGAAGCCGCAGCATCCGCCCGGCGAATTCGCCGGCCTCCCTGAACCGGCGCTCTTCGCAGAGCAGGTGGAGTCGTCGCCGCGCCGCGCCCGAGTCGTGCGGGTCGATGGCGTCGGCCCGCTCGATGACGCCGAGCGCCTCCCGGGTCCGCCCCTGGGCGAGCAGCAGATGGCTGCGGGCGAACAGGACCGGGAGCGAGCGCGGCTGCCGCGTCTCGGCCTGCGCCGCGGCGGCGCCCGCCTCCTGCCAGCGGCAGGCGTTGCACAACAGGCGAACCCGCCCCACCAGGGCCCCCGTGTGCTGCGGCGCGAGGCGCAGGGCGGTGTCCAGGGCCCGGTCGGCCTCGTCGACGCGGCCCTCGTCCGTGAGCAGCAGAGCCATCGCCAGATGGGCGTCCGGGGCGTCGGGCCACCGGTCGACGAGTCCAGCGGCCGCCTCGTGCGCCGCCTCCGTGCGCCCGAGGCTGCGCAGCTGGGTGACCCGGGAGGCGCTCGCCTCGAGGAGGCCGGGCTCCGTGTCGACGGCCGCGTCGTAGGCCGCGAGCGCCGCCTCCTCGCGGCCCCGCAGATCGAGCACGGAACCCAGCCGCAGCAGCGGGTCGGCCTTGTCCGGGTACGTCGCGACATACGCGCGAGCGGCCTCTTCGGCCTCCTCCCAGCGGAACAGGCCGCGCAGCAGCCAGATCCGGCTCGCCAGCGCGAAGGAACTGCGCCGGTCCCAGCGCAGCGCCTCGGTCACGGCGGCGAGTGCCTCCTCGCGGGCCCCGCGGTGCAGGAGCAGCTTGGCGCGGCTCACGTGCAGGCCGGCTGCCCCGGGGGCGATACCCAGGTACTCGGCGAGCGCGGTCTCGGCAGCCTCGTGCCGGTTCAGGTCCCTGAGTACGTGGGCCCGCCATTCCATGGCCGGGACGTACCGCGGATCGGCGTCCAGCGCCTGCTCGAAGGCGTCGAGTGCGGCGGCCTTCTCCTCTTCGGCCCAGCGCAGATAACCCAGTTCGCACCGCATCCGTGCGCTGCGCGGATACCGCTCGATCGCTCGGCGCGCGGTCTCGGCGGCCGCGTCCCAGGCGCAGTCGGCCGTGAGGTTCCGCAGGTGTTCGGCCAGTACGTCCTCGTCGTCCCGGTCGAGGGCGCAGGCCCGGGCAAGGGCCTCGCGGGCCCGGTCCAGGTGCCGGGTGCCGCGGCAGGCCCGGACGAGGTGGACGTAGAGCCCCGGCACGTCCGGCCGGCGCTCCACGGCCTCCTCGGCGGCCCGGCGCATCGCGTCCCACCGGGCGTGGGTGAACAGGGCCTCGCACCGTGCCGCGAGGACCCGGGCGTCGGCCGGCGCCATCCGCAGCGCCCGCTCGATCGCCGCGAGCCCTTCGGTGCAGGTGGCGGGCCTGCACCAGGCCAGCGCCCAGCCCGCCACGGCCACGGTCCGTGCGTCGTCGGGGTGGGCGAGGAGCGCGGTGCGGGCCTCGGCCTCCGCCTTGTCGTACCGCCGGTACCGCACGAGCGTCCGCAGCCGGCAGACGCGCGCGCGGGCCTCCAGCGGGGTTCCGGGCCCGACCGCCGTCAGCAGCCCGAGCGCGGCGTCCGGCCTGCGCCGCCCGCTGTGCAGCCGGGCGAGGGCGATCCGGGTCAGGTCGCCCGCGTTCCCCCGGCCCAGCGCCTCCTCGCCGGTCTCCGCGGCATCGGTCCAGTGCGTGAGGCGGTCCAGGACGGCGACGTGCCAGGCCCAGGCCTCGTCGTCGCGCGGGCCGATCCTGACGGCTTCCATGACGGCGGTCAGCGCGTCCTCGTTCCGGTGCTGCGCCATGCGCAGCCGGACCAGTTGGACATGGGCGGGCACGTCCTCCGGTGCCGCCTCCAGACGCTCGGTGATCATCCGCTCGGCGTCGTCCCACGCGCAGTTCTCGCGCAGCGTCCTCAGTGCGCGGGCATCGAGTTCACTCATGGCTTTCTCCCCCGACACGGCCGTGTGTGCTGCCAAGCGTGGCGGCGGGCCGCACGGCCTTGAGAGGGGCCGAAAGGCCCTCTTGCGGGGCCGGTCGAACCCGCTCCGCGCCTTGAGGGGGATACCGGTGAGGTCCTGGGTAGCGTCCCGGGCATGACTCGATTCGAGGGGTACGGGGTTCTGGTCACCGCGGCCGGGCGCGGCATCGGCGCCGCCACGGCCTGCCGGCTGGGTGAGGAGGGTGCGCAGGTCCTGGTCACCGATATCGACGAGGCGGCGGCCGGGAAGGTCGCCGCCGCGATCCGTGAACGGGGCGGTGCTGCAAGGGAGTTCGGCTGCGATGTGGGGGACCGGGGGTCCGTCGAATCGGCCGTCGCGTACGCCGTGGAGACCTTCGGGCGGCTCGACGTCCTCGTCAACAACGCCTACGCCTGCCATCCCGACGCGGCGCTCTTCGAGGAGGAGGACGACGAGGGGTGGGCCCGTGACCTCGATCTCACGCTTACGGGGGCGTATCGGTGCAGCCGCGCCGCGCTGCCGCACCTTGTGGCCTCCGGTCGTGGCGCCATCGTCAACATCGGCTCCGTCAACGGGATCCAGGACTTCGGCAACCACGCGTACAGCGCGGCGAAGGCGGGACTCGGGTCGCTCACGCGGACGTTGGCCGGGCACGCGGGGCCGCGCGGCGTGCGCGTGAATCTGGTGGCGCCCGGCACGGTGCGTACCACGGCGTGGGCGGGGCGGGACGAACAGCTCGACGCCATGCGGGGGTTGTATCCGCTGGGGCGGGTCGGGGAGCCGGAGGACATCGCGGCGGCGGTGGCGTTTCTCGCGTCTCGCGATGCGGCGTGGGTGACCGGGGTGGTGCTGCCGGTCGACGGTGGGACGACCGCGGTCAGCAGCGGCTTCATGGCCCTGCGTGGTTGACGCCACGGGGCTCCGCCCCGGACCCCGCGCCTCAATCGCCGGCGGGGCTTGAAAGATCGGGGCTCTGCCCCGGACCCCGCTGCTCAATCGCCGCAGGGGCTTAAAGGTAATCGCCGGCGGGACTTGAGCCGATCGAGGCCGGACGGCGGGGCTTGAGCTGATCGAGGCTGGCTGGCGGGGCTTGAGCTGATCGAGGCTGGCTGGCGGGGCTTGAGCTGATCAAGGCTGGCCGGCGGGGCTTGAGCTGATCAAGGTCGGCTGGCGGGGCTTGAGCTGATCAAGGTCGGCTGGCGGGGCTTGAGCTGATCAAGGTCGGCTGGCGGGGCTTGGTCTATCAATCCCCGCCGGCGGGGCTTGGTCTATTAAGCCCCTGCGGCGATTGAGCAGGCCTTTCAAGCCTCGCACTTTCGACGAGAGCCCGCGGGGGTCCAGGGGGCAGAGCCCCCAGTGCCACGGGTGACCCTCAACCCGCGTGCAGCATCAACCCGATACCCGCCACCACCACCCCCGCCGCCAAAAGCCTCGGCGCGCCGAAGCGTTCCTTGAAGAAGATCGCGCCGATCGCCGCCCCCACGATGATCGAGGACTCGCGGAGTGCCGAGATGGGGGCGAGGTCGGCCCGCGTCTGGGCCCAGAGGACCAGGCCGTAAGCGAGGACCGAGAGCCCCGCCCCCAGCAGCCCCCGCCACGCGAACGGCCGCAACCGGTCCACCAGTTCACCGCGCCAGCGGTACGCCGCGTACACCGGGACCGCGATCCCCTCCAGCACCATGAGCCACGCGATGTAGCCGAGGGACGAGCCGGACGCGCGTACGCCCAGACCGTCCACCACCGTGTACGACGCGATCGCCACCCCCGTCGCCAGCGCAGCGCCCAGCGCTCGCCAGTCCGGCCTGCGCCCCGATCCCCGTAGACCCCACAGCGCCAGGCCCGTCAACCCCGCGCTGGACACCGCGACGCCCGCCGCCTGCCAGCCGCCCGGCACCTCGCCCGCGAAGACCGCCGCGAGGACCGTCACCACGAGCGGCGCCGTGCCGCGCGCGATCGGATAGGCCTGCCCGAAGTCGCCCAGTTTGAACGACGTCATGAGCAGCGCGTAGTAGGCGACGTGGAGGAGGGCCGAGGCCACGAGGTACGGCCACGCCCCCGCCGCCGGAATCGGCGCGAACACCGCGAGTGCGAGGCCGATCAGCGTTCCGCCGCCGGAGATCAGCGTGAAGCCGACCAGTTTGTCCGTGATGTGGTGCGCCAGGGCGTTCCACGAGGCGTGGGTCACCGCGGCGAGCAGCACCGCCGTGGCGACCACGGGAGTCATGCGCGCACGTCCACGAGCGTGGCGCCCGCGTGCGAGATCAACTCCTTGGGCTCCATGGGGAAGACGGCGTACGGGCTGCCGGCCGCCGCCCACACCGTGTCGTGCGCGAGGAGCGAGCGGTCGGCGAGGACGCGGGTCTTGTTCGCGTGGCCGAAGGGCGGGACGCCGCCGATCGCGTACCCGGTGAACTCCCGTACGACGTCCGCCTTCGCGCGCGTGACCTTCTCGGCGCCCAGCTCCTCGCGTACGAGGTCCAGGTCGACGCGCGAGGCGCCGTCCATCAGGACGAGCACCGGCACGCCGTCCGCCGCGAAGATCAACGACTTGCAGATCTGGCTCAGTTCGCAGCCGACCGCCTCGGCCGCCTCCTGCGCGGTGCGGGTCGCTTCCGGGAAGCGGCGTACGCGCGGCAGGAGGCCGGCGAGGCCCATGGCGGTGACGGCCTCGGCGAACCGGGGGTGTGCTGCCGTGCTGCTGTTGTCCGCTGTCGTCATGGACCGCACGCTAGCCGTACGTGTACGGGGCACGCGACCCCGTATCGACGTACGCTCGAAGGGCATACGCGACGTACGGTCGAAGGCCCGCGTCAGCCGCCCGCCAGCAGCATCTTGCGGACCACCGGCCCCGCCGAATCGCCGCCATGCCCGCCCTGCTGCACCACGGCCGCCGCCGCGAGGTCCCCGCGCCAGGCCGTGAACCAGCCGTTGGGGTCCTTCTGCCCGTCGACCTCCGCCGAACCGGTCTTCGCGCCCATGTCGGAGCCGAGCCCGGACATCGGCTTCACGGCCGTACCGGCGATCGCCGTGTAGTGCATCAGCTCCCGCAGCTTCGAGGCCGTCGACGCGGAGATCGGCTTCGAGGCCTTCGCCAGCGTCCGGTCGTCGAAGTCGGGCGACACCAGGTACGGCTGGTGGAAGGCGCCCGCCTTCACGGTCGCCGCGACCGAGGCCATGTTCAGCGGGTTCATCCGCACCCCGCCCTGCCCGATCAGCGAGGCCGCCATCTGCGCGTCCGACATCACCGGCACCGCGCCGTCGAAGCTCGGCACCCCGATCGACCAGTTGTTCATGCCGATACCGAAGACCTGCTGCGCCTGCTTGGTCAGCGAGTCGTTGTCGAGCTTCGGGGCCTGGCTGATGAAGGCCGTGTTGCAGGACGCGGCGAAGCTCGCCTTGAACGTGCCGTCCTTGATCTGGAACTTGTCGTCGTTCTGGAACTTCCAGTGCCCGTACGTGAAGTACTTCGGGCACGGGTGCTTCTTGTCGACGTCGGTAATGTTCTTGTCGAGCAGCATCGACGCCGTGATGACCTTCATCGTGGAGCCGGGCGCGAGCGAGCCCTGGAACGCCGTGTTGAACCCGGGGCTGGAGTTCGCCACCGCCAGGATCTCGCCGGTCGACGGCTTCACGAGCACGACCGAGGCCTTCTTGCGCGACTTCACCTGGTCCTCGGCGGCGGCCTGGAGCGCCGGGTCGAGCGTCGTCTTGACGGTGCCCGGCGTGCCCTTGGAGAGCGCGAGCAGCGTCTTGTCGGGCAGCGCGTTCTTGTCGTCGGACTTCTTCTCGGACTGCCCGCGCACGACGCGCAGTTCGACGCCGGCGGTGCCGCCCGCCTTCTTCCCGTACTTCTCGCGCAGCCCGTCGACGATGGTGCCGATCGAGGGGTACTTCTTCGCGTCCAGCTCGGTGCCCGCCCGGTCGACGGCCTTGACCGGCGGATCGCCCGCCTCGCCGGTCTCCAGGTGGTCGCCCTCCTTCAGATCCGGGTGCACGACGGAGGGCTGCCAGTCGACGAGGACCTTGCCGTCGCTCTTGCGGCGCTCGGCGGTCAGCGCGGAGTCGTACGCGAAGGGCTTGCTCAGCTTCTTGTACTCGACCGTGGACGTGACGTGGAAGGGGACCTGGGCGCCCTTGCGGGTGCCGGGCGCGAGCTTCAGGCCCGTGAGGTGGGCGTCCTTGGCGAGGTCGGCGAGCGCCTTCTTCGCGGCGGCGGGATCGCTCGTGTAGGTGGCCGCCTTCGCGGCGTTCCCGTGCTGCCAGGCGGTGAGGAAACCGTCGGCGACGGCCCGCACTTCCTTGGCGGACGGCGGGCCCTTCGGGATCTCCGGCTTGTCGTCCGCGGCGGAGGCCGAGGTGCTGCCCGCCGGTTCACCGCCGCCGATCAGCGCGTACGCGCCGACGCCTGCCCCGATGACGGCGACGGCGGCGACGCCACCGATCACCAGGGCGTTCGTGTTGCGTCGCGGCTCATCGCGCCGCTTGCCTCTGCTGCCCACCTGAGTCCTCCGGAGATCTACGGGTGGCCCAGGGTACGGGGTTGCCCTGAACGCACTTTCCGTAGGACTGAACGACGTGGTAACGCCTGGCGATGCGTGGATTCATCGCCAGGCGCCCGGAGTCGTAGGGGAACTACGCTCCGGCCCGTAGTCGTCGCGAACGGATCTATGAACCGGCCCGTAGCACCGCCGCGACGAGGGGCCCCGCCGCGTCTCCGCCGTGCCCGCCGCGCGGCACCGTCGCGGCGGCCGCGACGTCGTCGCGGTAGCCCGCGAACCAGGAGTCGGCGTCGCCCTGGCCGTCGACCTCGGCGGAGCCGGTCTTCGCGCCCTTGTCGCCGGGCACGCCCGCCATGGCCGCGGCGGCGGTGCCGTTGGTCGCGGTCAGCCGCATCATCTGGCGCAGCTGGGCGGAGGTGCCGGGCTTCAACCCCCGCGCCGTGGCGAGCGGCTGGTCGTCGACCTTCCGGGAGACGAGGACCGGCTGGTGGAACGTGCCGGTGATGGCGGTCGCCGTGACCGACGCCATGTTCAGCGGGTTCATCTTGACCTTGCCCTGGCCGATCATCGCGGCGGCGTCGTCGGAGTCACCCGGCAGCTCCACGGAGCCGTCGCGGGAGACGATCCCCGTCTTCCAGTCCTTGCCGAGGCCGAACCGGTCCTCCGCCTCCGCGGCGAACTTCGCCGCGCCCAGGTCGTCGGAGAGCTTGATGAAAGCGGTGTTGCAGGAGCGGGCGAAGCTGTCGGCCAGCGTCGCGTTCCCGTTGGGTGCCATGCCCTTGAGGTTGTGGAAGGTCTGGCTCATGGCGACCGCCGAATCGGGGCACGGCGCCTGGCCGTTCGCCGAGGTGACCCCGTTGTCGACCAGCGCCGCGGCGGTGAGGATCTTCATCACGGAGCCGGGCGCGGTGCCGCCCTGGAACGCCGCGTTGAACTCGCCCTTCGCCTCGTTGGCGACCGCGAGCACCTCACCGGTGGACGGCTCGATCGCCACCACCGACGAATCCGGGTACTTCTTCACCGCCTGCTCGGCGGCCGCCTGCGCGGTCGCGCTGATCGTCGTACGCAGCTTGCCCGGCTTGCCCTTGGCGAGCGTGAGGAGCGTCTTCGCGGCGGCGGTCTCCCCGCCCGCGTCGGTCCGCTCCACGTACGTCTCGATGGCGGACGAACCCCCGGCGGCATCCCCGTACTTGGCGCGCAGCTGGTCCAGGACCGGGCCGAGCGAGGGGTACGTGTCCTTGGCCAGCACGGTGCCGTTGCGATCCACGGCCTCGATCGGGGGCGCGGGTGCCTCCCCGGTGACGAGCGCGTCGCCGTCCTTCAGATCCGGGTGCACCAGGGACGGCGTCCAGTCGACGAGCGGGGCCCCGGTGCTCTTGCCACGGACGACCGTGAGCGAGGAGTTGTACGACATCGTCTTCGTCCGCTTGCCGTACGAGACGGTGGCCTCGACGTGGAAGGCGACCTTCGCGCCGTCCGCCTTCGTCGGCGTCAGCTCGGTGCGCTTGATGTGCGCCTTGTCGTGCCAGTCCTCCAGCAGACTCATCGCGTGGTCGGCGTAGTTCGTGTACCGGGCGGCCGCACCCACGTCGTTCTTCGCCCACGCCTCCAGGAACCGCTCCGAGGTCTCCTTCACCTCGTCGCCGCTCGGTGGCCCCGACTTGTACTCCGACCCCTGCGACGACACGGTGTTCCCGCCCGTGACCGCCGTGACGAGGTTGTACGCCCCGTACCCCGCGCCGCCGACCATGACGGTGAACACCCCGCCGACGATGGCGATCTTGGCCCCCTTGCGCATGACGCGCTCCCCTCCCCAGATTTACGAGAGGGACTGTAAGCACGAGGAGTGCCCCAAGGGGCGCGGGTTCTTCGGATGATGTCCGAAGGTGTCCGGATTGAGATCACAAAGCTGACCGAAACCGACTCACACCCAGGTGTCGAGCCACATCCGTGATCGCCACGAGTCGACCGGAATCGCGTCGCCCGTGTAGATCGGCCAGAAATAGATGAAGTTCCATGCGATCAGCAGCACCAGGGCGCCCGCGCCCGCCGCGCCGATCACCCGCCGTCGCTCCTGCGAGCCCGGTTTGCCGATGATCGCGCCGAGCATCATCGCCAGGGCCAGGCAGAGGAACGGGGCGAAGACGACCGCGTAGAAGTAGAAGATCGTCCGCTCCTGGTAGTTGAACCAGGGGAGGTAGCCGGCCGCGATGCCGCACAGGATCGCGCCCGCCCGCCAGTCGCGGCGGAAGAACCAGCGCCACAGCACGTACAGGAGCGCGAAGCAGGCCGCCCACCACAGCAGCGGTGTGCCCAGCGCGAGGACCTCGCGGGCGCACTTCTCGGCCGTGTCGGCGGGGCAGCCCTGCGCGCCCGGCTTCGGGGACTCGTAGAAGTACGAGACCGGGCGGCCGTCGACCAGCCAGCTCCACGGGTTCGACTGGTAGGTGTGCGGCGAGCTGAGCGTGGTGTTGAAGTTCCACACCTCGTGCTCGTAGTGCCACAGGCTGCGCACCCAGTCCGGCAGCCAGGTCCAGCTGCCGCCCTTGCCGTCGTTCGCCGCCCAGTCGCGGAAGTAGCCGCCCGAGCCGTCGGCGGGGGAGAGGATCCAGCCGAGCCAGGACAGGACGTAGGTGGCGATGGCCACGGGGACGGTCGAGAGGAACGCCGGGACGACGTCCCGCCGCAGGACCGCGCGGTACGGACGTTCGGCGCCCGCCACCCGCCGCGAACCCACGTCCCACAGCACCGACATCAGCGCGAAGGCGGCCAGGAAGATGAAGCCGTTCCACTTCGTGGCCGCGCCGAGTCCCAGGCACAGTCCGGCGAGCAGCCGCCACGGGCGCCAGCCCAGGCGCAGCGTCTGTGCGACCTCGGCGTCGGGGTGCGGCAGCCCGTGCTCGTCCACGGGCAGCGCGGCGGCCAACTGCCCGCGCGTGCGCTCCCGGTCGAGCACCAGGCAGCAGAACGCCGCCACCACGAAGAAGACCAGGATCGAGTCGAGCAGCGCGGTGCGGCTCATCACGTAACTGAGCCCGTCGACGGCGAGCAGCGCGCCCGCCAGGCAGCCGAGGAACGTGGAGCGGAAGATGCGGCGGCCGATCCGGCAGACCATCAGCACGCACAGCGTGCCGAGGACCGCCGTCATGAACCGCCAGCCGAACGGGTCGAACCCGAACATCCACTCGCCGATGCCGATGACGTACTTGCCCACCGGCGGATGCACGACGTACGAGGCGTCGTGCGGGATCGGTACGTTTCCGCCCGTGGCCAGGATCTTGTCGTTGACGTCCTTGGGCCAGTTCACCTCGAAGCCGCGGTGGATGAGCGCCCACGCGTCCTTCGCGTAATACGTCTCGTCGAATATCACCGCCTTCGGGCTGCCCAGGTTCCAGAACCTGGCGAGGCCCGCGACGAGTGTGATGAGGAGCGGTCCGACCCAGCCGACGATCCGCTCCGCCTGCGCGGCGCTGTACCGGCTCAGACCGAACGACGCCCACAGGCGGCCCCCGAGCGGGGGGAACGGCGGCACCAGGCGCGTACCCACGTCCCCGTCTCTCACCGGCGCCCGGTATCCGAACCTGCGCAGCCCGCGCAGCCACGACGACTGCTGCGGCTCCGCGGTGGCGGCCTGCTCGGTCGGTGCGCTGGTCGGAGTCGCCCCGGACGACGACGCGGTACTGGTCACGCGCGCCATCGTAGGGAACCCGACTGTGCGAGTCCCGTCCCCCAGGCCCTGCGAGACTGGAACCGTGACAGGAACCGCTGAATCCGCAGAGTCCCCCGGAACCCTTGTACTCGCAGGCACCCCGATCGGTGACGTGTCGGACGCGCCGCCGCGGCTTGCCAAGGAGCTGGCCACTGCCGATGTCGTCGCCGCCGAGGACACCCGGCGCATGAAGCGGCTCACGCAGGCGCTCGGGGTGCAGGTCGGCGGGCGTGTCGTGTCGTACTTCGAGGGCAACGAGTCGGCGCGCACGCCAGAGCTCGTCGAGGCGCTCGCCGGCGGGGCGCGGGTGCTGCTCGTGACGGACGCGGGGATGCCGTCCGTGTCCGACCCCGGCTACCGCCTGGTCGCGGCCGCCGTCGAGCGGGACATCCGCGTCACGGCCGTGCCGGGCCCCTCCGCCGTGCTCACCGCGCTCGCGCTCTCCGGGCTGCCCGTCGACCGGTTCTGCTTCGAGGGCTTCCTGCCGCGCAAGGCGGGCGAGCGGCTGTCCCGGCTGAGGGAGGTCGCGGAGGAGCGCCGCACCCTCGTCTACTTCGAGGCCCCGCACCGCCTCGACGACACTCTCGCCGCGATGGCCGAGGCCTTCGGCGCGGACCGCCGCGCCGCCGTGTGCCGCGAGCTCACCAAGACGTACGAGGAAGTGAAGCGCGGCCCCCTGAAGGAGCTCGCCGAGTGGGCCGCCGAGGGCGTGCGCGGCGAGATCACGGTCGTCGTCGAGGGTGCGCCGGAGAAGTCCGCCGACGACCTCACCCCCGATGAGCTGGTACGCAGGGTGCGCGTGCGGGAGGAGGCCGGGGAGCGGCGCAAGGAGGCGATCGCCGCGGTGGCCGCCGACGCGGGGCTGCCCAAGCGTGAGGTGTTCGATGCCGTGGTGGCGGCAAAGAATGCGGAGCGAACCGCCCCATAGGCGTGTAAAGGACTAACCTGAAAAGCAAAGTGAAGACCGCGCGCCAGGCCTGTTTCGGCAGGGAAAGGCCAAATCGGATCCAATAGTCGACAGGGCTTTTGCGCTCGGTCCGGCGGAGGCGTCCACTGGTTGAAGGGGACGCACCCGTCCCCACGCTGCCGCAGGGCGGCGTTTGTCCAGCGGCAAGAGGAGCTGGCATGAGCGAGTTCGTGGTCTCCAAGACAGACATTGGTGCACAGGCGCCCCCGGTCCCGAATCGCAGCGCGGCGATATCCATCGCCCACGAGTCGTATTCCTTCGCCTGCATGCGGTGCGGGCACGGCTGGGAGCAGTCCTACGAGATCGAGCACCACGTCGACGGGGAGGGTGCGGAGTTCGTCATGTACGTGGTCCAGGGCGAGCGGGTGCCGTCGCCGCTGACCCGGCCCACCTGTGTGAACTGCGAGGGCCACGTCGTGCGCATCATGCGCGCGGGACGGGTCACCTCCGCCCGTGACGCGATGCAGCACCACCGCACCGCGCAGGCGGGCCCCGTGGAGGTACCGGAGCCGGACGCGGCGGAGCGCGAGGGCGACCACCACTGGCACCTGTCGGACCTGCTGCACCCCTTCAGCCACCACAAGAAGGCCGAGTGACACCGGCTTCGTAGGATCGGGGGCATGAGCCCCAGCACCAAGGACGTCACCCCGCCGCCGCTGCCCGCGCCTCTGGAGATCGAGGTCGCCGACTCCCACACCCACCTGGACATGCAGGCGGGCAGCGTGGAGGAGGGCCTTGCCAAGGCGGCGTCGGTGGGTGTGACCACGGTCGTCCAGGTGGGCTGCGACATCGCCGGCTCGCGGTGGGCGGCCTCCGTGGCCGAGGAGCACGCGCGCGTGCACGCGACCGTCGCCCTGCACCCCAACGAAGCGCCGCGCATCGTGCACGGCGACCCGGACGGATGGTCCCGACAGGGCGCCCGTGAGCCCCTCGGTGACGCCGGGCTCGACGAGGCGCTCGCCGAGATCGACCGGCTCGCCGCCCTGGCGCACGTGAAGGGCGTCGGCGAGACGGGTCTCGACTACTTCCGTACGGGCCCCGAGGGCAAGGCCGCCCAGGAGAAGTCGTTCCGTGCCCACATCGAGATCGCCAAGCGGCACGGCAAGGCGCTCGTCATCCACGACCGCGAGGCGCACGCCGATGTGCTACGCGTCCTGAAGGAAGAGGGCGCGCCCGAGCGCACCGTCTTCCACTGCTACTCCGGCGACGCGGACATGGCCCAAATCTGCGCGGAGAACGGCTACTTCATGTCGTTCGCGGGAAACGTGACGTTCAAGAACGCGCAGCCGCTGCGCGACGCGCTCGCGGTGGCCCCGCTCGAACTGGTCCTGGTCGAGACCGACGCGCCCTTCCTCACGCCCGCCCCGTACCGCGGTCGGCCTAATGCCCCGTATCTCATTCCGGTCACGCTGCGGGCGATGGCCACGGTCCTGGGCGTCACGGAGGAAGCCCTCGCGACATCGGTTTCCGCCAACACCGCGCGTGCCTTCGATTACTGAGCGATAACGGTCACGGGCGCTCGCGTCCGCTCACCTTCGGGCAAAGTCGCCACGCAGAGTAATCGCGTTGCTTTGGAGAGTGACGGACGCTCCGCTAGGTTCTGCTCGCCTGATCCGCCCCTCCCCGGGGGCGGACATCTGTGAGTGCCTGGAGCGTCGTCGTGAGCATTACGCCGCAGGAGACGTACGAGCGGTATGAGCCGTACGGGACGTCGTACGAGGCGTCGTACGGGACGTCGCGCGGGGCGTCGTCGTACGAGGCGGAGGACCAGGTCCCCGACCCGGCGGCGCCGCCCGGCGGGCGGGCCGCCGCCCGGCGCGCCGCCCGCCGCAGGAAGGTGGCGCAGCGCCCCGAAGCGCTGCGCAGGCTGCTGCCGCAGGCGCTGGTCGTCGCGTTCCTCGCGGGCGGCACGTCCGCGTTCGTCGCCGACGACAAGGCGATCCACCTCAGCGTCGACGGCAAGGAGCGCACGCTGCACACCTTCGCCGACGACGTCACCGAACTCCTCGCCGACGAGGGCGTGGACGTCGGCGACCACGACGTCGTGGCGCCCGGCGAGGGGGCCGAGCTGGCCAGCGGGGACGAGGTCGCGGTCCACTACGGGCGCCCGGTCCGGCTCACCCTCGACGGGCAGCGCCGCGAGGTGTGGACGACGGCGCGGACCGTGCACGGGGCGCTCAGGCAGCTCGGGGTGCGGGCGGAGGGCGCGTACGTCTCGGCCTCGCGCTCCCAGCGCATCGCCCGCCACGGCCTCGACCTCGACGTGCGCACCGAGCGCAGCGTCACGGTCATGGCCGACGGCAACCGCCGCACCATCCGCACGAACGCGGCGACCGTGGGCGAGGCCGTCGGGGACGCGGGGGTCACGCTGCACGGGCAGGACACCACGTCGGTGCCGCAGAGCAGCTTCCCGCGGGACGGGCAGGTGATCACGGTGATGCGGGTGACGGGGGAGAAGGAGGTCCGCGAGGAGTCGATCCCGTACGCGACCGAGCGCACCGAGGACGCCTCGCAGTTCCAGGGCACGGAGATCGTCACGCGGGCCGGTGAGCCGGGCATGAAGCGGGTCACGTACTCGGTGCGCACGGTCAACGGGGTCAGGATGAAGCCGCGTCGGGTGCGGCAGGAGGTGGTGCGGGAGCCGCGTACGCAGCAGGTCAGGGTCGGTACGAAGCCGATGCCGACGTCTGTCGCCGGGGCGGATTCCCTCAACTGGGCCGGGCTCGCGGCGTGCGAGTCGGGTGGGCGGCCGGATGCGACGGATGCGACCGGCACGTACGGGGGCCTCTACCAGTTCGACACGCAGACCTGGCAGAGCCTCGGCGGCTCGGGGCGGCCCCAGGACGCGCCTGCCGCGGAGCAGACCTACCGGGCGAAGAGCCTGTACGTCAGCCGCGGCGCGACGCCTTGGCCGCATTGCGGCTCCCGCCTCTAGGACCGGTCCCCTCTCAAGCCCCGCCGGCGTTTGAGGCGCGGGGTCCGGGGCGGAGCCCCGTGGCGTGACGCCCGGCACCGGCGTTGCGGTCCTGGGGCGCTGCCCCAGACCCCGCTGCTCAATCTCCCCCAGACTCCGTCCGGGGGGACCCCCTGCAGGGGCTTGATTTACCGGCACCGGCTGCTCGCCGCGGGCAAGATTGACCCGCACCGGCCGGAGGCCATGGCACGGCTACCCTTGAGCGGTGAGCACCAGTGACCCCCAGGGCCCCCTCCTCGGCGCCGCGGACATCCGCGAACTCGCCGCGGCGCTGAACGTCCGGCCGACCAAGCAACGCGGCCAGAACTTCGTCATCGACGCCAACACCGTCCGCCGCATCGTCCGCACCGCGGAAGTGACCGAGGACGACGCCGTCGTAGAGGTGGGACCCGGCCTCGGCTCGCTCACCCTCGCCCTCCTCGAAGCCGCGCGCCACGTCACGGCCGTGGAGATCGACGACGTACTGGCCTCGGCCCTGCCCGCCACCATCGCGGCCCGCCTCCCGGCCAAGAAGGACTCCTTCGACCTCGTCAACATCGACGCGATGCAGGTCACCGAGCTGCCCGGCCCGGCCCCCACCGCCCTCGTGGCGAACCTTCCGTACAACGTCGCGGTCCCCGTCCTGCTCCACATGCTGGAGAACTTCCCGACCATCGAGCGGACCCTCGTGATGGTCCAGGCCGAGGTCGCCGACCGGCTCGCCGCCGGTCCCGGCTCCCGGGTCTACGGCGTTCCGTCCGTGAAGGCCAACTGGTACGCGGAGGTCAAGCTCGCGGGCCGGATCGGCCGCAACGTCTTCTGGCCGGCCCCGAACGTCGACTCCGGCCTCGTCTCCCTCGTGCGCCGCACCGAGCCGATCCCCACCACCGCGTCCAGGCAAGAGGTCTTCGCGGTCGTCGACGCCGCCTTCGCCCAGCGCCGCAAGACGCTGCGCGCGGCGCTCGCCGGGTGGGCGGGTTCGGCGCAGGCGGCCGAGGAAGCCCTCGTCGCGGCGGGCGTCTCCCCGCAGGCGCGCGGCGAGGCGCTCACGGTCCACGAGTTCGCCCGCATCGCGGAGGCCAAGCAGTGAGCGTGACCGTACGCGTACCCGCCAAGGTCAACGTCCAGCTCGCGGTCGGCGGCGCCCGCCCCGACGGCTTCCACGACCTGGCGAACGTGTTCCTGGCGGTGGGCCTCTACGACGAGGTGACGGTGACGGAGGCGGACTCCTTCGCGCTCACCTGCACGGGCCCGGGGGCCGATCAAGTCCCTCTGGACCGCACGAACCTGGCGGCGCGGGCCGCGTTCGCGCTCGCCGAACGCCACGGCCTCGGCGAACCCGCCATCCATATCCACATCGCCAAGGACATCCCGGTCGCCGGCGGGATGGCGGGCGGTTCCGCGGACGCGGCGGGCGCGCTGCTCGCCTGCGACGCCCTCTGGGGCACGAACGCCTCGCGCGAGGAACTCCTCGACATCTGCGCCGAGCTGGGCAGCGATGTGCCGTTCAGCCTGGTCGGCGGTGCGGCGCTCGGTACCGGGCGGGGTGAGAAGCTCGAACTCCTCGACGTGGGTGGGGAGTTCTGGTGGGTGTTCGCGGCGGCGGACGGCGGTCTGTCCACCCCGGCGGTGTACCGCGAGTTCGACCGCCTCAGCCCCGACGCTCCCGAGCCCGTCGCGGCGCCCGCCCTTCTGGAGGCGCTGCGCACCGGCGACGTCGAGGCGCTCGCGGCCACGGTCACCAACGACCTCCAGCCCGCCGCGCTCTCCCTCTTCCCGTCCCTGACGGACACGCTTGCGGCCGGTACCTCGGCGGGTGCGCTGGCCGCGCTTGTGTCTGGCTCGGGCCCCACGACCGCGTTCCTCGCGGCGGACGAGCCCTCGGCGCGGCGCGTGGCCGCGGCGCTCGCAGGATCGGGCGCGTGCCGCACCGCCCGCGTGGCCCCCGCCCCGGCCCCGGGAGCCACCCTCCTCTGACCCGCCCCACCCCCGGGGCGGAGCCCCGATCTTTCAAGCCCCGCCGGCGATTGAGGCGCGGGGGCCGGGGCGGAGCCCCGAGGCGTAGGAACGGGTGACCGGCGCTCTCGGCGAGCCGACTACGCTGGAAGAGCGGCCCACCCCCGTGGCCCACCCCCCGGAGCGGAGCGAAATGGCAGTCAATCTGGTCAACGTCGAAAACGTCTCGAAGGTCTACGGCACCCGTGCCCTCCTCGACGGCGTCTCCCTCGGCGTACAGGAAGGCGACCGGATCGGCGTCGTGGGACGCAACGGAGACGGCAAGACCACCCTCATCCGGATGCTCGCCAAGCTGGAGGAGGCCGACACCGGACGCGTCACCCACAGCGGCGGCCTGCACCTCGGCGTCCTCACCCAGCACGACTCGCTCGACCCGAAGGCCACCGTCCGGCACGAGGTCATCGGCGACATGGCCGACCACGAGTGGGCCGGCAGCGCCAAGATCCGCGACGTGCTCACGGGGCTGTTCGGCGGGCTCGACCTGCCGGGCTTCCCGCAGGGCCTGGACACCGTGATCGGCCCGCTCTCCGGCGGCGAGCGACGCCGTATCGCGCTCGCCAAGCTGCTCATCGACGAACAGGACCTGATCGTCCTCGACGAGCCGACGAACCACCTCGACGTCGAGGGCATCGCCTGGCTCGCCCAGCACCTGCGGTCCCGCCGCTCCGCCCTCGTCTGCGTCACGCACGACCGCTGGTTCCTCGACCAGGTCTGCACCCGCATGTGGGACGTGCAGAAGGGCGCCATCTTCGAGTACGAGGGCGGCTACTCGGACTACGTGTTCGCGCGCGCCGAGCGGGAGCGGATCGCCGCGACCGAGGAGGCCAAGCGGCAGAACCTGATGCGCAAGGAGCTGGCCTGGCTGCGCCGCGGCGCCCCCGCCCGCACCTCCAAGCCGCGCTTCCGCATCGAGGCGGCCAACGAGCTGATCGCCGACGTCCCGGAGCCGCGCGACAAGAGCGAGCTGATGAAGTTCGCGAACGCCCGGCTCGGCAAAACCGTCTTCGACGTGGAGGACGCGACGATCCAGGCAGGTCCGAAGGTGCTGCTCAAGCACCTCACCTGGCAGCTCGGCCCCGGCGACCGCGTCGGCCTGGTCGGCGTGAACGGCGCGGGCAAGACGTCCCTGCTGCGCGCCCTCGACGAGGCCGCCCGCAGCCAGGGCGACGTCCAGCCCGTCGCCGGGAAGATCGTCGTGGGCAAGACGGTCCGGCTGGCCTACCTCTCGCAGGACGTCACCGAACTCCCCGCCACCCTGCGCGTGTTGGAGGCCGTCCAGCAGATCCGCGACCGCGTCGACCTCGGCAAGGGCCGCGAGATGACCGCGGGCCAGCTGTGCGAGCAGTTCGGCTTCGCGAAGGACAAGCAGTGGACGCCGGTCGGTGATCTCTCCGGTGGTGAGCGCCGTCGGCTCCAGATCCTGCGTCTTCTCATGGACGAGCCGAACGTGCTCTTCCTCGACGAGCCGACGAACGACCTGGACATCGAGACGCTGACGCAGCTCGAGGACCTGCTCGACGGGTGGCCGGGCTCGATGGTCGTGATCTCCCACGACCGGTTCTTCCTGGAGCGCACCACCGACACCACGTTCGCCCTGCTCGGCGACGCCACCCTGCGGATGCTGCCGCGCGGCGTCGAGGAGTACCTGGAGCGCAGGCAGCGCATGGTCGCGGCCGCGTCCCCCGCCCCCGCGGCCGCCCCGGCCGTGACGCAGAAGGCGGGGCCCTCCGCGGCCGACGTGCGCGCCGCGAAGAAGGAACTCCAGAAGGTCGAGCGGCAGATGGAGAAGATCTCCGAGAAGGAGAGCAAGCTGCACACGCAGATCGCCGACAACGCCACCGACTTCGGGAAGGTCGCGAAGCTCGACGCGGAGCTGCGTGATCTGGTCGCGCAGCGCGAGGAGCTGGAGCTGCGCTGGCTGGAGCTCGCCGAGGACGCCTGAGCGAAGCCCAGCGTGTGGTCGGTCCTCCCCTGGGTACGGGGACGGATCGGCCACCTGTCTGTCGGGCGCGGGTGATAGAAAAGGGCCGCCGGGACGAGAACGTGCGATCCGGCCCACGGCGACTGGCCTTGCCGAAACTCAACGTCCCCGAGGTACCCAGGTCATGACCCAGCCACCCCCTCCCCGCCCGCCGAACGAGCCCCCGTCCCCGCGGGGCGAATTCGGCGCCCCACCGCCCATGCCGCCGTACACCGCTCCCGGCTACGGCACCCTGCGCACACCGCTCCCGCCCGAAGCCCGGGCCCGCCTGGTGCAACAACAGCCGTACGGGCAGGAGCAGTACGAGCCGCCTCAGCACGGCAACCCGCAGCCGCCCGCCCGCAGGAGGGTGCCGCCGATCGCGCTCGTCATCGGCGCCGCGGTCGTGGCCATCGCGCTGATCGTCGGCGGCGGACTCCTCTACGCCTCGACGTCCGGCGACGACCCCGGGGTGGGCGCCTCGGGCTCCGACGGCGACAAGAACGGCGACGGCCTCGGCGGTTCCGGCGCGGAGCAGGCCCCGGCCGACCCATCGGCGAAGGTGGCGCTGCGGCTGCCCGCGCCGAAGGTGGCGAAGCGGCAGGTGGACAGCGTCCAGGGCTCCTGGCTCACCGACCGGACGTACGCCAAGGCGGGCGTGGACCAGCTCGTCGGATACGACGCCGCGAGCGGCCGGAAGACCTGGACCCTCCCGCTGTCGGGGCAGACGTGCGCGGGGACGGACACCGTCACCGGCGACGCGCTCGCGGCCGTGGTCAGTGAGGCGGGCAAGCGGCCCGCCGACGGCGACCACAGGCCGTGCAGCCAGATCACGGTCTTCGACGTCAACACGGGGCACAAGCTCTGGACGCAGAGCCTGGGCCAGGGCTCGAACCGGCGGATCTTCGAGGAGCTCTCCCTCTCGGGCAACACGCTCGCGGCGGGCGGCGGTCTCGACGGCGGCGCCGCCTTCGACGTCAAGTCGGGCAGCATCCTGTGGCAGCCCGACACCGGGGAGTGCCAGGACCTCGGCTACCACGGCGGCGCCCAGCTCGTGACGGTCCGTAAATGCGGCACCTACGGCGAGCACGCGACGTACGACGTCCAGCTCCTGGACCCGGTGACGGGCCAGCCCAAGTGGTCCTACAAACTCGCCCGGGGCCTCGCCAACGTAAAGGTCCTGTCCACCAAGCCGGTCGTCTTCGGAGTGGGAAGGGGCGCCAGCGCGGCGGGCACCATCACCGACGTCTTCGCCCTGGACGGCCGCGGCAGGCTCGCGAGCAGGATCGCCATCGACCCCAGGAAGTACGACTTCGCCTGCGAGGTCGGAAAGACCGAGGGCTGCGCGAAGATCACCGTCGGGAACGGGCGGATCTATTTCGCGACGCCACCGCCCGAGGCCGACGGCGGCGCGAGGCAGTCCAACGAGATCGTGTCGTACTCCCTGGAGACCGGGAAACGCACGGGCGACCGCGTCACGGGAGGCGAACACCGCGACATCTTCCCGGTGCGCATGGACGGCGGGAACCTCTTGGCGTTCAAGACGGGGGCCGCGGAGAAGGGCAGCCGGATCGTCACGATCGACCCCCGGACCATGAAGCAGTCCACCCTGGTGGAAACACCGGCCACACCTGTCGTACGGGACATGATCAGCGGCATGGCGCCGGGCCGCTCGAATTCCGAACTCCGTTATTCCAAGGGGAGATTGTTCCTCGGCCAGCCCCTGATCGGGGAGCCCTACGCGGACGGCGGTAAGCGGTACACGGCGATCGGTTTCGGCACCGGCTGAAACACCGGTTGAATCACGGGCTGAAGCACTTTGCGTTCCTGTACCCCCAAACATCCCTCAATGCACTGGATTTCAGCACGGAGGGCCGCTTCTGGTCGGTAAGGGGCGCGCAACCTCGAACAAGCGTGTAGCTTCCGGGGGATGAAGGAGGACGGGGAGTCGGGGGGCTCGCCTGTCCTTGGGGGGCCTGGGGGTTCGCGGGGACACCCGGGGTGGATTGGGGGGTTGGCCCGATGGGAGTGCGGCTGATGGTGGTCGATGACCACCGACTGCTGGCCGAGGCGTTGGCCTCGGCCCTGAAGCTGCGCGGGCACCGGGTGCTCGCGGCGGCCGCACCGGCGGCCGGAGCAGCGGATCTGGTCATCTCGCGGGCGCCCGAGGTCTGTCTGCTGGGCACGGCGACCCCCGCGGAGCCCGGCACCTTCGACCCGGTGATCCGCATCAAACGGGAGCGCCCACAGGTGGCGGTGGTGGTCCTTGGGCCCGTCCCCTCGCCCAGAGGCATCGCGTCGGCCTTCGCGGCCGGCGCCTCCGGCTACGTACGGCACGACGAGCGCATAGAGGGTGTCGAGCGCGCCCTGATGAAGGCGCGGGCGGGGGAGGCCGCGGTGGCCCCCGCCCTGCTCCAGGGCGCGTTCGCGGAGCTGCTCAACCCGGCGGCCCAACCGGACGACGAGGGGCAGCGGTTGCTCCAGATGCTGACGCCGCGTGAGGTCGAGGTCCTGGTGCGGGTCGCGGACGGCGAGGACACGCGGTTGATCGCGGCGGGCATGGGTATCGCCCCGTCCACGGCGCGTACGCATGTGCAGCGTGTCCTGATGAAGCTGGGCGTCGGTTCGCGTCTTGAAGCGGCGGCCCTCGCGGCGCGTACGGGCCTGCTGGACCGGGCGGGTCCGGTGGGCTCGCCGGAACCGGAGTCCTGAGCTATAGTTGATCTTGCGTTGGTCGCCGCAACTCGCGGTGAACGACCGTGCGTTGGTGGTCCAAGGAAAGACGTCCCGCTTCCTGCGGGGAGATGCAGGTGCAAGGCCTGCCCGGCGCTCCAGCAGTCAAGGCCCGTTCCGCCCAGGCGGAACGGGCCTTGTGCGTTGTACGGGCCCGCCTACGGCAGGCGGCGCCCCATCCTCGCCGAGGCACGGTTGCCGCCCTTGGTGTCCCACCACTCCTCCAGCAGGGACCTGACCAGGTGGACGAGCTGCCCGAGGCGCTCGGGGTCGGGGGCGGCCGACGTGAGCACGTCGGTGAAGGACTTGTCGTCCCAGTGCAGGGTGAAGACCCAGCGCACCGGCGGCCGGGAGGCGCGGGTGACCGTGAGGCGGTACGTCAACACGGCTGTCCTGTCGGGACGGTGGTCCACCGTCAGGTCGTCGACGTCGAAGCGCACCGCTCCGCCGCCCGTCGTGTACGAGCGTCCCAGCGCCCGCTCGGCCGGTGTGCCGGCTGCCATGGGGGTGCCACCTGCCCTTCCCGTACTCACGTGCGCAGATTAGCGAAGGGCCGGAGCCCACCGCTCTCCCAAGCGGTGGGCTCCGGCCCTGGTTCACGGGGTGGGGGGGTGTTACTCGGAGGGCTCCGACGGCTCTTCCGGGGCCGCGGCCGGCGGCTCCGTGGGGCGCAGCTTCATCCAGGCCAGGAAGAAGATCCCGAGGAGCAGCATGCCGATGCCGGTCCACAGGTTGATGTTGATGTCCTGGGCCTTCTTGAGGTCGGCGTCGGACGCCGTGAAGCCGGCGATCGTGACGATCACGCCGTACACCACGAAGAGGCCGCCGATGATGCGTCGCACGTCGAAGAGGCGGGCCGCCGTCGCCGACCTGGCCTCCAGCTCCTTCACTTCCTCGACGTGCTGGTTCATTTCGTCGCTCATGTCGTGTTACCTCGGACCTCAGAAGGAGAACGGGATGTAGCAGATGACGGCGAGGACGATCGCTCCCCAGCCCAGCAGGGCCGGCTTGCGGTACCAGACGTCGTCACCCTCGGCCGGCGGCTCCTCCATGCCCGGCGACTTCGTGCCGTACACGAGACCGGCCAGCTCCTCGGCGGGCTTGGACTTGGTGCAGAGCGTGACCACGAACATCACCACGGCGCCGACCACGAAGGCGACGATCGAGGAGACGAAGTTGGCGCCCTGGTCCGAGGGGATCGCGATGACGCCCTGCTTGTAGAACCAGAAGTAGTTCACCATCGCCGCCACGGTGCCCGAAAGGAGGCCCCAGAAACCGGCGGCGGGCGTGGTCCGCTTCCAGAACATGCCGATGATGAAGACCACGAACAGCGGGACGTTGAAGAACGAGAACAGCGTCTGCAAGTAGTTCATGATGTTGCTGAAGCTGCCCGCGATGAACGCGGTGCCCATGCCGATCACGACGCCGACGGCGGTGACGACGCGGCCGGTCTGCAGGTAGTACCGGTCGCTGTGGCCCTTCTTGATGTACGCGCCCCAGATGTCGTTGGTGAACACCGTGTTGAAGGACGAGACGTTGGCCGCCATGCCTGCCATGAAGGCGGCGAGCAGGCCCGTCACCGCGATGCCGAGGACACCGTTGGGGAGCAGGTCGCGCATGAGGACCGGGATGGCGTCGTTGTACTGGAGGCCGTCGGCGGACTTGCCGATGGACGGCTCCATGACCAGGGCGATCAGGCCGGGGACCACGACGACCATCGGGATGAGGATCTTCGGGAACGCGGCGATCAGCGGGGTGCGCTTGGCGGCGGAGAGGTTCTTCGCGGACAGCGCGCGCTGCACCTCGGCGAAGTTCGTCGTCCAGTAGCCGAAGCTCATCACGAAGCCGAGGCCGAGCACGATGGTCAGCCAGTTGGCGCCGAGCGGGTTGGCATCGCCGATGCCCGTGTCCTGCCAGGCCGTCATGAACGAGTCACCGTGCGAGCTGGACAGCGAGTCCGAGATGCCGTCCCAGCCGCCCACGCGCTTGAGGCCGACGATGGTCAGCGGGATGAGCGCGGCGAGGATGACGAAGAACTGCAGGACCTCGTTGTAGATCGCCGAGGAGAGCCCGCCGATCGTGATGTACGCGAGGACGAAGAGGCCCGCGATGACGATCGCCACCCACTGCGGCCAGCCGAGCAGCGCCTGGAGCACCAGGGCCATCGCGTACAGGTTGACGCCCGCGATCAGCACCGAGGAGACGGCGAAGATGATCGAGGAGAGCAGGTGGGACGAGGGTCCGAAGCGGTGCAGCAGGAACTCCGGGACCGAGCGCACCTTCGACGAGTAGTAGAAGGGCATCATCACCAGGCCGAGGAAGACCATGGCGGGGATGGCGCCGATCCAGTACCAGTGCACGGTGTAGAGGCCGTACTGCGCCCCGTTCGCCGCCATGCCGAGGAGCTCGGTCGCGCCCAGGTTCGCGGCGACGAACGCGAGACCGGTGACCCAGGCGGGCAGGGAGCGCCCGGACAGGAAGAAGTCCAGGCTGGTCTTCACGGAGCGGCGAGCGGCGAAGCCGATGCCCAGCACCACGACGAAGTAGATCGCCATGATCGCGTAGTCGAGGCCGTTGGTGGGCAGCCGGAGCCCCTCGGCCAGGGTTGTTGTGGGGGACAGCATGTAGATCTCGCTTCGTTGCGCGAACTTTCGAACTGAAACAGTCCGGAACCTACGCCTCCGGCTTCAATAAGTGAACAGTTCACATGACGTTCTTTGTTGGATTGTGATCGAGACCGCGGGTCCTCTTGACGTGGCTCGCTGTTGCCTTATGCTTTGTTGTGTTTGGTTCTGTTTGGTTGGTGTGATGAGGAGCATCGGACGTGAAGAAGACGTCGACCCGGCTCGCCGACGGTCGTGAGCTCATCTATTACGACTCGCGCGACGACGTCGTCCGGGACGCGGCCGACCGCCGTCCCCTCGACCCCACCGTCACCACGTCGGAGGTCCGCCGCGACCCCCTGCTCGGCGACTCCGTGGCGATCGCCTCGCACCGCCAGGGCCGCACGTACCACCCGCCGGCCGACGAGTGCCCGCTGTGCCCCTCCGAGGGCGAGCGGCTGAGCGAGATCCCCGACTCCTCGTACGACGTGGTGGTCTTCGAGAACCGCTTCCCCTCGCTCGCGGGCGACGCGGGCCGCTGCGAGGTCGTGTGCTTCACGTCCGACCACGACAAGTCCTTCGCGGACCTGACCGAGGAGCAGGCGGGCCTCGTCCTCGACGCGTGGACGGACCGCACCGCCGAGCTCTCCCACCTCGACTCCGTCGAGCAGGTCTTCTGCTTCGAGAACCGCGGCGCCGAGATCGGCGTCACCCTCGGCCACCCGCACGGCCAGATCTACGGCTACCCCTTCACCACCCCGCGCACGGCCCTGATGCTGCGCAACGCCGCCGAGCACAAGGAGCAGACCGGCGGCCGGAACCTCTTCGCCGACGTGGTGGAGAAGGAGGTGGAGGACGGCAGCCGCATCGTCCTCGAAGGCGAGCACTGGGTGGCCTTCGTGCCCTACGCCGCCCACTGGCCGTACGAGGTGCACCTCTACCCCAAGCGCCAGGTCCCCGACCTGCTCGCGCTCGAGGACGACGCACGCACAGAGTTCCCCAAGATTTATCTGGAACTCTTGAGGCGCTTCGACCGGATCTTCGGTGCGGACCAGCCGGTGACGCCGTACATCGCGGCCTGGCACCAGGCCCCGTTCGGCTCGCTGGACGAGTTCGATGGCGTCAACCGCGATGATTTCGCGCTGCACCTCGAGCTTTTCACCATCCGACGCACTTCCGGCAAGCTGAAGTTTCTCGCGGGTTCCGAGTCCGGCATGAGCGTGTTCATCAACGACGTGCCGCCGGAGACCGCGGCCGAGCGACTGCGAGAGGTAGCGAGCGAGTAATGGGTAAGGCCGATTCCAAGAAGTACCTGGTCACTGGCGGTGCCGGCTATGTCGGCAGCGTCGTCGCGCAGCACCTGGTCGAGGCGGGCCACGAGGTCACCGTCCTCGACAACCTCTCCACCGGCTTCCGCGAGGGCGTGCCCGCGGGCGCCGCCTTCATCGAGGGCGACATCCGCGACGCCGCCAAGTGGCTCGACTCCTCCTACGACGCCGTGCTGCACTTCGCCGCGTTCTCGCAGGTCGGCGAGTCCGTCGTAAAGCCCGAGAAGTACTGGGCCAACAACGTGGGCGGCACCATGGAGCTGCTCGCCGCGATGCGCGCCGCGGGCGTCCGCAAGCTGGTCTTCTCCTCGACCGCGGCCACGTACGGCGAGCCGGTCAACAGCCCGATCACCGAGACCGACCCGACCGCGCCCACCTCTCCGTACGGCGCGTCGAAGCTCGCGGTCGACCACATGATCACGGGTGAGGCGAACGCCCACGGGCTCGCGGCTGTTTCGTTGCGTTACTTCAACGTGGCTGGTGCATACGGAACTTGTGGTGAGCGGCACGACCCCGAGTCGCACCTCATCCCGCTCGTCCTCCAGGTCGCGCAGGGCGGCCGCGAGGCGATCAACGTCTTCGGCGACGACTACCCGACGCCCGACGGCACCTGTATCCGCGACTACATCCACGTCGCGGACCTCGCCGAGGCGCACCTCCTCGCCGTCGACGCCGCGCAGCCGGGCGAGCACCTCATCTGCAACCTGGGCAACGGCAACGGGTTCTCCGTCCGCGAGGTCATCGAGACCGTCCGCCAGGTCACCGGGCACCCGATCCCCGAGGTCGTCGCCCCGCGCCGCGGCGGCGACCCGGCCGTCCTCGTCGCCTCCGCCGACACCGCGCGCGAGCGCCTCGGCTGGAACCCGTCCCGCGCGGACCTCGCGGGCATCGTCGCCGACGCCTGGGAGTTCGCCCAGGCACGCCAGCAGTAACCAGTAGCGGGTAACCAGTAGCAGGGGTAGGTAGCCAACTCATGTCCGTCGAAGCCCAGTTCAAGGACCTGTACGGGTACGAGCCCGCAGGCGTGTGGGCGGCCCCCGGCCGCGTCAACCTCATCGGCGAGTACACCGACTTCAACGAGGGCTTCGTCATGCCGCTCGCGCTGCCGCACACCGCGGTCGCCGCGGTGGCCCGGCGCGAGGACGGCGTCCTTCGCCTGCACTCCGCCGACATCGACGCCCCGGTCGTGGAACTGCGCGTCGACGAACTGGCCCCGCTCAGCAAGTACGGCCAGGGCGGCTGGGCCGCCTACCCGGCGGGCGTCGTCTGGGCGCTGCGCGACGCGGGCCACACGGTGGGCGGCGCGGACATCCATCTCGCCTCCACAGTCCCGACCGGCGCGGGCCTCTCCTCGTCGGCCGCCCTCGAAGTCGTCACGGCCTACGCGATGAACGACCTGTACGAACTCGGGCTCACAGGACCCGAGTTGGCGGTCCTGGCCCAGCGTGCCGAGAACGCCTTCGTCGGCGTGCCGTGCGGCGTCATGGACCAGATGGCCTCGTCCTGCGCCACCGAGGGGCACGCGCTGCACCTCGACTGCCGCGACCTGTCGATCCGCCAGGTCCCCTTCGACCTGGCGGCGCACGGCCTCCAGCTGCTCGTCGTCGACACCCGCGTCAAGCACGAGCTGGGCGACGGCGCGTACGCGGAGCGGCGCGCGGGCTGCGAGGAGGGTGCGCGCGTCCTCGGCGTGAGCCACCTGCGCGATGTGTCCTACGCCGAACTGGGCAGGGCGGTCGCGGACTTGGAGCTGGCCGGGGTCGACGAGAAGGTCGTCCGCTACGTCCGCCACATCGTCACCGACGACCACCGCGTCGAGCGCGTCATCGAGCTGCTCGACGCGGGCGACGTGCGCGCCATCGGCCCGGTCCTCGTCCAGGGGCACGTCTCGCTCCGCGACGATCTGCGGATCTCCTGCCCGGAGCTCGACCTGGTCGTCGCCACGGCGATGGCCTCCGGTGCGCTCGGGGCGCGGATGACGGGCGGCGGCTTCGGCGGCTCCGCGGTCGTCCTGGTGGAGTCGGACGACGCCGACATCGTCACGAAGGCGATCACCACCGCCTTCGCCGAGGCCGGCTTCACGACGCCGCGCGTCTTCCCGGCAGTGCCCTCGGCGGGCGCCCGCCGCGAGTCCTGACGGCCGCTCAGCCCAGCCGCTTCGTCAGCGTGAACTCCTTGATCCCGGGCGGATAGTCCGGGATCACGGAGACCACGTCGTATCCGTGCAGCCGATAGAAGCCCGGCGCCTGGAAGTCCCACGTCTCCACGCGGGAGCTGACACAGGCGCGCTCCTCGTGCGCCATGCGTTCCGCCTCCGCGAGGAGGCGGGAGCCGAGGCCCGCGCCGCGGTGCTGCTCGGCGACCCAGAGCAGGTCCACGTGCAGCCAGAACGCCCAGGTGTACGCGTCGAGCCCCGCCGCCAGTGCGCCCTCCTCGTCCAACACCCATACCTGGAGCGGGACATGCTGGTCGGCAGGGGTGCCGCGCAGCTCGCGAAGCTCCGGTGAGGCCGCCGCGTTGGTCTCCCTCAGCAGCGACCGGAGCAGAAGGGCGCGCTCCTTGTCGACTTCTGTCTCGATGCGAAACATGCGCATCACCATAAACGCGCAGGACGGTCGCCGCTCCGCCAACCGCCAACCAGTTCTGCGAATTGACTTCCCCTCAGAGCCTCCGCCTCTAGTCTGAGGACAGCACCGGTGGGGGCCGGTGCCGATCAGGGGGCGAGACAGCCGGGTACGACGCCCGGAGCGGGGGAAGCACTTCGGCACACGGCGGCGGCCGTGCGGCTGCGGCGACCCGCACTCCGGGCGCCGTACCCGCGTTGATCCGTTCCCCGACGATGGGGTATCCCCTGCTCCGTACCGGAGCTCGGGTAAGGGGGTAATCACGTGGTACGCATCCGGGTCCTTGTAGTCGACGACCATCGCATCTTCGCCGAGTCGCTCGCCGCGGCACTCGCGGCCGAGCCCGATGTCGACGTGTCGGCCGCGGGGAGCGGCCCCGCCGCTCTGCGCTGCCTCGACCGGGCGGTCGCGGAGGGACGCCGATTCGATGTGCTGCTGATCGACGCGGACCTGGGCGCGGCATCGTTCCAGGGCATGCGCGCGCCGACGGCGGTACCCGACAGTGCCTCGCAGGACGGCCTCGTCGACGGCATCTCCCTGGTGGCGGGCGTCCGTTCGGCCCAGCCTGCCGTCCGTTCGGTGGTGCTCGCAGAGCGGGACGATCCGCGCCGCGCGGCGCTCGCGCTGCAGGCGGGGGCGTCCGGCTGGGTGGCCAAGGACTGTTCCCTGTCACGCCTGTTGACCGTCATACGGGGTGTGCTGCGCGAGGAGACGCATCTGCCGCCCGCACTGCTCACGGGCGTCCTGCGGGAGTTGACCGCGGCCCGCAAGCACCGCACCGAGTCCGAGCGGCTCGTCGAGTCCCTGACGCCGCGTGAGCGCGAGGTGCTGCGCTGCATGGTGGCCGGCCTCGGCCGCAAGGCGGTGGCGGAGCGCCTCTTCCTTTCCCCGCACACGGTCCGCACCCACATGCAGAACGTCCTCGGCAAACTCGGCGTCCACTCCACCCTCGCAGCGGTGGCGCTGGCCCGCAGGGCGGGCGTGGGCCCGGCCGACCTGGAGGCGGCGAGCTGAGCCCTTTAAGCCCCGGCGGCGCTTGAGTAGCATTTTTAAGCCCCTGCGGCGATTGAGCAGCGGGGTCCGGGGCAGAGCCCCGATCTTTTCAACCGGGGATGTTGTCGAACGGCGCGGTCAACTGGCGGAGCAACCCCGCCAGTTCACCCCGCTGCACCCGCGACAACTCCGCCAGAATCGCCCGCTCCTGCTCAAGCAGCCCGGCCAGGGCCTGGTCGGCCCGGTCCCGCCCCTCGTCCGTGAGCCGGACGAGAACACCCCGCCGATCGCTGGGATCCGGCAACCGCTCGACGAGCCCCTTCTTGGCGAGCCGGTCGATGCGGTTCGTCATCGTGCCGGACGTCACCAGCGTCTGCGTGAGCAGCTGACCGGGAGAGAGCTGATACGGCGTGCCCGCGCGCCGCAGCGCCGTCAGCACGTCGAACTCCCACGGCTCCAGATTGTGCTCGGAGAACGCCAGGCGGCGGGCCCTGTCGAGATGGCGCGCGAGCCTGCTGACCCGACTGAGCACCTCAAGGGGCTCCACGTCGAGGTCGGGGCGCTCTCGGCGCCACGCTGAGACCAGACGGTCGACCTCGTCCTCCATGACGATCAGTGTAGGGGGTGTGTCGACATGAAGTCTCTTGAGGTCGACTATCTTGACATCGAGATACTCGCGATCGACGCTTGACGGTATGACACCTGCACCCTCCTGGGACCCCCAGCAGTACCTCCGGCACGCGGGCCACCGCGGCCGCCCCTTCGTCGACCTGCTCGCCCGCGTCCCCGCCCTCCCGGGGGACCCCGCCCGCATCGCCGACCTCGGCTGCGGCCCCGGCAACGTCACGACACTGCTCGCCGAACGCTGGCCCACCGCCCGCATCACCGGCTACGACAACTCGCCCCAGATGCTGGAGCGGGCCGCTGCCCACGCGAGCGACCGCCTCGACTTCGCTTACGCGGACGCGGCCGACTGGACGCCCACGGAGACGTACGACCTGCTGCTGTCGAACGCGACGCTGCAATGGGTCCCGGACCACGCCGACGCCTTCCCCCGGTGGATCGGCGCGGTGGCCCCCGGCGGCACGTTCGCCTTCCAGGTGCCCGGCAACTTCGACGCGCCCAGCCACGTCCTGATGCGTGAGCTGGCCGAATCGGCCCGCTGGAAGGACCGCCTGTCCGGAGTGCTGCGCCACGGCGACGCGGTGCTCGCACCCGCGGCGTACCTGGAGCGCCTGGCAGACCTCGGCTGCGCGGTCGACGCCTGGGAGACGACGTACATGCACCTCCTGGAGGGCCCCGACCCGGTCCTCGACTGGGTCAAGGGCACCGGCCTGCGCCCCGTCCTGACCGCGCTCGCGGACGACCCGGAGGCGCGGGACGCGTTCGTCACCGAGTACCGCGATCTGCTCCGCGAGGCGTATCCGGCGACGGAGCACGGCACGGTGCTGCCGTTCCGGCGGATCTTCGTGGTGGCGACCCGCTCATGACGCTGACCGGGATCGACCATGTGCAACTCGCGGCGCCACCGGGCAGCGAGGTCGCGCTGCGGGCCTTCTACGCCGACGCCCTCGGCATGACCGAAACCCCCAAGCCACCGGGGCTCGCGGGGCGGGGCGGGTGCTGGTTCGAGTCCGGACCGGTCCGGCTCCACCTGGGCATCGACCACGACTTCCGCCCCGCGAGGAAGGCGCACCCGGGCCTGAGGGTGCGGGACATCGAGGCGTACGCGCGGCGGCTGGCGGGGCGGGGCGTCGAGGTCACCTGGGACGACCTGGTGCCGGGGTGCCACCGCTTCTACTGCGCCGACCCGGTCGGCAACCGTCTGGAGTTCCTGCAGCCCAAGTCCCCACCATCAAGCCCCGCCGGCGATTGAGCAGCGGCGCCGTGGCCGGGCTCACGGGGCTCCGCCCCGGACCCCGCTGCTCAATCGCCGCAGGGGCTTCAATGGCCCGCGCCTCAATCGCCGCAGGGGCTTGAATGGCCCGCGCCCCGGAGGGGATCAGCTCTTCCGGTGGCCTATCAGCCGCGGATTCGGCTCCAGCCCGTCCAAGCCGTGCCACGCCAAATTCACCAGATGCGCCGCGACCTCCGCCTTCTTCGGCTTGCGCGCGTCCAGCCACCACTGCCCGGTCAGCGCCACCATCCCGACCAGCGCCTGCGCGTACAGCGGCGCCAGCTTCGGGTCGAAGCCGCGGGACTTGAACTCGCGGCCCAGGATGTCCTCCACCTGCGTCGCGATGTCGGAGATCAGCGACGCGAAGGAACCCGTGGACTGCGGGATGGGGGAGTCGCGGACCAGGATGCGGAAGCCGTCCGTGTGCTCCTCGATGTAGTCGAGGAGCGCGAACGCCGCCTGCTCGACGAGCTCACGCGCGTGCCCGGCGGTCAGCGAGCCGGTCACCATGTCCAGGAGCTGGCGCATCTCGCGGTCCACGACCACCGCGTACAGGCCCTCCTTGCCGCCGAAGTGCTCGTACACCACCGGCTTGGAGACCCCGGCCTTCGCCGCGATCTCCTCCACCGACGTGCCCTCGAAGCCCTTGGCGGCGAAGAGGACACGACCGATCTCCAGGAGCTGCTGGCGCCGCTCCGCCCCCGTCATACGGGTCCGGCGCGTACGCCTGGGTTGCTTGTCGGGCTTGTCGCTGCTCGGGGTGCTTGAGTCGGTCGCCACGTCGTCCATCATGCCGTGCGGGCGTCAGCCGGCGTCGACGGCCTGCGCCTTGCGGCGCGAGGCGATGCGGTCCTCGGACGGCCAGCGCACGTCGTGCGCCCAGCCCAGCTGCTCGAACCAGCGGATCAGGCGGGCCGAGGAGTCCACCTGGCCGCGCTCCACCCCGTGCCGCGCCGACGTCGGGTCCGCGTGGTGCAGGTTGTGCCAGGACTCGCCGCAGGACAGGACGGCCAGCCACCACACGTTGCCGCTGCGGTCGCGGGACTTGAAGGGGCGCTTGCCGACGGCGTGGCAGATCGAGTTGATGGACCACGTGACGTGGTGCAGCAGCGCCACCCGGACGAGCGAGCCCCAGAAGAACGCCGTGAACGCGCCCCACCACGACATCGTGACCAGGCCGCCGATCAGGGCGGGCAGGAAGAGCGACAGCAGCGTCCACAGCACGAACTGGCGGGAGATCGCCCGGATCGCCGGGTCCTTGACCAGGTCCGGGGCGTACTTCTCCTGCGAGGTCTGCTCCTCGTCGAACATCCAGGCCATGTGCGCCCACCACAGCCCCTTCAGCAGGGCGGGGACCGTCTCCCCGTACCGCCACGGCGAGTGCGGGTCGCCCTCGGCGTCGGAGAACTTGTGATGCTTGCGGTGGTCGGCGACCCAGCGCACGACCGGGCCCTCCACCGCGAGCGAGCCCATGATCGCCAGCGCGATCCGCAGCGGGCGCTTCGCCTTGAAGGAGCCGTGCGTGAAATACCGGTGGAAGCCGATCGTGATGCCGTGACAGCCCACGAAGTAGAAGACGACGAGCAGCCCGAGGTCGAGCCAGCTCACTCCCCAGCCCCAGGCCAGCGGCACCGCCGCGAGCAGGGCCACGAACGGGACGGCGATGAACAGGAGCAGTGTGATCTGCTCCACGGAGCCCTTCTGTTCGCCGCCGAGTGTCGCAGAATGCGAGGTGGCAGGCGGTTCTGACGCCGTACTGGCAGCGTCTTCGATCACATCGGTACTGGTGGCCATGGGTTCCCCTGTAAGTCGAGGGTTGAGACGGGCTGAGACGGGTCAGGAGATCCACGGGGATCCGCGGACAGCTTGCTTACGGTTCCGTAACCTACGGCACCGTAAGTACGCCGGCGTGCAGCCGTGCGGCAAGAGGCTCCGACCTCGCCGTCGGCGGCGGCACATATCCTTGGAATCGGTCGGACAGCGCGGTCCGCTCTGAATCTCCACCCTGGGTTGTGTACCCGGATCCGGGGATCCTTCCTCCCGACGTGCTTCACCACGTGCCCGACGTGCTTCACCATTGCAAGGAGCCGCACCTGTGAGCAGTGCCGACGAACAGACCGCTGCGACGAGCACCAGCGCCGAGCTGCGCGCCGACATCCGTCGGCTCGGTGACCTCCTGGGCGAGACCCTGGTCCGCCAGGAGGGCCCTGAGCTGCTCGAGCTGGTCGAAAAGGTCCGCCGCCTGACCCGCGAGGACGGCGAGGCCGCCGCCGAGCTGTTGCGCGGCACCGAGCTGGACACCGCGGCCAAGCTGGTCCGCGCCTTTTCCACGTACTTCCACCTGGCCAACGTGACGGAGCAGGTGCACCGTGGCCGCGAGCTGCGCGCCATGCGGGCCGCCGAGGGCGGACTGCTCGCCCGCACCGCGGACCGGCTCAAGGACGCCGACCCGGACCACCTGCGCGACACGGTCAAGCACCTGAACGTGCGACCCGTCTTCACGGCCCACCCCACCGAGGCCGCCCGCCGCTCCGTCCTCGGCAAGCTGCGCCGCATCGCCGAGCTGCTCGAGACCCCGGTCCTGGAGACCGACCGGCGGCGCTACGACATCCGCCTGGCCGAGAACATCGACCTGGTGTGGCAGACGGACGAGCTGCGTGTCGTACGCCCCGAGGTCACGGACGAGTCCCGTAACGCGATCTATTACCTGGACGAACTGCACGCCGGCGCCGTCGGCGACGTTCTGGAGGACCTCACCGCCGAGCTGGAGCGCGTCGGCTACCAGCTCCCCGAGGACAGCCGCCCGCTCACCTTCGGCACCTGGATCGGCGGCGACCGCGACGGCAACCCGAACGTGACGCCGCAGGTCACCTGGGACGTCCTGATCCTCCAGCACGAGCACGGGATCAACGACGCGCTCGACATGATCGACGAGCTGCGCGGCTTCCTGTCGAACTCGATCCGCTACACGGGCGCCACCGAGGAGCTGCTCACCTCGCTCCAGTGCGACCTGGAGCGCCTCCCGGAGATCAGCCCCCGCTACAAGCGGCTCAACGCGGAGGAGCCCTACCGGCTCAAGGCCACCGCGATCCGGCAGAAGCTGGAGAACACCAAGGAGCGGCTCGCCAAGAACACGCCGCACAAGGAAGGCCGCGACTACCTCGGCACGGCCGAGCTGCTGCACGACCTGACGCTCATCCAGACCTCGCTGCGCGAGCACCGCGGCGGACTGTTCGCCGAAGGCCGCATGAACCGTACGATCCGTACGCTCTCCGCCTTCGGCCTGCAGCTCGCCACGATGGACGTACGCGAGCACGCCGACGCCCACCACCACACGCTCGGCCAGCTCTTCGACCGGCTCGGCGAGGAGTCCTGGCGCTACGCCGACATGCCGCGCGACTACCGCGGCAAGCTGCTCGCCAAGGAGCTGCGGTCCAGAAGGCCCCTGGCCCCGACCCCGGCGCCGCTCGACGCCGACGGCGAGAAGACGCTCGGCGTCTTCCACACCATCCAGCGCGCCCTCGACGTGTTCGGGCCCGAGGTCATCGAGTCGTACATCATCTCGATGTGCCAGGGCGCCGACGACGTGTTCGCCGCGACCGTCCTCGCCCGCGAGGCGGGCCTCATCGATCTGCACGCGGGCTGGGCCAAGATCGGCATCGTGCCGCTCCTGGAGACGACGGACGAGCTGAAGGCCGCCGACACGATCCTGGAGGACATGCTCTCCGACCCGTCCTACCGGCGCCTCGTCGCGCTCAACGGGGACGTGCAGGAGGTCATGCTCGGCTACTCCGACTCCTCCAAGTTCGGCGGCATCACCACCTCGCAGTGGGAGATCCACCGCGCCCAGCGCCGGCTGCGCGACGTCGCCCACCGCTACGGCGTGCGCCTGCGCCTCTTCCACGGCCGCGGCGGCACCGTCGGCCGCGGCGGCGGCCCCTCGCACGACGCGATCCTCGCCCAGCCCTGGGGAACGCTGGAGGGCGAGATCAAGGTGACCGAGCAGGGCGAGGTCATCTCCGACAAGTACCTGGTGCCGTCCCTGGCCCGCGAGAACCTGGAACTGACCGTCGCGGCGACGCTGCAGGCCTCCGCCCTGCACACGGCGCCGCGCCAGTCCGACGAGGCCCTCGCCCGCTGGGACGCCGCGATGGACGTCGTCTCCGACGCCGCGCACCACGCCTACCGGTCGCTCGTCGAGGACCCGGACCTGCCGAACTACTTCCTCGCCTCCACGCCCGTCGACCAGCTCGCCGACCTGCACCTGGGCTCGCGGCCCTCGCGCCGCCCCGGCTCGGGCATCTCGCTCGACGGCCTGCGCGCCATCCCGTGGGTCTTCGGCTGGACCCAGTCCCGGCAGATCGTGCCCGGCTGGTTCGGCGTCGGCTCCGGTCTCAAGGCGCTGCGCGAGGCGGGCCTGGACACCATGCTCGACGAGATGCACGAACAGTGGCACTTCTTCCGCAACTTCATCTCCAACGTCGAGATGACGCTCGCCAAGACGGACCTGCGGATCGCCAAGCACTACGTCGACACGCTCGTGCCCGACGACCTCAAGCACGTCTTCGACGCCATCGTCGCCGAGCACGAGCTCACCGTCGCCGAGGTCCTTCGCATCACCGGCGGCAGCGAACTCCTGGACGCGCAGCCCGTGTTGAAGCAGACATTCGCGATCCGCGACGCCTACCTCGACCCGATCTCGTACCTCCAGGTCGCCCTGCTCAAGCGGCAGCGCGACGCGGCGGCCGCGGACGAGACCCCGGACCCGACGCTCGGCCGCGCCCTGCTGCTCACCGTGAACGGTGTGGCCGCGGGCCTGCGCAACACCGGCTGATCTAGAGGTTCAGGGCGGCGAAGGCCGCCGTCAGCAGCGCGATTCCGGCGCCTCCCGTGACCCACGTGAGGCGCCGGTCGCGTATCCCGCCCGCGAGCACCACCGACGCGAGCAGCAGCGCGCCGCCGAGCGGCACCCACGCATGCAGAAATCCGGCGGTGCCCGCGCGCACCGCCTCCGTCGAACTCGGCTTGAGGACCACGGGGAAGCGCGCGCCCTTCTTCTCCCCGATCGAGCGGTCGATCGTCACGCTCGCATGCCGTACGGCGGTGGGGGAGGCCGGCGAGAACGGTCCCGCGCACGTCTCGTCCGCGCACCGGGTCACCGTCATCGTGCCGCGCTCACGGCCCGCCGGGAACATCACGTGCTGCGCCGCACCCCACGAGGCCCACACGCCGGCGATCAGCAGCAGTGCGGCGACCACGGCCGCCGCGATCTGACGGGCAACAGGCAACATGGCCGGGATCCTTGGGCATGACCCTGCGTACGGTCAACTCCCGGCCGGATTCCGCCCCGACAAGTCCGTACAGGTCAGTCCGTACAGGTCAGGAGTTGTACGTCGACTGGGCCCGCTCCAGGCCCTCGATCACCAGCGCCTCCGCGGCATCGGCCGCGCGGTCCACGAAGTAGTCGAGCTCCTTGCGCTCCGTCGACGAGAAGTCCTTGAGCACGAAGTCCGCGACCTGCATCCGCCCCGGCGGACGACCGATCCCGAACCGCACCCGGTGGTAGTCGCTGCCCAGCGACTTCGTGATCGACTTCAGACCGTTGTGCCCGTTGTCGCCACCGCCCAGCTTCAGGCGCAGCACCCCGTAGTCGATGTCCAGCTCGTCGTGGATCGCCACGATGTGCTCCGTCGGCACCTTGTAGAAGTCGCACAGCGCCGTCACGGGACCACCCGAGACGTTCATGTACGACATCGGCTTCGCGAGGATCACCCGGCGGTTCAGCGGCCCGGGCGGACCGATCCGCCCCTCGACGACCTGCGCCTGCCCCTTGGTCGCCCGCTTGAACTTGGCGCCCATCCGCCGCGCCAGCAGATCGGCCACCATGAAGCCGACGTTGTGCCGGTTCATCGCGTACTCGGGGCCGGGGTTGCCAAGCCCGGCGATCAGCCAGGGAGCGTTCTCGTCGGACATGCACATTCCTTACGGCTACGTCGTCGGTGCGTCGGTGCGTCGGTACGTCGCGAAACAGAGATACGGGGTGGCGGGCCGCGCCCACCACCCCGTACACCAGGTCAGACCCTGAAGGCTCAGGCCTCCGCGGCGGCCTCGTCGCCCTCGGCCTCGGCCGGGGCCTCCTCGGCCTGCGCCGACAGGACCTGAAGGACGACGGCGTCCTCGTCGGTGGACAGCGTGGTGCCCTTGGGCAGCGTGATGTCCTTGGCGTGGATCGAGGCACCGGCCTCGAGACCCTCGACGGAGACGGTGACCGACTCGGGGATGTGCGTCGCCTCGGTCTCGACCGACAGCGTGTTCAGCACGTGCTCGAGCAGGTTGCCACCCGGGGCCAGCTCGCCCTCGGTGTGGATCGGGAGCTCGACGGTGACCTTCTCGCCGCTCTTCACCTGGAGCAGGTCGACGTGGACCAGGAAGCTCGTGATCGCGTCACGCTGCACGGACTTCGGGATGACCAGCTCGGTGGACTTGCCGCCGTCGATCTCCAGACGGATCAGGACGTTCGGCGTACGCAGGGCCAGCATCAGGGCGTGCGAGTCGAGCACGATGTGCTGCGGCTCGTTGCCGTGGCCGTAGACGACACCGGGAACCTTCTCGACCTGGCGCAGACGGCGGGAGGCACCCTTGCCGAACTCGCTGCGGGTCTCGACGGAAAGCTTGACCTCGGACATGCTCTTCAACTCCTCGTAGAACTAGGGGAATCCCCAAAAACGGGCGGTCACCCGGCCACGAACGGCCTGCTACGAAGAGCGCGTCGATAACGGACAGCCTGCACTTCCGAAAACAGAAGTACGGCCTCCCTCGCCGAGCAACTTCAGCAGTCTACTCGGCGGGGGAGGCCGCACCCAAATGGATCTTCTAGCGCGAGATCCCTGCGGAGATCAGGCTTCGCCCTCGAAGAGGCTGGTCACCGAGCCGTCCTCGAAGACCTCGCGCACCGCGGAGGCGATGGTCGGGGCGATCGACAGGACCGTGATCTTGTCGAGCTCCAGCTCGCCCGGCGTCGGCAGCGTGTCCGTGAACACGAACTCGCTCACCTTCGAGTTCTTCAGACGGTCCGCGGCGGGGCCGGAGAGCACGCCGTGCGTCGCCGTCACGATGACGTCCTCCGCACCGTGCGCGAACAGGGCGTCGGCGGCGGCGCAGATCGTGCCACCCGTGTCGATCATGTCGTCGACGAGCACACAGACGCGGCCCTTCACGTCACCCACGACCTCGTGCACGGTGACCTGGTTGGCGACGTCCTTGTCACGGCGCTTGTGCACGATCGCCAGCGGCGCACCGAGACGGTCGCACCAGCGGTCGGCGACGCGCACACGGCCGGCGTCGGGGGAGACGACCGTCAGCTTGTTGCGGTCGACCTTCGCGCCCACGTAGTCCGCCAGGATCGGCAGCGCGAACAGGTGGTCCACCGGGCCGTCGAAGAAGCCCTGGATCTGGTCCGTGTGCAGGTCCACCGTCAGGATGCGGTGGGCACCGGCGGTCTTCATCAGGTCCGCGACCAGACGCGCCGAGATCGGTTCACGTCCGCGGTGCTTCTTGTCCTGCCGCGCGTAACCGTAGAACGGCACGATGACCGTGATGGAGCGGGCCGACGCGCGCTTCAGCGCGTCGATCATGATCAACTGCTCCATGATCCACTTGTTGATCGGAGCCGTGTGGCTCTGGATCAGGAAGCAGTCGGCGCCGCGAGCGGACTCCTGGTAGCGGACGTAGATCTCGCCATTGGCGAAGTCGAAAGCCTTGGTCGGGACGATCCCGACACCGAGCTGGTGCGCGACCTCCTCGGCAAGCTCGGGGTGGGCGCGGCCGGAGAAGAGCATCATCTTCTTCTCGCCGGTCGTCTTGATCCCGCTCACAGCACTAGTCTCCTCAGACGCGAGTTCGTCCGCCGCAGCTGCCCGCGCGTCCCATTAGCAGCGAGCCAGGCGAATCGTGTGCAGGTATCACGGTACGCCGTGTCGGACGCACCTGTTTCCGGTCAGCCCGCGCTTTCGGGATCCCGGGAAGCCGCCTCGGCCGCCTTCGCGGCCGTGCTCCCGGGGCGCTTTCGAGCCACCCAACCCTCGATATTCCTTTGCTGGCCACGGGCCACGGCCAGCGAACCGGCGGGCACATCCTTCGTGATCACGGAGCCCGCGGCGGTGTACGCGCCGTCCCCGATGGTGACAGGCGCCACAAACATGTTGTCCGAACCGGTCTTGCAGTGGGACCCCACGGTCGAGTGGTGCTTGCTCTCCCCGTCGTAGTTCACGAAGACACTCGCGGCACCGATGTTGGTGAAGTCACCGATCGTCGCGTCACCCACGTACGACAGGTGCGGGACCTTCGTGCCCTCGCCGATCGACGAGTTCTTCGCCTCGACGAACGTCCCGATCTTCGACTTCAGGCCGAGCCGGGTACCGGGCCGCAGATACGCGAACGGGCCGACGGATGCCTCGGGGCCGATGTCCGAGTTGTCGGCGACGGTGTTGTCGACGCGGGCGCCGGCGCCGACGCGGGTGTTGGTGAGGCGGGTGTTGGGGCCCACTACGGAGCCCTCGGCGAGGTGCGTGGCGCCGTGCAGCTGCGTGCCCGGCAGGACGGTGGCGTCCCGCTCGAAGGTCACGGTGACGTCCACGAAGGTGCTCGCCGGGTCGACGACGGTGACCCCGGAGAGCATCGCCTCCTCAAGGAGGCGGTCGTTGAGCGTGCGGCGGGCCTCGGAGAGCTGCACACGGTTGTTGATCCCGGCGATCTCACGGTGGTCGGCGGCGACGGAAGCACCGACCCGGTGCCCCGCCTCACGCAGAATCCCGAGCACGTCGGTGAGGTACTCCTCACCCTGGCTGTTGTCCGTCCGCACCTTCTTCAGGGCGTCGGTGAGCAGCCGGCCGTCGAAGGCGAAGACCCCCGAGTTGATCTCGCCGATCGCACGCTGGGCCTCCGTGGCGTCCTTGTGCTCGACGATCGCGGTGACCGCGCCCGAGACGTTGTCGCGGACGATGCGCCCGTAGCCGGTGGCGTCCGGGACCTCGGCGGTCAGCACGGTGACAGCGTTGCCGTCGGCGGCGTGGGTGGCGGCCAGGGCCTTGAGCGTCCCACCGGTGAGCAGCGGGGTGTCGCCGCAGACCACGACGACGGTGCCCTCGATGGCGCCGTCCAGGCCCTCGAGGCCCATCCGCACGGCGTGCCCCGTGCCGTTCTGCTCGGCCTGCACGGCGGTGCGGGTCCCGGGGTCGACCTCGGTCACGTGCGCGGCGACCTTCTCGCGCTCGTGACCGACGACCACGACGAGCTGCTCGGGGTTCAACTCACGGGAGGCGGCGAGCACATGGCCGACCAGCGACCGGCCGCAGAGCTCGTGCAGGACTTTCGGCGTGGCCGACTTCATACGGGTGCCCTCACCCGCTGCGAGTACGACGACGGCTGCCGGGGTGTTGGCGCTGCTCACGGGTGGGCCCTTCGGCGTCGGATGCGTTGTGGGGTGGACATCCGCAGGATACCGGGGGGTTTTGGGCCGGGCATGGGGGCGGGGCCCGACCGTTTCGATCGGGCCCCGCAACCGCGTACAGCTCCCCCGCCAGGACTTGAACCCGGACAGATGGCACCAAAAGCCACAGTGCTGCCAATTACACCACGGGGGATGGTGTCGACCTAAACCGGACATTACGTCAGGTCGTTGGTCGGGCCCCCAACACTATGCCGTACCAAGAGCCTTCGATGCGACGGTACAGGTCGGCTCCTTGCGGAACTCGGACGGCGAGGTTGCCCTGGTGGTTGCGGGGTGTGGTGTAGGCCAGTACGCAAAACTCACCGGAAAACGGGCACCCGGCGCCCGTAGTCTGGAAGGTATGACCACAGCGGGGGAAGTTCACCGAGTCGCGGCCGGGGGGCCGTGGTGGTGGGTGCGGCGCAGGGCCGCCGTGCTGGATGTGGTGCTTGCGGTGGCGTCCGCGGGGGAGTGTGCCGTGGAGGGGGTGCCGTTCGCGCACAAGGCCGGGTTGCCGGTCTGGGTGGGGGTGCTCTTCGGGGTGCTCACCGGGTCGATGCTCGTGCTGCGGCGGCAGTGGCCGATCGCCGTGGTGCTGATCTCGGTGGCGGTGACGCCGGCGCAGATGGGCGTGCTCCTGACGGTCGTCGGGCTGTATTCGCTGGCGGCGTCGGAGGTGCCGCGGCGGCTCATCGGGGCGCTTGCGGGGATGTCGTTCCTGGGCACGCTGATCGTGTCGGTGGTGCGGGTGCAGCAGGATTCGGCGGCGCATGCGGACACGTTCCAGGTGGCCAACTGGGTCGTGCCGTTCCTTGCGATCACCACGGCGCTGGGGGTGACGGCTCCGCCGTTGCTGCTCGGTCTTTATGTGGGCGCGCGGCGCCGGCTGATGGACTCGTTGCAGGAGCGGAACGAGTCGCTGGAGCGGGAGCTGGGGCTGCTCGCGGAGCGGGCCGAGGAGCGGGCCGAGTGGGCGCGCGGCGAGGAGCGGACCCGGATCGCGCGGGAGATGCACGACGTGGTGGCGCACCGGGTGTCGTTGATGGTGGTGCACGCGGCGGCGTTGCAGGCGGTCGCGCGCAAGGATCCCGAGAAGGCCGTGAAGAACGCGGCGTTGGTCGGGGACATGGGGCGGCAGGCGCTCACCGAGCTGCGGGAGATGTTGGGGGTGCTGCGGGCCGGGGAGCCGGTGCCGCGGCATGCGGACCGGTTGCCGTTGGAGGCGGTCGGGGCGGCTGCCGCGGCGGCGGCCTCGCGGGCCGAGGCGGAGGTCGAGGCCGGGCCGTGGCTGGCCGAGCTGGAGGATCTGGTCGGGCAGTCGCGGGCGGCCGGGATGGTCGTGGAGGTGTCCGTGGAGGGGGAGTCGCGGGGGTACGCGGCGGCGGTGGAGCAGACGGCCTACCGGGTCGTGCAGGAGGCGCTGACGAACGTGCACAAGCACGCGGCGGGCGCGAAGACGTATGTCCGGCTCGCGCATCGGGGGGCCGAGGTGGCGATGCAGGTGGAGAACGAGCCGCCGCCGGTCCCCGCGGAGGCGTCTTCGGCGGGGCTGCCTTCCGGGGGCAACGGTCTGGTGGGCATGAAGGAGCGCGTGGCCGGCCTCGGCGGAGTCTTCGTGTCGGGCCCGACGGACGCGGGCGGCTTCCGGGTGTCGGCGGTGCTGCCGGCGGCGGTGTAGGCGGGGCGTTCCGGGATGCGGGTGGGGTGCGGGTGGGGGTGGGGGTGGTGGTCGCGCGGCGCGGCGGTTTTGAGGCGGGCCGTGGCGGCGCCCGTCTTCGTCGCTGCGGGGCGCCGGGGTTTGTGGGCGGTGCCGGGGGTGGTGCTGGGCGTGATGGTTGTGCGGTGCCGGGGTGGTGCTGGGCGTGATGGTTGTGCGGCTCCGGCCCGGTCGGCTGCGCCGGTGCCCGCTCATCTCCCACCGCCCGCCCCCTCCGGGGGCTATCGGCCCTCCGGGGCCCGGGGCCGCACCGTGGCCGGCGCCTCCGTTCACCGTTGCGCGGCACCGTGGTGCCGCCTTGCCCACCCTGCCGCCCAAGGCGGCAGATTGCCCAAGGCGGTGGCGGCCCCGACCGCAACGGGTGGGGGGCGCGGGGTTGGCGGCGGATTACCCGAGGCGGGGCGGCCCCGTCCGCCATGGGTGGGCAGGCGGACTTGCCGGCAGATCGTCCGGGCGGTGGCGGCCCCGATCGCAACGGGTGGGGGACGCGGGAATGGCGACACTTCCCCTGGCGGGTGGCTCCGACCGTAACGGGTGGGCGGGTGCGCCGGGCGGTGGAGTGCGGCACCCCGTGGGGCCGACGCCCCCGGAGGGGGCGGGTGGGAGATGGGCGGGGGAGGAGGCGCTGCTTGGGGGGTTGCCGGTCGAGGTGAATCCGGCGCGGTGGTGGTCCCCGGTCCCAGTTCTGGTGGGGCAAGCTTGCCGGTCACCGCAACGGAGGGGTGCGGTGATGCTTTCCGGTCACCCCGGAGGGGACAGCCGGGGTGGCTGGAGGCCCGTGATCAGGGTGGAGAGGGCTGCGTCTATGTCGGGGCCCAGGTACCAGTCGCCGCTGTGGTCGAGGGCGTAGATGCGGCCCTCCGTGTCGATGGCGAGGAGCGCCTCCGTGCCCGACTCGGCGCCCAGCGGGGCGAGTTCCGTGTCGAGGGCGCGGCCCAGGTCGCCGAGGGTGCGGGCCGCGTGGAGGCCGTGCAGGGGGTCCAGATGCGGCTGGGCGGGGGCGATGTGGCGGCCGGGGCCCGTAGGCGTGAGGTGGAGGCCGCCGAATTCTGCCCAGGCCTCGACCGCCGCCGGGAAGACGGAGTGGCGGTGGCCGGCGGGTGACACGTGTGTGCGCAGTGCGTCCGCCCAGAATTCCGCCTGCTTGATGTCCCAGCGCCCCGGCTGCCACCCGGCGACGCGCAACGTGGCGTCGACCAGGTCGGAGAAGCGGGCGTCCTGGGAGGTGGGGTGGGGCATCAGTGGGCGGCCTCGTTGTCGTCGTGCGGGGTGTCGGTATCGGTGTCGGGGGCGACTACGTGGACGCCGAAGTGGGCCGTCAGCGCGGTGCAGGCGCGACAGGGCCGGGCGAATCCGCCGTGCAGCGGGTCCCCGTCCTCGCGGATGCGCCGGGTGGTTAGCTTGGACTGCTTGAGGGCCTTGCGGGCCTCTCCGACGGTCATGGGCCTGCGGCGGGCCCGCTTCGACTTCTCCGCGCGCTCGGTGTCGCTCGCCGTGAGATGCCGGGAGACGAGGATGGCCTCGGCGCAGCGCCCGGTGAAGCGGTCGCGCTGCGCGCTGGTCAGCGTATCCAGGAAGTCCTGGACCAACGGGTGCAGGGCCGGGGCCTTTTCGCCGCGGGCCGCGGTCGCGGTGAGGGTGCTGCCGCGGACCGACAGGGCGGCGGCGACGGTGGGGAGTATGCCGTCCCGGCGCACGCGAAGGGTGGGGACGGCGCCGTCGTCGGTGGCGCTCCAGCCGACGCGCGGGTCGTCGCCGGGCTGCTCGTCCGCGGGTGCAGTTTCCTCTGCGGTACCGCTGCGCATCTGTTGTTTCCCCTCCTGCAGTTCCCCACTGCAATCCCCCTGGTTGCCTGCACAGACTGCCAAACGGGCCTGCCGGTGTGGAAGCCGGACCCCGATGACACGCCCGATCGTCACGTCGTGGTGATGCTGAGGTGACTGCTGGTCATGGAACCGGAGGCCCGGTGACCGGTGTCGCACAACCGCATAGGCTGTCGTTTGATTCGTACGGATCAGGAGCAGGTCCGGAAGAGAGTCGGGGCGGCCCGGAGCAGATCCGGGACAGTCTTGGGACAGATCCGCAACCGTCACCAGCGCCGCAGGGGGCAACAGCCATGACGACAGGTCGGCTCGGGCAGCAGGCCGCGCCGCCGAACGCGGCTTATGCCGGGCAGGTCGTGCACTTCCCGGACCCGGTCCGCGCCGCCCGTCATCCGCGCGGGGTTCGCGTGGATGGTGACGGTTTCCCGGATTTCGCCCCGTATGCCCGTGCCGTGGCGGAGATCGCGGAGCCGCCGCAGGGCTTCGGTGTCGACGAGTTGCGGCTGACGGACTATGTGTCGGCGAACGCGGCGCTCGCCGCGTCCGGGCACGAACTGTGGGACATGATCCCGCCGGTGGCGACGCCGCACGGCTGGACGTGGCACCACGCGCGCGGCTCGCGGCGCCTCGAACTGGTTCCGGTCGAGGTGAAGGCGCTCCTTCGGCACCACGGTGGTCTTGCGACGGCGGCGGTGGACCAGCACAAGCGTGGCACGCGGCCGTTGCAGGACACGCGGCCCGTGCACTTCGGTCTCCCGAAGTCCGGTGTCGCGGTCGCGGAGAGCCAAGTGCTGGCCGCGGAGGAGGACTTGGGGTACCGGTTGCCGGGGGCGTACCGCTCGTTCCTGAAGGCGGGTGGCGGTTGCGCGCCTGTCGGGACGGGCCTGGACGCCGAGTTGGGCCTGCTGGTCGACCAGCCGTTCTTCACGGTGCGCGACGAGGCGGCCGTGAACGACCTCGTATATGTCAACAAGTGTCTGCGCGATCACCTGACGAAGGACTATCTGGGTGTCGCGTTCGTGCAGGGCGGGCTGCTCGCCGTGAAGGTGCGGGGCGACGCGGCCGGTTCCGTGTGGTTCTGCGCGTACGACGACGCGCGGGACAGCGGCGAGACGGCGGCGTTGCCGGTGGGCGACCGTGTGGAGCGGCTGCTGCTGCCCTGCGGTGCGGACTTCGACGGTTTCCTGTCCCGACTCGCGGGCAGTCCGCCGGAGTTGGAGACGGTGGCGAATCTGATGGTGGACGGCGGCTTCGCGCACGCCGTTCCGGTCGCGGGTGGGGAGTGAGCTTGCGATGGTGACGTTCGCGCAGGCGCAGGAGCGCGCCGAGGAATGGATCAACGGAGACGTGCCCGCGGCCTCGCACCGTGAGGTGCGGGTGCGGGAGTTCGAGCTGGGCTTCGTCGTGTGGGCGGAGGACCGGGAGTCCGGTCCGGTGTCCGACGGCGGGCGGCAGCGTCTCGTGATCGCGCGGGACAGCGGGGACGCCTCGCTGTGGCCCTCGCTGCCGGTGGGCGAGGTGATCCGGCGGTACGAGGAGGAGTACGGGCTGCCGGACGCGCCGGCCGAGCCGGCCGCTCCGCGGGCGCCGGAGCGGGTGGACCTGAACCAGACGTCGTTCCTGCTGACTCCTCCGGAGTGGTTGCAGGAGGCGGCGGACAAGAAGGGGGACGCGGACGGGCGTTCGCCGGCGCGGGCCGGTTCGGCGTGGTCCGACGGGACGCCGGCGGACGCGATCCCGGCGTCGGCCCGCGCCGAGCCGCAGGACGCCGTGCCCCCGCTTCCGGCGGACGCGACGCCGTGGGCCGGTACGGACACGAACGGGGTGGGTGACGAGGAGGACCGTTCGGTTCCGCTGCCCGACACGGTGTTCTCGCCGCCGCTCGCCGAGGACGCGCCGCCGCCCCGTGTCACACCGGACGCGCAGACGGCGCGCATCGTGCCCCCGGCTCTGGCCAAGGAACCGAAGCGGTCGTCGTACGGCTATCCGCAGGGTGCCCCCGAAGCGGCCGCGGCTCAGCCCCCGGTGTCCGAGCCGTCGTACGGCTACCCGTCGGGTGCCCCTGCCGCGGCGACCGCGCAGCCGCCGACGGCCCCGCCTTCGTACGGCTATCCGCAGGGCGCGATCCCGCCGCCCCCTCCGCCGCCTCCATCGGACGGCCCTGTCTCGTACGCCCAGGCCGCACCCGACTCGGGCTCCCAGACCCCGCCGGCCCCGCCTGCCTACGGTTTCCCGCAGTCCGCGCCGGAAGCGGGGTCCCAGCCGTCGCCCGCCCCTTCGCCTTCCTACGGTTTCCCGCAGGCCGCGGGCTCCCAGCCGCCGGCCGCGCCGCCCGCACCGGAGCCGTCGTACGGCTTCCCGCAGGGGGCGCCCGGGGCCTCGTTCCCGCCGCCCACGCAGGGGACCGCGGTTCCCGGGCCGCCGCCTCCGGGGGCTTCGTACGGGTACCCGCAGGACGGCCCTGGGGCCCGCGACGCCGCCGGCCGGCCGCTCCCGCCCGGTGCCGGTGACATCGCGAACGCCGCGACCAGCAAGGCGGAGCCCCCGCGGGGCGGCGGCGCCCAGACTCCGCCGCCACCGGGACCGCCCGGCACCCCGCCGGGTGGCCACGTGCCGACGCAGATGGTGCCCTCGCACGCCCCGGACGGGCAGCCGGAGACCCCCGGCCCGCCTCCGCCTCCCGGCGCACCCGGTGCTCCGGGCGAGGGTGCGCATCATGCGGCGACGATGCTCTCGGGCCCGCCTCCCGGCGGCCCCGCAGGCCAGGGCCCGCCTCCGCCCCCCGGCGCCCCCGGCGCTCCCGGCGAGGGCATGCACCATGCGGCGACCGTGCTCTCCGGCCCCGGCTCGCAGGGCCCCGACCCGTCGACGCCGCCTCCGCCTCCCGGTACCCCCGGCGATCCCGGCGCACCCGGTGCTCCGGGCGAGGGTGCGCATCATGCGGCGACGATGCTCTCGGGCCCGCCCCCCGGCGGCCCCGCAGGCCAGGGCCCGCCCCCGCCCCCCGGCGCCCCCGGTGCTCCGGGCGCGGGCGTGCACCACGCCGCGACGATGCTCTCCGGCCCCGGCGCGACGCCCCCCGGTCCGCCCCCGCCTCCCGGCGCCCCCGGTGGTCATCAGCCTCCGCCGCCCCCTGGCGCGACGCCGTCCGGTCCCATGCCCCCGCCCCCGGCGGCGTACGGGTATCCGCAGCCGCAGCAGGCTCAGCAGCCCGCCCAGCCGGTGGGGCAGCCGACCGTGGGGCCGGGGTATCAGGCCGTGCTGCGGTACCGCGCGCCCGACGGGTCCGAGCAGCAGCTCATCCGGCGGTCCGCGCCGGGGACGCCGCACCCGGAGTGGCAGATCTTCCACGAGCTGCGCGGCATGAACGTGCCGCCGGACCAGGTCCTCGAACTCCACACGGAGCTGGAGTCCTGCTCGCTGCCCGGCGCGTACTGCTCGCGCATGATCAAGGAGCAGTGGCCGCAGGCACGGATCACGTCGATCGCCCCGTACGGCACCGATCACGCGAGCCGCCAGCAGGGCATGCAGCAGCTCCTCGCGCACCAGGGCGAGCTGCACCAGGTCGCCGACGGCCCGGCGCGCCCGGCCCCGGTGCGCGCCCCGCTGCACCCCGCGCAACCCACCCCGCCGGTCCCGCCGGAGGCGATCGCGCAGGAGCTGGCGGCGGCGTTCGGCCCCGGTGTGTTCCGGTTCGACCAGCGGGCCGTGTCGCGGCAGGGCGTTCCGGACACCGTGGCGCACACGCTCGTCGTCGCGGGTCTGCCGTCGGACTTCGGGCCGTTCTTCTGGGCGCAGGCCCAGCCGGGCCGCCCCGTGCCGACGCTCGCCGAGCTGGCGCAGGAGCGTGGCGTGCGGGCGGCGTCGGACGCGGGCTCGTACCTCGTGATGGGCAGCGACTTCGGCAAGGCGCTGTGCGTGCAGTACGGGACGGCGAACATCGTGGCCGTTCCGGTGGAGGCGGGCGACGAGAACACGGCCGGGACTCCGGCCCCGCCGCAGTTCGTGAACAGCGGGCTGCCGGAGTTCGCCCGCTCCATCGCTCTGCTCGGCCGGATGTGGCGGCTGCGCTTCGGGCTCAACCAGGAGCAGGCGGGCCGCTGGACTGTCGACTTCCAGGCGGAGCTCAGCGCGATCGACTCCGCGGCGCTCGGCTCGCCCGAGACGTGGTGGTCGGTGCTGCTCGAGCAGATGTGGGACGGCCTGCTGTAGGGCGGTCCGTTCGGATCAGGCGCCGCGAGCCCGGCCCGATCCGAACGGCAGGCCCGATCCGAGCGGCAGGCCACAGGCCACCCCGCGTACAGCGGTGAAGGGGCGCTCGACCTGCGCGACGGGTCGGGCGCCCCGATCATGCGCACATGGCAGGTGAGTGGAGTGATCCGACGACGGTGCGGGCGACGCGGCCGCGGCGGCGCTGGCCGAAGCGGGTCGGGCTGACCCTGCTCGTCGTCCTCGTGGTGCTCGCCGCGTACGGCGTCGGCCTGTATTTCTGGGCGGGTTCGCGGCTGCAGACCACCGACGCGTTCAGCGATTACGACGGCCGCCCGGCCGCGGGGGCGGGCACGAACTGGCTGCTCGTCGGTTCGGACTCGCGGGAGAACCTGACGCCCGAACAGCGCAAGGACCTGCACGTCGGCAACGACGAGGGCGATCGCACCGACACGATCATGGTGCTGCACTACGGGGACAACGGCCCGTATCTCGTCTCGATCCCGCGCGACTCGTACGTCTCGATTCCGGGATACGGCAAGAACAAGATCAACTACGCGTACTCGGTGGGCGGCGCGAAGCTGCTCACGCAGACCGTGGAGCAGTCGACGGGGCTGCGCATGGACCACTACGCGGAGGTCAGCTTCCTGGGCCTGGTCGACGTCGTCGACGCGCTCGGCGGGGTCGAGATCTGCGTGGCCGACGGCGGCCTCCACGACGAGAAGTCGGGCGCCGACTTCGACGCGGGCTGCCAGACGATGAACGGCACGCAGGCCCTGCAGTTCGCGCGCGCCCGCTACTCCGATCCGACCGGCGACCTGGGCCGGGTCAAGCGGCAGCAGCAGCTGGTGGACGCGATCGCCGCCAAGGCGCTCAGTCCGGGGGTGCTGGTGCCGCCGTGGAATCTGATCCCGTTCATGAGCGCCTCGCTCGACGCGCTGGTCGTCGACGAGGGCACGGGGGTCGCCGCGCTGGCGAACATGGGTGTGAAGATGTCCGATCCGGCCTCGACGACGACCGTTCCTGTGGGCAGTGAGCCCAGTGTCGCGGGGGCCGGTGACGTGGTGATGTGGAACGAGAGCGAGGCCGACCAGCTCTTCACCGCACTGCGCGAGGACAAGGCGATTCCGACTTTCGGCGGCAATTGACGCATCCTGGACCCAGTGGGTCGACCTGAGTGCCACGTGTGTCGGAATGTGGCCGCCTCCGGTTGTTCCATCAAGATGTGCGCCAATCGCGCAAAATGTCGTAGATCGGGCTTGCCGGTGCCGGTCGGTGCCTTGCCGGAGAGGGGATCCAGATGAGCGGTGCGGGTGGAGCGGAGTCGTCGCAGTACGGCTTCGTCGGCGTACGGGGCCGGGGGTACCGGCCCGAGCAGGTGGAGGCCGCCGCCGCCACGCTCTCCGGGGAGCGGGACGAGGCCTGGGAGCGGGCCGCGCGCCTGACCGTCCTCGTCAAGGAGATGGAGGAGGAGGCCGAGCGGCTGCGCGAGGCCGTCGCGAACCTCGCGCCGCAGACGTACGAGTCGCTCGGCAAGCGGGCCCAGTACCTCCTCGAGCTGGCCGAGGAGGAGGACACCGCCGTGCGCGGCGCCGCGCTGGCCGACGCGCAGGCCGAGGCCGAGGCCGCGCGGGCGGTGGCCGACGAGGCGCGTGACGACGCGCAGGCGCACTCCGACGAGGTGCGCGGCAAGGCGGAGGAGTACGCGCAGCGGCGCGTCGCGGCCGCGCAGGCCGAGGCCGACGACATCCGGGTGTCCGCCCGGCGCGACGTGAAGGAGACGCGGGGCGAGGCCCTCGCGGCGCTGCGCGAGATGCGTGAGCGCACGGACGCGGACCTCGCCGCCCAGGCGAAGGAGCACGCCGAGCGGATCGAGGAGGCGGACCGGGAGGCGGCCGAGCAGGTGGCCGCGTCCGAGGCGTGGGAGGTGGGCGCCGTCGCCGAGGCCGAGGAGCGGCTGTCGGAGGCGAAGCGGACGCTCGGTGAGACCGAGGAGGAGGCGCGGCACGGCCAGGAGGACGCGGAGGCCGCGGCGGCGGAGCTGGTCGCGTCCGCACGCGCGCGTGCGGAGCGGATCGAGCGGGAGACGGAGTCGATCCTCGACGGGCACGAGGAGGAGCGCGAGGAGATGCGCGCCCACATGGAACACGTCCGCGCCTCCCTCGCCACCCTCACGGGAAAGTCACCGGCCGAGACGGAGTGACACTCGACCGTCCCCCCGGCCACGGGGCTCCGCCCCGGACCCCGCGCCTCAAACGCCGGCGGGGCTATTTATAGCCCCTGCGGCGATTGAGCAGCGGGGTCCGGGGCGGAGCCCCGCGGCGTAGGGGCGGACGAGTGCACCGTTAAGGTGGGCGCTCGTCAAGTGGTGAGCGGATACAAGGGGTTGGCATGGGTGAGGCACAGTTGCCACCGGAGGTGGAGCGCGGTGCGGTCCGACGCATCACGATCGTGGGCGAGGACGTACTGCGCCACCGCTGCGCCCCGGTCACCGACACCCTCTTCGGCACGCCGGAGCTCGACCACCTGATCGACGACATGTTCGCGACGAACCACGTGGCGCACGGCGCAGCCATCGCCGCCAACCAGATCGACGTCGACCTCCAGCTGTTCGTCTACGACATGGAGGACGACTGGGGCGTCCGGCACACCGGCCACATCTGCAACCCCGTGCTCGACGAGCAACCGCCGGCGGAGCGCAGGCTCATCGACGGGATGGAGGGCTGCCTCTCCGTACCGGGCCCCTACAAGTCCGTGGCGCGCGCCGACCACGCCGTCGTGCGCGGCTACGACAAGGCCGGCAGCCCGATCGCCGTCGAAGGGCGCGGCTACTTCGCGCGCTGCCTCCAGCACGAGACGGACCACCTGTACGGCCGCCTCTACATCGACCGCCTCGCCAAGCGTGAACGCCGGGACGCGCTGCGGGAGATGGAGGAGCTGAAGGACGGCGTGCTCGCGCGGCGCTCCGAGCTGGCGGAGCGGCTCGGCAAGTAGCGCCCCGGGCTCTCGTCAGCGTCGCGTGCTCTCGCCCGGCGCCGTCGGCGAGCCCGCCAGGATCCACGCCTCCACGGCCTCGTACTGCTGCCGCTGCGCGTCGGCCCTGCGCCGGTCCGTGAGGACCGTGCCGAGCCAGCCGAACAGGAAGCCGAGCGGGATGGACACGACGCCCGTCGTCGTGAACGGGAACCAGTTGAAGTCCATGCCGGGGAACGCCGAGGTCGGCGAGCCCGACACCAGGTTGGTCCCGGTCATCAGGACGATGCAGGAGGCCGTGCCGCCGAGCAGCGTCCACAGCAGGCCCGCGCGCGTGTAGCGGCGCCAGAAGAGGCTGTAGACGAGCGCCGGGGCGAGGGCGGACGCGCCGAGGCAGAACGAGAGGGTGACCAGCGGCTGCAGGTTGCGGTGCTGGAACACGCAGGCCAGGGCGATCGCGAAGGCGCCGACCCCGAGGGCCGACATCCGGGCGAGTGACAGTTCCTTACGGTCCGTCAAGTCCCGCTTGGAGTACGCGATCACGTCGTGCGCCAGGGAGTTGGCACAGGCCAGGATCATGCCCGCGACCGACGCGAGGAGCGTCAGGAACAGCGCCGTGGTGACGGCGGTGAACATCAGGGACTCGCCCGTGCTCGTCGTCGCGCCGAAGACCGCCCGCGCCCCGAGCAGGTACGCCGTGTTGCCCTGCCGGTCCGCCTGGGTGATCGCCGAGGCGCCCAGCATCGCCGTCGCGCCGAAGGCGACCACGGAGATGACCAGGACGAAGAGGCCGACCGCCGAAACCGCCCAGGTCATCGAGCGGCGCACCTCGCGCGCGTGCCGCGCCGTGTACATGCGCATCGTGACGTGCGGCAGCGCGGCCCCGCCGACGACCACGGTCAGCTCCGAAGTGATCATGTCGAGGCGGGGGGCGGGGCTGTGTGCGAACTGGAGGCCCGAGGTCAGATAGGCGTTGCCTGCTCCGCTGCCGCGCGCGGCGGCCGCGAGCAGGGTGCCGGGATCCCAGTCGAAGCGGCGCAGGACGAGCACGGCGATCACCGCGCCCGAGCCGAGCAGCATCACGATCTTGAAGATCTGGATGACGGCGGTGCCCTTCATGCCGCCGATCGCCGCGTAGCTGATCATGAGCGCGCCCAGTGCGATCACGCAGGCGGTCTTGAAGCTCTCGCTGGTGAAGCCGAGGAGAAACGCCAACAGGTCGCCCGCTCCCGCCAGTTGGACCAGCATCATCGGCATCAGGGCCGCGATCGTGGCCGTGCAGGCCGCCATGCGCGCGGAGCGGCCCGGCATCCGCCGCGCCAGCGTGTCCCCCATGGTGAACCGGCCTGCGTTGCGCAGCGGTTCGGCCAGCAGGAACATCAGCAGCATCAGGGAGAGGGCGGTGCTCAGGGCGAGCACCACGCCGTCGTAGCCGAGCAGCGCGATGATGCCGCCGGTGCCGAGGACGGTGGCCGCGGAGATGTAGTCGCCCGCGATGGCCAGGCCGTTGCGGATCGGGCCGAGGCGGCCGAAGCCCGTGTAGAACTCCTCGAGGCCGTCGCGGTCGGGGCCGGTCATGACGCAGAGCAGGAGCGTGATCGTCGCCACCGCCGTGAACGCGACCAGGGACATGGCGTCGGTCGACGCGGCGGCGACGGCTGGGCCCGTGGTCATCGCGCGTAGCTCCCGCCCGTACGGCGCTGCCGGCGGATCCGGTGGACGAGCGGGTCCACGCGGCGCCGTGCCGAGTACTCGTACAGGAGCAACGCCAGGCAGGTGACCGGGAGTTGGCACAGGCCGATGAGCAGCCCGGTGGAGAGGCCGCCGGTGGCCGAGCGGTTCATGAGGCCCGGTGCGAACGCGGACAGCAGCAGGAACAGCGTGAAGTAACCGAGGGCCGTGAGGGTGGCGACGCGGCGCTGCCAGCGATAGGCGGTGCGCAGCAGGCGCAGTTCGCTGCTGGGGGTGTCGGGATGGCGGGGGAGGCGGTGCGAGCGGGGGTGTGCGTGGGGGTGGGCGTGCGGCTGGAACGGATAGGGCTGCGAAGGGTGCGGCTGGTACGACATCCCTGTTCTCCTTGCGTGGCTCGGGTCCGCCGGGGACTGGGCGGGCCGCAGGGAGTGCGTGGGGAGCCGGAACGTTACTCGTAGGTAGACGAGTTGGGGAGCGTTTGGCTGAACGATCAGTGCGGGCCGGACGACTTTTCTTGTACGTGAGGTGAGTGTTGCTGGTGGGGGACTTGTGCCACGGATGACTTTTCCCGCTCACGCGTCTGCGCTAGGGCCCTTCTGACGGATCGGGCCGGCTGCGGGTGGAGGCGACCCCGAGCAGAGGTCCACCGAGGGGTGGACCTCCCCTAGGGGGACCTCCGTAGAAGGGGGCAGGGTCGGTTCGTCCCGTTGGAGGACGAGCGGGCGCGGGGACCTTCGTAGCGTTCGGAGGGTGGGGTTTACCCCCGGAAAAGACGGGGCTTTTCCGCAACGCGCTGAGGTACCCCGCTCCACCAGACTTGGCCGCACAAGGCATCGATCCCACGCATCCGACGCGTGACCGACTTAGGAGACTTACCGTGACTACGGCTGCAGCCATTCCCGGGTACAGGGACACTGGACAGCGTTCGGCCGTCGCCGCGCGAGCGCGACAGCTCGTGAAGGCGTACGGGACGGGGGAGACCCGAGTCGTCGCGCTCGACCACGTCGACGTGGACATCGCCCGCGGTCGATTCACCGCGATCATGGGTCCTTCGGGCTCCGGCAAGTCGACGCTGATGCACTGCCTGGCGGGCCTGGACACGGTCACGTCCGGGCAGATCTTCCTCGACGAGACCGAGATCACCGGCCTCAAGGACAAGAAGCTCACCAAGCTGCGCCGGGACCGCATCGGCTTCATCTTCCAGGCGTTCAACCTGCTGCCGACGCTGAACGCGATCGAGAACATCACGCTCCCGATGGACATAGCGGGCCGTAAGCCGGACGCCGCGTGGCTGCGCCAGGTCGTCGAGACCGTGGGGCTCGCCGAGCGCCTGAAGCACCGGCCGACCGAGCTCTCCGGCGGACAGCAGCAACGGGTGGCCGTGGCACGGGCGTTGGCCTCCCGGCCGTCGATCATCTTCGGTGACGAGCCGACCGGAAACCTCGACTCGCGCGCGGGCGCCGAGGTCCTCGGCTTCCTGCGCCGCTCCGTCGACGAGCTGGGACAGACGATCGTGATGGTCACGCACGACCCGGTGGCCGCCTCGTACGCGGACCGCGTCCTGTACCTGGCCGACGGCCGCATCGTCGACGAGATGGCGCGCCCGACCGCGGAAGCGGTCCTGGACCGGATGAAGGACTTCGACGCGCGGGGGAGGACGTCGTGACGCACATTCCAGCCCCGCCGGCGCTTGCGGCAATTCCAGCCCCGCCGGCGTTTGAGGCGCGGGGTCCGGGGCGGAGCCCCGCGGCCGCAACCACCGTCGACGGTGACACCCAGGGACGGACGTCATGAGTGCCAACACCGTCATGAAGACCTCGCTGCGCAACTTCTTCGCGCACAAGGGCCGGATGGCCCTCTCGGCGGTCGCCGTGCTGCTCTCCGTCGCCTTCGTCACGGGCACCCTCGTGTTCACCGACACGATGGACAAGACCTTCGACAAGCTCTTCAGTGCCACCGCGTCCGACGTCACCGTCAGCCCCAAGGACTCCGAGACCGAGGGCAACGACACCGGCCGGCCCGAGGCGCTGCCCGCGTCCGCGCTCGCCACCGTCCGCAAGGCCGAGGGCGTCAAGTCGGCCGAGGGAGCGGTCAGTTCGATGAACGTGACCGTGGTGAACGCCGACAACAAGAACATGGGGTCCACCACCGGCGCGCCGACCATCGCGGGCAACTGGACGCACAACGACCTGCGGTCCATGGAGATCACCTCCGGGCACGCCCCGCGCGGCCCCACCGAGGTGATGGTCGACTCCGACACGGCGAAGAAGCACCACCTGAAGATGGGCGACGAGCTGCGCACCATCGCCGCCACCGGCGGCTTCAAGGCGAAGATCACCGGCGTCGCCTCCTTCAAGGTGACCAACCCCGGCGCGGCCGTCGTCTACTTCGACACCGCGACCGCCCAGCGCGAACTCCTAGGCAAGACCGGCCGGTTCACGCAGATCAACGTCGCCGCGGCCGGCGGCGTCAGCGACGCGCAGCTCAAGAAGGACGTCGCCGCGGCCCTCGACGCCGGCGGCACGTACAAGATCCAGACCCAGCAGGAGTCCGCGGACGCCAACGCCTCGGACGTCGGCTCCTTCATGGACGTCATCAAGTACGCCCTGCTCGGCTTCGCCGGCATCGCCTTCCTCGTCGGCATCTTCCTGATCATCAACACGTTCTCGATGCTGGTCGCCCAGCGCACCCGCGAGATCGGCCTGATGCGCGCCATCGGCTCCTCGCGCAAGCAGGTCAACCGGTCGGTGCTCGTCGAGGCGCTGCTGCTCGGCGTCGTCGGCTCGGTGCTCGGCGTCGGCGCGGGCGTCGGCCTGGCCGTCGGCCTGATGAAGCTCATGTCGTCCGTGGGCATGGAGCTGTCCACCGGCGACCTCACCGTGAAGTGGACGACCCCGGCGATCGGCCTGCTGCTCGGCGTCGTCGTCACCGTCCTCGCCGCGTATCTGCCGGCCCGCCGCGCCGGCAAGGTCTCCCCGATGGCCGCGCTCCGCGACGCGGGCACCCCGGCCGACGTCAAGGCGGGCGTCGTACGCGGCGTCATCGGAGCGGTCCTCACGGCGGGCGGCGGCTACGCGCTCTACCTCGCCACGCAGGCCGACAAGGCCAGTGAGGGCTCGCTGTATCTCGGCGCCGGGATCGTCGCCTCGCTCATCGGGTTCGTCGTCATCGGCCCGCTGCTCGCCGGCATCGTGGTCCGCGTCATCAGCGCCGTGCTGCTGCGGATGTTCGGCTCGGTGGGCCGCATGGCCGAGCGCAACGCGCTGCGCAACCCGCGCCGCACCGGCGCCACCGGCGCGGCCCTGATGATCGGCCTCGCGCTCGTCGCCTGCCTCTCCGTCGTCGGCTCCTCGATGGTGGCCTCGGCCACCGACCAGCTCGACAAATCGGTCGGCGCGGACTTCATCGTCGAACCGAGCAACGGCGGCATCACACCGCAGGCGGCCGCGGCCCTGAAGAAGGTCAAGCAGGGCGGGACCGTCTCCCACGTCACCGAGGTCAAGTTCGTCAAGGCGACCCTGACCACTCCCTCCGGCGTGAAGAAGAAGGAGGAAATCTCCGCGGCGAGCCCGTCGTACGCGCAGGACCTGCGGCGCGACATGACCGCCGGGCAGCTCTCGGCGGCGTACGGCAAGCATGCGATGTCGGTCGGCTCGGACTTCGCGCAGAGCCACCACATCAAGGTCGGCGACACGATGACGGTCGCCTTCGACCACGGTCGGACCGCCAGGCTCAGGGTCGCGGCGATCACCTCCGACAAGGACGCCGTGTTCGACAAGGGCGCGATGTACACGAACGTGGCGACAGCCGCCCAGTACGTGCCCGCCGACCGGCTGCCGTTGAACGGCATGATGTTCGCCAAGGCCGCCGGCGACGACGACAGCGCCAAGGCCGCCGCCGCATACAAGGCGCTGAAGAAGTCCGTCGCATCCGACCCGACCGTCAAGGTCAAGGACCAGACCGACTACAAGCAGACCCTGAAGGACCAGATAGGCCAGCTCCTGAACATGATCTACGGGCTGCTCGCGCTCGCGATCATCGTGGCGGTGCTCGGCGTCGTGAACACGCTGGCTCTCTCGGTGGTCGAGCGGACCCGCGAGATCGGCCTGATGCGGGCCATCGGCCTCTCGCGCCGTCAGCTGCGCCGCATGATCCGCCTGGAGTCGGTGGTCATCGCCGTCTTCGGCGCGCTCCTCGGCCTCGGGCTCGGCATGGGCTGGGGCGCGACCGCCCAGAAGCTCCTGGCCCTGGAGGGCCTCGGCGTCCTGGAGATCCCCTGGCCGACGATCATCGCGGTCTTCATTGCCTCGGCCTTCGTGGGCCTCTTCGCAGCCCTGATCCCCGCGTTCCGCGCAGGCCGCATGAACGTCCTGAACGCAATAGCCACGGAATAGCCCCCGCTCCGCGCCTGCCGCAGGGGCAAATCGCAAATCAGCCCCTGCGGCGGCTGGGCCTATCAAGCCCCTGCGGCGCTTGAGCAGCGGGGCCCGGGGCAGCGCCCCGCAACCGCACCGCAATTTCAGCCCCTGCGGCGATTGAGCAGCGGGGCCCGGGGCAGCGCCCCGCGACCGCACCCCCGGGTGACCGCAACAGATCAAACGGGTGAGCCCCCGGAGGAAGACGTACGCTGGGAACCCCCGGCCCGTACCACGTGTCGGGCCCTTCGCGTTGCCCACTCACCCCGGACGGATCTTCTCCATGAGCCTGCACGGACTGCTCGACGCCGTCATCAAGGACGCGGCCCTCGTTGAAGCGGTGAAGGCCGCGGGGGACGGCAACCGGATGCACGTCGACCTGGTGGGCCCACCCGCCTCCCGCCCCTTCGCGATCGCCGCACTCGCCCGCGAGGCGAAGCGCCCCGTCCTGGCGGTCACCGCCACCGGGCGCGAGGCCGAGGACCTGGCCGCCTCGCTGCGCTCGCTGCTGCCGGAGAGCGGCGTCGTCGAGTACCCGTCGTGGGAGACGCTGCCCCACGAGCGGCTCAGCCCGAGGTCGGACACCGTCGGCCGGCGCCTCGCCGTGCTGCGCCGCCTCGCGCACCCCCGCTCCGACGACCCCGAGACCGGCCCGGTCTCCGTCGTCGTCGCGCCCATCCGCTCCGTGCTGCAGCCGCAGGTCAAGGGCCTCGGCGACCTGGAGCCCGTGGCCCTGCGCACCGGGCAGAGCGCCGACCTGGAGGAGACCGTCCAGGCGCTGGCCGCGGCGGCGTACGCCAGGGTCGAACTCGTCGAGAAGCGCGGCGAGTTCGCCGTGCGCGGCGGCATCCTCGACGTCTTCCCGCCGACGGAGGAGCACCCGCTGCGCGTCGAGTTCTGGGGCGACGACATCGAGGAGATCCGGTACTTCAAGGTCGCCGACCAGCGTTCCCTCGAAATCGCCGAGCACGGCCTGTGGGCCCCGCCCTGCCGCGAGCTGCTGCTCACCGACGACGTCCGCGCCCGCGCAGCCGACCTCGCCGAACAACACCCCGAGCTGGGCGAACTGCTCGGCAAGATCGCCGAGGGGATCGCCGTCGAGGGCATGGAGTCTCTCGCCCCCGTCCTCGTCGACGACATGGAGCTGCTGCTCGACGTGCTGCCGGCCGGGTCGATGGCCATGGTCTGCGACCCCGAGCGGGTGCGGACCCGGGCCGCTGACCTGGTGGCGACGTCGCAGGAGTTCCTCCAGGCGTCGTGGGCGGCCTCGGCCACCGGCGGCAAGGCCCCCATCGACGTGGGCGCCGCGTCCCTGTGGGCCATCGCGGACGTCCGGGATCGGGCGCGCGAGCTCGGGATGATGTGGTGGTCGGTGTCCCCGTTCGCGGCGGACGCGGAGGGCGACCTCGAAGCGGACACCCTCAAGCTCGGCATGCACGCCCCGGAGACGTACCGCGGCGACACCGCCCGCGCGCTCGCCGACACCAAGGGCTGGCTCGCCGACGGCTGGCGCGCGGTCTACGTCACGGAGGGCCACGGCCCCGCGGCCCGTACCGTCGAGGTGCTCGGCGGCGAGGGCATCGCGGCCCGCCTGGAGAAGGACCTCGGCGAGCTCGCCCCGTCCGTCGTCCAGGTGTCCTGCGGCAGCCTCGAATTCGGCTTCGTGGACCAGGCGTTGAAGCTGGCCGTCCTCACCGAGACCGACCTCACCGGGCAGCGGGCCGCCGGCAAGGAAGGCGCCCGCATGCCCGCGCGGCGCCGCAAGACCATCGACCCGCTCACCCTCGAATCCGGCGACTACATCGTGCACGAGCAGCACGGCGTGGGCCGCTACATCGAGATGGTGCAGCGCACCGTGCAGGGCGCGACCCGCGAGTACCTCGTCGTCGAGTACGCGCCCGCCAAGCGCGGCCAGCCCGGCGACCGCCTCTACATCCCGACCGACCAGCTGGAGCAGATCACCAAGTACGTGGGCGGCGAGTCGCCGACCATGCACCGGCTCGGCGGCGCCGACTGGACGAAGACGAAGGCGAAGGCCAAGAAGGCCGTCAAGGAGATCGCGGCCGACCTGATCAAGCTGTACAGCGCGCGCATGGCGGCGCCAGGACACGCATTCGGCACGGACACCCCCTGGCAGCGGGAGCTGGAGGACGCGTTCCCGTACGTGGAGACGCCCGACCAGCTGACCACGATCGCCGAGGTCAAGGAGGACATGGAGAAGACGGTCCCGATGGACCGCCTGATCTGCGGTGACGTCGGCTACGGCAAGACGGAGATCGCGGTGCGCGCCGCGTTCAAGGCGGTCCAGGACGGCAAGCAGGTCGCGGTCCTCGTCCCCACGACGCTCCTCGTGCAGCAGCACTTCGGCACGTTCACCGAGCGGTACGGCCAGTTCCCCGTCAGCGTCAAGGCGCTCAGCCGCTTCCAGACGGAGACGGACTCGAAGGCGACGCTCGAAGGGCTGCGGGACGGTGCGGTCGACATCGTCATCGGCACGCACCGCCTGTTCTCCTCCGAGACCAAGTTCAAGGACCTGGGCCTGGTCATCGTCGACGAGGAGCAGCGCTTCGGCGTCGAGCACAAGGAGCAGCTGAAGAAGCTGCGGGCCAACGTCGACGTGCTGACGATGTCGGCGACGCCCATCCCCCGTACGCTCGAAATGGCGGTCACCGGCATCCGCGAGATGTCGACGATCACGACGCCGCCGGAGGAGCGCCACCCGGTCCTGACCTTCGTCGGCCCGTACGAGGAGAAGCAGATCGGCGCGGCGATCCGCCGTGAACTGCTGCGCGAGGGCCAGGTCTTCTACATCCACAACCGGGTCGAGTCCATCGACCGGGCGGCGGCCAGGCTGCGCGCGATCGTGCCGGAGGCGCGGATCGCGACGGCGCACGGCCAGATGTCCGAACAGGCCCTGGAGCAGGTCGTGGTGGACTTCTGGGAGAAGAAGTTCGACGTGCTCGTCTCGACCACGATCGTCGAGTCCGGCATCGACATCTCCAACGCCAACACCCTGATCGTCGAGCGCGGCGACAACTTCGGCCTCTCCCAGCTGCACCAGCTGCGCGGCCGCGTCGGTCGTGGCCGCGAGCGCGGTTACGCCTACTTCCTCTACCCGCCCGAGAAGCCCCTGACGGAGACCGCGCACGAGCGTCTCGCGACGATCGCCCAGCACACGGAGATGGGCGCGGGCATGTACGTCGCGATGAAGGACCTGGAGATCCGCGGAGCCGGAAACCTCCTCGGCGGCGAACAGTCCGGGCACATCGCGGGCGTCGGCTTCGACCTGTACGTACGCATGGTGGGCGAGGCCGTCGCGGACTACCGCGCCTCGCTCGAAGGCGGCGTGGAGGAGGAGCCGCCGCTGGAGGTCAAGATCGAGCTCCCGGTCGACGCGCACGTCCCGCACGACTACGCGCCGGGGGAGCGGCTCAGGCTCCAGGCGTACCGGGCGATCGCTTCGGCGAACACGGAGGAGGACGTCAAGCACGTCCGCGAGGAACTCGTCGACCGCTACGGCAAGCTGCCGGAACCGGTCGAGAACCTCCTTCTGGTGGCCGGCCTGCGGATGCTGGCGCGGGCCTGCGGAGTCGGCGAGATCGTGCTCCAGGGCAACAACATCCGCTTCGCGTCGGTGGAGTTGCGAGAGTCCCAGGAGCTGCGCCTCAAGCGGCTCTACCCCGGAACGGTCATCAAGTCGGCCACGGGGCAGCTCCTCGTCCCGCGCCCGAAGCCGAAGAAGATGGGCGGCAAGCCCGTCGTCGGCCGGGAACTGCTCGCGTGGGTCGGAGAGTTCCTGACGTCGATCCTGGGGGCGTAGGCCTCGGCCGACCGACAAGCAAGTGGGGGCGGGCCTCTGCCCGCCCCGCCTCACTTGCTTCACCTGGCACCAAATAACCGAACAGGCTCCCCGTCCGGCGCCTCGTGGATTACTGTGCGCGACAACCACAGCTCTTCACGTTTTCTCCACACGGGGTTTACATGTTCAACAGATCTGACCAGTCGTCGTCGATACGCAGACGCACTGCGGGCTTCGCCGCTGCCTGGGCCCTCGCCCTGTCCCTGGCCGTCGGCGCCTGCGGGCCCGGTTCCGGCACGGACGACGCCGCCGACGCGCGGCCCACGAAGTCCGTCTCCGCAACGCCGACCCCCTCCACGCAGTCGCCGACGCCGACCCCGAGTCCGACCCGTGCGACGCACTCGCCGACTCCCGAGGTCCCCAAGGCGACCCCCACGCCGACCCGGACGAAGACGCAGGCCCCCGCCCCGAAGCTGACCAGGACCCAGGCACCGGCGCCCACGCGGACGACCGCCGCCCCGAAGCCGGCCGCGCCCACCTGCGAGATCGTGTCGAACGCGGGCAACTGCTACAACGCCGGCCAGTTCTGCCGCAACGCCGACGTCGGCCGCACCACGCACGCCGCCAACGGCCGCATCGTGAAGTGCACCTTCAGCTCAGGTTCCAACCGCTGGGTCTACGCCTGACCGGCCGGGGCGGAAAACCGGCTGCGGTGCCGCCCCGCCCGCTGCACGATGTGCGCATGAATCCCGACCCGGGCTCCGGCCCAGACTCCGGCTCCGGTCCAGACTCCGGCTCCGGCACGGATCTGACGATCACCACTCTCGCTGAGCGTCCCGAACTCGCGCTGCCCATGTGGACGATGGCGGACACCTGGCCCGTGTTCATCGGGCACGACCTGTGTGCCGGGGTCTTCCTGCGGCGCATCTGGCAGGAGCTGCCCGAGTACGCGTTCGTGGCGACGGACGCCGAGGGGGTAGTGGTCGCCAAGGCGTACAGCGTGCCGTTCGTGCTGCACGCCGAAGGGCGTGGGGTGCTGCCGGACGGCGGCTGGGACCAGGTGTTGCAGTGGGCGTTCGCCGACCGGGCGGCCGGGGTCGCGCCCGACACCGTGAGCGCCATCGAGATCGCCATCACGCCGGGGCTCCAGGGGCGCGGCCTGTCGGGGCGGATGCTCGCGGCGATACGGGAGAACGCGCGTGCCCGTGGGTTCGGCGAGGTCGTCGCGCCCGTGCGGCCGAGCGCCAAGCACCTCGAACCCGAGGTGCCCATCGGCGCGTACGCGTTCCGGGTGCGGGAGTCGGACGGTCTGCCGCACGATCCGTGGCTGCGGGTGCATGTGCGGGCGGGCGGCGTCATCGAGAAGGTCGCGCCCGCCTCGATGGTCGTGGCCGGGTCGCTGGAGGAGTGGCGGAGCTGGACCGGGCTGCCCTTCGACAAGGAGGGCCCGGTCGAGGTGCCCGCCGCGCTGGTGCCGGTGCGCTGCGAGCCCGAGCACGGCTACGCCGTGTACGTCGAGCCGAACGTGTGGGTGCGGCACGCCCTGTGAACACGCGGACGCGGCACGGCTTGTGAACACGCGGATGCGAGAGGCTCTGTGAACACGCGGACGCGGGGCCCCCCGGGGGGGCGGGCCCGCGGCCCCCCCCCCCCATCCCCCCCGGTAGGTATCCCCGTGCAGGCTCCGGGGGCCTTGGCCGGCCGGCGGGGGGGACCCGCGGGGGGT
>NZ_JBIWLG010000011.1:0-78373 GCF_044766085.1 Streptomyces sp. NPDC102360 | reverse complement strand
GTGGGCACCCGGGGGCCGGGCCCGGGGTGGCGACCCCGGGGTGGGGCGGGGTTGGGGCCCCCGGGGGCGGGGCCCGGGGGGTGGGGGGGGGCCCGCCTCCACTCCCCCCATTTCCCCCGTTTTCTGAAGCCGGTTACAGCTTCAGGTCCCATTGCGAGCCGTCGTAGTCGAAGCTCGGCGTGATCTCGACGGTCAGGTTCTTCGCGTCCGCCGGGGCGTCGAAGCCGTAGACGACCGTGGCCTTCTTGCCGGGCAGGATCGTGCCCTCGAAGCCCATGGCGACCTTGTCGTCGATGATCTGCTCCGCCTTGGCGCCGTCCTTGCCCGTGCGGGCGTTCGCGGTCAGCAGGGCCGTGTCGAACTTCTCCTTGGAGTCGTTCGTGACGGTGACCGTGACCTTGTAGGTGTGGTTGCCGTTCTTGTGGCCCGCCGCGTACTCGCTCGGGCTGAACGTCACCGCGTTGGAGACGGAGACCGTCAGGTCGTCGTCGTAGACCACGGAGTCGCCCGCGGCGAGCGTCTTGCCCGCGGCCGGCTTGTCGCCGCCCTTGTCGCCCTTGTCCTTCGCGTCGCCGGACGACTTCGCGTCCTTGGCCTTCGTGTCGGACACCGACTTGCTGATCTCGTCGACGGCGTCGTCCACCGCCTTGAACGTCGTGTACGCACCGAAGATCGCGAGGCCCATGGCCGCGAGGCCGAGGATCGTGCCGGTCAGGGCGACGCCCTTGTTCGTGGCCTCGCCGCGCTTGGCCCTGCCGCGCCCCGTCAGGCCCAGGATCAGGGCGATCACGCCGAGGATCCCGGCCAGCCAGAACAGCAGCGGGATCACCCCCGACAATGCGCCGATGATGCCGAGGATCAACGCCGCCGTCCCCAGCCCGTTGCGCGCGACCTGCTGCGGCGGCTGCTGCTGGAACGGCGGGTACTGGGGGTACTGCTGGGGCGGCTGGGTCTGGGACATAGCTGTTCCTCCGTGATGAGAGAAGCCAACTTCCCCCCGGCTTTCCAAGTATCCGGCGGTTGGCTGAGGCAATAACAGCACTGCTTGTGAACCGAGTCAACCCGGTTCACGAAACTTGGCACGCTCACGGCTGTGAATGCGACTCTTACGCGGGACTCTGTATGGTCGGTCGCACAGGCACGTCGAGAGGGGTCGGCCCAGTGCAGGACAACGCGACAGAGGTGACGGCCGCGGGAATCGCCCGGCTCGCCGGAGTGGGACGCGCCGCCGTCAGCAACTGGCGCCGCAGACACGCGGACTTCCCCAGGCCCGTCGGCGGCACCGAGACCAGCCCTTCCTTCGCGCTCACCGAAGTCGAGGAGTGGCTGCGCGACCAGGGCAAGCTCGCCGAGGTCCCGCTCCGCGAGCGTGTGTGGCAGCAGCTCGCGGGCCACCCGGCGGGCCCGGTCGCCGCCCTCCTGCACACGGGCTGCGCCCTGCTGCTCGTCCACGACCGGCCCACGGAATGGCTCGCGCTCACCGCGGCGACCGACAAGGACCGGGACCTGGCCCAGCGCCTTTCCGCCGCCCTCGAAGGCGTCCTCACCCCGCGCTTCGGCCACGCGACGCAGCGGGCCGTCGGCACGCCGTCGCCCGCGGAGCTGCTGCCGTCGGTGCCGCTGCTGCGCGGCGCCGCCGAACTCGCCGCGGAGCTGGGCGCCCGCGGCACCTTCGCGTTCCTGCTCGGCCGGCACCTCGACGCCAACCCGCGCCAGTACACGCTCACCCCGCCAGGCCCCGCCGAACTGATGGCCGCGCTCGTCGGACCCGCCACCACGGCCCTCGACCCGGCCTGCGGCACCGGCGCCCTCCTCGACGCCGTGCGCGCCCACGACCCGCGGCCCGGCCGCACCCTGTACGGCCAGGACGCCTCCGCCGAACTCGCCGCCCTCACCGCGCTCCGCCTCGCCCTCGACGGCAACGGCGGGACGAACGCCCCTGCCGTGCGCACCGCCGCCGCCGACACCCTGCGCGCCGACGCCCTGAGCGACGTACGGGCCGACGCGGTGCTCGCCCACCCGCCGTTCAACGAGCGCGGCTGGGGGCACGACGAGCTGGCCTACGACCCGCGCTGGGAGTACGGCCTCCCCGCCCGCACCGAGTCCGAACTGGCCTGGGTGCAGCACGCGTTGGCGCGCCTGAAGGACGGCGGCAGCGCCGTGCTCCTGATGCCGCCCACCGTCGCGTCCCGCCGCTCGGGCCGCCGGATCCGCGCCGACCTGCTGCGCCGCGGCGCCCTGCGCGCGGTGATCGCGCTGCCCGCGGGGGCCGTGCCGCCCAACAACATCCCGCTGCACCTGTGGGTGCTGCGCCGCCCCGGCGCGGGCGCGCCCGCCGCCCCCGAGCTGCTGCTCGTCGACACGACCTCGCTCGCCGAGTCCGGCGACGTACGGGAGCAGCAGGTGTGGGACGAGGTGCGGGGCACCGTGCTCGACGCCTGGCGCGCCTTCGACCGGGACGGTTCGCTGGAGGAGCGGCCGGGCCTCGCCCGCTCCGTGCCCGTCATCGACCTGCTCGACGACGAGGTCGACCTCGCGCCCGCCCGCCGCCTGCCACCGCCGGCCACGGGCGGCGGCGCCGCGGAGCTGACCGCCGTACGCGAGGAGCTCGCGGACACGCTGCGGCTGGCCACGAAGCGCGCCCCGCGGGCCGTCCCCGACGCCACGGTCCCGGCCCGCTGGCCACTGACCACGGTCGGCGAACTCGCGCGCGCGGGCGCCCTGACACTGCGCACGGCGGCGACCCATTCAGGGGCGGGAGGCCACGCGCGCGTACCCGTGCTCACCGACCACGACGTGCTGACGAGCACCGCTCCCTCCGGGGCGCACGCCGCGGACGACGAGCCCGTGATCCTCGAAGTCGGGGACGTCGTCGTGCCGGTGCTCGGCGGAGCCGCCGCCGTCCGCGTCGTCGACGAGGCGGACGCGGGCGCCGCGCTCGGCAGAGGCCTGGCCCTGCTGCGGCCCGCACCGGCCGCGCTCGACCCGTGGTTCCTCGCCGGCTTCCTGCGCTCCACCGCCAACAACCGCCAGGCGTCCAGCTACGCCTCCACCGCCACCCGCCTCGACGTCCGCCGCCTCCAGCTCCCACGCCTCCCCCTGTCAGAACAGGCGGGCTACGGCGAGCGATTCAAATCCCTCGCGGCCTTCGAAGACACCCTCCGCCACGCCTCCCGCCTCGGCGAACAACTCGTCCAGGCCCTCCACGACGGCCTGACTGCCGGTACATTGCCGCCGACCGATTAAGCCCCCTGCGGCGATTGAGCAGCGGGGTCCGGGGCAGAGCCCCGATCTTTTGGAGACCCGCCGGCGCTTGAGGCACGGGTCCGGGGCGGAGCCCCGTGGCGTAGGACCGGCGCAGCGCCACCGGAAGCAACCGTTCCGCACAAACCCGGTGTGAGCGGAGCGACATCCGTTCCGTACAACCCCGGGCCGGTTGTCCGAGTCCGCCTATACGCTCGAAGGAACCGGCATCACATTGCCGCATGTTCCACCCCGGACAAGTGACCAGGAGCTGCCATGTACGGGCCCGGCGCGCCGCCACCCCGACGCGAGAGCGCCGGCGCGGCCACCACCCTGAGGGTGCTGTTCCCCGCGCTGTCCGTGCTGACCTGCGGCCTGCTCTCCTGCGCCCCGCTGTTCCGCATCGCGACCCTGCGCCGCAGACCGCTCGACTGGGCCCTGGCCATCGCCTCGTTGCCGGTCAGCATCACGCTGTTCGCGATCATCGGCTCACTGCCGGAAGAGGACACGCGCACCGACGTCGCCCTCGCCCTGCTGCTGCTCCTCGCACTGGGCAGCGCCGTGTACTTCCTCGTCTACGACATCCGCAGGTCGCAGACCGCGCCGACACTGAGCCCGTACGCACCGAGGACACCGCCCGCTTACGGCCACCCGCAACCGCAACAGCCCTGGCCCACCGCACCCCCGCAGTCGCACGCGATGCCCACCCAAACCATGGGCACGCCCACGCCCACACCTCCCCCCACCCCGCCGCCCGCGCCCCCGCGGAACCAGTCCCCGCCCCCACACCGCATCGACCAGGTCCGCGCCGAGCTGGACGAGCTGAGCGACTACCTGCGCAAGCAGGACGGCGGCCAGTGACCGGGCAGCCCGCTTCCCCGGCGGACGGCGCCCGCGTCGTCGCCGGGCGCTACGAACTCTCCACGCTCATCGGCCAGGGCGGCATGGGCCAGGTCTGGACGGCGTACGACCAGCGCCTCGACCGCCGCGTCGCCGTGAAACTCGTACGCCCCGACCGGGTCGCCGGCGCCGAGGCCGACGAGCTGCGCCGCCGCTTCCTGCGCGAATGCCGGGTCACGGCCCAGGTCGACCACCCCGGCCTCGTCACCGTGCACGACGCGGGCGCCGAGGGCGACGAGCTCTACCTCGTCATGCAGTACATCGACGGAGCCGACCTCGCCGACCACCTCGCCGAGCACAGCCCCTTCCCCTGGCCCTGGGCGGTCGCGGTCGCCGCGCAACTGTGCGCCGTGCTCTCCGCCGTGCACGCGGTGCCGATCGTGCACCGCGACCTCAAGCCACGGAACGTCATGGTCAAGCAGGACGGCACACTCACCGTCCTCGACCTCGGCGTCGCCTCCGTCCTCGACACCGACACCACCCGCCTCACCCACACCGGATCGCCCATCGGCACCCCCGCCTACATGGCGCCCGAACAGGCGATGGGCGGCGCCGTCGGCCCGCACACCGACCTGTACGCGCTCGGCGTGCTGCTGCACGAACTCCTCAGCGGCGACGTCCCGTTCGCCGGCACCACCGCCCTCGGCATCCTCCACCGCCACCTCTACGAGGCCCCCGTACCGGTCCGCCAACTGCGCCCCGAAGTGCCTCAGGCCCTGGAACACCTGGTGCTTCGCCTGCTCGCCAAGGACCCCCAGGACCGACCGGCCTCCGCCCAGCAGACGTACGAGGAACTGCTCCCGCTGCTGCCCGCGCGCGGCGTGCCCACCGGACGCCCGCTCGATCCCACCCGCCCCTTCCTGCGCCCGCACGCCCCCTGGCCCGACCGCGCCGTCACCCCGGCGCCGCAGCCACCAGGAACCGACCTCCAGGGCGACCGCCCCGACGTGGCACGGGCCGTCGACGAGGTGAAGGTGCTGCTCGGCGAGGGCCGCATCACGCAGGCCGTCGACATCCTCGGCGCGATCCTGCCCGCCGCGGCCGCCCAGCACGGCGAGCACTCACCCGTCGTCCGCACCCTGCGCAAGCAGTACGCGGCCACCCTCATGGACGACGGCCAGTACCGGCGTGCCCTGCCCGAGCTGCGCCGACTCGCCGACGAACGTGCCGCGGAGGCCGGCCACGCCGACCCGCAGTCCCTCCAGTTCCGCTACGAAGCGGCGCAATGCCTGGAAGCCCTCGGCGAACCCGCCGCGGCCCTCGCCGAATACCGCTCCCTCCTCCCGTACTACGAGAACCAGTACGCGACCACGGACCTCAGGCTCGCTCTCGAAGTGCGCCGCCGCATCGGCCAGTTGCTGCTCTCCGTGGGCGACAGGGGCGCGGCCCACGAGACGCTGACCCGGCTGCTGCACGACGCCGAACGGCTGCACGGAGTCGGCCACCCGTTCCCGGCGGAGGTGCGCCGCACATTGCAGTGGCTGGGCCAGGTGCGCGGCTGACTCCGGGTACGTCCGCCGCCTCCGGTACTCAACTCCTGGCGAATCGTTGTCGAATAGGTGGCCTAGCAAGCGGCCACTGCCTAACATCGATCACCGCATGACTTTGTGCACCGAAGCACAAACTCTTCGCAGGGAGGCCCACCTTGCACCGCCGCAACAGCCGCCGCACCGCGCTCGTCCTGTCCGCCGCCGCCATCGCCGCCGTCCCCGCCCTGACCGCCTGCGGCAGCGAAGCGCACCCCGGTGCCGCGGCCGTCGTCGGCGGCCAGCGGATCACCGTCTCGCAACTGGAGAGCCGGGTGAACGAGGTGCGGGACGCGCAACAGACCGCCACCAAGGACACCGCCCAGTACGAACAGGCCATCGCCAAGACAGGCGGCCTCACCCGCAACACGCTGCACACGATGGTCCTCGACCGGGTCCTGCACCGCGCCGCCACCGACGCGGACATCTCCGTCACCCGCAAGGAGATGCAGAGCATGCGCTCCGGCCTGGAGCAACAGGCCGGCGGCTCCCAGCAGTTGGAGGTCGCCTGGCTGCAGCAGTACAACATCCCGCCGAACCGGCTCACCGAGAGCCTGCGCACGGAGATCGAGGCGCAGAAGCTGTCGACCGCGCTCGGCGCGGACATGCAGACCCCCCAGGGCAAGGCCGTCTTCTGGAAGGCACTCTCCAGCGCCTCCAAGGAGCTGAACGTCGACCTCAACCCCCGCTACGGGACCTGGGACGTCACCAAGAACAGCCGGGTCGACGCCAAGACCCCCTGGCTGCGGCAGATCACCAAGGAAGCCCCCGCCGAGCAGCAGACGGCGTAGACCCGGGGGAGGCGGGGTTGTCAGTGGCCTGGGTTACGTTCGAGGGGTGAACGAACCCGAGGCGCACGACCACCACGCCCCCGCCGACGCAGGCGACACCGTCGGCCGCGTCGTCCTGCTCACCACCAGCCACCGGGTCGCCCCCGGGCTCCTCTCCTGGCAGGCGTGGCAGACGCTGCGCACGGCCGACGAGGTGCTGTGCGCCGACGCCGCGCACCCGCAGCTGCCGTACGTGAAGGACGCGGGCGTCCAGGTCACGATCGCCGCGCCCACCGCCCGCGAGCTCGTCGACCGCTGCGCCGACGGCGGGCGCACGCTCGTCGTCCTCGCCACCGCCGAGGGCGACCGGCAGCTCACGGACGGCCTGGCGCGGCTCGCGGGCTCGGGCCGCGAACAGATGCCGAACCTCGAACTGCTCCCCGGCTCCTACGACCTGCCGGGCGCCCGCCTCCTCGACCTCGTCCAGGTCATGGACCGCATCCGCCGCGCATGCCCCTGGTCCAAACAGCGCACCCACGAGGACCTCGCCAAGTACACGATCGAGGAGGCGTACGAGCTGGTCGAGGCCATCGAGACCGACGACAGGGACGAACTGCGCGAGGAACTCGGCGACGTACTCCTCCAGGTCGTCTTCCACGCGCGCATCGCCGAGGAGGCCTCGGGGGAGTCCGAGGAAGAGGCCCCCTTCTCCATCGACGACGTCGCGGGCGGCATCGTCGACAAGCTCATCCACCGCCACCCGCACGTCTTCGGCGACGACACCGCCACGACCCCCGAAGAGGTCAAGGAACACTGGCTGCGCACCAAGGCGGAGGAGAAGCGCCGCGCCTCCGTCACGGACGGCGTCCCCCTCGGCCAGCCGTCCCTCGCCCTCGCCGCCAAACTCGCCTCCCGAGTACGTACGGCGGGCCTGGACGTGCCGGCCCCCACGGGAGACGGCATCGGCTACGAACTCCTCACCCTCGCCCTGCGCGCCGAGGCCGAGGGCGTGGACCCGGAGGCGTCACTCAGAGCCGCCGCCCGCACCTACCGGGACGCGGTGCGGACCACCGAGGGACTCGCCGCCCCATAGATGACTGGAGGGCGGTTACGGTCAGGTGGTGACCGAGAGCCCCACCCCCTCCAGCGCCCCCGAACTCTTCAGCTGGGAGTTCGCAAGCAACCCGTACCCCGCCTACGCCTGGCTGCGCGAGCACGCCCCCGTGCACCGCACCACGCTGCCGAGCGGCGTCGAGGCCTGGCTGGTCACCCGGTACGCGGACGCCCGCCAGGCGCTCGCCGACCAACGGCTCAGCAAGAACGCGGACCACCATGACGAGCCGAGCCACGCCAAGGGCAAGACGGGCATCCCCGGCGAACGCAAGGCCGAGCTGACCACCCACCTCCTCAACATCGACCCGCCGGACCACACCCGCCTGCGCCGCCTCGTATCGAAGGCGTTCACCCCGCGCCGCGTCGCCGAATTCGCGCCGCGCGTCCAGCAGTTGACGGACGACCTCATCGACGCCTTCGCGGCCAAGGGCGAAGCCGACCTGATCCACGACTTCGCCTTCCCCCTCCCCATCTACGCCATCTGCGACCTCCTCGGCGTCCCCCGCGAGGACCAGGACGACTTCCGCGAGTGGGCGGGCATGATGATCCGCCACGGCGGGGGACCGCGCGGCGGCGTGGGCCGCTCCGTGAAGAAGATCCGCGCCTACCTGGCCGAACTCATCCACCGAAAGCGCAACGAGCCGGGCGACGACCTCATTTCCGGCCTGATCCGCGCCTCGGACCACGGCGAGCACCTCACGGAGAACGAGGCCGCGTCACTCGCCTTCATCATCCTGTTTGCCGGGTTTGAGACGACCATCAATCTCATCGGCAACGGCGCGTACGCCCTGCTCACTCACCCCGGCCAACGCGAGCGTCTGCAGCAGTCCATCGCGGCGGGGGAGACGGGCCTGCTGGAGACGGGGATCGAGGAACTGCTGCGCTTCGACGGGCCGGTGGAGATGGCCACCTGGCGGTTCGCCAGGGAGCCGCTGACCATCGGCGGCGTGGAGATCGGCGTCGGCGACCCGGTTCTCGTCGTGCTCGCCGCCGCCGACCGCGACCCGGCGCGCTTCACCGAGCCCGACACCCTCGACCTCTCCCGCCGCGACAACCAGCACCTCGGATACGGACACGGCATCCACTACTGCCTCGGCGCCCCGCTCGCGCGCCTGGAGGGGCAGACCGCTCTCGGCACGCTCCTGACGCGCCTGCCGGACCTGCGACTTGCGGTGGAACCTACCGATTTGCGGTGGCGTGGCGGGCTCATCATGCGTGGACTGCGCACGCTCCCGGTGGAGTTCACGCCGCGTCAGAATCCGGCCGGAGCTGACGGGCCGTCAACAATGTGACTTTCACGTGATCTACGCCTGATCGACTTGTGACAGGCGTTCGAGTGCAGCTACGTTCACGGATCATCGCGACACGCGCACAACTGGTTCCACTTTCACCATCCGTCGCACGCAGTACGCACGTAGCAGCATCAGTCTCGCGAAAGGCAACCGCATGCTCTCCGGGAACGGTCGACACCGTCGCCCCCGTCAGGCCCCTGCTCTCGTCGTCGCCGTCGGAGTCACCGGCAGCGCCATCGCGATCCCGCTGTTCGCCGCGAGCGGCGCGAGCGCCGCGACCACGCAGGCGTGGGACAAGCTCGCCGAGTGCGAGAGCGGCGGGCAGTGGAGCCTGGACGCCGGTAACGGCTACTACGGCGGCCTCCAGTTCACGCAGGAGAGATGGGAGCAGTACGGGGGGCTCGACTACGCCCCGCGTGCCGACCAGGCCAGCCGCTCGCAGCAGATAGCCGTCGCCGAGAAGGTTCTCGACGACAAGGGCGTGAGTGCCTGGCCGATGTGCTCGCTCACCGCGGACCTCACCAAGGACGACGATTCGGCGGACGTCGATCCGGGCGTGTCCGCGTCGCCGCAGCCGTCGGAGTCGTCATCCGACTCGTCGTCCGACTCGTCATCCGAGTCCGCGTCCGAGCCCTCCGGCACCGATGCCGACAACAAGTCGGACGAGGGCGCCGATGGTGAAGCCGACAAGGACGCCGACAAGACGGGCTCCGCGGACGCGACAGACAGCGCGACCGATTCGGCCGATTCAGCCGATTCGGGAGACAAGGGTCACGACGAAGCCGACGACTCCCATGTGTCGGGCGATACCTCCGGTAACACCGGTGACAAGGCCGAGGAGTCCTCGACCCCCTCAAGTGACAAGTCCCACGCGCCTTCTGACGACGCCGCCCCCGAGACGGCCCCGCCGTCCGCCTCCCCCTCCGGCGAGGCGTCGGACGACACCACGTCCGGCCGCCACCGCGGCGACCGCGCCGGCGACGACGGCTCCGACTCCCGTACGGGAGAGGGGCGTCACGCCTCGCGCGACGACAAGCGCGACGGTGACACGTACGAGGTCCACGCCGGCGACAACCTCTGGGACATCGCGGAGGCTCAGAACGTGCACGGCGGGTGGGACGCGCTCTATGAGCGGAACAAGGAGACGGTAGGTACCGACCCAGACCTCATCCTTCCTGGTCAGAGCCTGGATCTTGGGGACGTAACGGACAAAAACTAAAGGGAGTTCGGGCTGGTTGAGGGGTTTTGTCCGATGTCGATCGAGTGAGACATGGGTCTCAAAGCCCCTGATCGACTTTGAAATCGGACGGATCGACCGCTTACGTTCGTGACCGCTCGCTTCAGCGGGCCCCGATGGACGTCACGCCGAATCCTGCCAACGTCCGTACGGGAACAGTCGACGCGTAAGCGCCGTAGGCAGGAGCGGGGGACCCAGGTAAGCCGCCCATCCGGAAAACCGGACGGGCTTGGGGTTAAGCAGCGCACAAGGATGCGCGGCCGGACACTCACTGGTCCGAACCCGACAGCTCACCTCGCAGGCGTCGGTGAGGGGATATCTCCATGCTGTTTTCGTCCAAGAGCAAGCACCGCCGCCCGTCCAAGGCCATTCGCGTCGCCACGCTCGGCGGAGTCGCCGCTGCCGCCGTCGCCGTGCCGCTGATGGGTGCCACCTCGGCCTCCGCCGCCACCACGTCCGAGTGGGACCAGGTCGCGCAGTGCGAGTCCGGTGGCAACTGGTCCACCAACACCGGCAACGGTTTCTACGGTGGCCTGCAGTTCTCGTCCTCCACCTGGTCCGCCTACGGCGGCGACCAGTACGCCTCCACCGCCGACCAGGCGTCCAAGGCGCAGCAGATAGCCGTCGGCGAGAAGGTTCTCGCCTCCCAGGGCAACGGTGCCTGGCCGAACTGCGGCTCGGGCCTCTCCTCCACCCCGAACGAGGGTGGCGGCGACGACTCGTCCGCGCAGCAGCAGGCTCCGAAGCAGGAGACCCAGCAGCGCGCCGACCGTTCCGAGCAGCGCCAGCAGCCGCAGCAGCAGGAGGCCCCGAAGCAGGAGGCCCCCAAGCAGCAGGCTCCGAAGCAGGACACCGTCACCACCCCGACCGGCAACAAGGTCGAGAAGGGTGACGGCGAGTACAAGGTCGAGTCCGGTGACACCCTCAGCAAGATCGCCGAGGCGCACCACACGACCTGGCAGCAGCTGTTCGAGAAGAACAAGGACATCGTCAAGGACGCCAACCTGATCTACCCGGGTCAGCAGCTGCACCTCAGCTAAGACGTCCGGCCCCGCGCAGGGGCCACCCGGTCCGCACAGGACCACCACCAGGTACGGGCTCGGCATCGGCGGACGCCGAGCCCCGCCGCACCCCGTCCCCACGGGCCGCTCACTTCGGCGACCTCCCTCCCGGCACAGCCGGGAGGGAGGTCGCTGTTTTTGTTCCGTTAAGGAACATTTCGCTGTCGGCGTTGTCCAAGAGACGGGCGTTCGGATGGCCGATGCCCCCGGGCCGGTTACGCTCAGGGGGGCGGGACCCGTTGTCCGACGGTGCCCGCGAAGCTTCGTCACATCCAAGAAGGAGATGCTCGTGCCGTCCATCGACGTCGTCGTAGCCCGGGAAATCCTGGACTCCCGAGGCAACCCCACGGTCGAGGTCGAGGTCGGCCTCGACGACGGCAGCACGGGTCGTGCTGCCGTTCCGTCCGGTGCCTCCACCGGTGCCTTCGAGGCCATCGAACTCCGCGACGGTGACCCCAACCGTTACCAGGGCAAGGGCGTCGAGAAGGCCGTCCTCGCCGTCATCGAGCAGATCGGCCCGGAGCTCGTCGGTTACGACGCCACCGAGCAGCGCCTGATCGACCAGGCGATGTTCGACCTGGACGCCACCGACAACAAGGGCTCGCTCGGCGCCAACGCCATCCTCGGCGTCTCCCTCGCCGTCGCGCACGCCGCCTCCGAGGCCTCCGACCTGCCGCTGTTCCGCTACCTCGGTGGCCCGAACGCGCACCTGCTGCCGGTCCCGATGATGAACATCCTGAACGGTGGGTCCCACGCGGACTCCAACGTCGACATCCAGGAGTTCATGATCGCCCCGATCGGCGCGGAGTCCTTCTCCGAGGCCCTGCGCTGGGGCGCCGAGGTCTACCACACGCTGAAGAAGGTCCTGAAGAGCAAGGGCCTGGCCACCGGCCTGGGCGACGAGGGCGGCTTCGCCCCGAACCTGGGCTCGAACCGTGAGGCCCTCGACCTGATCCTCGAGGCCATCAAGGAGGCCGGCTACGTTCCCGGCCAGCAGATCGCCCTCGCGCTCGACGTCGCCGCCTCCGAGTTCTACAAGGACGGCAAGTACCAGTTCGAGGGCAAGGAGCGCTCCGCCGCCGAGATGACGGAGTACTACGAGGAGCTCGTCTCCGCGTACCCGCTCGTCTCCATCGAGGACCCGCTGTACGAGGACGACTGGGCCGGCTGGAACGTCATCACCGAGAAGCTGGGCGACAAGGTCCAGCTCGTCGGCGACGACCTCTTCGTCACCAACCCGGAGCGCCTGGCCCGCGGCATCGAGGAGAACTCGGCGAACGCCCTGCTCGTGAAGGTGAACCAGATCGGTTCGCTGACCGAGACCCTGGACGCCGTCGAGCTCGCGCAGCGCAACGGCTTCAAGTGCATGATGTCGCACCGCTCGGGCGAGACCGAGGACGTGACGATCGCGGACCTCGCCGTCGCCACGAACTGCGGCCAGATCAAGACCGGCGCCCCGGCCCGCTCCGAGCGCGTCGCCAAGTACAACCAGCTGCTGCGCATCGAGGAGATCCTCGACGACGCCGCGGTGTACGCCGGCCGCAGCGCCTTCCCGCGCTTCAAGGGCTGACGCTCGCCGTGAGGCAGTAGGCAGTTCCGTACGTCCCCGCACTCGGTCCCGTACCGTGTGCGGGGACGTACGTACGTGAGCGGGGAGGCGGGAGCAGGCGATGCCCGGAAAGGTCCGAAACAGGGACTCCAGAGATCGCTTCTCGACGGCCACCCGCCTGCGTGTACTGGGCGAGCAGACCGCCGAGCGCGTCTACCGCTCGCAGAGCAAGCGGCAGGCCCGCCGCTCCCGGCTCACGGGCCGCGCGGCGCTCCTCGCCCTCGTCCTGTGCACCCTCGTGGTCGCGCTCGCGTACCCGATAAGGCAGTACGTGTCGCAGCGCGGCGAGATCGAGGACCTGCGGCTCCAGCAGCAGGAGGCCAAGGAGCGCGTCGACAAGCTGCGCGACCAGAAGGCCCGCTGGCAGGACGACGCGTTCGCCGAGCAGCGGATCCGGGAGCGCCTGCACATGGTGATGCCGGGCGAGACCGGCTACGTGGTGCCGAGCGAGCGCACCGCCGCCGAGCGCGCCGAGCAGGGCGCGGAGGACCGCCCCTGGTACTCCAACGTCTGGGACGGCGTCGACAAGGCCGACCAGGCGGACAATTGACGTTCACCGCCGACAACTGACAATCACTGAAGGAACACCCCAGCGATGGAAACGCCCCCGCCGCAGACCGAGCCCACCGCGCCCACGGACGCCGACATCCAGGCGTTCAAGGAGCAGCTGGGGCGCCCGCCGCGCGGCCTGCGCGCCATCGCGCACCGCTGCCCCTGCGGCAATCCGGACGTGGTCGAGACGGCCCCGCGTCTGGAGGACGGCACCCCGTTCCCGACGACGTACTACCTCACGTGCCCGCGTGCGGCGTCGGCGATCGGGACGCTCGAGGCCAACGGGGTGATGAAGGAGATGACGGAGCGCCTGGGGACGGACCCGGAGCTGGCCCGTCAGTACCGTGCGGCCCACGAGGACTACATCGCGCGCCGTGACGCCATCGAGGTCCTGGAGGGCTTCCCGAGCGCGGGCGGCATGCCGGACCGGGTGAAGTGCCTGCACGTGCTGGTCGGCCACTCGCTGGCCGCGGGGCCCGGTGTGAATCCGCTGGGCGACGAGGCGATCGCGATGCTGCCGGAGTGGTGGCGCAAGGGCGCCTGCGTCACGTCCGAGTCCACCGACTGACCTCCTCTTCCCCCACCCCGCCCCTTCCCGAAAGTCCCGCCGGACGGGCCGCCTCAATCGCCGGCGGGGCTTGAGAAGCAGGCCCTGCCGGGCGGGCCTCCTCAATCGCCGGAGGGGCTCCATTGGAGCCCCTCCGGCGATTGAGGAGGGGGGTCTGGGGCGCAGCCCCAGGGACGGGACGGGAAGGGGCGGCGGGGGCGATTCCCCCGTATCGCCATCATCATCACCACGACCACAGGAGATCACCGTCATGACCAGGGTCGCTGCCATCGATTGCGGCACCAACAGCATCCGGCTGCTCGTCGCGGACGCGAACCCGGAGACCGGTGAACTCGTCGACCTGGACCGTCGGATGACGATCGTCCGGCTCGGCCAGGGCGTCGACAAGACGGGCCGCCTCGCCCCGGAGGCCCTGGAGCGGACCTTCGCGGCGTGCCGCGAGTACGCCGAGGTCATCAAGGACCACGGCGCCGAGCAGCTCCGCTTCGTGGCGACATCCGCCTCCCGCGACGCCGAGAACCGCGAGGACTTCGTGAGCGGCGTCCTCGACATCCTGGGCGTCGAGCCCGAGGTCATCACCGGTGACCAGGAGGCGACGTTCTCCTTCACGGGTGCGACGAAGGAACTCACCGGCCGGGCCGACCTGGACAAGCCGTACCTGGTCGTCGACATCGGCGGCGGGTCCACCGAGTTCGTCGTCGGCGACGACACCGTCCGCGCGGCCAAGTCCGTCGACGTCGGCTGTGTGCGGATGACGGAGCGCCACCTCGTCGCCGAGGACGGCACGGTCACCGACCCGCCCACCGCGGCGCAGATCGAGGCGATCCGCCAGGACATCGGCGAGGCCCTCGACCTGGTCAACCAGACGGTGCCGCTGACCTCGGCGCGCACGCTGGTGGGCCTCGCGGGCTCGGTCACCACGGTGGCCGCGCTCGCCCTCGGCCTGAGCGAGTACGACTCGGCGGCGATCCACCACTCCCGGATCTCCTTCGACAAGGTCGCCGAGCTCACCGACTGGCTGCTGACGTCCACGCACGACCAGCGCGCGCTGAAGCCGGTCATCCACCCCGGCCGGGTCGACGTCATCGCCTCCGGCGCGCTCGTGCTGCGTCTGATCATGGAGTGGACCGGCGCGCGCGAGGTGGTCGTGAGCGAGCACGACATCCTCGACGGGATCGCCTGGTCCATCGCTTGAAGCGGGCTCGGAAACGGGCCCCGAAAAGGCCCGGAAAAGGTCTCTCCTGAGCGCCCCGCGCAGCGTCTGAGCGCCCCGCGGGGCGCTTCCCGCACCCCGCCACGACACCCTGTCGGGAAAGTTCGTGAACTTCTTCACAAGGAAATCGGCCCACTTGGAGGCTGTTACGCGAACTCAGACCCGTTCGGGGGCTCGCAGGGGCCCGCTCGCGGGGCGCGCGTGGGGTTGCCGCAGTGTTGCGAGCCGGTTGCGGACCGAAGTGGTCCAGTACCGCCAAATGCTCACTATGGCTGCTCAAGAGGGGTGAGCAACGTCTGGGGCGATGCGGTGGTTCCCCCGGAGTGTCATGACATGGGTCACGTGGGCGGCGCAGTGTAGCAGAGGGGACCTACAAGCTTGTGAAGGGGCGCACGAGCGACCCCCTCCAGTCGGGTGGATACTCGATGGCATGAGCACCACGGAGCGTCCCAGGATCCTCATTGTCGGAGGTGGGTACGTAGGCCTGTACGCGGCGCGTCGCATCCTCAAGAAGATGCGCTACGGCGAAGCGACCGTCACGGTCGTGGACCCGCGCTCGTACATGACGTACCAGCCCTTCCTCCCCGAGACCGCCGCCGGCAGCATCTCGCCGCGCAACGTCGTCGTCCCCATGCGACGCGCTGTGCCGGGTGCCGAGATTCTCACCGGCCGCGTCACCTCCATCGACCAGGACCGCAAGGTCGCCTCCGTCGCGCCGATCGTCGGCGAGGCGTACGAGGTTCCCTTCGACTACCTGGTGATCGCGCTCGGCGCGGTCTCCCGCACCTTCCCGACGCCGGGCCTCGCCGAGGCCGGTATCGGTATGAAGGGCGTCGAGGAGGCCGTCGGCCTGCGCAACCACGTCCTCGAGCAGCTCGACAAGGCCGAGTCGACCACGGACGAGGAGATCCGCCGCAAGGCGCTCACCTTCGTCTTCGTCGGCGGTGGCTTCGCGGGCGCCGAGACCATCGGTGAGGTCGAGGACCTGGCGCGCGACGCGGCCAAGTTCTACAAGAACGTGAAGCGCGAGGACATGCGCTTCGTGCTCGTCGACGCCGCCGACAAGGTGCTGCCCGAGGTCGGCCCGGAGCTCGGTGTCTACGGCCGCAAGCACCTGGAGTCCCGCGGGATCGAGGTCTACCTCTCGACGACGATGCCGTCCTGCGTCGACGGTCACGTCGTCCTGAGCAACGGCCTCGAGGTCGACTCCAACACCATCGTGTGGACCGCCGGCGTCAAGCCGAACCCGGCCCTGGCCCGCTTCGGTCTGCCGCTCGGCCCGCGTGGTCACGTGGACACGCAGGCCAGCCTCCAGGTCGCCGGCAGCGACTACATCTGGGCCGCGGGCGACAACGCCCAGGTTCCGGACCTCGTCGGCCGTGCGAACGGCAACCCGAACGCCTGGTGCCCGCCGAACGCCCAGCACGCGATGCGCCAGGCCAAGGTCCTCGGCGACAACGTGGTCTCGGGCATGCGGGGCTTCCCGCAGGGCGACTACAAGCACGCCAACAAGGGTGCGGTGGCGGGCCTCGGCCTCCACAAGGGCGTCGCGATGATCGTCATGGGCAAGATGAAGATCAAGCTCAAGGGCCGTCTCGCCTGGTACATGCACCGTGGCTACCACGGCATGGCGATGCCGACGTACAACCGCAAGATCCGTGTGATCGCCGAGTGGACGATCAACATGTTCCAGAAGCGCGACATCACCGCGCTCGGCGCCCTGGAGACTCCGCGCGAGGAGTTCTACGAGGCCGCCAAGCCGGCGCCGAAGCCCGCGGCGGAGACGCCGAAGGCCGACGACAGCGCGGCGAAGAAGGTCGAGGAGAAGGCCAAGGCCTCCTGACCTGCAGTTGATTCACCCCGAAGGGGCCGCTCGCCATCCGTGGTGCGGGCGGCCCCTTCGGCGTTGCCGCACCGATTTACATGGTGGCTACAGGTATTTTGCCGTTCCGTGACCGGGAAACGGGACTGCGCAGGGAGCCTGTCGGTGTTTACGTGGTGTTGAACCGTTCCGGGATTTCCGAGAATCGTCTCGTCACGGAGGTGTCCGCCATGCAGAACGCCGCACAGCGGCTGAAGAATGTCGCCGAGCAGTTGTTCGGCGTCGAACTCCCGGTGCGCCTGCGCGCTTGGGACGGCTCGGAGGCCGGTCCTCCGGACGCCCCCGTGCTCATCGTCCGCAGCCGTCGCGCGCTGCGCCGGCTGCTCTGGAAACCGGGTGAGCTGGGTCTCGCCAGGGCCTGGGTGGCCGGCGACCTGGATGTGGAGGGGGACCTGTACGCGGCCCTCGACCGGATGGCAGGGCTCATCTGGGAGCGGGACCCCGACGCGGCCGAGGAGGAGTCCAGAAGCCTCGCGAAGGCCCTCAAGGACCCCAAGGTGCGCGCCGCGGCCAAGGAGCTGGTGAAGCTCGCCGGCACCCCGCTGCCGCCTGCCCCGCCGCCCGAGGAGATGCGCAGGGGTGGCCGTCTCCACCTGCACACCAAGGGCAGCGACAAGCAGGCCATCAGCCACCACTACGACGTGGGCAACGACTTCTACGAGCTGGTCCTCGGCCCGTCGATGGTCTACTCGTGCGCCTATTGGGAGTCGCCCGAGGCCGGTCTCGAATCGGCCCAGCGCGACAAGCTGGAGCTGATCTCCCGCAAGCTGGACCTGAAGCCCGGTATGCGGCTGCTCGACGTGGGCTGCGGCTGGGGCTCCATGGCGATCCACGCCGCGCGTGAGCACGGCGTGGGCGTCGTCGGTGTGACGCTCTCCCAGGAGCAGGCCGCGTACGCCAGGAAGCGGGTCGCCGACGAGGGTCTGACCGACCGCATCGAGATCCGCGTCCAGGACTACCGCGACGTGCGCGACGGTCCGTACGACGCGATCTCGTCCATCGGTATGGCCGAGCACGTGGGCGCCGAGCAGTACTTGGAGTACGCGTCCGATCTGCACGCCCTCCTCAAGCCCGGCGGGCGGCTGCTCAACCACCAGATCGCGCGGCGGCCGCAGCGGGACGAGTCGGCGTACGAGGTCGACGAGTTCATCGACGCGTACGTCTTCCCCGACGGGGAGCTCGCGCCGGTCGGCTCCACCACGGGGCAGCTGGAGCGGGCCGGATTCGAGGTGCGGGACGTCGAGGCGATCCGCGAGCACTACGCGCTCACGCTGCGCCAGTGGGTCAGGAATCTGGAGGCCCGCTGGTCCGAGGCCCTGAAGCTGGTCAGTCCCGGCCGGGCCCGGGTCTGGCGGCTCTACATGGCCGCGTCCGCGCTCAGCTTCGAGCGCAACCGCATCGGGGTCAACCAGATCCTCGCGGTGCGCACACCGGAGAGCGGGGCGTCCGGGATGCCGCTGCGGGCGCGCACCTGGAACGTCGTCAGTTAGCCGGTCCTGTACGTGACTTGGGGCGCATCCACAGCGGCGGATGCGCCCCAAGTTCGTCACTCCCTTACGGCTACTCGGACTTGATCGCCGCGAGCATGTTCAGCCGGGCCGCGCGGCGGGCCGGCCACAGGGCCGCCAGGATGCCGACGGCCGCGGCGAGCGCGAGGAAGATCCCCATCCGGCCCCAGGGCAGGATCAGTTCGTACGTCGACATGCTGTTGCCGATGAGCTGACCTGCCGCCCAGCCGAAGAACACGCCGAGGCCGATGCCGAGCACGCCGCCGAACAGGGAGATCACCAGGGACTCCAGGCGGACCATCCGCTTGATGCCCTTGCGGTCGATGCCGATCGCGCGGAGCATGCCGATCTCCTGCTGGCGCTCGAAGACCGACATCGCCAGGGTGTTGATGACGCCGAGCACGGCGACGATGACCGCCATGGCGAGCAGGCCGTAGAGCATGTTCAGCATCAGCGTGAACATCTGGGCGACCTCGTTGGAGATGTCCTGGCGGTCCTGGATCTTGACCGCGGGGTTCTCGCCGAGGGCCTTGGTGAGCTTGTCCTTGGTGGCGTCGGAGGCGCCGCCCGACATCTTCACCATGACCTGCATGTCGGTGACGTTCTTGGTGTGCGGATCGAGGGTGGGGGAGTCGATCATGATGCCGCTCATCATGTCGTTGGACTCATAGACACCCGCCACGGTCAGCTGCTGCTTCTTGTCGTCCTCGTAGGTGACGGTGAAGTGCGAGCCGGCCGTCCAGTCGTGGGCCTTCGCGGTCTTGTCGTCGACGACGACGTTCGTGCCGCCGACCTTGAAGTCACCGCTCTTCATGGGGAGATCGGCGAGCCGGTCGATCGTCCTGCCGTTGACGCCGGACAGGTTCTCGAAGTCGCGGCCGATCACCGAAGGCGCGTTGGACATACCGCTGACGGCGGTGACGCCCGAGGTCTCGTCGAGGGTCTTGCGGACGTCGGAGGAGAGCCCGCTCCCGTTCGCCATGGAGACGACGTAGTCGGCCTTGATCGAGTCGGCCGCCATCTTGTTGATCGCCGACTGCACGCTGCCCGCGATCACCGTGAGGCCGGTGATCAGGGTCAGGCCGATCATCAGCGCCGACGCGGTGGCGGCGGTGCGGCGCGGATTACGCACCGAGTTGAGGCGGGCCAGCTTGCCGGAGATGCCGAAGGCGCGCAGGACCGGGGCCGCGAGGGCGATCAGCGGGCGGGACAGCAGCGGCGTCAGGATGAAGACGCCGATGACGAGGAGCGCGGCGCCGAGGGCCATCGGTGCCTGACCGGCGTCGCCCTTCATCGTGGTCGCCGCGAGCACGGCGGCGATGCCGGCGGCCGAGACGAGCGAGCCGAGCGTGTTGCGCAGGATCAGGGACTTGGCCGTCGGGGCGGCGTGCACCGCGTTCATCGCGGCGACCGGCGGGATCTTCGCGGCGCGGCGGCCCGGCAGCCAGGCGGCCAGCATCGTGATGAGGACGCCGACGACCAGCGCGGAGACGATCGTGCTGCCGGAGACGACGAGCGGTCCGTCCGGGATGACCGCGCCTGTCGAGCCGATCAGGGACCGCATGCCCGCGCCGATCCCGATGCCGGCGGCCAGACCGGCGACGGCGGCGACGGCGCCCACGACGAACGCTTCGAGCAGCACCGAGCGGGTGACCTGGCGGCGCGTGGCGCCGACGGCGCGCATCAGGGCCAGTTCCTTGGTGCGCTGGGCGACCAGCATGGTGAAGGTGTTCGCGATGATGAAGATGCCGACGAAGAGCGCGACGCCCGCGAAGCCGAGGAGCAGCTTCTGCATGGAGCTCATCGACTCGGAGATCATCTTGGCCTGCTCGTCGGCGAGCTGCTGACCCGTCTTCATCTCGACGGTGCTCTTGGCGAACGCGGTGTCGAGCCCGGCCCGCAGCTGGTCCTGGCTCGTGCCGGCGGCGGCCCGCACGTCGATCTCGTCGTACGCGCCCGGCTTGTGGAAGAGCTGCTGCGCGCTCGCCGTGTCGAAGAGGGCGAGGGAGCCGCCGGCCGCGACGTTGCCGTCGTCGGTGGTGAAGATTCCGGTGACGGTCGGGGTCAGGACAGGCCCGTCGATGGACATGCGCACCTGGTCGCCGACCTTGTAGCCGGCCCGCTTGGCGGTGTCCGCGTCGAGGGCGACCTGGTTCTTGCCGTGCGGGGCGGTGCCGTCCTTGAGGGGGTAGCGGGAGTCCGGGTTCTCCGAAGTGCCCGAGTAGTTGCCGCCCTTGGTGGAGAAACCGTTGCCGACGGCCTTGCCGTTCTGGTCGGCGATGGCGGCGTACCCGCAGAGCACGCCGTACGCGGAGGCCGCGCCCGGCACGCTCCGCGCCTTCTCCAGGGACGACTCGGTCAGCTTGGCCTCCTCGCCGACCTTGTCGTCCCCGCCGTCGATGTAGCCGGGCGTGAGGGCCACGTCGACGTGGTCGAAGCCCTTGGCCGAGGACTTCTCCATGGCGCCGGAGATGGTGTTGGTGAAGACGAGGGTGCCACTGACGAAGGCGACGCCGAGCATGACGGCGAGCACGGTCATCAGGAGCCTGGCCTTGTGCGCGAATACGTTGCGCAGGGCTGTTCGGAACATGGGTCTACTCAGTCCTGGGTGAGGGCGGGCACATCAAGCCCCTGCGCCGATTGGTCAGCGGAGGCCGGGCACATCAAGCCCCTGCGGCGTTCGAGGCGCGGAGGTGAGGCACATCAAGCCCCGCCGGCGATTGAGGCGCGGGGTCCGGGGCGGAGCCCCGTGAGCGGCGGAGTGCTCAGCTCGTACGCCCCTTGGCGTCGAACTGCTTCATCCGGTCGAGGACGGAGTCAGCCGTGGGCCCGTACACCTCATCCACAATCCGCCCGTCCGCCAGGAACACCACACGGTCCGCATACGCCGCCGCGACGGGGTCATGCGTGACCATGACCACGGTCTGCCCCAGCTCCCGCACGGAATTGCGCAGGAAGCCCAGAACCTCCGCCCCGGACCGCGAGTCAAGGTTCCCCGTGGGCTCGTCACCGAAGATGATCTCGGGCTTGGAGGCGAGCGCACGCGCCACCGCGACACGCTGCTGCTGCCCGCCCGAGAGCTGCGAGGGCCGGTGCCCGAGGCGCCCGGAGAGGCCCACCATCTGGATTACGTTCTCCAGCCACTGCTTGTCGGGCTTGCGGCCCGCGATGTCCATGGGGAGCGTGATGTTCTCCAGGCCGGTCAGCGTCGGCAGCAGGTTGAACGCCTGGAAGATGAAGCCGATCTTGTCCCGGCGGAGCTTGGTGAGCTGCTTGTCCTTCAGCGACCCCAGCTCGGTGTCGCCTATCCGGACGGACCCGGAGGAGAACGTGTCGAGGCCCGCGACGCAGTGCATCAGCGTCGACTTGCCGGAACCGGACGGGCCCATGATCGCGGTGAACTCGGCCTGCCGGAACTCGACGGAGACCTGGTCGAGCGCGACCACCTTGGTCTCGCCCTGTCCGTAGATCTTCGACAGATCCGTGGCGCGGGCCGCGGCCGTGGTGGTGGGCCGGCCCGCGAGCGGGGTGGTGGTCACGGAAGGGTGCTCCTGTCGGTCTGGGGTGCTGTACGGGGACGCTTCCATCGTCGCGGCCGATCCGGCCCGGAAGGTCAGCCGCAGCTCTCGTTCCGGAGGGCGACTTCGGAGGGATCGGGGAAGCCCGAGTCATACCTGGGGATGACCCCGGCCCCTGAGAGGCGCCGAGCCGTGCTGCGCGGAGCGGGCCGGTGAAATTCCGTCAATCCGTGGGAACCCGTCCCTGGCGGCGACAGCGCTCCCGGCAGGTGTTGATGGGCCCCGGCGTGTGCTGATGCACCCTCAGACGTCAATAAAATAAGACAACGTGGGGACGTACTTCCGCTGATCGGGGGACGCCGCCGGATAGGCTCGGAACGTCGACGCGGAGCCCCACAGCCTGCCCGGATGGTGGAATGCAGACACGGCGAGCTTAAACCTCGCTGCCCTTAACGGGCGTACCGGTTCAAGTCCGGTTCCGGGCACCTCCGAACCTTCCCCTCCGCCCGCGTCGCGGACCCCAACCTCCTTTGCCCTCAGGGGTGTTGGCGCGCCTTCACCCGGCTCCCGTGCGGCCCGACCGGCCCGGGGGCCCTCGCGACCATTGACACCCGCCCCGCTCGGGGCGAGGATCCGCACATCACTCATGAACGAAAGTTCACCAGGCGAACGCGATGCCAGGTGAACACGAACACGGCACCACAGGCGAACGAACGCAATGACGCGAGAGGGATCCCGTATGCGCACCACCGTCGGCATCATCGGAGCGGGCCCGGCCGGGCTGCTCCTGGCCAGGCTCCTGCACAACGCCGGCATCGAATCGGTCGTCCTGGAGAGCCGCGACCGCGCCTACGTAGAACAGCGTCAGCGCGCCGGAATCCTGGAGCAGGGCACCGTGGACGTGCTGCGCGAGGCCGGTGTCGGCGCGCGCATGGACCGCGAGGGCCTGCCGCACGACGGTGTAGAGCTGCGCTTCGACCGGCGCCGGCACCGCGTCGACTTCCCCGCACTGACCGGCGGCAAGCAGGTCATGGTGTACGCGCAGACCGAGGTCTGCAAGGACCTCATCGCGACCCAACTGGCCGACGGAGGGCCCCTGTTGTTCGAGGCGGAGGCGCTGGCGGTCGAGGGCGCGGACACCGGGAGCCCTCGCGTCCGCTTCCGCCACGAGGGCAAGGAGCAGACCCTCGACTGCGACTACGTAGTGGGCTGTGACGGCTTCTGGGGCGTGGCGCGCAAGGCCGTCCCGGAGGAGCTCTCGCGGACGTACGAGCGCACCTACCCGTACGCCTGGCTCGGCATCCTCGCCGATGTGGCTCCCTCCCACGACGAGCTGATCTACAACCGCTCCGACCGCGGCTTCGCCCTGATGTCGATGCGCTCCCCGCACGTCACGCGCGCGTACTTGCAGGTTCCGGTCGACACCGACCCGGAGTCCTGGTCCGACGACGAGATCTGGGCCGAGCTCGACCGCCGCCTGGAGGTCGACGACCCGGCCTGGCGCCTCGCCCGCGGCCCCATCACGTCGAAGTCCGTCACACCCATGCGGTCGTACGTCCATGAGCCGATGCGGCACGGCCGCCTCTTCCTCGCCGGTGACGCGGCGCACATCGTCCCGCCGACCGGCGCCAAGGGCCTCAACCTCGCCGTCGGCGACGTCATCACCTTCGCCCGCGCCCTCACCGCGTACGTGGAGAAGGGCGACACCGAAGCGCTCGACACGTACTCCGAGACCTGCCTGCGCCGCGTCTGGCAGGCCGAACGCTTCTCGTACGCGATGACGACGATGCTGCACCGCGCCCCCGACGCCACCGCCTTCGACGACAAGATCCAGCTGGCCCAGCTGGACCGCGTGACCACGTCGAAGGCGGCCGAGACGGACCTGGCCGAGGCGTACACCGGATTCCCCGTATGAGGGGCCGGAAGGCGGAACACAGAGGGTGCACGGGACGTTCCTCGTAACAGGATGGGAAAGATCCTCCCTGAGCACTAGGGTCGTATCTTTGCCAGACCATTACTCTTGATGGCAAGGCCATACAGGGTGGCCATGGAGGAGTGAAATGAGGAGCAGCAACCCGGTCTTCTCGCGACGGGGGTTCAGCCGCGACAACGGCTACGCGCAGTTCAACGCGAACGCGCAGCAGCCGCAGGCCGGGGGCCCCGCTGTCGGCACGGCCCAGGGCGGCCCCTACGCCCAGGCCCCCGCCGGCAACCCGTACGCGCAGAACCCCTACGCGCAGCAGGACGTCCAGTACGGGGCTCCGCAGGCGCCCACCACCGGCCGCATGACGATCGACGACGTCGTCACGCGCACCGCCACCACGCTCGGTCTGCTGATCGTGACAGCTGCGCTCTCCTGGGCGCTGCTGCCGGTCGACGAGGCCAACATGGGCAAGTCGTACGGCATCGCGATCGGCGCGGGTCTCGTCGCGATGGTCCTGGGCTTCGTCCAGGCCTTCAAGCGCAAGGCGTCCCCGCCGCTGATCCTGGCGTACGCCGCCCTTGAGGGCGTCTTCCTCGGCGTGCTCTCGAGCATCGTCGACACGTACATCGCCCCCGGCGCGGCCATGCAGGCCGTGCTCGGCACGATGGCCGTCTTCACGGCGGTCCTCGTCGCGTACAAGGCGGGCTGGATCCGCGTCAACCGTCGCTTCTACGGCTTCGTGATGGCGGCGGCCCTCGGCTTCGTGCTGCTGATGGGTGTCAACCTGCTGTTCGCCGTCTTCGGCGGCGGCGACGGCCTCGGCTTCCGCAGCGGGGGCCTCGGCATCGTGTTCGGCATCCTCGGCATCCTGCTCGGTGCCTGCTTCCTCGCCCTGGACTTCAAGCAGGTCGAGGACGGCATCGCGTACGGCGCCCCGAAGGAAGAGGCGTGGCTCGCCGCGTTCGGTCTCACCATGACGCTGGTGTGGATCTACATGGAGTTCCTGCGGCTCATCGCGATCCTGCAGGGGAACGACTAGGCGTAAACGACTGGGCGTACAGCCGCCCGACGGTCAGAGGCCCGCGCACCTTTTCGGTGCGCGGGCCTCTTGCCGTGAGGAGAGGGTTGTGAAGGGGAGTGGGCGCTAACGGAATCGCCGTGCGGCGCGCCTCAGGTCGTACTCGTGGATGATCGCTTTCGCGTGGCCGTACGCGAGATCGTGCTCGCCACGCAGCCAACTGACCTTCTCTTCGAAACGAAGGAAGCAGGGGCCTTCTTCGACGGTGCGCATCCAGTCGCCGAGTTCACGACCGGTGCAGTGGGGGATGCGAGCCAGCAGATTGCGGTGGGTCTCCTCGGAGAAGACTTGGGACATCGGCGCCTCCGGAACGCTTCGATGTGGCCGGTCCTTCACGCCACCGTGCCTGAGCGTTGGGGCCTTGTAAACAGCTACAGTCGGCGCGTGCTTGATACGACGCCTTTGACCGCAGCAGTGGATCAGTTCGCCGATCGGCTCAGGGCCGCGCCGCAGAGCAGATTGCAGCGGGGTGCCGCCGCGGAGGCGCTGGCGCTGGCCAGGGAGCTTTCGGGGCGGTCCCAGAAGTTGGACGAGCCCGGTGTGGTGGTGCGGGAGATGCCCGACGCGGGGATGTTCGCCGCGGCCGACCAAGTGACGGTCGCGGGCCGCGACTTGGCGGTTTCCCTCCGGGAGGCGGGGGAGCTGGCGGAGGCGGTGGACCTGGTCGAGCAATCCATGAAGCGAGCCGGGGTCTAACGGCCGGGGCTCCGCCCCGGACCCCGCTGCTCAATCGCCGCAGGGGCTTGAAATGCCCAGACCGCCGCACATCCAGCCCCGCCGGCGTTTGAGGCGCGGGGTCCGGGGCGGAGCCCCGAGGGTGCAACCACGGTTCAGGCCGAAGCTATGACCCGGTCCGCCAGGATGTAGACGCTGCCGTCGCCGCACTCGAAGGTCAACGCGTACGCACCGGAGACACCCGAGCCGCCGAGCAGCACCGGCGTCTGGCCCGCACGCAGGGCGGACGCCAACTGCTCCGCCGTCTCCCGGTGACCCGGGGTCATGCAGAGCGTCGTGCCGTCGGTGAACACGTACACGTCGAGCGTGCCGAGCGGACCGGGGCGGACATCGGCGAGGGCGGTCCGGGTCTGCGCCAGCTCCTCGAGGCACTGCACCGTCCGCTCGTGGTCGCCCACGACCGGCGACTGGACCGGAACGAAATCGGGGTGCGAGGGGTGCCTGCGGCGGGCCGCGGCCAGCTCGGGCGACTCCTCGACGACCTCGTCGAGGGCGGCCGTACCGGCGAACTCGTCCTCCGGCTCGAGCGCGTGCTCCCCGAAGGGCTCCAGGCCCACGAGGTCCGCCTGACGCGGCAGGAACATGTCGTCGCCGAGCGCGCCGCCCGCCAGGAACGGCGGCAGCTCCGAGCTGTCCCGCGCCTCCTGGGCGGCCCAGAACGCCCGGGCCTCCGCCAGCTCGCGCTCCCGCTCCTCGGCGAGGGCGTCGGCGACGGCGTTGCGTATCGCCTCGGCGTCCGGCGTGCTGCGGGCGGCGGGGACGCCGGGAAGCGCCTGTACGGCGCGATCCCTGCTCAGCTCGTCGCGCAGCTCCGAGACCTGTCGGCGCAGACCCCTGACGTGCTGCAGGGTGGCGACACCGACGGCCGTGGCAGCGGCCGTGGCGAGCACGAGGACACTTATGGCGGCAGGCATGGCGCTCACTGACGTACTCCCGGTTTCAAGTCGACCCCCGACTTCCTACATCAGCTTGAAGCCTGGACGAACCAGCTGTCAGTGCATTACGTCACGAAACGGACAGGTCTTTTGGCGGGTGTTTAGCACCGGTATGGGGTGGGAACGGGGTTGACCTGCGAAAATGAATCTCCCCCGAGACGCACGTCACATCCTGGGGGAGATTGGATCACGAACGGATAGACCGCCGCGGTCCGGACCGGGTCAGCTCAGGCGCTCGATGACCATCGCCATGCCCTGTCCACCACCCACACACATGGTCTCCAGACCGAACTGCTTGTCGTGGAACTGGAGCGAGTTGATCAGCGTGCCGGTGATCCGGGCGCCGGTCATGCCGAAGGGGTGGCCGACGGCGATCGCGCCACCGTTCACGTTCAGCTTGTCCTCGGCGATGCCCAGCTCACGGGCGGACGGGATGACCTGCGCGGCGAACGCCTCGTTGATCTCGGCCAGGTCGATGTCGTCGATGGTCAGGCCGGCCCGCTTCAGGGCCTGCTTGCTGGCCTCGACCGGGCCGAGGCCCATGATCTCGGGGGAGAGGCCCGAGACGCCGGTGGAGACGACGCGGGCGAGCGGGGTCAGGCCCAGCTCGCGCGCCTTGGTGTCCGACATGACCACGAGGGCGGCGGCGCCGTCGTTCAGCGGGCAGCAGTTGGCGGCCGTGACGAGGCCGTCGGGGCGGAAGACGGGCTTGAGGCCCGAGACGCCGTCGAGCGTGACACCGGCGCGCGGGCCGTCGTCCTTGCTGACGACCGTGCCGTCGGGGGTGGTCACCGGGGTGATCTCGCGCCCCCAGAAGCCGTTCTTGATGGCTTCCTCGGCGCGGTTCTGCGAGCGCACGCCGAAGGCGTCCATCTCGGCGCGGGTGATGCCCTTGATGCGGGCCAGGTTCTCGGCGGTCTGACCCATCGCGATGTACGCGTCCGGGACCAGGCCGTCCTCGCGCGGGTCGTGCCAGCTGGTGTTCTCCTGCGTGGCGACCTCGGCGGTGCGGGCCTCGGCCTCGGCGAAGAACGGGTTGTGGGTGTCGGGGAGGGAGTCCGAGTTCCCCTTCGCGAAGCGGGACACCATCTCGACGCCGGCCGAGATGAAGACGTCGCCCTCGCCCGCCTTGATGGCGTGCAGTGCCATGCGGGTCGTCTGGAGCGAGCTGGAGCAGTACCGGGTGACGGTGCAGCCCGGGAGGTGGTCCATGCCCATCTGTACGGAGACGATGCGGCCGAGGTTGTTGCCCTGCTCGCCGCCGGGGAGGCCGCAGCCGAGCATCAGGTCGTCGATCTCGCGCGGGTCGAGCTCGGGGACCTTGGCGAGGGCGGCCTGGATGATCGTGGCGGTCAGGTCGTCGGGGCGGAGGTCCTTGAGCGACCCCTTGAAGGCGCGGCCGATGGGGGAACGGGCGGCTGAGACGATCACTGCTTCGGGCATCACGCGGCTCCAGAGGGTTCGTATCGCTTTTCAGGCGGACCGTCTGGGAAGTTACCCGCACGTACCGCCCGGGTCACCGGGTGAGGTGTGTGACCCGCGCCGCATTTTACTAAGCGCTTGCTCAGGGCTTCGCGGGTGACCGGATTTTTGTTTGCGGCTACCCGGCGCACGGTCTCGGGGCTCCGCCCCGGACCCCGCGCCTCAATCGCCGGCGGGGCTTGATCTATCAAGCCCCGCCCTTTGGACGAGAGCCAGCGGGGTCCGGGGCGGAGCCCCGTGAGCGCACGCCGGGTGGGGTGTCACGTGTCGGCCGGGACCGGGTCCTCCGTCGTGACCCGCCTCCTGCGGCGCCGCTTCAGCAACGCCCACGGCCCCCGGGGACCGGTCGGCATCGCGGCCGCGACCTCCGTCCCGCCCTCCTGCGCCGCCTGCGCCGCCGCGCGGGCGACCGGGAGGAAGCCCTCGGCGCGGGAGGTGTCCGGACGCTCCTCCTCAGGCCACAGGCCCAGGGAGGCGCAGAGCGTGGGGAGCATCGCCATCGCCGCGGTCGCGTACCCCTCCACGGAGGGGTGGTAGTTGTCGGGGCCGAAGAGCTCGCGGGGGTTCGCCGCGAACTCGGGGCCCAGCAGATCGCCCAGCGACACCGTGCGGCCGCCCTGCTCCACCGTGCCGATGGTCTGCGCCGCCGCGAGCTGCCGCGAGGTGCGGCGGGCCAGCCAGCGCAGCGGCTGCTGGACCCGCTCCACCGACCCCAGGTCGGGGCAGGTGCCGACCACCACCTCGGCGCCGGCCGTGCGCAGCCGGCGGACGGCCGCGGACAGATGGCGTACGGACTTCGTCGCCGGCATGCGGTGCGTGACGTCGTTCGCGCCGATCATGATCACGCAGACGTCGGGCTGCCAGCCGGGGTCGGCGAGGCCGAGCGGCACCTGCCGGTCCAGGTCGTCGGAGCGCGCGCCCGGCAGCGCCACATTGCGCAGCTCCACCGTCCGCTCCGCCACCGCCGCGAGCCCGGAGGCCAGCAGCGCGCCCGGCGTCTGCCCCGCCCGGTGCACGCCCTGCCCGGCGGCCGTCGAGTCGCCCAGCATCAGGAAGCGCAACGGTTCGCCGTCATGAGGGCCGTACATCCGCCGCCCGTACACCCCGTCCGCCGCCGGCACGTGCACCGGCTCCGGACCGTGGTTGCCGACCTGACGTCGCGCGATCTGTACTTCGGCGAGCACCACTCCGACCGTGGCCGCGCCCAGCAGCCCGATCCCGCCGCCGCCGTACGCCGCGCCCGCTGCGATCCGCCGTGCCACCCTCGCCCTGCTCGACATGTTCCGCGGCCACCTGCCTCTGCGACTCTCTTATGGCTACAAGGACTCCTTGCCCCGTTATCCCTGTCGGCCAATCGCAACGCCGGATGAAGCGACATGGTCCAGCGTGTGCGCCTTACCCTGGCGGCACCATTACGGAGGAGAACCCGGAGACCACGGTGCGCATCCACGAATCGATGATCGACCTCGTCGGCAACACCCCGCTGGTGAGGCTCAACAAGGTGACCGAAGGGCTGCGGGCGACCGTCCTGGCCAAGGTCGAGTACTTCAACCCCGGCGGCAGCGTGAAGGACCGCATCGCGCTGCGCATGATCGAGGCGGCCGAGCGGAGTGGGGCGCTGGAGCCCGGCGGCACCATCGTCGAGCCGACCAGCGGCAATACCGGTGTCGGCCTCGCCATGGTGGCCCAGCAGAAGGGCTACAAGTGCATCTTCGTCTGCCCGGACAAGGTCTCCACGGACAAGATCAATGTGCTGCGGGCGTACGGCGCCGAGGTGGTGGTCTGCCCGACGGCGGTGGATCCCGAGCACCCGGACTCGTACTACAACGTCTCGGACCGTCTCGTCCGTGAGACGCCCGGTGCCTGGAAGCCGGACCAGTACTCCAACCCCGACAACCCGCGCTCGCACTACGAGAGCACGGGCCCGGAGCTGTGGGAGCAGACGGACGGGCGGATCACCCATTTCGTCGCGGGCGTCGGCACCGGCGGCACCATCTCAGGGACCGGCCGCTATCTGAAGGACGTGAGCGAGGGGCGGGTCAGGGTCGTCGGCGCCGACCCCGAGGGCTCGGTGTACTCCGGTGGCTCCGGGCGCCCGTATCTCGTCGAGGGCGTCGGTGAGGACTTCTGGCCGACGGCCTACGACCGGGAGGTCGCCGACGAGATCGTCGCGGTGTCCGACAAGGACTCGTTCCAGATGACACGGCGGCTCGCCAAGGAGGAGGCGCTGCTCGTGGGCGGCTCCTGCGGAATGGCCGTGGTGGCGGCGCTGCGGGTCGCGGAGGGGCTCGGTCCCGACGACATCGTGGTCGTGCTGCTGCCGGACAGCGGGCGCGGGTACCTCAGCAAGCTCTTTAACGACGACTGGATGGCGGACTACGGATTCCTCGAGGACTCCGGGCCCAGCGCGCGCGTCGGCGACGTACTGAAGGACAAGGAGGGCGGCGCGCTGCCCTCCCTGGTCCATATGCACCCGGAGGAGACGGTCGGTCAGGCCATCGAGGTGCTGCGCGAGTACGGCGTCTCGCAGATGCCGATCGTGAAGCCGGGAGCCGGTCACCCGGACGTGATGGCGGCCGAGGTGATCGGGTCCGTTGTCGAGCGCGAGCTGCTCGACGCGCTGTTCGCCCAACGGGCCTCCCTGCACGACCCGTTGGAGAAGCACATGTCGGCGCCGCTGCCGCAGGTCGGCTCCGGCGAGCCGGTGGCGGACCTGATGAGTGTGCTCGGTGCGGCCGACGCTGCGATCGTGCTGGTGGAGGGCAAGCCGACGGGTGTGGTGAGCCGTCAGGACCTGCTGGCGTTCCTGGCGAAGTCGGGCACCAAGTAGTCCGGAAGCCGCGGTTCGCGCAATCGGTACGAGCGCGTCACGTGCGCGCAGCACCGGCTTAACACGGGTCCGGCACATTGGTGGATGTCGGAAAGGGGCGGGAGCGGCTCCCCGCCCCACCCGGCACCGAGCGGCGTCAAAGGAAACTCCGGAGCGGCTCCCGGACCTCCACGGACGCCCTGGGTGTGCACACGGCCTGACCGGTGCAACACCCTTCGCGGGGACCGCCGTCGTCCCGCCCCCCGTTCACGGGGGTGCGGCGGTCCCCGCGCAACTCTCTCCCCCTATAAGGGTGTTACTCGACGAAGAGGCCGCGCTCCGCCGCCCGTACGTCGAACTCCTCAAGACGTGCCTGTGCCTGCGGAAGCCCGTCGCACATCGCCTCCAGCAGCACCCGGCCGAGAAGCATCGGCGAGCACGCCGTGTCGAAGGCGAGGCCCGTGCCGACCGCGGCGGGCAGCAGCAGATCGGAGTGGCGGGCGACGGGGGCGAAGACGGAGTCGGCGACCGTGACGACGGTCAGGCCCGCCTCCTTCGCGTACGCGAGGGTGTCGACGACCTCGCGCGGGTGGCGGGGAAGCGCGAAGCACAGCAGGGTCGTGGCGCCCGCGCGGACGGCCGCGTCGATGCGGTCGGCGAGCATGGTGCCGCCCTCGTCGAGGAGGCGTACGTCGGGGTGGACCTTCGCGGCGAAGTACGCGAAGCCGAACGCCTGGGACGCGGCCGCGCGCAGCCCGAGGACGAGCAGCGTCGGTGAGGCGGCGAGGATCCGGCCCGCCCGCTCGACCGGCTCGGGGTCGGCGAGCAGCTCGGCGAGGTGCCGGAGGTTGGCGATCTCGGCTTCCACCGCCTGCTGGTACTCGTTGGCCTTGGTGGCGGTGGCCGGTTCGGTGGGCGCCGTATCGCGCAGGTGCTTGCGCAGCGCCGGGTAGCCGTCGAAGCCGAGCGCCACCGCGAACCGGGTCACGGAGGGCTGGCTGACGCCCGCGAGCTCGGCCAGCTCCACGGACGACAGGAACGGCACCTCGGCCGCGCGCCGCACCATGCAGTGCGCGATGCGGCGCTGGGTGGGGGTGAGGCGGTGCCCCTCGAAGAGGCTCTGGAGGCGGGCGGAGGGGCCCTGTGTCCCCGCGTCGTGGTCCGCCCCGCTCCGTGTGCTGTCCGTGCGCTCGCTCATGTCTCCCGCCATGTCTCCCGCCGGTCCATTCAACGGTCCCGTTTCGTGCATGATTCTATTCAGGGCAGGGGGAGGGGCGCCAGGGTTCCGGGCGTTCCGGCTTTCCGGCTTTCCGGTCGTGCGGGATCCCCTCCCTCACCCCCTCCGTCACTGCTCGGCGAACCGACCCAGCAGGGCCGCCGCCCGTTCCACGTCTCCCGTCAGGGGCCGGTCCGTCACGTCGTCGGGAAGTTCCTGCAAGGCCAGCGCGAAGGCCCGCCCCACCGGAAGCTCCTCGTCGGGGTGCAGGTCGCGCAGCCTCAACGCCCGTACCGCCGCGACCAGTTCACAGCCCACGACCTGGCGGAACGCCGCGCACACGCGCAGGGTCTGACGGGCCGCCAGGGAGGCGAAGCTGGCCTGCTCCTCGACGCCGCGCGAGAGCACGGCGTGGCCGAGGGAGGCGGGGGCGGAGAAGGCGCGCAGGTCGGCGAGGGCGCCGCCGGCCGCGTACTCCAGGATCATCACGCCGGACGAGGCCGGTTCGCCGTCCGCGAGGAACGGGCGCAGGCGGGTGAAGCCCGGCTCGTTGAGGGTGGAGAGGCGGGAGGTGGAGAGCCGGGCCACCTGGCTGATGGCGAGCCGGAAGTGGTCGAGTGCCAGGGCGAGTTGGGCCATGTAGAAGCCGCCGTGGTGGTAGGCCGCCATCTCCGTGTACGAGATCAGGGGGTTCTCCGCCGCCGCGTTGATCTCGACGGTGAGGATGTCCTCCAGGGCATCCGCCGCGTCCTGCGCCGGGCCGTGGATCTGCGGCACGCAGCGGAAGCCGTACGGGTCCTGGATCCGGCCGAGCGGGGGCGTGGGGTGGTCGTCGGCGCCGAGGATCCCGCGCATCCGGGCCGCCACGTCGAAGCTGCCCCGGTGGCGGCGCGACTCGTGCACGGGCAGGGCGTACGCCTCGTAGGAGCCGTCGACCGCGAGCAGGCTCAGGGCCGCCACCAGGTCCGTGGCCGCCAGCAGATCGCGCAGCTCGTGCAGGGCGAGGGCGGCCTGGCCGAGGGTGAGGGCGTTGGAGGAGATCAGGGCCAGGGCGTCGTTGTTGTCGAGGGGCTGCGGCTTGGGCGGGGTGCCCTTGCCGCGCCACGGGTGTTCGCCGGCGAGGGCCAGGCCCATCTGGGACAGCGGCGCGATGTCGCCGGTGCCGACCGAGCCGTGCTCGTTGACCGCCGGGTACGCGCCCGCCTCCAGGGCCTCGCAGAGCGCCGTGACGACCGTGGGGCGCAGGCCCGCGCCACCGGCCAGGAGCTGGTTCGCGCGGACCGCGAGCATCGCCCGCACCTCGCGCTCGGGCAGCTCGTCGCCGATCGCGCCCGCGTGGCTGCGCAGCAGGCGAAGGCCGTGGTCGGCGGCGGCCTCGGTGGGCACGTCCTCGCTGCGGTTCGCGCCGACGCCGGTGGAGCGGCCGTAGACCCTGCCCCACGCCGCGATCTCCCGCGCCGCGTTCCAGGACTTCTCCACGCGCTTCATGGCGTCGGTGCCGGGGACCGGGCGGGCGCTCGTGTCGGCGAGGCGGACCACGTCGGCGACCGGGAGGCCGTGGCCGTCGAGCACGACGACCGGGTGGGCCGAGTGGTCCGGATGGGACATCACGGGCTGTTCCTCCTCGAAAGGTGATCAACGGGCGCCTATGCCTCAAAAGGTTTTCCGCATCTCATAGTTCGGCCCCGTCAAGGGGATTTACCGATGATTTACACGGAGGCATTGACAAATTATTCACGCACCGAGAACTCTGCATGACGATATGCAGGACGGGCAAGAGGACTCCAGAGGCGCTCCATGATCCAGTTCGAAGCGGTCCACAAGCGATTCCCGAACGGCACGACAGCGGTGCATGATCTCTCGCTCGACATGCCGGAGGGGGGCGTGACCGTCTTCGTCGGGTCGTCGGGCTGCGGCAAGACGACCAGCCTCCGGATGATCAATCGTATGGTCGATCCCTCGTCGGGCACCATTCGGGTCGGCGGGCGCGATGTTCTGGAGCAGGACGCCGCTGAGCTGCGGCGCTCCATCGGGTACGTGATCCAGCAGGCGGGGCTCTTCCCGCACCGCACCGTGCTCGACAATGTCGCCACGGTGCCGCTGCTGCTCGGCTGGGGGCGGAAGAAGGCGCGGGTCGCGGCCGGTGAGCTGCTCGAGCGGGTGGGGCTCTCCGCGGAGATGGGCAAGCGGTATCCGCATCAGCTGTCCGGCGGTCAGCAGCAGCGGGTGGGGGTGGCGAGGGCGCTGGCCGCGGATCCGCCGGTGCTGTTGATGGACGAGCCGTTCGGGGCGGTCGACCCGGTCGTTCGTACCCAGCTTCAGGATGAACTGCTGCGGCTCCAGACGGAGTTGAGCAAGACGATTGTGTTCGTTACGCACGACATCGATGAGGCCGTGCGGCTCGGGGACCGGATCGCGGTGTTCCGGGAGGGCGGGCACCTTGTGCAGTGTGCTCCGCCGGAGGAGCTGTTGGCGCGGCCGGCGGATGAGTTCGTGGCGGACTTCCTCGGTGCCGAGCGGGGGCTCAAGTTGTTGTCGCTCTCGACGCTCGCGGATGTGGCGCAAGGGGCTGCGCCCGAGGGCGGGGCGTGGGAGCTGGTGCTCGACGAGGGGCGTAAGCCGGTCGCTTGGCGCGAGCGGGACGGCGGGGGCGAGGCTCCTGTGCGGGCGCTCCGTGACGGGGACTCGTTGCTGTCCGCGTTGAACGAGTCGGTGGCGTCGCCCTCCGGGCTGGTTGTCCGCGTCGATGCGGATGGGGTGTTCACGGGTGTGTCGTCCCGGGACGACGTCCACGAGCGGTCCGGTCGGGCGCACAGTGACGCCCAGTCGGGCGCAACGCCTCGGGGCTCCGCCCCGGACCCCGCTGCTCAATCGCCGCAGGGGCTTGATTTGGCCGCACCGGCGCTTGATGACGCCGAGGAGGCTGGTGGCGCCGAGACGGCTGGTGGGGTTGAGGCCGAGGTCGGCGAGACGGCTGATGGGGTCGAGGCGGAGACCGGCGAGAAGGCCGGGGGTGGCGCGTGAGTATCGATTGGGAATGGGTCGGGTCGCATCAGGGGGATCTTCTCGCCCTCACCGCCTCCCACCTCCAAGCCGCCCTCAGCGCCGTGCTGTTCGGGCTCGTCATATCCCTGCCGCTCGCTGTCGTCGCGCATCGGGTGCGGCCGCTGCGTGGGTTTCTGCTCGGGATGTCGAACGTGCTGTTCACCATCCCGTCCATCGCCGTCTTCGTGCTGCTGCTGCCCGTCTCCGGGCTCACCCGCACCACCACCGTCATCGGGCTGACGATCTACACCCTCGTCGTCCTGCTCCGTAACACGGTCGAGGGGCTCGACTCCGTGCCCGCGAAGACGAAGGAGGCCGCGAAGGCCATGGGGACGCGGCCGATGCGGACCCTGCTCACCGTCGAGCTGCCGCTCGCGCTGCCCGTGATCATGGCGGGCGTACGGATCGCCACCGTGATGGCCATCTCGCTCGTGTCCGTGGCGACGTACATCGGCGACGGCGGGCTCGGTCAGCTGTTCACGGACGGGTTCCAGCGGAACTTCCCGACCCCGGTCATCGTCGGCGTCGTCCTGACCCTGTTGCTCGCGCTCGTCGCGGACGCGGCTCTCGTCGGCGTCCAGCGGCTGCTCACGCCGTGGGCCCGTACCCGTACTCGGACCCGGAAGGCCTGAACCCGCCATGTTCGAACTCTTCAAGAACCTCGGCGCCTGGCTGGTCGGCGGGGAGCAGTGGGCGGGGAGCGACGGCATCGCGACGCGCGTCGCCGAGCACCTCCAGTACTCGCTGCTCGCCACGCTCGTCGCCGCCGTGATCGCCCTGCCGGTCGGGCTGCTCATCGGGCACACCGGGCGTGGCGCCTTCGTCGCCATCAACCTGTCGTCCTTCGGGCGGGCGCTGCCGACCGTCGGGCTCGTCGTGCTCGTGTTCCTCGCGAGCGGGCTCTCCATGTGGCCGGTCTATATCGCGCTCGTCGCGCTCGCCGTGCCGTCCATCGTGACGAATACGTACGCGGGAATGACCGCCGTCGACCCGGAGGTCAAGGACGCCGCGCGCGGGCAGGGCATGAAGGCCCACCAGGTGCTGTTCCAGGTCGAGTTGCCGCTCGCGCTGCCGCTCATCATGACCGGGCTGCGGCTCGCGCTCATCCAGGTCGTCGCCACCGCCACCATCGCCGCGTACGTGTCCTTCGGCGGGCTCGGCCGCTACGTCTTCGACGGGCTCGCCCAGCGGGACCTGGTGCAGGTGCTCGGCGGGGCCGTGCTCGTCGCGGTCGTCGCCATCGTCCTCGACCTGGCGCTTTCCGGGCTCCAGCGGCTCCTCTTCCGTAACCGCCCCACCACTCTCAAGTCCGCCTAGGAGCAAGCCAGATGAGCAAGATGAACCGACGTGCCCTTCTGGGCGGTCTCGTCGCCGCGGCCTCCGTCCCGGCCCTGTCCGCCTGCTCCAGCGGCATCACCTCGCTCGACCAGCAAGGGGGCTCGATCTCGGGCGGCGGCTCCAGCAAGAAGGGTGTCACCATCGGCACCGCCAACTTCACCGAGAACCAGGTGCTCGGGTACCTGTACGCGGCCGCGCTCGACGCCGCCGGTGTGAAGACGAGCGTGCGGCCCAACCTCGGTACCCGCGAGATCCTCATCCCCGCACTCAAGAGCGGCGACATCGACCTGCTGCCCGAGTACCAGGGCGCCCTCCTGCACTACCTCGACACCAAGTCGAAGGCGACCGAGGAGGGCGAGATGCAGAACGCCCTCGCCATGGTGCTCCCGGCGGGCCTGCAGATCCTTCCGTACGGCCTCGCCGAGGACTCGGACGCGTTCGTGGTGACCCGTGAGACCGCGAAGAAGTACAAGCTCAGGTCCCTCGCCGACCTCGCTAAGCACAACGGGAAGCTCGTCATCGGCGCCGCCCCGGAAGTGAAGAAGCGTCAGGTCGGTGCCGTCGGGCTCAAGGACGTGTACGGCGTCGAGTTCAAGGAGTTCAAGTCCCTTGATTCCTCCGGGCCGCTGGTCAAGGGCGCGCTGAAGAAGGGGGATGTGGATGTCGCGAATCTGTTCACCACCGACACCGATATCGCCGCCAACGACTGGGTCGTCCTCACCGACCCCAAGAACCTGGTTCCCGGTCAGCACGTCGTCCCGCTGATCGCCGACCGCAAGGCCGACTCGACCGTCCGCAAGGCCCTCGCCCGCCTGGGCAACGTGCTGACGACCGAGGACCTCACCGAGCTCAACCGGCTCGTGGACAAGGACAAGAAGGACCCCGAGGACGTCGCGAACGACTACGCGCGCCGCCACGGGATCAGCAAGAAGTAGGGAGGCCATCGGATGGCAGCGGTAGTGGAGAAGCACTCCATCGACGTCGTGCCGGACAGCGAACGGCACGGCAGAGCGTTCAACCAGTTCACCCTCTGGCTCGGCGCGAACCTCCACATCACGGCCGTCGTCACCGGCGGTCTCGCCGTCGTCTTCGGCGGCGACGTGGTCTGGTCGCTGATCGGGCTCGTGCTCGGCAATCTGCTCGGCGGCGCCGTCATGGCGCTGCACTCGGCGCAGGGGCCGAAGCTCGGGCTGCCGCAGATGATCCAGTCCAGGGCCCAGTTCGGGGTGAAGGGCGCCGTCGTCCCGCTGCTCCTCGTCATCCTGATGTACGTCGGGTTCTTCGCGAGCGGCACCGTGCTCGCCGGGCAGGCCACCGCGCAGCTGACGCACACCAACGACACGACGGGCATCATCGTCTTCGCGCTCGTCACGGGCATCGTGGCGACGGTCGGCTACCGCGTCATCCACGTCCTCGGGCGGGTCGCGAGCGTGGTGTGCGCGCTCGCCTTCGTCTACCTGGGCATCCGGCTCTTCGACCGGGCCGACGTCGGCGCGCTCCTGTCCGACGCGCATTTCTCGATGCCGATGTTCCTGCTCGCCGTCTCCCTGTCGGCCTCGTGGCAGCTCGCCTTCGGCCCGTACGTCGCCGACTACTCGCGCTATCTGCCGCGTACGACCAGCGGCAAGTCCACGTTCTGGTGGACGCTCGCGGGCTCCGCGCTGGGCTCGCAGTGGTCCATGGCGTTCGGCGTCCTGGTCGCGGCGAGCGCGGGCGAGAAGTTCATCGACAACCAGGTCGGCTACGTCGTGTCGCTCGGCGGCGCGGGCCTCGTCGCGTCCTTCTTCTACTTCGTGATCGCGCTCGGCAAGCTCACCGTCAACGTGCTCAACACGTACGGCGGCTTCATGTCGATGGTCACCGGCATCAGCGGATTCCGCGGGCAGCGGGTCCTTTCGCAGCGGGCCCGTGCGCTCTACATCGGGATCATCATGGTCGCGGGCACGGTGGTCGCACTGCTCGGCAAGGACAGCTTCCTGACCTCGTTCAAGGACTTCCTGCTGTTCCTGCTGACGTTTTTCACGCCCTGGTCCGCGATCAACCTGGTCGACTACTACCTGATCTCCCGCGAGCGCTACGACCTCCCGGCCCTCTCCGACCCGAACGGCCGCTACGGCGGCTGGCGCTGGGACGCGCTCGCGGTCTACGGGGTCGGGCTGCTCGCCCAGCTGCCGTTCCTGGCCACCGCCTTCTACACGGGTCCGCTCGTCGGTCCGCTCGGCGGGGCGGACGTGTCGTGGATCGTGGGACTCGTCGTCCCGGCCGTCCTGTACTGGCTGCTCGCCCGGGGCCGGGCGGGGGACTGGCCCAGTGAGAAGACGGGGGACAGCCCTACTGCGGTGGGCGCCTCGGCTCCGTAACGTCGGACGGTATGGAAGCCCGCGAACACGCACGCGACGCCGAACTCAAGAAGGAACTCGACGCCACCCTGCACGCACGCAGGGAACTGGGCGACGAGTACGAGCCGGCGCTCGTCGACTCGTTCCTCGACAAGGTCGAGCAGCGGCTCGACTCCGTCGTCGACCGCAGGGTGCGGCGACAGCTGGCCGAGCACCGGATCACCGTGGCCCGCGGGGCCCGCGACTCCGGCGCCGAGAACTGGGGCGAGCGCTTCGGCTTCGCCGTGATCTCCCTCGTCCTCGCCATCCCGCTGTCCGCGATCGCGGTGGCCAACGCCGACCTGCCCGGGCTCTTCGTGGCCTGGGGCGGGATCGTCGGCGTGAACGCGCTGCATGCGGTGCGGTGGGGGCCCGTCCGCAGGCGGGAGCGCCGCGACCGCGAGGAGTCCGACTGGGAGGGGTAGCCGGGCGAGCGCCGTTGGCCGTGCGGGCGCCGCGCTTCATGGAAGCGCGGCGCCTTCTCACGTGCTCACGTGCTCAGACCTCCAGCTCGCCCTCGATCTTCTTCAGCTGGTGACGGGCCATCGCCAGGTTGGCGCGGGCCTTGTCGAGCACCAGGTACAGGAACAGGCCGTTGCCGCCGCGTCCCTTGATCAGGCGGATCAGGTGGTACTGGGTGCCGAGGGTGATGAGGATGTCCTCGATGCCGTCCTTGAGCCCCAGTTGCTCCATGGTGCGCAGCTTGGCGCGGACGACGTCGGTGTTGCCCGCCGCCGCGATCTCCAGGTCGAAGCCCTTGGAGCCGCCGATGGTGCCGAGGGCCATGCCGCTGGTGTAGTCGACGAGGGCCGCGGCGGTGGCGCCTTCTATGGAGGCGAGGGCGTCCTTGAGGGCAGTCTCGGTATTGGCCATGATGCGGGGTCCTTTCGTGCTTCTTGTCGTGCTTCTCTTCGTGCTTCTTTGCGGGTGTGCCGGTCGTCAACGCGTGGGCTGCGGCGGCACATTGGTGGTCGGCCGGACAGGGAGTCCGGTCTCGGTCGTCGTGGGCGACGCCGTGCGGGCGCGGGCCCGGCCGCGGGTGCGGGGGGCCGGCTCGGGCGGCGCTTCCTCCTCGGCGGGAGCGGTGAGTTCCCCGATGCGGGCGCCGGAGCGGCGCCCCTCGAGATGCAGGCGGCCGACGTTGACCCGGTCCTCCGCGAGGAGCGTGAGGACGGCGGTGTCCCCGGCCGCGTAGGTGGCGATGTAGCCGTCGGCGCCGCGTACCAGGAGCTCGCGGAAGGCGCCCTGTGCGGTGGCGTCGGCGAGGCGCTGGGCGACGCCGAGTGCGGTGGCGGTGAGCGCGGCGACGCCCTCCGGTTCGACGCCCGGGGTGTCCTGGGCGAGGACCAGGCCGTCGACGCTGGCGGCGAGGGCGCCGGTGACCTGGGGCACGCGGACCCTCAACCGTTGCAGTTCGGCGAGGAGTTCGCCCTGGTCGACCATCGGAGGTCTCCTTTCGGGGGTACGTGAGGAACGCAGCAGGCGTCTCACAGGGCCTCCAGACCGGCGCGCAGCCGCCGCAACAGGGCCACGTCGGGGTCCTCGACGACGGCGAGCTCCAGCCACTCGGGCGGAGCCGGGGCGGGGGCCGTGGTCACGAGGCCGCACGCGGCGAGGCGCCGCAGGTCGACAAGGGTGTGGAAGGCGGGCCTGCCCAGGGCGAGCGCTATCTGGGAGGCCGTCCGCGCGCCGTCGACCAGGTCGAGGACGCGGCGCCTGCGCGGTGGCACGCCCGCCTCGCCCTGGCGGACGATCCGGCTGAGCGGCGCCATGTCCGTGTCCGGCTCCGGCCAGATCCGCTGGAGCAGCTCGCGTCTGCGCTGCGTCTCGCGCTCGACGGCCGCCACCGGCACGGGCCGCACCGTCCCGAACCAGTGGGAGACGCCGTACCGGAACCGGGTGGGGCCGCTGCTGGGGGCGAGCGTGAAGTACGAGGCGTCGAACAGGGCGCCCAGATGGCACAGTTCGAGGGCGCCGTCCGAGAGGCGGCCCCGCTCCACCAGATAACGGCCGACGCGCTGCCTCGCCCCCGCCCGGTCCACCGCCTCCGACCAGCCCTCGGCCTGCACCGCGCCGCCCGCCGTGAGCAGGACGTCCATGCCGGGGGTCGCGGGCGACTCGGCGTGCACGACCCGCCCGTCCTCCAGGTAGAGGGTGCCGTGCTCGCGGATCAGGGCGCCGGTGGCCTGCTCGTCCGCGAGGCGGCTGAGCATCGGCGAGACGCCGGCGCGGACGTCGGTGCTCATCCCAGGACCAGCCGGTCGGCCATGTCGGCGAGCCGGATCCGGGCGAGGGCGAGATTGCCCTCGTCCCGGCCGAGCCACAAGTGGACGAAGACGCTGCTGTCGAAGGTGGTGCGCACGAAGCGCAGCACGTGATAGCTGTCGCGGTTGGTGACGATGACGTCCTCGACCGGGGGTGCCTTGTCGCCGGCGGAACCCTGGGACCAGTCGCTTCCGTCGGCAGGGGCGAAGGTGCTGTGCTCGGCGGCGAGCCGCGCCAGTTCGGCGGCCTCGGCGGCGTCCGCCTCGTGGTCCCCGCTCCGCGCCGCGCCGACCGTGCCCAGGGCGAGCCCGCTGGTCCAGTCGACGACCGAGGCACCGCGTGCTCCCGGGAGCCGCATGACCTCCAGGAGACACTCGTCAATTCCGGGCACGCCTCGGACTCCCCACCTGATCGCCACGTATGCGCCACTGGTGCATCTGTGACGATGAAGCTACGGACAGTGCGGAGGCCAGGTGAGGCTTCTGGCATTTCCCGGTGGAACATGCGCAGGAGGACTAAAATCCGCCAACCAACCGCAGGGCATGGCGAATTGACGCAGATGTGGCCCCGATCGTGAACGGCGGCCACAGCGTGCCGCCGACCACCTATTGACTAGCCCTATTCAGGGAGCCAGGATGTGAATAGAAGTTCCAACAGCTTGTTGATACGCACACCAGGAGGCCGCCGATGTCAGGACCCCGCCCCGTACGAGCCCCGCGCGGCACCGAGCTCAACACCCTCGGGTGGCAGCAGGAGGGCGCCCTGCGGATGCTCATGAACAACCTCGACGGCGAGGTGGCGGAGCACCCCGACAAGCTCGTCGTCTACGGCGGCACGGGCAAGGCGGCCCGGTCCTGGGAGGCGTACGACGCGATCGTGCGCACGCTGAAGACGCTGAAGTCGGACGAGACCCTCCTCGTCCAGTCCGGCAAGCCGGTCGGCGTGCTGCGCACCAGCGAGTGGGCGCCCCGCGTGCTGCTCGCCAACTCCAACCTGGTCGGCGACTGGGCCAACTGGGAGGAGTTCCGCAAGCTGGAGGCCGAGGGCCTCATGATGTACGGCCAGATGACGGCCGGTTCGTGGATCTACATCGGCTCGCAGGGCATCGTCCAGGGCACGTACGAGACGTTCGGTGCGGTGGCGCGCAAGAAGTTCAACGGCACGCTGGCCGGCACGATCACGCTCACCGCCGGTGTCGGCGGCATGGGCGGCGCCCAGCCCCTCGCGGTCACCATGAACGAGGGCGTCGCGATCTGCGTCGACGTCGACGAGACGCGCATCGACCGCCGCATCGGCACCCGCTACCTCGACGTCAAGGCCGACAACCTCGACCACGCCATCGAGCTGGCGGTCCAGGCCCGCGACGAGCGCCGCGGCCTGTCCATCGGCGTCGTCGGCAACGCGGCCGAGGTCTTCCCGGAGCTGCTGCGCCGCGGCGCCCCGATGGACATCGTCACCGACCAGACCTCCGCCCACGACCCGCTCGCCTACCTGCCTGTCGGCGTCTCGGTCGAGGACTGGGACAAGGAGCGCGAGGCGGACCCGGCGGACTTCACCGAGCGCGCCCGTCAGTCGATGCGCCTGCACGTCGAGGCGATGGTCGGCTTCATGGACGCCGGCGCCGAGGTCTTCGACTACGGCAACTCGATCCGCGACGAGGCCCGCAAGGCCGGCTACGACCGCGCCTTCGACTTCCCCGGCTTCGTCCCGGCGCACATCCGCCCGCTGTTCGAGGAGGGCCTCGGCCCGTTCCGCTGGGCGGCACTGTCCGGCGACCCGGAGGACATCGCCAAGACCGACAAGGCGATCAAGGAGCTGTTCCCCGAGAACAAGCACCTGCACCGCTGGCTCGACATGGCCGCCGAGCGCATCGCCTTCGAGGGCCTCCCGGCGCGCATCTGCTGGCTCGGCTACGGCGAACGCCACCTGGCGGGCCTCAAGTTCAACGAGATGGTGGCGAGCGGCGAACTCTCCGCCCCCGTCGCGATCGGCCGCGACCACCTCGACTCGGGCTCGGTCGCGTCCCCGTACCGCGAGACCGAGTCCATGAAGGACGGCTCCGACGCGATCGCCGACTGGCCGCTCCTGAACGCCCTGGTCAACACGTCGTCCGGTGCCACCTGGGTCTCCCTGCACCACGGTGGCGGCGTCGGCATGGGCCGCTCCATCCACGCGGGCCAGGTCTGCGTCGCGGACGGCACCCCGCTCGCCGCGGAGAAGATCGAGCGCGTCCTCACGAACGACCCGGCGATGGGCGTCATCCGTCACGTGGACGCGGGCTACGACCACGCGGCCGAGGTCGCGGCCGAGCGCGGGGTCCGTGTTCCGATGCGGGAGTCCGAGTGACCTCCTATCAAGCCCCTCCGGCGTTTGAGGAGGCCCGTCCGGCAGGACTTTCGGGAAGGGGCGGGGTGGGGAATCCTCCGAGTTTTCTGGAGATGTGGCGCGAGCTGCACCCCATCGGCCGTAACCCCGACTCCGGCGGCTACCGCCGCTACGCCTGGACCGCGGCCGACACCGACTGCCGCGCCTGGTTCAAGGCCCAGGCCGAATCCCGTGGCCTGACCTACGAACTGGACCGCAACGGCAACCAGTGGGCCTGGCAAGGCGACCCGAAGGCCGGCGACGCCATCGTCACCGGCTCCCACCTGGACTCCGTCCCCGACGGCGGCGCCTTCGACGGCCCCCTCGGCGTCGTCTCCTCCTTCGCCGCCCTGGACGAACTCCACCGCAGGGGAGCGGAGTTCACCAAGCCCCTCGCGATCACCAACTTCGGCGACGAGGAAGGCGCCCGCTTCGGTCTCGCCTGCGTCGGCTCCCGCCTCACGTCCGGCGTCCTCACCCGCGAGGCGGCCCACAAGCTCACGGACGCCGACGGGACGACCCTCCCGCAGGCGATGGAGCGGGCCGAGTACGACCCGGACGCGATCGGCGCCGACCGCGAACGCCTCGACCGCATCGGCGCGTTCATCGAACTCCACGTGGAACAGGGCCGCGCCCTCGACCTGTCCGGCGACGCGGTCGGTATCGCCAGCTCCATCTGGCCGCACGGCCGCTGGCGCTTCGACTTCCGCGGCGAGGCCAACCACGCGGGCACGACCCGCCTGGTCGACCGCCGCGACCCGATGCTGTCCTACGCGGAGACGGTCCTTGCGGCCCGCCGCGAAGCCCAACTGGCAGGCGCGGTAGCGACATTCGGCAAGATCGCGGTCGAGCCGAACGGCGTCAACGCCATCCCCTCCCTCGTACGCGGCTGGCTCGACTCCCGCGCCGCCGACCAGGAGTCCCTGGACGCGACGGTCACGGCGATCGAGAAGGCGGCCCGCGAATACGCGGACGCGCACGGCATCGACGTATCGCTGACCCGCGAGTCGTTCACGCCGATCGTCGAGTTCGACGACGCGCTGCGCGACGAGCTCGCCCGCATCCTGGGGACGTCCGACGCGCTGCGGGTCCCCGTCCTCGGAACCGGAGCGGGACACGACGCGGGAATCCTCGCCCAGTCGATCCCCACCGCCATGCTGTTCGTACGCAACCCGACGGGCGTCTCGCACTCCCCGGCCGAGAACGCGGCCGAGGACGACTGCCTGGAGGGCGTGCGCGCACTGGCCGACGTACTGGAAGGGCTGGCCTGCAAGTGACGACGACCTACTGGTTGGAACACGCCTGGCTCGGCACGCATGTCGAGCCGGGCGTGGCCGTGGACGTGTCGGACGAGGGCCGTTTCACGGCGGTCCGCACGGGGGTCGGCGCACCCCCGCCCGGCGCGACCGCGCTGCGCGGCCTCACTCTCCCCGGCCTCGCCAACGCCCACAGCCATGCCTTCCACCGGGCGCTCCGCTCGACCGTGCAGGTCGGGTCCGGGACGTTCTGGACGTGGCGCGAGGTCATGTACTCGGTGGCGGACCGCCTCACGCCGGACACGTATTACGCGCTGGCGCGGGCGGTGTACGCGGAAATGGCGCTCGCGGGCATCACGGCGGTGGGGGAGTTCCACTACCTCCACCACGCCCCCGGCGGCACGGCGTACGCCGACCCGAACGCGATGGGCGAGGCACTGATCGCGGCCGCGGACGAGGCCGGCATCCGCATCACCCTCCTCGACACGGCGTACGTCTCCTCCGGCTTCGGCAAGGAGCCGGACCACCACCAGCGGCGCTTCAGCGACGGCACGGCGCAGGCGTGGGCGGAGCGTGCGTCGCTGCTCAAGGAGCGCCCGGGGGTCAGGATCGGAGCTGCCGTCCACTCGGTACGCGCGGTCCCGGCGGCGCAGCTCTCGACGGTGGCGGAATGGGCCTCGGCCCGCCGGGCCCCCCTCCACGTACACCTCTCCGAGCAGACGGCGGAGAACGACGCGTGCGAGGCGGCCCACGGCTGCACGCCGACCCAACTCCTCGCGGACAACGGCGTATTGGGGCCCAATACAACGGGCGTCCACAACACCCACCTCACGGACGCGGACATCGCGCTGCTCGGCGGCTCGTCCACGGGCACCTGCATGTGCCCGACGACGGAACGCGACCTGGCGGACGGCATCGGCCCGGCGGTGGCGCTGGAGCGGGCGGGCTCGCCCCTCTCCCTCGGCTCCGACAGCCACGCGGTGATCGACCTCTTCGAAGAGGCGCGCGCCATGGAGTTGAACGAACGCCTCCGTACCCGTACGCGCGGCCACTGGACGGCAGCGGCCCTGCTCCGCGCGGCTTCGGCGACCGGTCACGCGTCGCTCGGCTGGGACGACGCGGGCGTCATCGAGACGGGGGCGATCGCCGACCTGGTCACGATCCGCCTCGACTCCGTCCGCACGGCGGGCCCCGAGCCCCGCTTCGGCGCGGAAACGGCGGTCTTCGCGGCGAGCGCCTCCGACGTGACGGACGTGGTGGCGGGTGGCCGGGTGGTGGTCCGCGACGGCACCCACGCCTTGCTCGGCAACGTGGCGGACACCCTGACCACCGCCATCGCATCGCTACACGCCTGACCCCCCGGGGCTCCGCCCCGCACCCCGCTCCTCAATCGCCGGAGGGGCTTGATAAATCAAGCCCCTCCGGCGATTGAGGAGGCCCGTCCGGCAGGACTTTCGGTCAGGCCCGCCCACCCAGCCCGTCCGGCAGGACTTTCGGTCAGGCCCGACCATCCAGCCCGCCCGGCGATTGAGGGCTTTCGGGAAGGGGCGGGGCGGGGAGAAGAACCCCGGTCACCACGGAGAGGAACCATGACCACCACCACGGCCATCACCAACATCGGCACCCTGGTCACGAACGACCCGACCCTCGGCGAGGGCCCCCTCGGCCAACTCCACAACGCCGCCGTCGTCATCGAAGACGGCAAAATCGCCTGGGCCGGCCCAACAACCAGGGCCCCCGCCGCCGACACCACCCACGACGCCGCCGGCCGCACCGTCATCCCCGGCTTCGTCGACTCCCACTCCCACCTCGTCTTCGCAGGCGACCGCACCGCCGAGTTCAACGCCCGCATGTCGGGCCAGAGCTACTCCGCGGGCGGCATCCGCACAACGGTGGCGGCAACCCGCGCAGCCACGGACGAGGCCCTGGAGGCCAACCTCAAGCATCACCTCGCGGAGGCCCTCCGCCAGGGCACGACAACGTTCGAAACGAAGTCGGGCTACGGCCTCACGACGTCCGACGAAGAACGCGCCCTCCGCATCGCATCGGCCCACACCGACGAGGTCACCTACCTGGGCGCCCACATCGTGTCCCCGGACTACGCGGACGACCCGGCGGCGTACGTCGACCTCGTCACCGGCGAGATGCTGGACGCCTGCGCCCCCCACGCCCGCTGGGTCGACGTCTTCTGCGAGAAGGGCGCCTTCGACGGCGACCAGGCGCGCGCGATCCTGACGGCGGGCAAGGCGAAGGGCCTGCTGCCCCGCATCCACGCGAACCAGCTCAGCTACGGCCCGGGTATCCAACTCGCCGTAGAACTGGACGCCGCGTCGGCCGACCACTGCACACACCTCACGGACGCGGACGTGGACGCCCTGGCGCAGGGCAACACAGTGGCCACCCTCCTCCCCGGCGCCGAGTTCTCCACCCGCGCCGAGTGGCCGAACGCCCGCCGCCTCCTGGACGCGGGCGCGACGGTCGCCCTCTCCACGGACTGCAACCCGGGCTCGTCCTACACGTCCTCGGTCCCCTTCTGCATCGCCCTCGCCGTACGGGACATGGGCATGACCCCCGACGAGGCCCTCTGGTCGGCGACGGCGGGCGGCGCGAAGGCCCTCCGCCGCACGGACGTCGGCCACCTCTCCCCGGGCGCCCGCGCGGACCTGACGTTCCTGGACGCCCCCAGCCACGTCCACTTCGCGTACCGGCCGGGGGTGCCGCTGGTGTCGGAGGTGTGGCGGGCGGGGGTACGCGCCTAGACATGTTTGAGGAGTGGGCTGAGGATCCCGCCACCGCAAGAATTGCACTGGCGTCAGCTTTGTTCGGTGGACTACCTTGCCGGGATGACTACCGGGACGGCCTTGCGCCACACACGGATTGGTGACCCGGTGCTCTTCTGAGCGTCGTACGGGCCTGTGCGGGCCCGTTGTTCGACCGAGGGTCTCGCGCTGCTGCGCGTGCTCCGCCTCTGTCGTGTTGATCACAGGCTCGACGCATCAACCACGACAGGAGAGTTCATGCTCACCAAGACGTTGCAGATTCCCACCGTGGACGGCCAGGCCGATGCCTTTGCCGCCTTCCCGGGCTACGGCGAGCGGCACCCAGGGGTGCTGATGTACGCGGACGGCTTCGGCATCCGGCCCGTGCTGCGGGAGATGGCCCGCGAACTGGCCGGGCACGGGTACTACGTACTCGTTCCCAACGTGTTCTACCGGCACGGCCCTGCACCTGTGGTCGAACTTCCCGAGCACATCGGAGCAGAGGACCGGACCGCCGTCATGGGTCGGCTGATGCCCCTGATCGGGGCGCACACCGTCGAACGGACCCTGCGCGACGCCGACGCCTACCTCAGGTTCCTCATCGCCCAGCCCGAAGTCGGCGACGGACCGGTCGCGGTGACCGGCTACTGCATCGGCGGCCTTCTGGCAGTGCGCACCGCCGCAGCCCACCCGGGCCAGGTGTCCGCCCTCGCCGGATTCCACGCCCCCGTGGGCGCCGACGGGCCCGACAGCCTGCGCCGCCTCACCGCCCAGGTCCACTTCGGCCACGCCGAAACCGACCTGACGCGCGAGACCCTCGGCGAGCTCAACCAGGTTCTGGACGTCGCGGGTCTCGACTACACCTCCGAGATCTACCCCGGCACCGTCCACGGCTTCACCATGTCCGACACCGACGCCTTCAACCCCACCGCGCTGCGTCACCACTGGGACCGTCTGCTTCCCCTCCTCGGCAGCACCCTGGCCAACGGGCGAGGCTGATGTGCTGTCCGGGCGGGGCATGACGCGGGCTGTGTCGAGGGGCCCTCAGGGCCAAGGGCTCCCCGTCAGGCACTCCAGCCCGCTCCGGGCGATTCGACCGGCAGTCCGCGTTCCAGCGCCGCCCCAGCCAGTCGCTTGTCGTACGTGACGAACGCGGTCAGGGCGTGTTCCAGGTACTCGGCACTCGCCAAGTGGATGGCATCGAGGCTGCGCAGATGCTCGACGGGGAACATCCCGGCGGCCCGCAACACCGGGTCAGTGACGCGGATGCGAAGCAACCGGTCCAACAACTCCTCCGCCGCGTCGCCCACTTCGGGCTCTGCTCCAACCCGCACGAGCGCCCGGAACACCTCGGTCTGCGACAGCGCCGACGTCACATGCCCCTCCGCCGCGCGGGACGACAGGAAGGCGCGCAACGCTTCGGTCTCCGCTTCGGGCAGGACGAGCTTCAGCAGCGCGCACGAGTCGAGGTAGATCACCGGTCCTCTTCCTCGCGCATCTGCAGCAGGACATCGGACAGCTTCGACGGGGCGCCCGGACGGGCGGGCAGCGGCTGCCAGTCACCCAGACCGCGTGCCGACGCGGCATTGTCCGGGTCCACGGTCCCCGTACGGACCAGGTCCTCCATGACACGCTGCTCGGGGTCCGGTGGCCCGAGCACCGCGATCAGCCGCCCGTTCCGGGTGATCTCCACGCGCTCGCCCGCCGCCACGCGGTCGATGAGCTCGCTGGCGTGCTGTTGCAGTTGTCGGATCGGAACGCGTGTGGTCATGACCTCACGCTACGAGCAGCGTGCGGCGCCTTCCAGAATCGTGCGTCACTTTCACCCGGCCGAGCTACGCCACGGGTGCGCCGGCCAGTCGCACCCAGACCGGCTTCCCGTCCCGCGCAGGCAGCACGCCCCACCTCGCGTCCACCGTCGGGATCAGGTACATCCCGCGCCCGCACTCTGCCTCCCAGTCGGGTTCGGGGCACAGCACCGGCAGAGCTCCTCGCCCAGGTCCAGGAGTCCCTCAACTGTCTGCCTGGCCGGGCCGGTTGGGCCTGCTCCTGGATCGGGGCACCGGCAGGTGCGGCTGTCGGTGTGTCACTTTCTCCGAAAGTGTCACACGCTCTGCAACGCCGGGGGGACAGACGGGAGCAGCCGTGGGCGCGCGGAGCGAAGTCCGGTCACGGGGCCTTCCCCGCCCGCCAGCGCTGCTCGTCCCCACCCCGGAACTTCGTCTGGCCGACGCGGAAGGACCCGTCGTCCAGCGGGGTCAGCGCCGTGTTCCAGTCCGTGGCCGGGCGGATCGAGCCGTCGCCGTGCACGGAGAAGGCGAGGTTGGCGGCGTTGTCGCCGTCGGCCGCCGCGCAGTGGTAGAGGCCGATGGCGCGGTCGGTGTCGCCGCGGTTGTCCAGGCAGAAGTCGGGGTTGGCGGCGGACTGGATCACGCCGCGGTCCGCGTCCACGCGCCACTGCTGGCTGCCCGTGCGGTCGCACTTCGCGGCCACGACGTCGTCGCCGTCCGCCATGGGCGTACGGGAGACGTCGAGGCACAGCCCGGAGGCGACGTCGATCACCTCCGCGTACTCCTCGCCGGGTGGCCGGAAGTGCGGAGGCTTCGGCTTGTGGGACGAGGAAGGGTTTGAACTCGGCTTTCCCCGTGGGGGGTTGGTCGTGGGCTTCGGGGGCGGGGGCACCGTGATCGTCTCCGTGCTCCGTGCGGTCGTCGTCGCGGTGGCGGTCGTCGTGGTCGTCGTGGTGGCCGTCGTCGTCGCCGTGACCGTCACCCGGGCCGGGGGCGGGGTCGAGGGCGTGGCGCCCATGCCCTGGCCCACCGCCGACAGGTCGGGGCGGCCCTCCGTCAGCGTCAGGATCAGCAGCGGTACGAGCGCCACGCCGACCGCGGCCGAGGCGAGCGCGAAGCCCATCGGCGTCGCGCGGACGGGCGTGTGGTGCCGGGGGTCCTTCCGGCGGGCGCGGCGGGCCGGGCGGCGGTCGGCCCGCGTCGGCGGCTTCGCGCGGTGGCGGCGCGGGGCGGCTGTCGGGGGTGCGGGGGCAGGCGCGGGGGCAGCGGGCGGGGCCGTGGCGGGGGCCTCGGTCAGCAGGTAGTCCGTGCCGCCCCACGGCAGCAGGCCCTCCGCGAGGGCACGGCGCGGGTCGTCCCGCAGGGCCGTCAGCTCCAGGTACGCGGCGGTGCAGCTCGGGCAGCGGGCGAGGTGCGCGTCCAGGTCGGCGGTGCCGCGCGGCCGGCCCGGTCCAGGGCCTGTCGTGGGGGTCGGGCCGGGCTCGCGGGGCCTGGTACGCACGCTCGCGGCGTTGTCGTCGGTCGACGACTTCCCCAAGCTCTCGGCTTCGCTCGAGCAGGGGAGGCCCCATTCGCGTCGCCTCCCTCCTCCGCCTTGCGATCGCACGTACCAGGCTCCGCTCCCTGATCCGGCCCGACCCCCACGACAGGCCCTCGTCGCCTCCTCGATGAGGCGCCCGTAGCCCCGGCAGTGCGTGCCCTGCGCGCGGGCCACGCGCGCCGCGAGGCAGGCGCCGCGCAGTGCGTCGAGCGCCGCACTCCGCGCCTGCGCCACGTCCCGCGCGGGCGCGGCGACGGCGATGCCGGTGGCGGCGTCGGAATCCCCGTCCACCACGGAGTGCCAGAGCAGCGTCTGGGTGCGCGCCGGCAGCGTATGGAAGGCGGCGAGCAGCGCGGGCGCCCGGTGGGCGTCGGGCGAGCCGAGGGCGCCCAGCAGGCCGGGAGCGAGGCGCGCGCGGCGCTCGTCCGCGGCCCATTCCGCCGCGGTGCGGTGGACGAGCAGCAGCGCGTGGTGCCGCCAGGAGCCGCGCGGTTCGACGCCGCGCGCGACCTCGCGTGCGGCGCGCGCGAAGGCCTGCGCGCCCAACTGCCGTGCGGCGTCCGTGTCGTCGGCGCACACCCGCGCGTAGGCGAGGAGCGCGTGCCGGTGCCTGCCGCGCAGCTCGCCGAGCGCCTGGAACGCGGTCGGGGTGTCGCCCCTCAACTGGGCGACGAGCCGGTGGTCGGGCGCCGTGGCATGGGCGCCACCGTTCGCAGACACCGTGTCTCCTCCTGTCGCCGAGGCCCAGAGCGGAGGCCCAGATGGGTGCTCATAGTGGTGCAGGAGAGGTGGTACGGATAGGTGTTCCCCGCGGTAACCGGGCGCCGGTCGGCGGGAGTTGGCGTAAAAACACCGAGGGGGCCGACCGTGGTTACGGTCGACCCCCTCGGTGTGACAGGGCGTTACGGGTGCTGCGGGTGCTGCGGGTGCTGCGGGTGCTGCGGGTGGTGCAAGTGGTGCAGTGATGCAAGTGGTGCGGGTACTACGGGGCCGAGCGATTATTCCTCGAGCGTCAGACCCTTGCGCAGGCGCACCAGCGTCCGCGACAGCAGCCGCGACACGTGCATCTGCGAGATGCCCAGTTCCTCACCGATCTCGGACTGCGTCATGTTGGCGACGAAGCGCAACGAGAGGATCTTGCGGTCGCGCGGCGGGAGGTCCGCGATCAGCGGCTTCAGGGACTCGACGTACTCGATGCCTTCGAGTCCGTGGTCCTCGTAGCCGATGCGGTCCGCGAGCGCGCCCTCGGAGTCGTCCTCCTCGGGCTGGGCGTCGAGCGAGCTGGCGGTGTAGGCGTTGGACGCCGCCATGCCCTCGACGACCTCTTCCTTCGACAGGCCCAGGCGTTCGGCGAGCTCGCCCACCGTGGGGGCACGATCAAGCTGCTGGGCGAGTTCGTCGCCCGCCTTGGCGAGGTCGAGACGGAGCTCCTGGAGGCGCCGGGGCACCCGTACCGACCAGGACGTGTCACGGAAGAAGCGCTTGATCTCGCCGACGATGGTCGGCATCGCGAAGGTCGGGAACTCGACGCCGCGGCTCAGCTCGAACCGGTCGATCGCCTTGATCAGGCCGATGGTGCCGACCTGGATGATGTCCTCCATCGGCTCGCTGCGGGAGCGGAACCGGGAGGCCGCGAACTTGACCAGGGCCAGGTTCAGTTCGACCAGCGTGTTGCGGACGTACGAAAATTCGTGGGTGCCTTCTTCGAGGGACTCGAGCCGCTCGAAGAGGGTCTTGGAGAGGGCTCGGGCGTCGAGCGGCCCCACCTCGTCATACGGAGGGATCTCCGGGAGACCTTCGAGGCCTTCGAGGCTCTCGGTCTCGACGTCGATGTGCGTTTCCGGGGGGAGTGTCGACGTCGCCAGGTCAGTACGCGATTCGTCGAGCCGGGCTGACATGATGTCCTCCATGCGTTCTCGGCATATGGCTGCCGATGCCAATGCGTGCACTGCTTCTTAGTGCGGCGCCTCCGAAGCCGGCCGTGGTCGAATGTTGTCCTTACTAGGCCTACCCGTTTTCCACACCCGGTCGCAAGTGCGCTCTGTGGCGAAATGTCCGAATTCTAGAGGTTGTTCGGGTGTCGATGCACTGTCGGAGGGCGTAGTGTTCGAGGGCGTCAATCGGCACGTCGAAGGCAGCGAGAGAGAGACGTCATGGACCGCGGGACAGTCGGCAGTGCGCATCGGGGCCGGCTTCTGGTCGAGGTGCGACAAGAGGGCTTCAGTGCCGTCGTGACCCCGGCCGGTGAGTTGGATCACCATACGGCCGATCTGCTGCGCGAACCCCTGGATGAATGCCTCAGTAATGGACATTCCAGGCTGGTAATCGACTGTTCACGCCTCGAATTCTGCGATTCGACGGGGTTGAACGTGCTGCTCGGGGCCCGTCTCAAGGCCGAGGCGGCCGGTGGCGGAGTGCACCTCGCGGGCATGCTTCCGGTGGTTGCCAGGGTGTTCGAGATCACCGGCGCGGAGGCCGTCTTTACGGTGCACGCGTCACTCGACGACGCCCTCGCGCCGGACCCCTCCGGCGACTGACCGGAATCGGGCGGCTGCGTGCTGTGGTCGACGGCAGAAGTTACGCTCCAGTTGTCGCTGCGTGATCGTGGCGTTACCAGCGTCACAGGAGCCGTTCTGAACAAGTGGGTGTTTCCGTCGTTCCGTCGGGCAGGAGACCCCCGAACGTGACTCCGACCCTGCGACTTCGATGCCCCTCCGACCCCGATCCACGACCCGGACTTCTTGGCCGGGCAGTGGGCACTCGGACCCTGAATCCTGAATCCTGAAGCTGAATTGGTGAATCGGTGAGGTGAAGTGCTGATGAGCACCACCCGGCCTTACTCGCCGGGCGACCACGGCCCCGAGTCCGGTGAAGTGCCGGTCGTCGCGGGCGCGCGGGTCCGCAGGCTGAGCCTCAGCGGCGTGAGTGGCATCGTGCCGCTCGCCCGTGACTTCACCCGCGAAGCGCTGCACGCCTGGGACTGGCTGCCGGCGGCTACCGCGGACCGCCGGGCCGCGGCGGAGGACGTGCTGCTCGTCGTCTCCGAACTCGTCACGAACGCGTGCCTGCACGCCGAGGGGCCCGACGAGATCATCCTGTATTTCGGCGACTCCCCGGCCAACAAGGTGCTGCGCATAGAGGTCGCGGATCGCGGGGCGGGCCAGCCGGCGCCGCGCACCCCGCACCGGGCGGGCCGCCCCGGCGGGCACGGCATGTTCATCGTCCAACGCCTCTGCCTCGACTGGGGAGTTGTCCGCACTCCGGGCGTCACGGGCAAGGTCGTGTGGGCGGAGGTAGGGGCTCCCGCCTGATTCAAGCGGCAGGGCCTGGCCCCCTTTCGTACGTTTTGAAGAGCACGCCGGATCGACTTCGATCCGGCGTGCTTTTTGTCTTCCCTCGACAAGGGCCCCGGCGTACCTTGAGCCACCCAGATCTGATGAACCGTCAGTAACCTTCGGTCTGAAGGGACTTCGAGGTGTCGTACCGGACGTACCAGAAACGAACCGCCGCGTTCGCGCTCAGCGCGGCTTTGGCAGGCTCGGCGGTGCTGATGGCCGCCCCCACCGCCTCGGCCACGGTGCAGAACGTCAACTATCAGTGCAAGACGCCGATCGGGAACAAGGCGGCTGTATCCCCGATCGACATGAAGAGCGCCAAGAGCGGCAGCGGCTACAAGATCACGATGTCCTTCCAGAAGGGCGTCTCCTCCAGCCCCGTCGAGCTCGGCAAGGGCGCCATGCACCCGAGCGCGGTCATCAAGGTGGGCGGCGCGGACAGCGGCCAGTTCACCGCGACGGGGCCGCCGAACGACAAGGCGATCCCCGCCAACAGCCCGATCAAGATCAGTGATCTGACCGGGACGTACACCCCCAAGAAGAGCGGCAAGGTGAACTTCACCGCCGGCGTCCTCACCATCAAGGCGCTCGGTACGAACACCACCTGTACGCCGTCCAACAGCCCCAAGCCGTCGCTTGAGATGGACGTGAAGGGGGCCGCGGGGGGCGGCGGGGCCGCGGACTCGGGTTCGTCGGCGTCGGCGCCGTCCGGGGGCGGGGAGCTGCCGCAGACCGGGCCGGAGGATTCCGCGATTGCGCTCGGGACGCTGGGTGGGACGGTGCTTCTGGCCGGGGCGGCGGGAGTGTTGTGGTTGACCCGGCGGAATCAGGCGGCGTCCCGTTAAGGGGGCGTGAGTCGCCGAGATGACGTTGCGCTCGTCGATGGGTGGTGGGGTTCCGCGGGGTTGCGGCCGCGGGGCTCTGCCCCGGACCCCGCTGCTCAAGCGCCGCAGGGGCTTGAACTGGTTGATTGTTGCTGTTGTGGCGCTTGCCGCAGGTGGGTTCGTCGCCCCTGCCCAAGCCGCCGGACCCGCCTGGACCGTCGCCCCCTCCTCCGCCGGCGGCACCCGGCACGCCGATGACGATGGGCGGCCGTACGTGTATGCCGAGGGGGCGCCCGGGGCGGTGTTGGAGGACAAGGTGGCGGTCACGAATCCGGGTGGCGAGCCGCTGAAGGTCTCGTTGCGCGGGGCCGACGCGCGACCAATACAAAGTGAGGGTGCGCTGGACGTCGGCAAGGCCGCCAAGAAGGCCACGGACACCGGGGCCTGGATCCGGTTCGCCGAGAAGTCCGTGAAGATCCCGGCGCGCACCCGCGCAGAGGTGCCCTTCACGGTCTCCGTGCCCGCGGGCGCGACCCCCGGCGACCACCCGGGCGCGGTCGTGGCACGGGCGGCCGGGCGCGACGCCGGAGTCAGCGTCCACCTGCGGGTCAGCGGCCCCACGCTGTCCGCCCTCACGGTCGAGAACGTACGGGTGGCCAAGGGCGCCATCGCCTACGACGTGGTGAACCGCGGCAACACGACGCTCTCGCCGCGCCTCGCGGTGCGGGCCGACGGGGTGCTCGGCGCCACCTTCGACAGGAGCCGGGCCCTGCCGGTGCAGCTGCTGCCGGGCCGCAGGGTCAGCCTCACCGAACCGTGGAAGAACGCCCCGGCGCTCGACGCCGTCGACGTGAAGGTGACGGTCACGGCGGGCGGCGGCGCGGCGGACTCGGCCACGGCGAGCGCCCGGTTCGTGCCGTGGGCAGCGGTCGGCGGGATCCTCGCCGTCCTCGCGGGCGCGGGGTGCGCCGCCTACTGGTACCTGCGCCGCCGACGGCCCACCTGGCCCGTACCGCCGCACCTGCTCCGACTGCTCCGCCGACAAGGGAACGTAAGGAGTGCGCCATGAAACGCCGCCGCCGTAGCGCCTCGCGGCTGCTGACCGTCCTTGCCCTCCTGGGCGCCCTGCTCGCGGGGACCGCGCCCTGGGCGGCCTCCGCCTCCGCCGCCGACAAGCCGTCCGTGAGCCTCTCCAAGTCCCAGGCCGGGACCGGGGGTTCGATCACCGTGAAGGGTGCGGACTGGCGGCCCGACACGCTGCTGATGATGCTGATCTGCGGGCAGTCGAGCCCGTCGCGCGGCGTCATCGCCGGCACCAACTCCTGTGCCAACTCAGAGGGGCGCGCGGTCACCACCGACGCCGAGGGGGCGTTCAGCAAGTCCCTGCCGGTCGCCGAACCGCCGAACCCGTGTCCGTGCGTCGTCCATGTCGCCACGGTGACCGGGCAGAAGGCGCAGGCGGACGCCGTGTTCCAGGTGGCGGGGCATCCGGTGAAGGCGCTGCCGAAGGCCTCCAGTAGCGGGCAGCTGACCATGGTGGCCGACACCCGGCTCGAAGGCTCCAGCGGCCTGCTCACCTGGTTCGGCGCCCCGCCGTCGCGGTCCTTCTCCTTCACCGTGGGCAACGTCGGCTCGACCCCGGTCAAGAACCCCGTCTTCCAAGTCGGCAGCTCCCACGGCGTGTTCGCGCCGCAATGGGAGGACCAGCAGTGGCGCGGCACGATCAAGCCGGGGCAGAAGGAGCGGATCGAGCTGCCCGTCGAGCTGTCGGCCGGCGCGCACGGCGACTATCTCGTCTCGCTCAAGTACGGCGGGAAGGTGCTGGCCGAACAGCCCTGGGGCGTGGGCCGCCCCTGGGGCGTCACCCTCTTCTGGATCCTGCTCTGCGTCGTCGTGCCGGCCGCCGTCTTCCGGATCGGCATGGCGGTCGTGGACCGCGTACGACCGCGTGATCGCCGGTCGGGGTTCAAGGGGTCCAAGGGACCCAGGGGCTCCAAGGGGTCGGGCGGGCACACCGTACGGCTTCCGAAGGTGCGGCTGCCGCAGCAGAAACCGAAGCGGCCCGCGCCCGCCGACGCCCCCACCGCGCCGGCCGGCGCCGGCACGACACAGACCACGACTCTGCCCTGGTTCACCCCGGACACCGGTCCCTCCGGTCCGGAGCGGCCCGCGGCCGGTCAACTCTCCGCACCGTCCGAGAACAGTCCGACGACGAAAGGGAATACGTGAGCATCCAACGGAGAGTGAGCGCGGCCGGTGTCGCCCTGATGCTCGGCGGGGCGGGCCTGCTGTTCATGGGGGCGTCCCCCGCGCAGGCCGCCGACATCTCGTACAAGACGGAGTGCATACCGCCCTCGATCTCCGGCCTCGACCCGGTGCAGGGCACGACGATCACGCAGATCGCGGCGCCCGCCACGGCGAAGGTCGGCGACACCGTCAATGTGACCTGGAAGTTCGTCCAGGGCGCGTCGAAGAACCCGGACGTCCTCGACCTCAGCGAGAACACCGTCCAGCCCACCGGCACGCTCAAGGCGGCCGGGGCGCAGACCGGTGACATCGACATGCAGGGGCCGCGCGAGAACCCGGCGATCCCGAAGAACAGTCCGATGAAGCTGTCCACGATGACGGGCAAGCTGAAGCTGACGAAGCCGGGGGACGTGAAGCTGACCCCGGACAAGTACAACATCAACGTCAGCAAGCCGATGTCGACGGACACCAAGTGCTCTCCGAAGGAGAGCGTGGATCCGGGCGCGATCATCAAGGTCCTTGAGGGGGCCGGGAGTTCGGGCGGTTCGAGCGGCTCGGGTGGCGCCATCGGCGGCCTGCCGGGTACGTCGACGGGAGGCTCGTCGAGTTCGGGTGGCGGCACCACGGGCGGCACCACCGGTGGCTCTACGGGTGGCTCTACGGGCGGCGGCGACAGCGGCGGCAAGAGCGACTTCACCGGCAAGGACGTCAGCGTCCCGTACGCCTGCAAGACGCCCATCGGCGACAAGAGCGCCACGTCTCCGGTGCAGATCAACGCCAAGAAGGACGGCGGGAACTTCGGCCTCACGGTGAAGTTCAAGAAGTCCGTGATGGACAGCCCCGCCGACATCCCGGCCGACTCGGTGAAGCCGTCGATGCAGGTGAAGCTGGGCGGCTCCGACAAGGGCACGGTCCCCGTCGAGGGCCCGACCAACAAGAAGGCGTTCAAGTCCGGTGACCCGATCGAGATCCCGGATCTCACCGGTACGTACAAGCCGGGCGCCGACGGCAAGTCGACGCTCTCGCCGGGTGTCCTCACGGTGAAGGCGCTGGGCACGACCACGACCTGCACGCCGAAGTCGGCCCCGGTCTCCCTGGAGCTCGACACGTCGAAGCAGGCGGGCGGCGCGGCAGGCGGCACGGGTTCGGCCGGCGGTTCTGCGGGAGGCTCGGCGGGCGGCGGCTCGGCGGCAACCGGCGGCGGCCTCGCCGAGACCGGATCCTCCAGCGACGGCGCCCTGCGCGCCCTCGGCCTGGCGGCCGGCACGGTGATCCTCCTGGGCGGCGCGGTGTTCACCTTCCTGCCACGGGCACGGCGGGCGCGCATGCGGTGACACGAACAGGTTCAGCGTGAGGTCCCCTTCACCGACCGGTACCGGCCGGTGAAGGGGACCTCTTCAGGGGTGCGCCCCCGCGCAGACACAGATCGCGGCGAGCAGCGCGCCCACGCTGCACAGGGTGAGCGCCCCGCTCCAGAAGGCCCCGTCGTACCGCCGCCGGTGCCTGCGCCGCCGTCGTGTGCTCACGACGGCGCCGCCCGCAGCACCACCCCGTGCTCCTCCTCCAGATGGGTACGCAGCCGTACGTTCATGTCGGTCTGCACGCTGTAGTCGTACGCGGCGCGCGCTCGCGCCCGCCCGGCCGCGAAGTCGGCACAGACCCCGCACCCGTCGACCGGTACGGCGGGCTCCAGGCTCTCGTGCACCCCCAACTCCCGTTCTCGCGAGCCGACTTCGCCGTAGCGTCCCGCCGCGTGGGCGGCGTCCCGCTGTGCCCGCAACGCGGTGCACACATCGCAGTAGCCGACTGCCGCCTGCTCGCTCACGCCGCCGCCACCAGCTGCCGCAGTGCCCGCTCGACGGCCCGCAGCGTGGCCGGGTTCGCACCCACTGCCCACGTACGTGCCGGGCCCGAGCCCTCGTGCCGCCTGCGCCGCTGGGGGAGAACCCTGCTGTTGTCTGTCTTCATCGCTGTATCCAGCCTTTATTCGGGATTCGCCCCTGCGTGACGCAGTGGTGGAGTTACCGTGCGTAGTGGGCGGTGGTACGAGGATGCCGCCCAGTGGAGCCGAAAACACCCTGGAACAGCGCTAGTTCAATTTCCGGCCGCCAAATTCAACAAAGGCAACACCATGCCGATGAGACGGACTGTCACCGACCGCAGCACCGAACCCCGCCGCCGATACGCCGAAGAGGCCCGCGCCCTGCGCCGGCGCAACGGCCTCAGCCTGCGCCAGCTCGCCAAGAAGGCGGGGTGGGACGCATCTCAGCTCAGCAAGGTGGAGAGCGGGCAGACGCTGGGCGGCCCCGAGCTGGCCCAGGCGTTGGACGACGTCTACGGGACGCCCGAATTCCTGCTCACCCTCTGGGAGTTGGCACAGAACGACCCGACACAGTTCAAGCAGCAGTACCGCAGGTACATGCTGTTGGAGGCGGAGGCGACGAGCTTGTGGCACTTCGGGATCAGCAGCGCCCCCGGCGTGTTGCAGAGCAAGGGATACGCGACTGAGTTGCTCACCGCAGGCGGTCACGAGGGCGAGGAGCTCACTCGCCAGGTCGAGGCGCGCCTCGGTCGCGCAGAGCTGCTGACGAAGGACGGGGCCCCGAACTTCCGCGCCATCCTGTCCGAGTCCGTCCTGCGCCTGCGGCTGCGCGACCCGGAGGCCCAACGTGCCCAACTGGAGCACCTGGTGGAGGCGTCGCGGCGCCCGAATGTCGTACTCCAGGTGCTGCCGTTCAGTGCCGGACCCTTCGGTCTGATGCACACCCAGGTGATGTTCCTGCGTGACGCGAACGGACGTACGGTGGCATACACCGAGAACGACGTTCGCGGTGAACTCATCGAGGACAACAGCCAAGTCGAGCCACTGCAACTCGCCTACGATGCGATGCGCGACCTGGCGTTGTCCCCCGCCGCGTCGCGGGAGTTCATCGGGGAACTGCTGGAGGGAGCACTGTGCGCACCACCACCATCGACCTGACCGCCGCGACCTGGCGCAAGAGCAGCTACAGCAACACCGACGGCGGCGAGTGCCTCGAAGTCGCCGACAACATGCCGGAGGCGGTCGTCCCTGTCCGTGACTCCAAGAACCCCGAAGGGCTCGCCCTTGTCTTCGAGGCAGCGGCCTGGGGGACGTTCGTGGCGTCGCTGCGGACGCGCTGATCCACGTACACGCGAGTACGAAGGAAGGGGCCACCGCACCGAACCGGTGCGGCGGCCCCTTCGCCATGACCGGTCACGCGTAGTAATAGCGGGCCTTGAGGATCTTCACTTCCTTGTCGTCGGCCCGGTACACGAGCCGGTGTTCGTCGTCGATGCGACGTGACCAGTAGCCCGACAGATCGCCCTTGAGGGGCTCGGGCTTGCCGATGCCCTCAAGTCCTCCCAGGCGGCGGTGTCGAAGTGGACACTCCTCACTCCTCGCCCCCCCGAGAGGGCCCGCAACTCGTCCAGCGACTTCTCGGCGCCGGGGTGGCCCGCGCGGTCACGCGCCACGGCCTCCATCAGGCGCTGGGCGTTGGCGGGGGAGCGCAGCAGGTAGACCGTCTCCTGCCAGGCGTCGTAGTCGTCGGCGGACATCAGGACCGCGACCCCGCCCCGCGACGTGATCCGTACGGGCTCGTGGTCGTCGTTGACACGCTCTATCAGCGGGAACAAGGTGGCGCGGGCTTCGCTGGCACTGGCGTGGGCAATGCAGAAGCAAATAGTCCTCACGGCGTTGCCCGGCCCAAAGTGTGTCTGGCTCGATATTCGCCACCCCTCGCAGATCCCTTTGCAGTGTGCTTGTGTGGATGATCCCGGCCCCGGCCGGGGGCACACGCTGTGCTTGACCAGGCACAGCACGAACGATTGACGCAAGGGGAATTGTCGATGCGCACATTGCGGAGGGCCGGTGCGGTCGCGCTGCTCACGGCGGGGCTGACGTTCGGAGTGGCCGGTACGGCCGGCGCGGCCGGCGGAGGTGGCACCGGCGGCTACGGCGAGGACAGCCCGGCCCAGTGGCAGAGCGGGGGCACCGGGTACGCCCTCGGCTGTTCCATGGCGCGGTGGCTGTTCCACACGCACTGCAAGTGACACCGGATACGCGAAGGGGCCCGGCCGCACCGAACGGTGCGGCCGGGCCCCTTCGTTGTCACGTGGACCGGAGGCGGTGGCGTCAGTGCACGCCGGCCATCAGCGGCTTGACCTTCCGGCGGAACATGAAGACCGCGACACCCGCGAGGACGGCGAGGGCGCCCTGCGAGGCGAACCACCACTCGGTGTCGGTCGGCGCGCCGATCAGCTGGAGCAGCGCGATGACCGAGTCACCGGCCGTGACGGCCAGGAACCAGACACCCATCATCTGTGAGCCGTACTTCTCCGGCGCCAGCTTCGTGGTGAGCGACAGGCCGACCGGGGAGAGCGTGAGCTCACCGATGGTCTGGATCAGGTAGACCGCGCACAGCCACAGCGGAGTGACCTTGGCGTCGCCGGAGGCCGCGGCCTGGGCGAGCATCATCACGAAGAAGGAGATACCGATCAGGAAGACGCCGTTGGCGAACTTCGAGATGGTGCTGGGCTCCTTGCCGCGCTTGTTGAGCCAGATCCACAGCCAGGCGGCGACCGGCGCGAGCGCCATGACGTACAGCGGGTTCAGGGACTGGAACCAGCTGGACGGGAAGTCGAAGCCGAACAGCGTGTTGGTGGTGTCGTTCTGCGCGAACAGGGTCAGCGTGGAGCCGGTCTGGTCGTAGATGCCCCAGAACACGGCGGCCACGACGAAGAACCAGATGTACGCGGAGACGCGGGACTGCTCGGTGTCCGACAGCTCGCGGTCGCGCTTCATCTTGACCAGGTACCAGATCGGCAGCACCAGGCCGAGGATGGTCAGCGGCCACAGGATCCAGTTGACGGTCAGCAGACCGCCGACGCCGGTGGCGGCGTAGAACACGACGGCCAGACCGGCCCAGAGCGCGACCTTCTTCCAGATCGCGGTCTTCTCGGCGTCGCTCATCGGCGACGGGACGACGGTGGACTCGTCCGAAAGGTAGCGGAAGCCGAACAGGAAGCACACCAGGCCGAGCGCCATGCCGACACCGGCCATCGCGAAGCCGAGGTGCCAGTTGACCTTCTGGCCGATCGTGCCGATCGACAGCGGCGCGAAGAAGGCGCCGACGTTGATCGCGATGTAGAAGATCGAGAAGCCGCCGTCACGACGCGGGTCGTTCTTCTCCGGGTACAGGTGGCCGACCATCGTCGAAATGTTGGCCTTGAGCAGACCCGAGCCAGCGGCGATCAGACCGAGGCCGAGGTAGAACGAACCGGCCCACGGCAGCGCCAGAGTGAAGTGGCCGACCATGATGATCGCGGCGCCCACCGCGGTCGTCTTGCGCGGACCCCATACGCGGTCGCCGAGCCAGCCGCCCGGCAGGGCGAGCAGGTACACAAGGGCGTTGTAGACGGAGTAGATCGCCGTCGCCGTGGCGATGTCGAGGCCGAGACCGCCGTCGATCACACCGGCCGACAGGTACAGAACGAGAAGCGCGCGCATCCCGTAGAAGCTGTACCGCTCCCACATCTCCGTCAGAAACAGAAAGGCCAGGCCGCGAGGGTGGCCAAGGAAGGTCTTCTCACCGGCGCCGGGCGCGGTGGATTCCTTCGTCAGGCTGGACGCCATGGGGGTTCCTTGCTCGCTCGGGACGCCGCACCTTCGTGGGGAGTCGACGCCCGCGTGGGGGAGGCCGGCACCGAAGCCCGCCGATGCGGCGGGCCCGAGATCCACACCCAACGCGCTTCCTTACACGCGGGGCCCGGCCACAGGTCATTCCTGAACAACACTGATGGAAGTCAGCTCACACAAGGAAGGGACCTTGGGTGCGCAGTGCGCTCCAAAGGTCCCCCAGTAGTGCATCAGGCGTTGAATCACCTTACGAACGACATGGCGCGCTATGGAAGGACTTGAGAGATGGATCACAGGCCTTCGCGGAACCGCCCGCACTGTTTCCAAGGTGTTCCCCACGATGGCACCCGGACACCGCAGGACGCGAACCCGGAAGCAAAAATTCCGTTCGCCGCGCGGGGCCGCTGTATCCGATCACCCCACGGGCGTCGTCCGCCGCGGACTACCATCACCCCATGACCCGTGTACTGCTCGCCGAGGACGACGCGTCCATCTCGGAGCCGCTGGCCCGCGCCCTGCGCCGCGAGGGTTACGAGGTGGAAGTGCGCGAGGACGGTCCCACCGCCCTCGACGCCGGACTGCAGGGAAGCATCGACCTCGTCGTGCTCGACCTCGGACTGCCGGGGATGGACGGCCTCGAAGTGGCCCGCAGAATGCGCGCCGAGGGGCACACGGTGCCGGTGCTGATCCTCACCGCCCGCGCGGACGAGGTGGACACGGTCGTCGGCCTCGACGCCGGCGCCGACGACTACGTGACCAAGCCCTTCCGCCTCGCCGAGCTCCTCGCCCGCGTCCGGGCCCTGCTCCGCCGCGGCGCCAGCGAGCCGGTCCAGGCCCCGGCCACGCACGGCGTCCGCATCGACGTCGAGTCGCACCGCGCGTGGATGGGCGAGGAGGAACTCCAGCTCACGGCCAAGGAGTTCGACCTCCTGCGGGTCCTCGTCCGGGACGCGGGCCGCGTGGTCACCCGTGACCAGCTGATGCGCGAGGTCTGGGACACGACGTGGTGGTCGTCGACCAAGACCCTCGACATGCACATCTCCTGGCTCCGGAAGAAGCTGGGCGACGACGCGGCGAACCCGCGCTACATCGCGACGGTGCGGGGTGTGGGTTTCCGCTTCGAGAAGAGCTGAGGCCACCCGCACGGGGCTCCGCCCCGGACCCCGCGCCTCAAACGCCGGCGGGGCTGGATCGCCTCAATCGCCGGCGGGGCTTGATAGACCAAGCCCCGCCGGCGATTGAGGCGCATCTTTAAGCCCCTGCGGCGATTGAGCAGCGGGGTCCGGGGCGGAGCCCCGTGTCCGTGACCACGTTGCCGCCGATGCATCCGGGACACTGGGACACATGCGTCGCCGACTGATCAACTCCACCCTCGCCGTGGTCCTGGTGGTGATCGCCGTCTTCGGCGTCTCCCTGGTCATCGTGGAGACCCGAACCATCACCAACAGCGCCCAGGAACGCGTGGAGTCGGAGGCCGTCCGCCTCGCCTCCATCGTGGACAGCCGCATCCTCGGCGAGGAACAGATCACGGGCAGCATCCTCCAGGACCAGGTCGCGGGGGACCGCTACGCCGAGATCGACATGCCGGGCCGCCAACCGCTCACCATCGGCACCCAACCCGTCGGCGACGTCATCTCCTACACGGCCAGGGGCGAGCAGGGCGAGAAGGTCACCGTCGAGGAGGCCCGCTCGGCCGTCACCACGGAGGTCGGCCGCACGCTCCTGATCATCGCGGGCGTGGCCCTGCTCGCCATCGTCGCCGCCGTGCTGCTCGCCGTACGCCAGGCGAACCGCCTCGCATCCCCGCTCACCGACCTCGCCTCCACGGCGGAGCGCCTCGGCTCCGGCGACCCGCGCCCCCGGCACAAGCGCTACGGCGTCCCGGAGCTGGACCGCGTCGCCGACGTCCTCGACGGTTCGGCGGAGCGCATCGCCCGCATGCTGACGGCCGAGCGGCGCCTCGCGGCCGACGCCTCGCACCAGCTGCGTACGCCCCTCACGGCGCTCTCCATGCGCCTGGAGGAGATCACCATGACCGACGACCTGAACGAGGTGAAGGAGGAGGCGACCATCGCGCTCGCGCAGGTCGAGCGGCTCACCGACGTCGTCGAACGGCTGCTCACCAACTCCCGCGACCCGCGCACCGGCTCCGCCGTCCCCTTCGACCTGGACGAGGTGATCAAGCAGCAGCTGGAGGAGTGGCGGCCCGCCTACCGCAGCGCCGGACGCGCGATCGTCTCCTCCGGCAAGCGCCACCTCACGGCGGTCGGCACCCCGGGCGCGGTCGCGCAGGTACTCGCCGCGCTGATCGAGAACTCCCTCATGCACGGCGGCGGCACGGTCGCCCTGCGCACCCGTGTCACCGGCAGCCAGGCCATCGTCGAGGTCACGGACGAGGGTCCCGGCGTCCCGCCGGAGCTGGGCTCGCGGATCTTCGAGCGGACCATCAGCGGCCGCAATTCGACGGGCATCGGCCTCGCCGTCGCCCGCGACCTGGCGGAGGCCGACGGGGGCCGCCTCGAAATGCTCCAGAGCAGCCCGCCGGTCTTCGGCCTGTTCCTCTCCCGTACGCCACTGAAGAAGACGGCGGACGGCGACGAGGAGCAAATGATCAGGTAGCGCCCGCGCTCACTTCACGCGCTCACTTCACGCGCTGCACCGAAGGCGCGTCGGCCGACTCGCCGAGGAACGATTCCGCGCTGGCCACGGCCTCCCTCGCGGGCAGCGTCTTGAACACCCACGTCCGGTACGACCAGAACCGGAACAGGGTCGCGAGTCCCATGCCGAGGAACTTGAAGATGTTGCTCTGCAGCGAGCTGTTCCAGCCGAACCCGTACGTCGCCGCGTACAGGACACCGTTCTCGATGATCAGGCCCGCCGCGCTGAACAGCAGGAACAGCGTGAGTTCCTTGGTGCGGCCGCTCTTGTCGCGGTCGCGGTACGTGAAGTAGCGGAACCCCACGTAGTTGAAGCCGATGGCGACGACCGTCGCGATCACGCTGGCCCGCACCACCTGGAGGTCGGTGCTGTGCCGCATGAGGTTGAAGACGGCGAAGTTCACGAGGACGCCCAGGGCGCCGACGACACCGAACTTCGCGACCTCACGGGCCACGCCCGCGAGCCGCTGTCGCAGTGCGCCGATGCGGCCGGTTCGTCCCGTGATGCCCATGATGGTCGCCTCAGCCCCCGTGATGTCCGTCGTGCCCGTCGTGTCGGATCCGGTCGTGACCGACCCAGCCATGCTAACCACGCGCCTTCGCTCTGTGCCTGTGCTCTGCAGGACGCGGTGCGGGTACCGGACACCTGGCCGATACCCTGTGGGTGTGACGTTCCCCGTAGTCGGCATGGTCGGCGGTGGACAGCTCGCTCGTATGACACACGAGGCAGGCATCCCGCTCGGCATCAGGTTCAAGCTCCTCAGTGACACCCCGCAGGATTCCGCGGCGCAGGTCGTCGGCGATGTCGTGGTCGGCGACTATCGCGACCTGGACACGCTGCGTGAGTTCGCGCGGGGCTGCGACGTGATCACCTTCGATCACGAGCACGTCCCGACAGAGCATCTACGGGCCCTGGAGGCGGACGGCATCCCCGTCCGCCCGGGTCCCGACGCGCTGCTGTACGCCCAGGACAAGGGCGAGATGCGCGCGAAGCTCACGTCGCTCGACGTGCCGTGCCCGCGCCACCGCATCGTGAAGGACCCGGCGGATGTGGCGGCTTTCGCGGCCGAGGGCGACGGTTTTCCGGTCATCCTCAAGACGGTGCGCGGCGGCTACGACGGCAAGGGCGTGTGGTTCGTCCGATCCGAGGCCGATGCGGCCGACCCGTTCAAGGCGGGCGTGCCGGTCCTCGCCGAGGAGAAGGTCGACTTCGTACGGGAGCTGGCGGCCAACGTCGTCCGCTCCCCGCACGGCCAGGCGGTCGCGTACCCCGTCGTCGAGTCCCAGCAGGTCGACGGTGTCTGCGACACGGTGATCGCCCCGGCCCCCGAGCTCGACGAGGCCCTGGCGGGCGAGGCGCAGGAGCTGGCGCTGCGCGTCGCGCACGAGCTGGGCGTCGTCGGCCACCTCGCGGTCGAGCTCTTCGAGACCCGCGACGGCCGCATCCTCGTCAACGAACTGGCGATGCGCCCGCACAACTCCGGCCACTGGTCGATGGACGGGGCGATCACGTCCCAGTTCGCGAACCACGTCCGCGCGGTCCTCGACCTGCCGCTCGGCGACCCGCGCCCGCGTGCGCCGTGGACGGTCATGTGCAACGTCCTGGGCGGCGACTACCCGGACATGTACAGCGCGTATCTGCACTGCATGGCCCGCGACCCGCAGCTCAAGATCCACATGTACGGCAAGGACGTGAAGCCCGGCCGCAAGGTCGGCCACGTCAACACCTACGGCGACGACCTGGACGACGTGTTGGAGCGCGCCCGTCACGCAGCCGGCTACCTCCGAGGAACGATCACCGAATGACTTCCGCAGAGCGCCCCGTGGTGGGCATCGTCATGGGCTCCGACTCCGACTGGCCCGTCATGGAGGCCGCGGCGAAGGCCCTCGACGAGTTCGAGATCCCCTACGAGGTCGACGTCGTCTCCGCGCACCGGATGCCGCACGAGATGATCTCGTACGGGGAGCAGGCCGCCGAGCGCGGCCTCAAGGCGATCATCGCGGGCGCGGGCGGCGCGGCCCACCTGCCCGGCATGCTGGCGTCGGTGACGCCGCTGCCGGTGATCGGCGTGCCGGTCCCGCTGAAGTACCTCGACGGCATGGACAGCCTGCTGTCCATCGTGCAGATGCCGGCCGGTGTCCCGGTCGCGACGGTGTCGGTCGGCGGCGCGCGCAACGCGGGCCTGCTCGCGGCGCGCATGCTGGCCGCGCACGACGAGGAACTCCTCGGCCGGATGAAGGACTTCCAGCAGGAGCTGAACGACCAGGCGACGGAGAAGGGCAAGCGGCTGCGGGCCAAGGTCGAGGGCGGCGCCGCCGGCTTCGGTTTCGGCTCGGGGAAGTGACGCGCGTGAGCACCTCTTCCGGACTTGAGGAAGCCCGCTCGATCCTCGCCGAGTTCCCGGTCGTCGACGGGCACAACGACCTGCCGTGGGCGCTGCGCGAGCAGGTCACGTACGACATCGACGCGCGCGACATCGCCACCGACCAGAGCGCCCATCTGCACACGGACCTGGGCCGGTTGAAGGCCGGTGGCGTCGGTGCGCAGTTCTGGTCGGTCTACGTCCGCACGGACCTCACCGGCGACGCGGCGGTCTCCGCCACGCTCGAACAGATCGACTGCGTCGACCAGTTGATCGCCCGGTACGAGGGTGAGCTGCGCGAGGCGCGGACCGCGGCGGACATGGAGGCGGCGCGGGCGGAAGGCCGTATCGCCTCGCTCAAGGGCGCCGAGGGCGGCCACTCGATCAACAACTCCCTCGCCACGCTGCGTGCGTTGTACGCGTTGGGCGTGCGCTACATGACGCTCACGCACAACGACAACATCGCGTGGGCGGACTCGGCGACGGACGAGCCGGGTGTCGGCGGCCTCTCCGCGTTCGGCCGCGAGGTCGTGCGGGAGATGAACCGCGAGGGCATGCTGGTCGACCTCTCGCACGTGGCGGCGACGACGATGCGCGCGGCGCTGGATGTCTCGGTCGCGCCAGTGATCTTCTCCCACTCCTCCTCCCGTGCGGTGTGCGACCACCCGCGCAACATCCCGGACGACGTACTGGAGCGCCTGTCGGGGAACGGCGGGGTGGCGATGGCCACCTTCGTCCCGAAGTTCGTGCTCCAGGCGGCGGTCGACTGGACCGCGGCCGCGGACGACAACCTGCGCTCGCACGGCTTCCACCACCTGGATACGTCCCCGGAGGCGATGAAGCTGCACCGCGCCTTCGAGGAGGCGCGGCCCCGGCCGATCGCCACGGTCTCGACGGTGGCGGACCACCTCGACCACATGCGCGAGGTCGCGGGCGTCGACCACATCGGCATCGGCGGCGACTACGACGGCACGGCGTTCACACCGGACGGCCTCTCGGACGTCTCCGGTTACCCGAACCTGATCGCCGAACTGGCCGACCGCGGCTGGTCCCGCGAGGACCTCTCCAAACTGACGTGGCGCAACACGGTCCGGGTGCTGGGCGACGCGGAATCGGTCGCGTCCGACCTCCAGTCGCAGCGGGGCCCCTCGAACGCGACACTGACGCAACTGGACGGCTAGCCCACACCGACACCGCACGGGCACACCAGCCCGTGCGGCGGCCAATCAAGCCCGTGCGGCCGCATATCAAGCCCGTGCGGCGGCAAATCAAGCCCCTGCGGCGATTGAGCAGCGGGGTCCGGGGCGGAGCCCCGTGACGTGGGAACGGCCCACCGCAACGCAACACCGGCCCCGCCCAACCACACCCCCGCCCACCCGAACGGCACCGGTCGCCGAGCCCCCGCTCACACCGCGTGCAACGGTGGTTCGAACGACTGTCCCACCGACGTCCGGAGCCCTGCCATGGCAGACCTACAGGACGAGCTCAACGCTCCCGCCGAGGCGGGCGACCTGGAGGCCGCCAGGCCCGCCGTCGCCGACCCCGAAAGATCCGCACCCGCAGAGGCCGACGCGGGCCCCGCGACCCCCGCACCCGCGACCCCCACCGCCCCCCGCGACCTCCTCGCCCGCCACCCCGTGGCCGACGGTTACTGCGGCCTCCCGCAGGTCCTGCGTACGCTCCCCTGGTACGACCTGGAGCTGGGCGAGAGCGCCGTGGAGGCCGATCTGCCGAGGCTGCGCGCGGGTGGCACAGGCGCGCAGCTGTGGGCACCCCACGTAGACCCGGACGCCCCGGTCACCAGCACGCTGGAACAGATCGACCTGATCAAGAACGTCGTCGCCCGCCACCCGGAGGACCTCCGCCTCGCCCGCTCCGCCTCGGACACCGCCGACGCCCGCGCCCACGGCCGTATCTCCGTCCTCATCGGCCCGGTCCCTGCCACGGCGGCGGCGGACTCGCTCGGCACGCTGCGCTCCCTGCACGCCCTCGGCCTGCGCGCCCTCACGCTGAGCGGCACCTCATGGGCGTCGGAGGAGGGCCTCACCCTGTTCGGTGACGAGGTCGTACGGGAGATGAACCGCCTCGGCATGCTCATCGACCTCACCGGTGCCTCCGCCGCGACCGCCTCCCGCGTCCTCGCCGTGTCCAAGGCCCCGGTCGCCCTGACCCGCTCCGGCGCCCACGCCCTGAACCGCCACCCCGGCAACGCCCCGGACGAGCTCCTCGCCACGCTCGGCGCGAGCCGGGGGCTGTGTCTGGTGCCGTGCTCCGCGGACCGCGCGGGCCCCGCCCTGCGCGACGTGGCCGACCACGTCGACCACGTGCGCCGCCTCGCCGGTCCCGAGTCGGTGGGCCTGTCGGGGACGTACGACACCGGGGACGCGCACCCCGAGGGTCTCGGCGACGTCGCCGGCTACCCGGCCCTGATCGCGGAACTCCAGGCCCGCGGCTGGACCGACGCCGACCTCGCCCTGCTCACCTGGGGCAACGCCCAACGGGTGCTGCGCAGCACGGAGTTCGTCTCCCGCGCCGCGCAACACCGCAGGGGCTCCAGCTTCTAGCCGGCGTCCGGACGGATCAAGCAGAACGGATGCCCCGCCGGGTCCGCGTACACCCGGAAGTCGCGGGCGCCGCCCTCGTCGTCCAGGTCGAGCGGCACCGCTCCGAGGGCGAGGATCTTCTCCTGCGCGGCCTCGATGTCCGCCACGTCCAGGTCGAGGTGGAGCTGCTGCGAGTCGTGGTCGGCGGCGGGCCACTGCGGGGGCTTGTGGTCCGGAGCGCGTTGGAAGGACAGCCGCTGGCCGTCCGGCGCGTACAGGTCGTACCAGTCGCCCTTGCCCTGGTAGTTCTTGATCTCCCCGCCGAGCACGGCCGCGTAGAACTCGGCGAGTGCGGCGGGGTCGGGGCAGTCGTAGGCGACGGTGCCGATTTTCGCGAAGGCCATGGCGGCTCCCTTGGTCGGAAGGACCGGCTGGTCGGAAGGATCAGCAGGCGCAGAGGCAGAACGGGTGCCCCGCGGGATCCGCGTAAACCCGCCAGCTGCGCGAACGGTCCGCCGCGTCGAGCACCGTGGCGCCCAGCGCGAGCACCTCCTTCTCGGCCGCGTCCAGGTCCTCGGCGGTCAGATCGAGGTGGAACTGCTGGGACGCGTCCGGCGCGGGCCAGGAAGGGGCCACGAAATCCGGCGCCTTCTGGAACGCGAGGCTGTGGCCGCCCGGCGCCGTCACGTCGACCCAGTCCTCCTCGCTCCCGGTGATGCTGCCGCCGAGTACCGCGGCGTAGAACTCCGCCAGCTCGCGCGGCCGCGGACAGTCCAGGACGACGACTCCGAGTTGTGCGATGGGCATGATGCCTCCTCGTGTTACCCCTACACGGGGTTAACAGGTAACTGCGGCGTTACTGCATACTCCCGCACTGGGGGTAACGTCGCAACCATGAATGCCCGCCAGACCGCACCCGGCGGCCTCGCCCTGATCGAGGCCCTGGTGAACACGCTGCTCGACATCGCGACGGGCGAGGACGCGCTGGAGCGGGCCGAGGTGCGCGAGCGCTTCGGCATCGCGGCGGGCGGGCTCGACGAGGCGCGCGAACTGCGCGAGTCGCTGCGCGCGACATGCCTGGCCCACGCGGGCCATCCGCCGCACCGCACCGTGACCCCGCTGGGCGAGCTGCTCGCCACGGTCCCGCTGCGGGTGGCGGTCGACGAGCGGGACGGCGCGGCGAGCCTCGTCCCGGTGCACGGCGAGTCCCTGGCCGGGCGTGTGGCGGCCGCCATCGCCGAGGCGCGCGGGGACGGCACCTGGGCACGGCTCAAGGCCTGCGAGGCGGCCGACTGCCACTGGGCGTATTACGACCGGAGCCCCGCGGGCCGCGGTCGCTGGTGCGACATGGCGGTCTGCGGGGCTCGGGCGAAGATGCGGCGCTACCGCGCCAAGTAATGGCTAGGCGGAGGGGCGTCCCATCGCCCGGTACGTCCACCCGGCCGCCCGCCACAGCGCACTGTCCAGCGCGTTGCGCCCGTCCAGGAGCACCGGGCTCGCGGCGACCTTGGCCAGCTCCGCCGGGTCGAGCTCGCGGAACTCGCGCCACTCGGTGAGGTGCAGCACGATGTCCGCCCCGCGCACCGCCTCGAGGGCCGAGTCCGCGTAGCCGAGCGTCGGGAACACGCGCCGCGCGTTCTCCATGCCCTTCGGGTCGTAGACCGTGACCTGGCCACCCTGAAGGTGGATCTGCCCGGCCACGTTGAGCGCGGGCGAGTCGCGTACGTCGTCGGAGTCCGGCTTGAACGTGGCGCCGAGGACGGCCACCCGCTTGCCCAGGAACGCCCCGCCTCCGAGCGCCTCGCGTGCCATCTCGACCATCGCGCCGCGCCGCCGCATGTTGATCGAGTCGATCTCGCGGAGGAACGTCAGCGCCTGGTCGGCGCCGAGTTCACCGGCGCGCGCCATGAACGCGCGGATGTCCTTGGGCAGGCAGCCGCCGCCGAAGCCGATGCCGGCCCGCAGGAACTTGTGCCCGATCCGCTCGTCGTAGCCGATCGCCTCGGCGAGCTTCGCGACGTCGCCGCCGCCCGCCTCGCAGACCTCGGCCATGGCGTTGATGAAGGAGATCTTGGTGGCGAGGAACGAATTCGCCGAGGTCTTGACCAGCTCCGCCGTCGGATAGTCCGTCACGACGAACGGCGTGCCCTCGGCGAGCGGCTTCGCGTACACCTCGCGCAGCAGCTGCTCGGCCCCGTCGCTGTTCACGCCGACCACGATCCGGTCCGGGTGCAGCGTGTCGTTCACGGCGAAGCCCTCGCGCAGGAACTCCGGGTTCCACGCCAACTCCGCGTGCCCCGGCAGCAGTTCGGTGAGGCGGTCCGCCGAACCGACCGGCACGGTCGACTTGCCGACGACGAGCGCGCCCTCCTTCAGGTGCGGCGCGAGCGAGGCGAAGGCGGAGTCGACGTAGCTCATGTCACAGGCGTACTCGCCGTGCTTCTGCGGCGTGTTCACGCACACGAAGTGCACATCGCCGAACTCGCCGGCCTCGGCGAAGTCCATCGTGAAGCGCAGCCGCCCGCTCGAACCCTCGAACCCCGAGACGTGCTTGCGGAGCAGCTCCTCGAGGCCGGGCTCGTACATCGGGACCTCGCCCCGCGTGAGCATGTCGATCTTCTCGGGCACGACGTCCAGGCCGAGCACCTCGAAGCCGAGTTCGGCCATGGCTGCGGCGTGTGTCGCGCCGAGGTAGCCGGTGCCGATCACGGTGATCTTGAGGGCCATATCGGGGGGCTCCAGAGGTGTGGGTGCTTCAGGGCGCTGCCGAGCATAGCCGTGGCATGTGGAGGCGCCTCACCGGGCAACTTTCCCTCTGTCGCATAGCTCACGTATCCGCGCTGGGGGCGGCGACCTAAGATTCGGGTTACTTAACGGTAATTAGCATCAGTAAAAGCGTGTCTTGGAGCGTGAGAGACCTTGGCCGGATCGGCTGACTTCGACCTGTACCGCCCGTCCGAGGAGCACGACATGCTCCGCGACACGATCCGCGCGCTGGCCGAGGCGAAGATCGCCCCGCACGCCGCCGCGGTGGACGAGGAGGCGCGCTTCCCGCGCGAGGCCCTCGACGCGCTCACCGCCTCGGACCTGCACGCCGTGCACGTACCCGAGGAGTACGGCGGCGCGGGCGCCGACGCGCTCGCCACGGTCATCGTGATCGAGGAGGTGGCGCGCGTCTGCTGCTCGTCCTCCCTGATCCCGGCGGTGAACAAGCTCGGCTCGCTGCCCGTCATCCTCTCCGGCTCGGAGGAGCTGAAGAAGAAGTACCTGGGCCCGCTGGCCAAGGGCGACGGCATGTTCTCGTACTGCCTGAGCGAGCCGGACGCCGGTTCGGACGCCGCGGGCATGAAGACCCGCGCCGTGCGCGACGGCGACCACTGGATCCTCAACGGTGTGAAGCGCTGGATCACCAACGCCGGCGAGTCCGAGTACTACACGGTGATGGCCGTGACCGACCCCGAGAAGCGCTCGAAGGGCATCTCCGCCTTCGTCGTCGAGAAGTCCGACGAGGGCGTCTCCTTCGGCGCCCCGGAGAAGAAGCTCGGCATCAAGGGCTCGCCGACCCGCGAGGTCTACCTCGACAACGTGCGGATCCCCGCCGACCGCATGATCGGCGCCGAGGGCACCGGCTTCGCGACCGCGATGGCGACCCTCGACCACACCCGCATCACCATCGCCGCGCAGGCGCTGGGTGTCGCGCAGGGCGCACTCGACTACGCCAAGGGCTACGTCCAGGAGCGCAAGCAGTTCGGCAAGCCGATCGGCGACTTCCAGGGCGTCCAGTTCATGCTCGCGGACATGGCCATGAAGATCGAGGCCGCCCGCCAGCTGACGTACGCGGCCGCCGCCAAGTCGGAGCGCGGGGACAAGGACCTGACCTTCCAGGGCGCCGCCGCCAAGTGCTTCGCCTCGGACGTTGCCATGGAGGTCACCACGGACGCCGTGCAGCTGCTCGGCGGCTACGGCTACACCCGTGACTACCCGGTCGAGCGCATGATGCGCGACGCCAAGATCACGCAGATCTACGAGGGCACGAACCAGGTCCAGCGCATCGTCATGGCGCGCAACCTGCCGTAACACCCCGTACGCCGAAGGCCCCTGATGACCCGCACGGATCAGGGGCCTTCGTGCGTCCGGCGCAGCACGAGGCAGACGAAGCCGAAGCAGTGCCGGTAGCCGCGCAGCCACTCGGTGCGGCGGGTGGTGACCAGGTCCAGGAGTTCGGCGCCGGCGGGGTCCTGCGGGTGGTCGAGGGCCCGGTTCGCCACGGAGCCGAGCCAGGACCATTCGTAGGCGTCCAGTTCGTGCCGGGTGCTGAGGTGCGCCGCGACCGGGGTCCAGCCGGCCCCGGCGACCCGGTCGAGGGTGGTCGGCAGGTCGGCGAAGTCGCCGAGCAGCTCCACGGCCTCGGGGGAGGGGCCGGTCTCCCAGTAGCCGTCGCCGATCAGGACGCGGCCGCCCGGGGCGAGGTGTGTGCGGGCCGCGTCGAGGGTGGGCAGCAGGCCGCCGAAGGCGTGGGCGGCGCCGACGCTGAGCACGGCGTCGAAGGGCTTCTCCGGTACGAAGTCCTCGGCGGCCGTGTGGTGCAGGGCGAGCCGGTCGGCCACGCCCGCCGCCTCGGCCCGCTCGTGGGCCTCCGTGAGGGAGCCCTCGTCCAGGTCGATCCCCTCGGCCCGTACGCCCGGCCGGTCGGCGAGGGCGCGCAGCAGCCATTCGGCGGGGCCGCAGCCGAGGTCGAGGACGCGTTCGGCGCGGTGGGGCAGGGTGTGGCGCAGCAGTTCGCGTACGGAGTCGTCGCCGAGGGGGGCCTTGATGGGGTGGTCGGTGTGGGCGATGCGGGAGATCTCTTCGCGATCCATCGGCGCAGAGTCTCAGGAGCGGGACGGTTCCGGTATCCGTTTTCCTACGCCGCGGGGCGCTGCCCCGGACCCCGCGCCTCAATCGCCGGCGGGGCTGGAAAGACCTGCTCAATCGCCGCAGGGGCTTGAGCAGGGGCTTGATGTGGTCTCCGGGAGTGCCGCCAGGTAGCCGCCGTCCACGGGCAGGCAGACCCCGTTGACGTACGAAGAGGTGGGCCCGGCCAGGAAGGCGACGACGTCGGCGATCTCCGCGGGGGAGCAGAGGCGGCCGAGCGGGTAGTCCGCCTCGACGCGGGCGCGGGCGGCGGGGTCGCGCCAGCGGTGGGCGTTGCGCTCGACGGGCACGAAGCCCGGCTCGATGACGTTGGTGCGCACGCCCAGCGGACCCCACTCGGTGGCCGCCGCGCGGGCGAGGGCGCCGAGGCCCGCCTTGGCGACGGCGTACGGGGCGCAGTCGGGCGCCGCGCCGTGCGCGTGCACCGAGCCGACCAGGACCACGGACGCGGGCCCCTCGCCCTTGCGCCGCACCAGCTCGGCGGCGGCCTGCCAGGCGGAGACCAGCCCGACGTCGAAGACCTTGTGCCACTGCGACGGTGTCAACTCGCCCAGTGGAGCGCGTAGTTCGTGCAGAAGTGCGTGCACGAGCACGGAGGGCGGCTCGGGTGCGGCATCGAAGGCCCGCCCGATGGTGGCCACTTCGGTGGCGTCGCCGACCAACACCGCGTGCGCAGACGGGAGTTGATGCACCGTCGGGTCCTGGTCGACCGCGACGACATGCGTACCGCCGGCGGCGAGCCGGGCGACGATCGCCCGGCCGACCCCACCGGCGGCACCGAGAACGAGAGCGGACGTCATGACGACATCCTGGCCCAGTCGCTGCCTCAGTCGCTGCCTCAGTCGCTGGAGACCGTGACCTTCTCGTCGTTGTTGAACTGGTCGACGAGCTGCTTGACCTTGGCCTTGTCCCACAGCAGGTTGCCGCCGACACTGCCGCTCGTCGGCATGTTCATGGACTTGCCGTCGCCGCCGTTGGCCGCCTTCATCGCCAGGAACATCTTGCCCAGCGACCACAGGCTCATGTCCTTGTCGACGGTGAGCGAGTCCAGGCCCGCGCCCATCGTCGGGTACAGCGTGAACGGGTTCAGGACGGTTCCGGGCGAGGAGACCTTGTGCGCGAGCGCCCCGAGGAACTGCTGCTGGTTCTTGGTGCGCTGCAGGTCGGACTGGGCGAAGGCGTGCCGCGTACGGACGAAGGCGAGGGCCTGCTGGCCGTCCAGGGTCTGCTCGCCCTTCTGGAAGTCGGCCCCGGACCACTTGTCCTTGAAGCCCTCCTTCAGGTTCATGTCGACGCCGCCGACCGCGTCCACGATGCTCGCGAAGCCGCCGAAGCCGATCTCCGCGTAGTGGTCGATGTGCAGCCCGGTGTTGGACTCGACGGTGCGCACGAGCAGCGTCGGACCGTCCTCCGCGTAGGCGGCGTTCAGCTTCGTCTGGCGGCCCGTGGCCGGGTACGTCTTGCCGGACTCGGCGCCCTTGTACGAGGGGATCTCGACGTTCGAGTCACGCGGCAGCGAGACGAGGGTGTCCCCGCTGGAGCCGACGTGCAGGATCATCATCGTGTCCGTGCGCTTGCCCTCGGCGGAGCCGGTGTGCAGCTTCTTCTTGTCCTCGGAGGTCATGCCCTCACGGCTGTCGGTGCCGACGATCAGGTAGTTCGTGCCGTCGCCCGCCTCGGGCCGGTCGATGACCTTCGACAGGTCGACGTCGCGGTGCAGCTTCGAGTCGGCCCAGAAGTACGTGCCGACGCTCGCGACGACCACCACGACGACCACGGCCAGGACGGTCCGCTTGATGCGCTTGCCCCAGTTGGGGGGCCGCACCGGGCGGCCGGTCGGCGGCCCGTAGTCGCCACCGTCGTCGAAGCCGGAACCCCGGCCCCTGCCGCCCGGCTGGCCGTAGACCTGGCCCGTGTTGTACCCGTCGTCGTACGACGGGTTGTAGCCGCCACCGTCGTACGGGGGCGGCGGCTGCTGCTGCGGGACGGGGCGCTGCACGTGCGGCATGGCACGGACGCCCTCCGGACGTGTGCTGCCGCTGCCGCGGCCGTATCCGCCGCGGCCCGCGCCGCTCTGCCTGTCGCTCCGCCCGTCGGGCCATTCATTCATAGGGCTCAGTGTGCAGTGCTCGAATACGTGCCTCACAAGCCCTGAAGGGAAATCGCACCAGTGCTGTTGCAGAGCTAACACATTCGGCGCGCGCATAAGGTTGGTGGCATGACAGACCTGGCCCACGGCGCGGAATCGGATATTCCGGGCAAGCCGACTTCCTCTTCCCGCACGACGTTGTCGCACATCATGACGCACAACGACACCAATCTCCTCGGCACGGTGCACGGTGGCGTGATCATGAAACTGGTTGACGACGCGGCGGGCGCCGTGGCCGGCCGGCACTCGGGCGGACCTGCGGTGACGGCCTCCATGGACGAGATGGCGTTCCTGGAGCCGGTGCGGGTCGGTGACCTGGTGCACGTGAAGGCGCAGGTGAACTGGACGGGGCGCACGTCGATGGAGGTGGGCGTGCGGGTCCTCGCCGAGCGCTGGAACGAGTCGACGCCCGCGCAGCAGGTCGGCTCCGCGTACCTGGTCTTCGCGGCGGTCGACGCGGACGGCAAGCCCCGCACGGTCCCCCCGGTCGAACCGGAAACCGACCGCGACCGCCGCCGCTACCAGGAAGCCCAAATCCGCCGCCAACACCGCCTGGCCCGCCGCCGCGCCATCAAGGAACTGCGAGCGCAATCCCACCCAAGCCCCGCCGGCGATTGAGGCGCGGGGTCCGGGGCAGCGCCCCGGGGCTCCGCCCGGCCCCCGCTGCTCAAACGCCGCAGGGGGGTGATTTTCTCACCCCCCCACCACCAGGTCCCCCGTCACCCCCCCGGAAGCCCCCCCGTCCGCCGCTTGCGCCCCCCCCTTCCGCACCCCCG